>CAIUHP010000068.1 GCA_903899015.1 uncultured Armatimonadota bacterium | reverse complement strand
GACAAGGCGCTGCTAACACCAACGCACGAGCACTTGCAACGGCTGTTCAGTCCAAAGCAATCGGTGCTAACGCATACGACACAACGCTTGCTGACTACGCTACCGACATGGGTGGTGCGATGCCAAGTAACCCTTGCACAGGTACCACAACCGGTTACACGATCACCGCAACTGCAACAACTGCAACCGTCGCTGCTACAACTGGTTCCAACTGCGGAACTTGGACCCCAACCACGTTCTCACTCACACTCTAAGATCTCATACGAGACATGTCGATTGCTCTCTGCTCCCCCATGTGGGAGCAGAGAGCTTTTTCCATTTACAGTCAAATTTTTACTCGAAACCTAACTCAGGTCTGCCACACACTAAGCTAGAAAATCACCAAAATTCAAGAAAAACGAGTTAAGGCTACGATTGATTGTTAAATGCCATATTCGATTCCCGAAGAAAGACACATAATATATTCTTTTTTGACATGTCGCGGAAAATTGCTACTTGCATAGCCAAATCCGTTGCTGTAACATTTACGAGTGATGCATACTCAAAAACAACTCGCTCATCAAAAGCGAGCGTTCACACTCATTGAAGTTTTGGTTGTGGTGCTCATTCTGGGAATTCTTTCTTACTTCGCTTTGCCTTCCTACATCACGTCTGTGTTGTCCTCAAGGCAAGGCATAGCCAATTCAAACGCACGCATGTTGGCCACTAATGTTCAGGCGAGAGGCGTTTCATTAAACTCGTACAACACGAGCCTTGCTTACTATGCGACCGACATGGGTGGCAACATTCCCGTAAACCCTTGCACTGGGAACTCTACGGGATACACAATTTCGGCAACAGCTATTTCTGCCACCATCGTCGCATCTACCGGAACAAACTGTGGGACCTGGACTCCAATTACGTACACCCTGACGCTTTAGTCGTTTCAGAAACTGGCAAGAACTCCAAAATGCTTCTCTCCTTCTTGGATAGAGGCTTTTTTTGCGCCCTCAGTATCTCAATTGGGAGCAAGCATCAATGGTCGTGGTCCCAGGATCAAAGCCCCAAGATGACACTAGGACCCTTTGGCTTCCCCAGTAATCGTCCGATACTAACTTCATCAGACACATTGGACCTATTCGGGAGTTGCCGAAGCCGATGAGCAGAGCAAAGAAAGATGAAAGAAAATCAGACCATCAAATCTCAGAAGGGTTTCACACTCGTCGAACTACTCGTAGTGATCTTGATCCTGGGCGTTCTGACCATGATCTCTTTGCCCGTCTATGTTAGCGCTGTTCAGTCAACTCAGCAAGGAACAGCCAATGCGAATGCAAGAGCGCTCGCAGCAGCCGTTCGCTCCAAAGCGATCTCCAGCGGAACGTTTGACACTCGAGTTGCCGATTATGCAGCCGATATGGGCGGCTCCCTTCCTGTCAATCCGTGCACCAACTCAACGAGCGGATACACCATCACAACCAATTCCAACTCAGCAACGGTAACCGCGGTGGCCGGAACCGATTGCGGTCCATGGACTCCCACTTCCTTTACGGTAAAGGGCTAGAAAGTTCTGCTCTGAGTAAGCCGATAATGGGCTTATGCGCAATCTGTGAAAATCGGGCGTCGAGATTAGCTCTGTCTCGGTGGATTTAATGAAGTTTGAACCTAATCTCAAGCCTGTAAAGAAATGTCACGCAAAGGTGTGACCTGGAAATGGTGGCTGGATATGGTTAAGTCGGGTAGGAAAAATAGAAATCGTTCGGATGCATCTGGAAGAAGGCGAATATTTGGTGAATCGGTTCACAGTTCTTAGCTAACTTTGGGTGTCTTCAACTTTTTCGCTTACACTAAAAGCATTCTTGGGCTTGATCGGACAAAACGTTAAAGCGTGACAACTTGGCAGTTCACATGAACCGTCTAACAACTATCTGAAATCCCACCAAGGTAAAATAAAGCAAAATGAAACAATCTCAAATTAGGATTCGTCGACGGAGGGAGTCCGGTATCGCACTGATAACCGTTCTCTTAATCTCTGTAGCGACAGCAATGCTTTTGGGAGCCAGTCTTTGCGTTACTCTGACGTCCAGCAAACTTGGATGGTCTCAGGCACGAGCAGAGGTCGCCCTCCAGCTAGCGGACGCAGGAATTAACTCCGAACTGCAATACATTGCCCAAAACCAGGGCCAATCGTTGATCTCGCTCAAATCGTCTCAGCCACTCGCTGCAGTTGGTGTTACGATCAAGTACCCAGGCGAGAACTTTGCGATCAAGGGTCGATCGGGGACAGTTCCAGGATTCTCATCCGGCAATTTCTGGGTTTACAGCAGTAACGATGCAGCAGGCACTACGGCCTGGGACGGCGTAACGAGCCCGTTCTATATCACGGCTAGCGGCTACGTCAATAAGACTTGGCAACGCGTTCAAGTTTCGACTCAGACAACCTCGCTGTTCAACCTTTATGGCACGATTGCTCTGGGCTCCTACAACGGTAACTCAACGGGCGTCACGGTTGCTCCTAGCGCCAGCGTCGTAGTAACCGGGCCCGCAGGTATAAACGGTCAGGTGTCCACTGGAACCGGTAGTACATTCACTGCTCCGCAGGCAATCAATGCGAACGGTTGCACGTACTCCAACGGTCAGTTCACTTCAAGTCACGTCGCTACAGGAGGCACGCTCGTATCGTGCAAGCAACCTTACGTCTATCCCACCTGTGCTCAGATCATCAAGCAAGCTTGCGGTCACAACGAGTACAGCGACGACGATGCATGGACATGGCGAAAGAGCAACTGCGATAACGCAAACAAGGTTTACACCTATCGATCAGACGCCACGGACTCTACGATCAAAGCTTCAAACTGCACTAAGGTCGTTGGCGGTTGCGGAACTGTTTTAAACAATGCAGACTGGAATACCTGCAATACCAAACCTGGAACCTACGATTCGTCAGGCTACTATTGGTCCTGGGATTGGCAGAATCCGACGGTTTCTGTTCAGACGCTTATCTTCGAGCCAGGCGACTACTACTTCTCAAGCGTCCAGCTAGCCTATGACGCAAGCTGCGAAATGATCGCAGACACGCAGGCTTATGCAAGCGGCGGAACACCTGGTCAGATTCGATTCTGGATCTACGATAAAGGATCAAGCGTCACTGACGATTGCATCCAGCTTCCGATTACCAACACTTTAGCTGCTGGCGAGACGGACGCTGATTGTGGCCGATTCCGAATGTACTTCGGCAAAGACGGTCATGAGTGCCAATTCAAGCGCCCCTCGGGTTGCAATGACTGGCAGGGCAACACTCGCAATGACGACTTCGAGTATCACTGCGGAGTCTATGCTTGCTCCAAGCAGCCAGACCAAATCCCAGCTTCGACCGGTAATGGTTGCCAATCCAACCCAAGTAGTGACTCGACAAAGACTGGTTGTCAGGTTCACCTATGCGGACAGACGAGTCGATCAAGCGGTTGCGCCAAGATCACTGGATCCTGTCTCACAGACAAGCTAAAGTGCGAGGGCGGCTGTACTCTCAACTATAAGGCATCCAATTACTGCAACTCTGACCCATGTTCAGGTGGAAAGATCCTGAGTTGGTGTAAGAAGTAATGAATCGTCGTCGATCCCTCCGTGGATTCTCTTTGATCGAAGCGTTGATCGCGGCGCTGATCCTCGCAGTTGCGGTTGTGGCCATGTTTTCTTCATGGTCCACCACATTCAAGCAAAGCAAGGTGATCACAGAGTTAACATCCGCGGAGGAGATCGACCGAGCCGTACTTGAAACGGCTAAAGTTTACGGCCCCTTGAACTTGCCTACCGGCACATATAATTCGAGCACCCAGTTGGGTACTTGGACTGGAGCCTATCTTCCAACAACTGGATGGACGAGTGGCGGCACCGGCTACTACAGTTTTGGCGGAGCTCAGGTTGCCAGTAGTTCTGCGACAGGAGCATACTTCTCAGTATCTGTAACAATTACAGATTCGGGCGTCCAAGTTGGCTCAGGCACGTCCTATACCATTCAGAATTCAACTTTGCGGACGATCGTCGTCACTCCCACGAGAATGTCAGACGGCACAACAATCCTTCAAATGGCGACCAATATCATCGCTGGAGGAATGTGAAGCGACGCGGCTATACGATGATTGAGCTACTCGTTGCAGTGCTCGTCATTGGCTTAGTCATGTCCGCGATCCTAACCACTTTTATTAGCATGTGGAAGTCACAGGGAGCGAGTGTGGGAATGTCCTCATCCCAAGCGCAAGCCCAACAAATGGCGACTACTCTCTGCAATGCTTTTCGAGGAGCAGCTCTGTGTGCTTCAACTGACTCAGGTTGTGTTGTCGGAGCTAACGTACAAGATGCAACGGCTACAAGTTGCAAACTCTACACACGCGATTCGAGCGGAGTTCTGGGTTTTGTTACTTACGCAGTTAATAACGGCAACTTTCAAATGACGGTGGGGTCTGGAACGCCAACTACCATTTATACCGGCGCGTCAATGACGCTTACGTATTACACGTCTTCCACCTATTACACGAGTGCAATGACGACATTTACGCCAACAAACTCAACAATTTCGAGTCTTATTGCAGTTGGAATCGTCGTTTCTATTACGAAGAACGAATCTGCAGGTGATAACGCAACGAGCACCTATTCGACCTTAGTCTCACTACGTAATAGATAATTGGAATAAGCGACCTTTGTCGCGATTAGATAATGGCTCGAAAAGACGCAACTCTCCTTGGAATTGACCTGCACGAACATGAAATTCGTGTTGTTCAAATTAAAGGGAGAGCCAATAAAGCCACTATCACGAAGGTAGGGCGAGCACCCATGCCGGCGGGTGGTATTGTTCGAGGCAAGGTCATGCAGCCAGCTTCGGTTGCAATCGCGCTTCGCCTGCTCATGAACTCGATGGACATCGGCTCGGCGAGCCGAGCCGTCATTGGAGTCATGGGAGATACCACCACTCTTCGGACTCTTCCGGTTCCTCCTGTTCCAGACAGCGATCTTTCAACCATTGTCACCGGCGAAGTTGAGCACTACGGAATCGTTAAGACCGACGGAGGTACCCACGCCTACTTGCGGCTCTTTCCACCTCCCCGTAACGTAGAAGCCGATCAAAACCCAGATCCATCAGATGTAAAGCCGGTTAATGTAACTATCGTGGCTCTCGAAGAAGACATCATCGTCAATCTTCGCGAAGCGACTCACGAAGCTAACATAACGATTGACGCAATTGAACCTACTCAGTACGGAATGTACCGAGCATTAATGGTTTCAGCAGCGCAAGCCTCAAGCGCATTCGGCTTGATGATCAATCCAGCCAATACCGACATAGCGATCTCCTACAAAGGGAATCTCGTTGCCTATCGCCGGGTCGATGTCGGATCAAGAGCAATGCTCTTAAATGCTCAGGTTAAGAGCGATTACGGCTACGTAGACCCCAATCGAGATATCTTCGAAGATGATTCCGACAAGGAAGAGTCCTACGAACCTGAATTGAATTATCAGGCGGTTGACAACCTTTCGATCGAGGTTCAACGAACTCTCGACTACTATCAACGAGAATTCCCAACGGTCGGAATTGGCGACCGGATTTTAATTGCGATAGACGACTCACGGTTGGCACCTCTTGCCGAAGAACTGAGTCAACGGCTCGGCGTAACGGTAGAAATTGTTCAGCCTCCCACCGGACCGGGCGACAATACTGAAGCAACAACGGAGATCCTTTCCGGAGCAGGCCCCATTTATGCCGCAGCTTATGGACTTGCAACACAGGGCCAAGTTCTTTCCCGAGTACCCCGCATTGACCTATTTACGAAAGAGCGAATTACGGTTCAAAAGGCTGAAACCAAGCGGAACTTTCGAGGATCAATCGTAACCTCTCTCATTGCAATCCTCTTGGGTGGATTGGGATATTCACTTTACAGTAGACAAATCGCGACTCTTGAGGCGGATATCAAGCAGAAGCACGATCAAATGACACTGATCCGCCAAACCACCGACAAAGAGAAAGAACAACGTGCTCGAGAAGCAATGCAATTCAAGGGACTACGCCACGAAGGTGTCCCCTTAACGGCGATGATGGATTACATTGCGAATAACCTAAACTCGGCCACAGGCCTTTCTCAGGTTACGGTGTTACCTGATCTAACAGTTCTGATCTCTGGCGAGGCCGTCAATCAGCAATCTCTCATCACAACCCTTGAAACCCTGCAACATTGTCCGGTCATAAAGGACTTGCAAACGATCTCCTTCAACCAACTTCCAGAAGAAGTTGGTTATGGTGTCGCATTCCAATTCCGAGGAAAAACCGTTTCTATCGATAGACTCGCCTTCCCTGAAGATGTCAAACCTGCTGAGCCAACAAAAACGACGGAAGCACCTAAAATCGTGGAAGTAGGTAAGAAGAAATGAAGTCCGATCCACTGCGCGTACTTGGCTGGGGGTTCCCCATTTTATGCATGGCAATCGCATGCTACATTGTCTTCTCACAAAATGCCGCGATCCGGGCGACAAGTGCAGCATGTGACCAAGCCAACCGAGACCTTGAAGACGCAGTAAGAGACAAGAAGGACACCGACAACGCGCCGAAATTGCGACGATATGCAGCGGTTCCCGATGTACCGGATGAAGAGCCTCAGTTCATGGCTTTCTTACGAACCCGGGCAATGGCTCATAACGTAACTCTGCAAAACTGGACGAGCCAAATTTCGGAATACGGCAAGGAGCGCCCAGCTCCCGACCAAGATGCAAAAATGATCGCAATGCTGAAAGGCATTCGCAAAGTAAGTGTTATCTTGAGTTTGTCAGGACCCTATGTTGGCCTAAGAGAACTTATTGGCGAATTTGAAGCATCTGATCGCCTGTATACGCTGAGCAACCTCACCTGGAAGCGAACTGCAGATGGAAATGTTCTTGTCATGACGGTCGGTCGTTATGTCTTGCCAAAACCTGGGGCAGATGACCCAAATAAACCTAAGTAAATTTCTCTACTATTTTTATGTTTGAAGCTTAATCGGAATCGTTCTTGCTTCGAATTCGTCTCTAAATTAAGGGTTTATCGCTCAATTGGGCGTTAAAGCGCTTCTGCTTGGGCTTTTTGAGTGTCTTTGAATATGGAAATTCGCGCACGGTCATGAAAAAAACTACACTTCTCGCATTTATTGCACTGACCGGTGTAACGCTTGCTCAACAAAGTGCAAGCCGTCTCATTACGATGGTGTTTACCGACACGGATGCTTCTTTGGCACTCATGGCCATAAGCATGCGAACGGGCGCTAACATCGTATATGCGAATAAGACAAAAATTCCGATCACGATGAAGCTCTCGGTGAACACCACTGAAGAAGCCGTTAAGAGCGTGAGTTCGTCGGCCGGTCTTATCTACAAGAAAGTTGGTTCTATCTTCGTAGTGTCTTCCCCTAGCACTATTCGAGACGCGCTTGCTCCTTACATGCATACAACAACCTATGCAGTAGAAATGGGCACCGCAGAAATGATCGTTCAACGTCTGCAAGCGGCAATGCCAACCGTGTCGGCTCAAGCGAACGGTGATCGTATCATCTTGAATGCCGTTAATGAAGATGTACAGGACGCGATCGCAATCATCCGTTCCGTAAGGCCTCCTGCAATCAGTAAGAACGTTCGGGAAATCATCATCATGCATCAAATGGCGGCGGAAGAAGCCGTCCCACTGATCAAAGGGTTCTTCCCCACTCTTGTAGTAACCAACACGGAATCGTCCAAGGCACCTGCTGCTCAGAACAATGGATCTCAAGGTGCAACTCCTAACCGATGGGCTCCTGAAGGACATGGTGCCATCGGCCTTGTAGGTCCAGAAGACGTCGTTAACGAAGCCAAGAAAGTTCTTGAACAGCTAGATACACCGCCAGAAGGTGCCGCTGGAACGAACGTTTTCTATAGTGCCTATACCTTGAAGTACCTGAGTGCACCTAGCGCGGTTGAGTTCTTGAAGAAGGTCGCTCCCGAGATTGATGTATTCAACGGACCAGAGCAGATCAGCCCCACACGACCGTCCTTTAGTCCAATTGGAACTTCAATCTCGAGTTCACAAGGATCTGGAGGCGGAGCAGCTGGAGCCGGCGGTGCTTCTGGCGGAGCTGGAGCAGCCGGAGGAGGTGCTGGTGGAGGTGCCGCTGGTGGAACAGCCGCAGGCGGCGCCGGTGCTAGCGGATCAGTTGGCCTTAACGGTCAAAGACCAGGGGATCGAGCGAAATCCATCGTCCTTAAAGGCCGTAAACCTGATGTAGACAAAGCAGCCAAGATGATTGCTGAGCTTGACGTAAAACCACGTCAATGCGTGGTCGAAGTTAATGTTCTTGAAACATCTCCAACGGATGCGGAACAACTGGGATTAGGCTATACATTCTCTCCCCTAAACTTCTTTGGAGTACCGAGTGGAACGGGCCTCTCAAAGACGGCAACGGGTGGATCGACGATTACGAACCCAGTCACTAGGCCAGTAGGAATCGGTCAGGTTAGCATTCAACCACTAAGTTTCCAGGCAGCCATCTCGGCCCTCGTTTCGCGTCAGAAAGCCAAGATCCTCGCCAAGCCCAGCCTGCAAGTCATCGATAACGATCAAGCATCGGTATTCATTGGAAACACGATTTCGCTCGAACTTCAAGGGGCAGGTGCCCTGGGTGCTGCGAGCCAATCCATTGCCCAGTTCCCGGTTGGAATCATTCTGTTAATCAGTCCAAAAATCAGCCCCGATGGAACGGTGACGATGCACGTCAATCCGGTTATCTCATCCGTGAGTTCAGTGGACGCTAACGGCGTTCCTCAAACATCACAAAGAGAAGCTGACACCACCGTTATCGTTAAAGATGGAGAAACAATCGTCCTTGGCGGGCTCATCCAAGATCAAGACAGTACCACGATCACCTCAGTGCCTGGCTTATCCCAACTTCCACTTATCGGTCAGTTGTTCCGCTCCAGAAATCATAGTCACTCTCGAACCGATATCGTTGTAAGCATTACTACTCACATCGTTAAGGATACGAAGCCGGAGGGATCTTAGCCTTGAAGGCCATGCGGCCAGAGGATAAACCAAAGGCCATCGGCTTAGTCGTTGGCGTCGTTGTCGTGTTTAGCCTTGTCTTCATAAGAATGAAATCGGCGTTAGGTGGAGGTGAAGTACCTCAACCCGCGCAATCGACGGTAGCTATATCCGGTAGTGGCGCAAATGCCGCACCACCTCCTGCCGATACCGGTGCTGCCGGAGGATCTACTAACATCACCATTGGTACGGGGCCTGGTCCAGGTGCCAAGGGAGATACTGAGAAACCAATTGTTATTCAACCAACAAAGGGTTCGCAAAATAATCCCTTTAGAGCCTTTGAAGGCAAGGGACAAAAACCTGACACGGGTACCAACCCTGACATCGTCAAACCTAAGCCGGTTCCCCCTATAACACAACCCACCCAGACAGATGTGCTACCACCGGCAGGTAAGGGTGGAGCATTACCGGTGGCTGGAAACATTCCCGGAATGGAAGTCGTCAGCGACACGATTCCTGACATGCAAGTGACCGGTATTCTGACAGGTGCTCGTGCCGTTGCTGTCATACGAATGAACGGAAAGACCTACGTGGTTACTCAAGGTGAAACCTTTGCGAATGGGTTCAAACTCATTTCGGTGTCCGGTATTCAGGTAACCGTCAGTCAGGGCTTGTTAACTCGAACGATCAAAATGGATATTCCAATGGGCTAATTGGAATCACAATGACTTCACCTCTCCTTAACCGACTTACCCTTTGTGTTGGTTCTGCAGGGTTCGCCATCGCCGCCGCCCTAACCTTTGCGCATACTTCAAATGTTCCTCTCCCATGCGGTGGGGGGTCTGGATGTGAGCAAGTAGCTCACGATCCTAGTTCTCAATTCTTGGGAGTTCCAATTTCTGGATTTGGGATGCTTGCTTACGCTTTCGTGGTTGCACTTGCATTCTTGCGTTCAAGCGGAATTGGGCATAGCAAATATCGTTTTAACCTCCTCTTGGGCACCTTCGTCTCGGGAGCGGGTCTGCTAACCAGTATCGGACTCCTTGCATACTCCATGCTCCACATACATGCTACTTGTGCGTGGTGTATTGCTTCGGGAACGATGATGCTAGCGTCGACCTTACTGCACACCCTTTTACTAAGGGCACCGGTAGAGGAATCTCCTTCGATCAAAGCAGTATCTACAATGGGGTGGTGCACACCTCCAGTTCTTGTGGTCGCAGCGATCGCCATCGTGGGCCCACACACAAGACACGATATCGGTTTAGGTTCCGTACGATTGGATCTAGCGTCCTACGACGACATCGCCCAAAATGCTCATTTACTCGGATCGGAAAGTGCGCCGATTACAATCGCCGAATTTGGAGACTTAATGTGTCCCGCTTGCCGAGAAATGCATCAAAGGGTCTTGCGCTTCAGAGAGAAATTTCCAAGTAAGGTTTCGATCCTGTTCAATCACTTTCCCCTCACCAAAGAAGCAGGACATGAGCTATCGAAGCCGGCGGCAATCATGAGTGAGCGCCTGGACAAACTACACTTTTGGACGTTCATCGGCCAAGTTTATGAATCCGAAACAAAGCCAAGCGAAGCCGATCTAAAGGCGATCTTCAAATCAAATAGCGTCGGCAACCTGAGAACCGAAGAACAAGCACGAGCATCGGTAAAAGCCGAAATGGACCTTGGAGAACAGTACGGAGTGAAGCAAACTCCAACGTATATCCTCTTCATCAACCACAAAGCCATTGCGGTGGCGACGAGCACCAATCTTGCGCAAGAGCTCAGCAGACCTGAATTCAAAGCGGTTATTCAAGGACCAGCAAAACCTTCATTGACTCCTTAGACCTAAGGAAATTTGAACGGAATATCAAAGTGGCTAAATCGAGTGTTCCCCATTGGTTCACCGCCATCGTCCTCGCCGTCGGCTCCGCAGCTATAGATCAGGAAACCTTTTGACGTAAGCTTGTAAATCAAAGGCTTTTCGGTAAATGGATCGCTCCACTGCCCTGTAGTTCCTAGCATTAGTTTCGGAAAACTTCCCGTTTGGTTTCGCTTTATTAAAAGGTCAATTGCGCAGAGTAGAACATGCTGGCGCGCTTGGAAATCACCGATTGCACTTACCGAACCGACGAAGGACGGGGTCAGTAATTTAGTGAGTCCGTAGGTCCAGTCACTAGACTGTCTCACCTTGGCCTCAATTTTCTTAACCACGGCTGTCATGCCGGGGATCGAACCTTTCTGCTCGCCTAACTCTCGATACAGTTCATGCATCGTCTGCACATACTTGAGTTCGTAAGCCGCGCGGGCGGGTCCGAACCTACTCATCGATAGAACCGATTGATTACTTGCACCGAACATCGCCGAATTATTAGGTTTCGCGATGAGTTGTACGGCACTTCGTCCGAAAAGCATTTCGGACTCAATAGGCTCTTGAAGGCTTACGTCGCTGCCGAAGTCGGTTACGACCTTTTTGCATTTCGTGAGGAGACCGGAATTCGAAGCTACCGAACGAATGATTCCTTCGAGTCGAGTCGAAATCTGAGACCGCATCGTGCATCCAATCAGCTTTGCAATCAACGAAGGATCGGTGCCAATAAGCCGACTGAGTTTGGCCCCTGCATCGAGGTCTTCGATGGCACCCGTGTAATCGCCATCGTGAGCCTTAACTTCGGAATCGGCGATCAAAAGCGTAATGCTTGGACGTGCGTCCGAATATTCTGGAAACTGAAGTTCGGGTCCCTTACTCCAGTCCCTTTCGAAATCTAGCTTGGGCTTTTCTGAGGCAGATTTTAGGATGCTAATTACGGACTGCGCACTTGTTAAAGTTGGCTTAAGGAGCGAGACATCCTCTGGTCTCAGGCCGGCCTTTGAGGATAAAGCGCGTTCAAGCTTGGCGTATGCTCGTCCGGCCGGTGTTTTCTGCCAACGTTTCATTTCTGCGAAAGCTTGTTGGATCCGTTTTCGAGCATTCGAGGATTCTGGAACCGAATATCGACGTTGGAAGTCAGCACCAGATATGGCCATTCCATCGCGAGAAGCACTTTCTAATTCGTGCTTAAGCAAAGCAGACGTACGCCCCACGCTCGACTGAGACCACAAAAACGTAATCGCTGCGATCGCAACTAAGGCGATGACGAGTGAATAAAAAACGCGAAGTTTTCGTTGGTCGAAATTGTTGTCCATTACAATTCGACTGAGCTCAATCCGTACTTAAGCAGAATTGGAAAGTTTGCGGCGAGCATAGCCAGCACTCTTTTCGACCCAAAATGTGAATGAATCGAGATTATCCAGAACTTCGCGAGGCATCTTTACATATTCTCGCATCGGTTCGGAATCTTTATCTGGACGCATAGGTCCAGCGCCAGGTAGCTGCATGGCTTGTTCGATGTCTTCGGGACAGAGTTTGAGTCCGATGTCTTCGCCAACGAGAAAAGCGAACATTTTCTCGCCTGTGTAGACACCCATGCCCCCGAACATGCGTCTCGCTCTCACATCATAGGCCTCAGCGGCCCGCATCATTTGTTCGTAGCGCAGTGGGCGGTAGACCATGTCAGTTGATGAGCCACATCCCCAAAATTTTTGGTTCGAGATCGACACCTAGAGACCGTGCCGACGAATAAGATTTTACCACTTCGCACCTAAATTTGGAAGTACGAATGTTCAACTCGCATCTTTGAGCCAATCAAATTCCCAATTGGCTTTTATTCGGCACCGATTGCGGATTCATTTGGCCGTTGATCAAGCAATTTGCTTTGGATCTGATCCGTCGTCACATAACCGAATGTTCGAGAATCTAGTGAGACCTGGCCGTTATCACCCAGTACATAAACACAGTTATCGGGAACACGCGCTTCCCGGAAAATGTTCCTTGACTTCTTCAGTTTGAGGTTAGGCTTAATCGCTCTCATATCGAGCCAAGATTTGCCAGATTTAACTTGAAGAAACTTATCGCCCGGCAACATGGCGATCCGTTTAACGATGGTGCCTCGGTCATTATTGATCACGACAACATCGCCATGCTGAAGCTCAGAAATCTTGACTGGCGTCGTCCATTCAAAAGCTCCATCGTGGTAGGTCGGCTCCATCGACTTCCCTACGATTGCGACGGGACGATAGGGCTGCGAATACAGCAGTCCGATAGCCCCTAATCCTGCCAAGGACTTCCATACAAACGCAAAGGAAAGGTGAACGTGCGCCATTGTTAAGGTTCCATTAATTCTTAATCTTAGGATTCAGGACGGATGAGAGTCTTTCTTCGTTCCAATCGCTTCTGATAAGTTCAACGATGCCTATCGGCTGAAGTTGACTTCCTCTGTGAAGATTGTTGGTAATCCATCTGATTTCTTAACAATTTATGCTCGGAGCGAAGGCGAATTGGGCCGGATAACCCATAGACAAGAGGATCTCGATAAATTTGGAAGGGCCAATCGCTTTTTGAGCGGGTAACTTTAGCCCCATGGGAAATCGTCGTCTGGTAGTCATTGATGGCTACTCGTTGCTCTATCGAGCCTTCTTTGCGACTCGCTATATGAGCACGAGTGACGGACGCCCCACCAACGCACTTTACGGGTTCACGTCCATGCTATTCGCGCTTCTCGAGAAGTCGCGTCCCAATGCTGTCGTTGTAGCACTTGACGCACCAGGGAAAACGTTTCGGCATGCCGAATATGAAGCCTATAAGGGAACGAGAAAGGAAACCCAAGACGAATTAAGGGTTCAACTTAAGGCGGCGCGACAGTTTATCAATGCTCTGGGTATTCCAAGCATTGAAGTCACCGGATTCGAAGCAGACGATGTTGTTGGGACCATCAGCAAGAAGGCCGAAGAAAATGGATACGATACGACCATCGTAACGGGAGACCTTGACGCCTTACAGCTCGTCGACGCGTGTGTATCGGTCCTTACCATGAAGCAGGGCGTCACCGACACCGTGACATACGGTCCCGCTGAGGTTGTTGAGCGATACCAATTCGGCCCCGAACACATCGCGGACTACAAAGCGCTCAAGGGCGACACGAGTGACAATATCCCGGGAGTTCCTGGAATTGGAGACAAAGGCGCCACTGAGATCATTCTCAAGTTCGGAACGGTCGAGCAAATGCTAGAGCGATATGACGAACTTGATGCGAAATACAAGAAGAAAATCGACGATTTTAAGCCCCAAATGCTCCAGAGCAAATGGCTCGCCACCATCGTACGAGATGTCCCCCTCGAATACGATTTTCAACCGTTCGTTCTCACCCAAGCTCAAATGGACGCTGCGGTTGCGATGCTCGAAAGCTTTGAATTCAGAAGTCACGCACGTCGAGCACCGATTGTGCTGGGTCAATTCTTAGAAGGGGCCGAAAGCACCGACGCCGACGAACCTCTCGCTGAGGTTGTCGCAGATCGACTTGAGATCCAGCTTGAATCGATTGGTGACTATGACGGCCTGCAGACTTTTGTCTCCGGCAAACCGTTCGCCTTGTTCCTCCAGCCCGCTCCGGTACGAACGGATCTTTTTGACGATGCCGAACGAACCGCCTTCATCGCGATTGGAAGCCAGGTGCGAGAAGTTCCCGAGGTTGACGCTTTGAAGCTCTTGCAGGCGCATCCTGAACTCGCAATCCTTCATGATGCAAAGCCAGTCTACAGCCGTCTGGGAACCCGAGTTGAAAAACCAAGGTTCGACACTCTCCTTGCAGGATATGTTTTGCGGTCCGAGCGCTCTGCATACGCCTTGCGGGATCTCGTCCAAGGATATTTGGATGTAGCCCCTCCAGCATCCGCGGCCGAGATGGCATCGGCGTTGTACTTACTCGGAGAATGCCTGTCGGATCGCCTCGCAAAGGAGTCTCAAGCCAGCGTCCTCCAAGATATCGAGCTACCGTTAGTTCCGATCCTTTCCGAAATGGAAAACCTGGGAATTCGTACGGATCGAACTCAGCTTCGAGAATTCAGTAAGTCACTTGAAGTCACCATAGATCTCACGACTCAGAAGATTTACGAGCTAGCAGGACAAACCTTTACGATTGGCTCTCCGAAGCAGCTCGGAGAAATTCTGTTTGAGAAACTTGGGATCCCAGGTGCGCAAAAGACCAAGACCGGTTACGCAACTGGAGTTGAGGTTTTAAGCCTCATCGCCCCCGAGCACGAAATTGCACAGGAAGTTTTGAATTGGCGAGAGTTGACCAAGTTGAAGTCAACGTACGCCGACTCGCTCGAAAAGCTCATCCAGCCCGACGGTCGCATTCACACCACTTACAACCAAGCTGTTGCCGCAACCGGACGTCTCTCGTCCAACGATCCAAACCTTCAGAACATCCCAATCCGAACCGAGTTAGGACGCGGAATCCGGAAAGCGTTTATTGCAGGCGAAGGCTATCGGTTAGCCTCGCTCGACTATTCTC
The DNA here is from genome assembly GCA_903899015.1 of uncultured Armatimonadota bacterium. Classification (GTDB taxonomy): domain Bacteria; phylum Armatimonadota; class Fimbriimonadia; order Fimbriimonadales; family Fimbriimonadaceae; genus Fimbriimonas. Next base: position 104,611 of record CAIUHP010000068.1, on the reverse strand, counting down.
AGATCGAACTGCGAGTTCTCGCTCATCTATGCGGGGAGCCGGCTCTCGTGGATGCGTTTAATCGCAGAGTGGACGTTCACACCGTCACGGCTCAGCAAATGTTTGGACTCGGTGAGGGCCAGGCCACGAAGGAACAAAGACGCCTCGCGAAAATGCTCAACTATGCCGTTCTATACGGAGTCAGTGAATACGGCCTGGCCCAGCAGCTCGGAGGAGGATTCAGCATCTCCGAGGCCAAAGAACTGATTCGACTTTATAACGAACGCTTCCCAACCGTTCTCGACTTTACGAAGAGTATTGTCACGGAAGCCAAGAGCAAAGGTTTCACGACCACCCTTTGTGGACGACGACGCTACTTCCCGGACATTCATGCCCCGAAGATCATGGAGCGCAAATACGCGGAACGGCAGGCCATGAATGCTCCCATTCAAGGAACGGCTGCCGACATGATCAAGATTGCGATGATTCATGTGGATAAGCACATTCGCGGAACTTCAACCCGAATGCTTCTCAATGTCCATGACGAATTGGTATTCGAGGTCAAGCTGGGAGAAGAGGACGTACTTGAACCCATTCGAAAGGACATGGAAGACGCACTTCCCCTCAACGTTCCGGTTGAGGTCGATGCCAAGATTGGTGCCGATTGGAATACGATGCAGCCGATCGAGCGAATCTAGGGTTCGCTCGGCGTTTCGTCATCGACGTACCAAGAATTGGGGTCTTTCTTTCCTGCCTTCTTCTGGTTCCATTTCGCCTTTCCGGTTAACGTTAGAATTGTGAGCAACACCGCTAACACGGTTATGACTCCGGCAACCCTCAAGACGTTTTCAATAACCAAGCTTCGCTTACCGGTCAGCGGGTCAACGTGAATGCAACCGAAGAAAATATCCGGTGACTTAATTCCAATCTGACTTTTTTGGGCGATCGCAATATCCTTCTTGAAGGCTTCTGGCGTGTATGTCGCACCCAAAATATAACTTGAAACGGCTCCGGTAGGGGTAAGAAACATAATTCCGGCGGGATGGTTGACGATGTCGTTCGCCACGTCATACGTAAAGAAGAAACCAAGTTTGTTTGTGACAGCTCGAATGTTTGGCATGGTGCCGGTCAAAAAATGCCATGAGCCTTCGGTGCCTTTGAATTTTGGTGCTGTCGCCAGCGTTTCTTTAAGTTTGTCCTTGGCCAAATCAGGCGTCTCGACCGGATCAATCCCGACCACGATTACATCGAAGTCTTTGCCAACTTTAAGATCATTGACCTTTTCCAAGGTCGCGGCAAGATTCTCCATTTCCACCGAACATACTCCGGTGCAACGATAGAAAATCGCGAGCATTAAGACGGGCCTACCTCGAAATAAACTTCCGATGGTTACCGTCGTTCCGTTTTGGTCTTTAAATGTAGCGTCAGGGGGAATCTGATTTCCAAGCCGCTGGATGATCTTTACATCCTCGAGGTTGATATTCGGAGGCACTACTCCAGTGGCTTGCTGAAAACCCTGACCGAAAGTCACTGCCGAAGCAATGAATATCCCCATCAATACGACGAACCGTACGAAAACCGAGAACGGCGACTTCACGTCTTATTTTACGCGTTTAGCCCATGCTCATGAGGACACAACTTCCCGAGTGCGATAACCGTACAACTACTGGCATATCCTGCTGCCGGACCATCAAGAACGAGGATCACTAAGCCATTTAATCTCTTGCTTCAAAGCCTTGACCAACCCTCGCGCTAGTGCGGAAGTCGGTGAACCGTCACTAAAGGCACCCGCAATTGCGATGAGCGTCTTCACCGAAAACGAGCGTTCATTCGAAATAACGTAGATCGGCTCCCACTGTTCAGGGCGAAACTTTGACTTAAAACGATCAAGACCATCAAAATTGTAAAACCGTCTTCCATGAGCTCGAACCCATCCTGCTGTTATTTGTAACCACGTCGGGTTCGGCAACGCTTCGTTTGCTCCATGCAGAGAAAGGGGAACGATGCCCATCGTCAAATACTCCACACCCGAAGCCCTGACTTGTCGAATGGCAAAATCCATAAGGATTTCAACCGTGCCGTTCGGGGAGTTATGAGCGCGAGGAAATTGCTCCGTCAGCCATCCGTTCCGGTTCGGAACCGGCGACAATACGAGAAACCCAACCACCCGGTCATTCTGTTCGGCGACAAAGACACGACGCCCATAAACGAGAGCGAGTGTTTCGGGTTCGACTAGAAAGTGCATGGGCGGCAATCCTCGGGTGGTCAACCATTCGTCGAGACACTTTTTAAGCCGGGCATTGTTGGTAGCCTGGTCAACGGACCATTCCGAAACCCTCACGCCCTTGTTGAACGCCCGATTTCTTTGTGCTCTTAATCCTTTATCGTGATCAAATATTTCCGGCCAATTCTGAGGATTCCAATTTGGCTGGGCGCCTAAACTGACGGTTGAGTATCCCGAACGTCCCTCGAGAAGTTCACGCATTCTTCCCTCAGCACCGAAGTAGCATACGGATTGACCCGCCAGGCGAGACTCCTCTTCCCACTGAGCGACAACCGCTTCAAGTCGGTCCTCGGAGCAGATAGGCGCACCGGCAACCACTCGAACGCCTTTCCGAACAACGTATCCAATGACGGCATCGCGAGAAGGTGTAAACCATCGTTCAATGCCCGGATTCACGATCTGAAAGCAAGTGCTGTTCCAGCCAAACCTAAGAACCAAATCTCTCGCTTCGATCGCAGATGAGTCGCTCATACTATGTCCGCAAATGCCCTACCGATGGAACCGTAATGCAATATAGAGCCCTCAAAACACGTATGGTAAGAGGAGTCAGAAACAAGTATATGGACGGCGTTTTGGGTATCCATCATATGACTGCGATTAGCGGTCCCGCACAAGAGAATCTCGATTTTTACGCAGGGATCCTTGGTTTAAGGTTGGTCAAACTAACCGTAAACTTTGACGACCCAAGTGCCTATCACCTTTATTATGGTGATGGAGCAGGCAACCCAGGGACCATTCTAACGTTCTTTCCTTATCCAAACGGACACCAAGGGCGGTCGGGCTCAGGTCAAGTAAGCGTCACCCGACTAAGCGTCCCACCTGGCTCCCTGGGCTACTGGCTTGACCGACTCACCCAATTCGAGATCGACTTTGACCATCCACAAACCAAGAACGGTCGAGAGTCCTTAAGTTTTCGAGCCCCAGATGGTTTGGAGCTTGAACTCGTCGTGAATCCAAACTACGATATTCGTGCCTATTGGGATCAATCGCCGGTACCGAAAAATGTCGCCATCAGTGGTATGGATTCGATTCAAATCATTGAGCGAACACTTGAGCCCACAAAGGAAATCCTTGAAGACATCTTAGGCTTCCAACTCGTAGGCCAACACGAGGATATCTACCGGTTTGAAGTCAACGGAGGCGGTTGCGGCAAGACAATCGAAGTGGTGATTGATCCAACCGGCCCATCTGGTAGGCAAGGACCCGGTGGCGTTCACCATATCGCCTTCCGCACAGAAGATGAAAACTCCCAGCAAGATCGACGTATCCAAGTCCTAGAACGTGGCCTTCGAGTGAGTGCGGTTATGGATCGCGACTATTTCAAGTCGATCTATTTCCGCGAGCCCGGTGGAGTGCTTTTCGAGATTGCGACGGACCCGCCCGGATTCACCGTCGACGAAACACCTGAGACCATCGGTACTTCGCTACGGCTCCCGAAACAATACGAACCCATGCGAACGCAAATTGAGCATGCCCTGCCCCCACTGATCATGCCTTCCCACCGCAAATGAGCAATCACCTAACCTTTATTCATACATACACCCCTGCAAAGAACGCATCACCGCGCGTTCTGCTTATGCTCCATGGAACCGGGGGAGATGAAACAAGCCTCATTTCATTCGCTGGTGTCCTCGATCCCGACGCAGCCATTTTGTCGGTGCGCGGAAAGGTTTTAGAAGATGGCGCTCCTCGTTTCTTTCGGCGTCTTCAAGAGGGAGTGTTTGATATGGAAGACCTCCATTTCCGAACAAAGGAACTGGCAGATTTCATCGTGGCGGCCGGGGAAATATACAGCTTTAATGTGAAAGATGTGATCGCGGTTGGTTATTCAAACGGCGCAAACATCGCCTCAAGCGTTCTGTTTTCGCGGCCAGAAGTTCTTGGGGGAGCAATTCTTTTCCGAGTGATGGTTCCATTCGTGCCTGAAGACAATCTGGATCTTTCCGGCAAACCGATCTTGCTACTAGAAGGTAAGTACGACCCATTAGTCCCCCTCGAAAATGCCGAGCACTTAGCGATCTTGCTTCAGGACCGAAATGCAAAAGTCAGCTTACGTTGGATCGAGCTTGACCATAGAATCGGTCGCAGTGAGCTAAACGACGCGCAGTGGTGGCTGTCTCAGCTCGTCGATTAGCAAGCAATGTTCGCAGTTTGAACCGCTAAAACGACCGGTTGTGAACCGTAATTCGGAAGTTCCAGACCGAATGACGGCTACCGTGTCACAATACTCTAACCATGGCTGGACATTCGAAATGGAAGAACATTCGCATCCGAAAGGGTAAGCAGGATGCAGTTCGCGGAAAGATTTTTACGAAGCTAAGTCGCGAAATCATCGTTGCAGCAAAGATGGGTGGTGGCGATATCGCTATGAACCCTCGTCTGCGAGTTGCGGTTGAGAAAGCAAGAGAGAACTCGGTTCCTGCCGATAACATCAAGCGCTCAATTGCCCGAGGTACCGGGGAAATTGAAGGTGCCGATTACGAAGAGATCGTGTACGAGGGCAAAGGCCCGGGCGGGTCCGCGATCATCTTGGAATGTTATTCTGAGAATCGCAACCGAACGGTAGCGGAAGTTCGCCACGCTTTCACCAAAGCGGGAGGAAGCCTGGGTGAAAACGGCTCAGTTGCTTGGCAATTCAAGCACGTTGGTCAAATCGTTGTCGATCGAGGAAGTCTGGATGAGGAAGAGTTCACTCTCCTCGCTCTCGATGCGGGAGCTGAAGATGTTGTTGCCGACGATGAGTCATTCACGGTCTACACTTCAAGCGCTGACCTCCACAAGGTAAATAACGCACTCGAAGCGGCTGGAACCAAGACAAGTGAAGTCGGGCTGACATTTGTCGCAACGAACAAGATTGAGCTTTCAGAGAACGATGCAGCCAAGCTGCTGAATCTATTGGATGCACTTGAAGATCTAGACGACGTTCAAGACACCTACGTAAATGTCGACATTACGGAGGACATGCTTCAGGAGGCGTGAGCGTTCAATCTCGCCTGCCTCTGGTAACGCTTTTGCTGATCGTCGCGAATATTCTCGCGGCGTTCAGCCTTTTGCTAAACCCTGAGCTAGCGTACCAATTGGGCTTTCGCCCGCAGCATCCGAGTCTCATCGGAGCCGTTACGGGCCTCTTTCTTCACTCGAATGTTCTGCACCTCTTGGGGAATATGGTTTTCCTCGCAGCCGTTGGTGCGGCGGTTGAATTGGCAACCGGTTCCGTTCGCTTCGTAATCGTCTATTTTGTAAGCGGCATGGTTGGGGTTGGGACCCATTTCCTCATCACGCGCCATGTTCCTGATGCTCCTCCTTTGATTGGTGCCAGCGGTTGCATCTCTGGATGTGCCGCCTATTACAGCGTCCGCTACGTGAATTTGAAAGTTGCCGTCGCTCCAAAACTGGCTTTATCGGTCGCCTGGGTAACCGCAATTTGGCTAACCCTGCAGATTGTGGGGGCATTTGTCCGTATTGGAGAACCCGGTGGGACTGCCTTTTGGGCCCACATTGGTGGATTCGTAACGGGAGCCATTCTTAGCCTTATTTTCAAAGCTCCCGACCTCAAGCAGATCAAGATCGGTCACGAAGTTCTCGACCGTATGAATAGCCGAGGACCAGCGGCGGCTGAATTTGCGGCCCGGCGTCACCTTGATAAACATCCCGGAGACGTCAAGGCGCTTTGGAACCTTGCTGACGCACAGCACTCTCAGGATGAGCGAGACTCCGAAGCCGGAACTCTCGTTAGAATCATAGAGTCTGGAGTTGAAACGGACCAAATTGAAGCGATCAGGAGACTGTGTTTGGTAGGTCGCGTGACGGCATTGTCACCGCTACGGCGCTTGCAGTTCGCGGGGAGATGTCATGAAACTGCGCCCGCGATCGAAAAAGCCCTTTTAAAAAGTGTCGTTGAGGGGCCACAATCCGAAGCTCAACGTCCAGATGCTATGCTTTCCCTCGCTGCTCTAGAAATTGAAGATCAACCCAGCAGAGCCCAGGAAATCCTTAACGAATTGGCAACAACTTATCCCCTCCATCCCGCCGTTGATTTGGCAAGGAAGCGCGGTTGGCTCACTTAAAGTACAAGTGGCGCCTACTGCGGCCTCGCCTGCTTAGCGGGCTCCTCTACAACATCGTAAGAGGCGTCTGTTCTACGCTACGGTTCGAGATGGTGAATCTGCCTAAGGAGGAGCATAAGCTCATCTTCTGTGGCTGGCACGGGAGATCTTTTTCTTTTTCCGATTACTTTCGAAACCGCAATTGGTGGGTCATCATTAGCCACTCCAGCGATGGTGAAATCCAGAATAAGATATTCACTCGTCTCGGATATCGAGTCATCCGAGGGAGTACCGGACGCGGAGGTGTTCGAGCAGCCGTTGAGGCAATTCGAGCATTGAAAGAGGGTGGAACCATGGGTATGACCCCTGATGGTCCTCGCGGTCCAAGCGGTGTCGTGCAAGGTGGAGTGATGCTGATGGCGCAAAAGAGCGGTGCTGGTCTCGTACCCGTCGGCATCGCATCTCGACCATGTCTCACTGCAAAATCCTGGGACAAATATACGGTTCCGCTTCCCTTCGCCAAGTGCTTGATGATCTTTGGTGAACCCCTTTATGTTCCTCTTCGATCCAGTGAAGATGAGGTCGAACAGGTGCGACTGAAGTTGGAAAGTGAAATTCATCGGCTGGAGAAAGAAGCCGAAGAGAAACTTGGTCTTCGCCACTCTCGCTAAGCACCGCGTTATACTAATCACGGCATATTGGATGCCACCGAATCCGCGGGAAGGGTTGAACCCACCTTTTCATATCTCATTTCTCACAAACAACCTTTGTGCGGCCCGGTTGCGGATTCTGGGCGATGGCATGGAGGATTTATGTCGAATCAATTACCTACGCGTCCCAATATGGACCATCTTCGCGCTCAAGCGAAGGACTTACTCGCAGCGTTTCGTCTTGGTAGTTCAGACGCGATCACTTCCGCGATGGAATTCTTGCCTTCGCTAAAAGGCAAGACCGAGACCGAAACTCAAACCCATAAGCTCACGCTTTCGGATGCTCAATCAATCATCGCTAGACAATATGGGTTCGTAAGCTGGAAACATATCTCTCGATTTGTTGACGGCTTGCGTGCCATCGAAGGACTCTGGCACTTTACGAGTCTTATCGTGGACGGCTCCGAAGTCCCTGAGACCATGTATGCCCAAGCAAGCATGTCCATCGATGGAACTCAGTTTGCGATGTTCTCCCCTGGAGGCGACTACAAAGGAAATTGCATGATCAATGTAGAGGTCGTGCCGCATACGATCGATATTCACTTTAATGAGGGAAACGAAAAAGGAAACACCTCCTACGGAATCTACCGATACGACGGTCGTGAGCTCACCTTTTGTCTTGGATTGACAGGGGTCGAGCGGCCTAAAGAGTTTGTGAGCACACCCAGTTCCGGAATTGCTCTGGAAACTCTTCGGCGTGCCGGTCGGAGTTTTGAAGGTATCGCTGCCACCGAGCAGACACCCCAGTCCCAATCAAGCAAAGTTGACGCCGGTTACCTTGAAATGAACGCTACTATCGCAAAGCTGCAAGGGACATGGGTCCCGGTAGCGATTACGATGGATGGCAATCCTCTACCAGCGTCTTATCTCGATGGCGGCAACCGGGTTATGAAGCAGACGGAGACGACCGTAAACATGTTTGGAAAGATCTGGCTCCAAGCGCTTACAAAGATCAATGATTCTGGTTCCCTCATTGAAATCGACTACCTTCACACCCATGGTCCCACAAAGGGACAAACCCAACTTGGCATCGTCCAAATCGAGCAAGATCAGGCGACCTTTTGCATGGGAACACCGGGGGGCGAACGGCCAAAAGAATTCGTGTCTCGCCCGGGAACGGGTCATACATTGAGTGTTTGGAAACTCGCACCATCGTAAATTCGACGTGAGGTAGCCGAAATTCGGTGAGTTTGTCCCTGAACTCAACCTTAGCGATCTTTGTCACTTTCGCGATGGTAAGAGAATCCTAGTGATAGGGCTCGGAGGAATCTGTAGAATGGTGCGAAATGGTCCCGTCGCAAAATTCCCAACATGCAGGTCACCTGCGAGCCCTTAAGACTGACTTGAAGGAGCAATCATGAAGAGCTCCCACACCATGAAATCAGTGGGACTGGGGTTGACCGTCCTAACTTGTCTTGCGAGCGCCTCCACCCCGGATGCAAAGTCGTTGGCCGGTATGGTCTGGAGAAATATTGGCCCCTTTAGAGGCGGTCGTGTATCTGCGGTCAGCGGAGCCGTGGGGCACCCGGGCACATTTTATGCTGGATTTCCGCTCGGCGGAGTTTGGAAATCAACGGGAGCGGGGACCACTTGGGAACCGATTTTTGATTCCGTCAAGGAAGCTTCATCAGTCGGTGCAGTTGAAGTAGCGCCCTCAGATCCAAACGTCATTTATGTTGGCATGGGCGACCTTGTCACCGGTGGTGGAATCAACGAAGGGAATGGCGTGTACAAGTCCATTGATGCGGGAAAGTCCTGGACTCACCTGGGACTCGATGCAACCAAGCAGATTCCTTCCATTCTGGTGGACCCTCATGATCCGAATATCGTGATGATCGCTGCCCAGGGAAACATCCATGAGCAATCAGAAGATAGAGGTCTTTATCGAAGTACCGATGGCGGAAAGACCTGGAAGAAAACACTCTTCGTGGATAGAGAGACCGGTATTCAGAAGATCACTTGGGCCTACGATCATCCTGAAGTCATGCTTGCGTCGACCGTGCGACACTATAATGCTCCCAACGCAGGTGGGCGAGGAGCCGGTGGCGGCGGGGGATTTGGAGGACAAGCCGGAGGAACCGCGCTTTATAAATCGACGGACGAAGGGGTGACCTGGAAGAAACTTTCGGGTGGTGGATTACCGGCTCTAGCTGGCCGAACCTGTGTTGCGGTCGCGATGAATACCAAGGCCCAGCGAATGTATGTCGTTGGCAACTTTGGACTGTATCGTTCCGATGATGGCGGTGCGAATTGGCGACAAATGGACGCCTCCGACCAGAGAGTAAGAAATGGTCAAGGCGGTTACAACTGCGGAGTCTACGTTAACTCGAAAGACCCAGATACCGTTTACGTGATCAACACCTCCAGCTACATTTCCCGAGACGGCGGGAAGACCTTTACTGGATTCAAGGGTGCCCCAGGAGGCGACGATCCCCAACAAATGTGGATCGACCCTACTGACGGACAACGACTTTTCCTTGGTACCGACCAGGGAGCGACCGTGTCGTTGGATGGTGGCCAAACATGGAGTTCTTGGTACAACCAGCCCACCGCTCAGGTTTATCACATTGCCGTCGATAATTCTTACCCCTATTGGGTTTATGCCACTCAGCAAGATTCAGGAACCATTGGCACCAGGAGTCGAGGCGACCTTGGAGAAATAACACCGCTCGACTGGCTCCCAACCCCTGGATACGAGTTCGGCTCTGTAACGGTTGATCCGAAGGATCCGAAGATCATCTACGCGGGCAGCGAGGGCGCAGGAGTCGTACGAATTACCTATCCTAGCGGTCAAAGAATCAATATCAGCCCAAATGTAGACTCCAGCTTAGCGCTCCGAAAGGTTGGCAACCAGCCAATTATGTTTTCGCCCGTCAATCCTCGCGAGTTGCTTTTTGGGTTCCAATATTTGATGGCATCCTATGACGGGGGCCAGCATTGGAAGAAGCTCAGCCCTGATCTTGGTTTTCCAAAGGGGTACAAGCCGCCTGCCCCAGTGGCCCCCGTAAAGGCTGCCCCACCCGCGAAGAAATCCACGACCCCACCGCCCGCTACAAAAGGTAGCTCGACTGAAATGGAGGCCGACTTCGATGACAAACTTGATCCGGACCAACTGGATGAGCAGGCACCTGGACCCAACGGAGGTGCGATTGAGTCCTTCTCGGTTTCAACGGTTAGTGATAAGATCATTTGGGTCGGCACAAATAATGGCTTAGTGAAGGTCACCAAAGACCACGGTTCAATGTGGGAAGATGTATCGATTCCGCACCTACCCAATCCTAATCGAGCCGACATCACATCTATCGATGCATCGCATTCAGATGCTGGCACCGCGTTTCTCTCTGTCGATTACCATACGACTGGTGATTACAAGCCGTATTTCTATCGCACGACCGATTTCGGCGCAACTTGGACAAAGATTATCGACGGCATGGCCACCGATCAACCAAGCGGAAGCTTTGGCCGCGTCATTCGAAGTGACACCAAGCGGGCTGGCCTAGTATTTGCAGGGACGGAAAGCTCCGTGTACGTATCGTTTGACAATGGAAGTAGCTGGCAGTCGCTCATGCTGAACTTGCCAAATACGTCCTATCGCGACATGGTCATCAAAGACAACGACCTTGTCGTCGGAACTTACGGACGAAGTTTCTGGGTGCTTGACGATATTTCCCCTCTTCGTCAACTCAGTGAAAGTATTGAGTCGCAGTCGGCTCACCTGTACAAACCGGCGGATGCCATCCGAGTGCGACGCAATGTCAACGACGACACTCCGTTCCCACCCGAAATTCCTCACGCGAAAAATCCCCCCGTTGGAGCGATCCTTTACTATTCTCTTAGCTCCAAGCCGAGTGGCAATATTTCCATTGAAATTAGCGATGCTTCGGGCAGAGTCGTTCGGCACATGTCAAGCGCGCCTCTCAAGCCTTCGACCGATCCTCTTCCACCAGTCCCAGACTTTTGGCTTGAAAAACCAATGCCGTTGCCTTCCGAGGTAGGACTCAACCGTGTCAATTGGAACCTGAGGTTTGACAACCCTCCGTCTGCAAGCCACAACTACGAGATCAACGCGAACCCAGGTGAAACTCCAGCGTCGCCCGAAGGTCCGCTTGTCGCACCGGGAATCTACACCATTGCCATGACGGTTGACGGCAAGACCCAACGCGAAACGGTCAAAGTCGTCAATGACCCTCGATCACCAGCCAGTTCAAGCGACCTCAAAGCACAGTGCGACTTGATGACCAAACTCTACGAAACGGTTAAAACGGCATGGGATGGGAATCAAATCGTTAACAAAATGAAGCTTGAAGTGGCTGATCTTGGCGGAGAAGATGTCCCAACGGAATTGGCCGATGCTGTGGAGGCTTTCACCGCAAAACTCACCGCTGTTGGCGGCGCAGCCGGTGGTGGCAGGCGAGGATTTGGTGGAGGCGGCCCCGGCGGTGGTGGAGCCCCTGCCGCTCCATCGTTCGCCCGAGTCATCGGATCAGCGACCGGCCAACTCAACACGTTGGGAGCAGGCGATGCCGCACCTAATGAACCGACCAAGCATGCTTGCCAAATGTCGTTTGATCAGCTCAAAGCCGTTCAAGCAGCATGGAAGAATCTGTTAGCCAAGGATCTTCCCGCCTTCAATGCCGTGCTGGTGAAACACAAGATCAAGCCAATTGCAGCACCAACCATGAAGGGTTAATCGCAGAAGTGATCCCGCATACGTTCGATGCTTCGCCTGGCCACGTTTAAGTGACCAGGCGAAGAATATTTAGGCGACCGGTCGTGAGCCATAAAAATTCAGCCTCGCCGACTTCTAGTAACATATCATGAGCGCCGCGATCGAATGATCGTAATGCACTCCTCGGCATTTTCAACGCTAGATTCCTATGCCTAAACTCATCTTCATCCCCAAATTCCCTTTCTTTACGATTTCGGAAGAAAGGCATCGAAAAGAGATGGCAGCGATCCAGAAGGAAGTTGCTGACCTGAGGTCACGATTGGTGGCAGCCCAGGACGCTAAAAATCAGGCTCAGAAGCAATGCGACGAACTCCGTAAAGAGAAAGATCGACTTCGTGGGCGCGTCGCGGCCCACAAAACTGAGATGGACAACCTCGGGAAGATTAATGACCGACTACAAGCGAAGATCCTTTCCCAACAAGAAGAGATCGACGAGTTAAAAAGCAAGGCCATCGCCAAAGCAGGACGTTCCTTTCACAACCGAAAGTAGACGCTTTGTGCGGTACCTTTTGAACACACCTTCGTTCAGTTGTTTTCGTCAATGAGCAATCCTTCTTCTAGCCAGCCCTACTCCCTTGAGAGTGCGTCCCTTGCCCAATCCATTGAATTCGTGGCAACTTCGCGACTCCAAAAAGGCCGCTCGCCCGAACAGATCGATAGCCTGTTCCGAAAAGTTGATTTGCTCCTCGATAGTAAGGTTCTCGAATTCCAAAAGACTCGGAATGAAGAACAATCTGTCGCCTGTAAATCGGGTTGTAGCCACTGTTGCTATCGAACAATTACGTCCACATCGTTAGAGGCAATTGACACGGCTGTTTATATTGAACGAAGTTTCTCCCCGGGGCAAAAGGCAAAGGTTAAAAGAAGGCTCCAGGAATATGTCAGAAATGTTGGGCCGCGCATGGGTCGGAACCTAAATGAATCTCGAGCCGCTTGCCCATTTCTCGATGGGAATCTCTGCTCGATTTACTCGGTGCGCCCGTTCGCATGTCGTTCTCAGTTCTCCACGGATGCTTCAGAGTGCGCTTCAGCAAACGAAAATCCAGAACTACCTTTCCCCAACTTAGCGACTGAGGCTGAATACGGAGCGGCCGTCAGCACTGCTTTTACGAAAGCTCTCGCCCTGTCGGGCCTTTGGTCTGAACAAGTGGACTTTGCCCGAACGGTGAACATGGCCCTGAGCGACCTCACAACCTGTGCTCATTATCTTTCGGGTCACCCAATGTATGAGTTAGCGGCAGTTTATCAAGTGCCGACGCCTCCCAAAACCATGGTCTCCGGAAATGGCAGTCATCACTATGAGCGTGGTCAGGAACCGACTGGGACACCAGACCTATCTGTCTTAGCTCAGAGGCAGTTTGACCTGTTTGTAAGCGGTAATCCAGAACGCGCCTTTTCTAAGAATCCTACAGATGGAGCCATTCAGAATGTCTTTCGCATTCAAACTCCCATGGCGTACGCCAGCGAAGGTGATATTGACACTTGGCGCGAAAGTGCCTTCGCAGCGTTAGAGGAATTCGCATGTAGTTCGGTCGATCCACGCGAGAAATTTGATGCCATTGCCACACTCAACCCTCTCGCCATTTCATATCAACAGAGTAATGACCTTGCTTTTCTAAACCGTCTGGGAGACATTCTCACGCACGAAGTTGCGGCAAAAACTGTTCCCGACTTGTGCGAGCCTATTCAGAAGCGCAACCATGAAGGAAGGCTTAGAGTCGGTTACATTGGAACGGGACTCGACAAGAGCAGCGGAGGGTTTTGGTCTTCGGGTTGGCTTAAGAATCATTCCAAAGAGATTGAGACGTTTGTCTATTATCTCAATCCAAACCCGATTCCTGGGTCAGAGGAATTCAAGCGATACGCCAACCACTATTATCATTGCCCGGGCCCAATACCGCCTATAGCGCGCATGATTAAGCAGCATCAGCTTGATGTTTTGATCTACCCGGACGCTAGTTGCGAGGGGCGGAACATTCAGTTCGCAATGCTGCGACTTGCCCCGGTTCAATGTGCCTGCTGGGGAGGACCCGAAACGAGTGGATTGCCCAACATGGATTACTTCCTGTCGGGCGATTGGATGGAGCCCGAAGCAGCAGAAGGCCATTATCGTGAAAAACTCATCCGATTACCCAAGACCGGAATTTGTTATCCCAAACCACAGAGGTCCGGGTCTGGACTATCAAAAGTCGACTTCGGATTGGATGAGGGCCCCCTCTATCTTTGCTTGCAAAGCCCGCCCAAGCTGCACCCGAACCACGACCACCTTCTGGCAGAGATTTGCGAAAAAAGTGGTCGCCCGATCGTTTTCTTCTCTTATCCCAAGACCGCTTCACACATCACAGAAAAACGGCTGAAGGCTGCGGGAGTCAAGGCGCTTTTCATGCCCTTCATGAATCTCATGCAATTCTATGATCTTGTTCAGTTAGCCGATGTTACGTTGGACACGGTGGGCTGGAGTGGCGGCATAACTACCCTCCTCGCCCTTCAACAGAACAAGCCCGTCATCACCTTGCCAGGGGAATTCCGGCGAGGTTGCCATGCTTCAGCCTTCCTTCGAGCGGCAAACGCGAGTGGTTTGATTGCCACTTCCGAATCGGATTACACGGAACTTGCCCTCAATTTCGACCGCCAAATGGAGGCGATGGAAGATATGAATTCCAATGCGGTGTTTGACGACCAAGCAAGTGTTCGCGGTTTAGATGAGTTCCTTTTCTCTCAGGCGTAGCCGTGAGGTTGAAGCTCCGTCGCGTAAATTACAGAGATCACCTGAATGCCTTGCTTCAGTTGCATGCAGCAATGCAGGTCATAAAGGTCCTGTCGATTTCCTTCGCTTCTCAGTCTCTAAACGACTCTTGATAAACGCAATGACCTTTGGATTCCAATAGAACTCAAATGCGTTGGCATACTTTTGAGGACTTAAGATAATCATCCGTTTCCGATCAGGCATCGGCTGGACGGAGAGCGCCTCGGGCGACTTTAATTTTCCGGTTGGTGAGTTGACGAACGTCATTTCAAGCAAGTTGGATTGAACCTTCCATGTTCCAGTAAAACCTGAAAGATAGTTTCCGAATCTCAATTTCCCACCCTTTGAGAGTTGCAACACCATGATTTGGTCCGTAGGCAGGGTCTTATTCTTTATCAGCAATCCTTTCTCAAACCGAACCGCTTCATACGTTCCAACGTAGCTCTCAGCTTGTCCAAGTCCGATCACCGGAAGCACCAGAATAGTAGCGACCCAAATGCCTTTCATGAGCGGGATACTACCTACACAGTCTCAAGTCGCGATTCCAGCGCTTCATTTCTTAACAAACCGTCCTATTGGTTAAATACCTCCGGCATACTTTCCCTCGGTGGAAAATTCGTTAAGCAAATCGAGACTAGCCGTTTCCACTGGCTTTTTTGTGACGGGTGCGGTTTACGGAATGATCGCATGTCGCATTCCGGATCTCCAGCGGCAAGTACGACTAGACGATGGCCAACTGGGCTTAGCATTGTTGTTTGGATCTGCCGGAGCAATGCTTGGAGTTGCAAACGCGGGCCGATTATGTGCCCGAAAAGGTAGTCACGTAATCATGATTGCCATCGGTATCGCCTTTTGCTGCTTAGTCGCCCTCCTTGGAACTACATTCAGCTTTTGGCAAATGGCCAGCGTTTGCCTTTGCTTTGGTTTTTGTGGCGGAACGATGGATGTCGCGATGAACATCAATGGAGTTGCCGTGGAGAAACTCCATGAAAGGCCGATCATGTCTTCGTTGCATGGAATGTTCAGCTTAGGTGGCTTGGCATCTGCTGCCGTTGGCTGGCTCATTGTCCGATCGTCGGTTCCCTTTCAGTTTCATTTCCTGGGGGGTGCGGTTGTTTGCGTTCTCCTTTTGCTTGCGATCAAGCGGTACGTGCTGCCCTCAACTCCTGATCCTGACCACGTGCCTCCAAGTTTCGTGATGCCCGAAAAGGCCGTCCTTACCATCGGTGTGATTTGCCTGTGCGCCTTCCTTTGCGAAGGAGCAATGGGTGACTGGAGCGCGATTTACCTTCAAAAGGTTCTCCATGAAACTCCTTCGGTTTCGACCCTCGGTTATTTCGGATTTGCGCTCACCATGACGACCACCCGCTTTTTCGGTGATGCTGTCTTGCATCGATTTGGCCCAACCGTTACCTTGAGATGGTCAGGATTGGTCACCGCCGTTGGCTTGGGTCTGGCAATCCTATTCCCTATTACGTGGCTGACAATTATTGGGTTTAGTTGCGTCGGCTTAGGCATGGCCATCGTTGCACCGATTGCGTTTAGCGTCGGTGGACGCCTAGGAGGGGACAACCCCGACCACGCGATTGCATCTGTCGCAACGATGGGATACGGTGCCTTCCTCATTGGCCCTGCCCTCATCGGCTTCATCGCAAAAACAAGCTCACTTCGAGAGGCCATGATTCTAGTGGTCGTTCTCTCCGTCGTCATCGTGCTCCTAGCCGGAGCCGCCGAGAAAGCCTAGTCCATCACCTTTTCTGACTTTAACTTTCAAGTTGTTCGCGAGATTTCGCCAACCCTCAAGACAAATCCACAACCTAGGCGGTATACTCTTCCTTCTCGTGGGGGCTTAGCTCAGTTGGGAGAGCATCTGCTTTGCAAGCAGAGGGTCAGGGGTTCGAGTCCCCTAGCCTCCACCAAAATTCAAAGCCACAAATCCAATTCGGATTCGTGGTTTTTTTTGTTTCACGGGTATCCCGTTCGGTCTTTACGCGGCCCACGAGGACGTGCCGATCACGAGAGCACTTCTAGGGGATTGAAAGGCTTCAAAAGGTACTTGTCGGGACGATAGGGAATCTGTTCTGATAGGTCGTCGTGAGGCATACGCGAAACCACTAGCGCAACCCACAGATTCTTCGTGTGGTCGTGGCTCCTGATCCACTGCAAAAGCTCGTAGCCGTCCATTATCGGCATCATTATGTCAAGGACCACCCTATCAAAAAGAGGCAGGCTCAGTCCGTCGGCTTCAGATAGTCGTTCGACAGCTTCTCTACCGTCGAAGGCGCACACTACTGTGTGCCCTTGGCGTTCCAAATTCACCTGCAGTAGACGGGCGATGTGGCGCTCGTCGTCGCAGATGAGGACACGCTGCCCGCCGCCATAGGCTCCTATCACCGTGACACTCACGGGCTAACCATACAACCAAATTCAGTAGTTTTTTTCACGCATTGCGTTCAGATCTAGTCACCCTGAAGCAGGGTTGCCGAGTCTCAGACGATTATCGAGTTAATAGGAATATCTGTTCATTGAACGGGATATCCGCTTTTTGTTTTTGTGATCTCGGTTTCTGGGCCGATAGACGTTCAGCGGTTACACATTTAGTTAGAGCTTATCTCTTTCTTTGGCCTTTCTTCGGCTAAGCGCTTGTGTCATTTCTGGAGGCAAACCTTCTTCACCTTGACTAATCCAATTCAGTTTTGAGTGCAGATAGTTTTTCGTTTCCGACAACTCCTGAATCCGATTTTCAACGAGGAAGAGCCGCTGAGTTAAGAATGCGATCTTTGCGCTCTTCTCTGCTTTTCCAGCCTGCCATAGATCGATGCCGCGCCGAATTTCCTCGAGGGTGAATCCAAGTTGTTGACCAGCAAGAATCTCCTTTGCGGTTTCCAAGTCTCTTTCAGAAAATTCTCGATAGCGGTTATCCGAGCTCCTTTCTGGAGACAGCAATCCCTTGGATTCGTAAAATCGAATCGTATCGGGAGACAATCCTGTTCGTTTTGAAAACTCGCTAATCTTCACAGACACCCTTGACCTTGGAGCATACTCCATAGTTCAAGCTTCTCAAATGATGAAGAATGCCTTTGTAACAGGAGCATCGACAGGAATTGGGCGAGCAATTTGTGAGTCATTGGCAGCGACAGAAAGATGGATTGTCTTTGCTGGAGTGAGGAATTTTGAGAAACTCGTCCCCTTCAAGCATCCAAATATTAAACTCGTTCAGTTGGACCTCGCAAATTTATCAGATCCGCGAGCTCTGTTGGAGCAGATGCCCGAAGAGTTACATGCCATCGTAAATAACGCCGGAATCAATCTATTGGGTCCACTTGAATACACCAATATTCAGAAAGCACGTGAACAATTTGAAGTGAATTTTTGGGGTCCCGTAGCGATTAGTCAGTTACTTTTACCACGGCTAAGGGCTGCTCATCGCCCACATTGGAACCCTAAGGTTGTAGTCATCGGATCGATTGGCTCACTTGCAGCGGTTCCTTGGCAACCGTTTTATCACGCGACCAAATTTGCACTACTTGGTGTTTTTGAGAGCACCAAATATGAGCTAGCAAGTCAGGAGGTCAAAGTGACTGTCATTTGTCCGGGAGGAGTCCGAACGGACTTCATGGCCAAAACCGGTCAAAGTGCTCGCCAAGCTCTTTCAGAACTTCCTCCTCATTCGCCAAAGGCATATCAGCATGGAATAGAGAAGCTATCTGGGATTATCGCAACGGCAAATCGAGCAGGTTCTACTCCGGAAGCAGTTGCACGTAAGGTTGTTCGCGTGATCGAGTCAAGAGATCCCAAGTTTCAGATCATCGTTGGGAGCGACGCTAAACTCATTTGGCTACTCAAATGCTGGTTACCTGAACGGGCATTCATGAGTATTTACCAACGGATCTTTACCTGATAGGTCTATGTCGGTGCGTGTGGAAGCTATTCCTGTCGCCCGATAAGTTTGATCCCTCGCATGATTCTCGTTCGAGATTTACGTTCCAAGCAGAGGTTCTTGTTGGTACCTTCGCCGATCCTCACATCACAACTTTCCGACGGTAATTCGAAGCAAGACCGAACCCCTTCGCCAACGCGCGCTTGCCCTGAAGGCGGTCGGAATCCTGCAGTTCGGAGCGAAGCTCTGGGGCACCGAGGCACGCCACGTAACAAGGCTCCGAGAGAGTCGCGAGGGCCTGCCTCATTGACTGAGCCGAATTGATGCCGCAAAGGCTTTTAGGTTTTTGGAAGTGAAACGGTGAAAATCATCGCACCAAGGACCCGATGCGAGCGAACGACTGAACTGAACTGAAATCCACCGAAAACCTTAGTCTTCGAGACCTATCGACCTCATAAGCCCAGATTGAACCTAGAAACTAGGTAAAAGTATCCGTGCGAATTCTCATTACAGGCGCAGGCGGAACGATTGGGAAGGGGTTGGCTCCTCGTCTTCAAGCTAGCGGGCATCAAATTGTTCTTTCCGACGTCAACAAGCTCGAAGTAGACGGTATCCCGTTCCACCAAATCGATATTCAAAACGGATTTGGGCTGGAAAAAGCAGCGGAAGGATGCGACCTAATCCTCCATTTACCTGCTTGGCATGGCATTCATAGTGGAAGTAAAACCGAGGCTGACTTCTGGAGACTCAATGTTGACGGAACTTTCTGGATGTTTCAGGCAGCCCAATCCCAAGGCATCAAGAAAGTCGTGTTTCTCAGTTCGACGGCGTGGTACGGACATTACGACAAATACGGATTCACCAAGCGAGTGGGTGAAGAGCTTTGCGAATACAATCGCCAGCGTCACAGCGTGCGATACGCTGCGGTCCGTCCAAACGATTTAACCCCGTTCGGAAATGACTGGTTGAACCGATATGGTGCCGGCTTCCTTTACGGACGAGTCGACCGTGAAGATGTATTGGACTGTATCTGCCTCTCGGTTGCCAAACTCGCTGAACCGCTGAACGGGGAGCCTGAAAATATCGTCGTTGAAGCACTTCGTGCCAACGTATTCACAGCCGAACAAATTCAAGATTGGGAATCGGATCCGATCGGTCACTGCGAGCAAATCTTCCCTGGATACGCAGACATCATTGAAAAATATGCCCTCAATATCAAGCGAAAACCGTGGATAAATGATTCGAAGATCGGTTGGGATGACATCGGATATGCGCCATCTCGCCATTTTGGGACGTTCTTGGCCGAACTGCGCCGCGTTGACTCCGAAGGCGGCGAAGCAGCCGTCCGAGCCATGAGTTGTCCCTATTAGAACCGTCGTCAACGATGGTTTTGCTGCTTCAGCACAGTCGTGAGTCGATCGATCATCGGACCGATCGACTCCAGACTTTTGAATGGTTGCAAAACGGACAAAACAAGGCTCATAACGACCGTCGCACCAATAACGCCGCCAAAACCGGCAATCAACCCATTGCGAAAAGCCTGTTTCCAATCCCGTTGCTGAGCCAGCTGTTGTTGAGCCAATTCTGTAGCGCCCGCTAGCGCATGGGTGAGTTCTCGCGCCAAATTTGATAGTTCAGATTCATGTGAGTCGTGGTCCATTCAATCGAGTGACCATCGATGAGACACCCTGGTTCCAACCATTTTCAAAGCCGAGTCCCACTTTCGCATAGGGCATAAATGGGACTTTTGGTCCGAGCGTTCAAGCAATCGTTGCTCCCGCGACCTGGGACGCTTTCCAACGGGCATTTGGCGGCCCGCTTGCATACGTTTCAGGTTCAAATCCCCCCATAAAGCCTTTAGGGGCCAGCCATAAATCTCAATCGAAGGCTCACCTTAACAAGGATTTATTGTTGTCCAGAACACAAGAAAAGCGATACCCAGATGCCCGACTGCGATAAAAATGACGTCTAAGAACTCTAACACAATCGAAAACTTTCAGCGGACGTCGGATGATCCGGTGATCCACTTGAACCCGACAAATGAACTTCTGATCAAAACTTAGATTCAGAGAACCAACGCAAGGATAAACCAATGAACACTCTTACCTGTACCGATAATTTGCTCGTCGAAAGATGTCAGAACGGAGATGAAGGAGCTTTCAACGAATTGTTAGATCGTCACCACGATCGTGCCTATCGACTTGCATACCGATTGACCCATGACACCGATGAAGCGGGAGATGTGGTCGCCGAGACGATGGTTCGAATTTACAAAGGAATTCCAAACTTCAGAGGAAAGAGTTTATTCACGACTTGGATGTATCGAATCACCCGAAACTGCTTTCTAGACATCAAGAAAAAGAAGCAGCAACTCATCAACATTGTTTCAAGCGACCATGTGGATGAGACTGAATCAGCTTATCAATATGCCGATCAACAGCCGTCTCCTTACGATATCGCAGCGGCTAACGAGCAAATAGAAGGAATGGGCGCTGCAATTAGAAAACTCCTCGGTTGGCAACAAACCATCCTTCTCATGCGATACTCCGAGATGAAGAGCTACGAAGAAATCGCCGACTTAATGGACCTGCCGATCGGCACAGTAAAAAGTCGTATTAGCCGTGCCCGAGAGCGCTTGCTAAAGATCCTGGAAGTCCCGAATCGCCAGACTATTTAAGCTAATCGGACGGTGGCGAGGATCATCAAGTAATGACAGGCACTACCTCCCAACACAAACAGGTGCCACAGATCGTGGGAACCGAATTTACCGGGCCAGAGCTTAGGACGGCCGGTCGCGTAAATCACGGTTCCCCCGGTGAAAACTAGACCGCCAGCAATCATCCATGCAATCGCACTGACTGGCAAAACCTTGAGAAGGCTGGGAATGAAGCCGATGACCATCCAGCCCATTAGTAGGTACAGAGTCAAACGAAGACGCTTAGGTCCACCGCCGAAGAAGATGTTGGCAACGATTCCAATGGTGGCCATCGTCCATTCTGCGGCGAGCATGGCGTATCCGCCTACGCCTCGTACGGCAAGCAAGCAAACGGGAGTGTAGGTTCCAGCGATCATCAAGTAGATCGCCATGTGATCCATCCGTTGAAGCCATTTGGAACGAGTCTCGACGGAATGGTAAATTCCGCTCGCAACGTACAAAAGAGTCAGACACAAACCGTAGATGGTAAATGCGACCATCGCGACCGTGTGATGCCACACCTGGTAAATCAAATACGCGAGCCCGAGTAATGCTGCCCCCGCTCCGACGTAGTGTGAAATGGCGGAAAACGGCTCCTTAAGCTTGTGATTTGCCATTGTAGACTCGACGACTTTCTCTTCCATGATAGCCGTATTTGAGATAACGATCTCGAACCTTGATTCGTTAGCCGATCAAGAAAACCAACTATCAGTTTCAGTGTTAAGATAAGGTGCTGGCCTGAGAAAAGATCATTCAGGTCCTTTGCTCAGACTTAGGGGGCTCCTCTTGCAAATCAAACTGTTTCCAACTTCCATTATTTCCCTTGCAGCAATCTTGACTGTTGGATGTGGAGGCGGCTCTGCCGGCACATCAAACCTAGCTACAATTCAGATTGCGCCAACCGGAGAGAACCTAACTTACGCCAAGGTCGCTAGTTCCGCACCAGGATCAGTTTATTACGTCATTCTTGATCGGCCGGGTGGTCGAATCATTCGCCCCGTTCAGTACTCGGGCAGCAGCAACGATGCGAGCGGAAAAGTGTTTTGGTTTACCATCCAGGGCCAGCCAGTTGGAGAAGGAGATTCCGGTTCGCTTGTCATGGATAGCAAGGGAAACACGGTTGGGGCACTTGCTTTTGGATTTGGTGGCAACTACACAAATTTCGGTGTTACGTCTATTGAAGATGAATTGTCGATCCTAAATTCTGGTCCTTCAACCACTCGTAATACCGCGAAGAAATTTACCGCTCAAAAAGATGGGCTGGCCCATATCATGCGAGGGGTCAGTCCCTACCTGTGGGGAATCATGAGCAAGGACACTCGCAATCCAATTTCTAAAATTTTCACCCTCGAATCATCCCCGGCGCCGAAATCAGCTTCGAAGTCTGCTCCCAAAGCCGCCGATCTATCGGGGACGATGTTTAGCAAGACGGTATTTATGCTCTCAAGTTATGGAGATGCCGTTTCCGCTTATACCTATGGAACGGTGACCGTGCCTGCCCAAGGCAAGTATCTATGCTTCGGCCATCCTTTGAACTGGGAGGGTGGCGGCCAGGATATTCCTTGCGTGTTGGGTACCGTAACCAACTTTATTATCGATCCAGCGGGAGGAAACTTCAAACTTGGTTTCCCGGATGTGACAAAGTCGGTTGGAACACTTGTCGCCGATCGTAGGTTTGGAGTAGTTGTCGATCCATCCGTGACCGCCACGCCTATTCCCGTTGATGGCACTGTCACTCTTAACGCAAACTCACCCGTTACATTTCACGGAAAAGTCGCAAGAGACCCTAGCCTGGAAACAAGCATGGTTTTGACAAATGTAGTCCAAGGAACGGCAAACATCATCGATGCCGTCGATATCGCAGGTAGTTCCACCGGAAGCGCAACCCTGACATTCGACGATGGCTCAACTCAGAATGTCGATCTCGCGGATTCGAGCAGTTCTTACCTCCTTTCGGACCTATACAACAGCGTAGGCAGTGTCTTGTTCTCGTCATCTGGTGGCATTCCGCCGAGGATAACGAGCATTACGTTTAATATTCAGATCACGACGAATTAATATCGGATAAGAGCTGTTCGGCATCGAGAACCGCTCAACAGGCTATCAATAAGCCCGCGAGTTGCGTTGGATCCTTAGTGGGTCCGAAGCAACTCGCATTTAAGGTACGGAAACCACGCCGGGTTACCGGTGATCGTAGGTTCGGCCTTTCCACTTAACGGCACCACGTTGCTTCCAAAGCAACGAACGAAACACTGTCAGGGCCGCGGCGGTAACCGTGAGTGGCAAAAACGGGAATGTCCAAAAAGGTGCCCTTACTATTCGGTCTGTCAATACTTTGCTGAGGATCAGTAGTCCTAAAAGCGGAAACGCGGCTCGCCCCCCGATTAGCCATCCCCAAGCGATAAAGAACAATAGAAACGCAAAACAGGTTGATCCAATGACACTTCCACCAATATCGGCGGAGTTTTTGGACATCCCGTCGATCGCCTCCGCAAGGGTCCAATACATCCGCACCTTAAGAATTCCACTGAGATTAGCAATCTCGACATGTTCCTTTCGCTTAGCCAACATCCGGCCAATCTTCACATCTTCGAGAATTTCCCCCTTGAGTGATTCAAAAGGCTTCGCGTCCAGAAGTGTTTCCCTCCGCCAAGCCGTTATCTGACCATTCGTAAATCGAACGTGTCCTTTTCCCGTAACGGCAACCAGACCAAATGGGTTTGCGGCAAGCAGTATCCAAGGAACCCATCCCAAATAAGCAGGTTCGATGCCTTGCCCGGGCAGCATCTGTGGAAATCCACTCACCACTCGCACGCGATCAGGGCGAGAGGCTAGGAAGTGAGACAAAGCCGCTACAAAGTTATCACTTGGAAGAGTATCGGCATCTAAGAACACGACCCATTCGTGGGTCGAAGCTCGAGATAATTCGTGACATGCGCGGTTCTTACCCGTCCAGCCTTTGGGTAAAGCTTGGGAAGGGGCAATCACGTCAGCTCCCAACTCCCCTGCCAATTCTCCAGTTCGATCCGTGGACTCATCATTGAAAACCGTAACCTTGGCACCGCCCGAAATGAGGGGTGGAAGCACAAGACGAAGGTTATGTTCTTCGTCTCGGGCTGGAATCATCACTTCGAAGCAAACTTCGGCAACTCCACTAGGGCGCCGCATCATGAGTAGATTCAAGGTCGCAATAAGAACGAGGCAGCCGTACAACAGATACAACAAAATCATCAGGTGAATAGGAGTGCTGGTATGATGGCTCGCGTTGAAGCAAGCTCGATGGTTATTCCATATATATTGCTCGCTGATCGCTTTTTCCATTATGGGATCAGCTGTATCAACGTGGTTTAAGATCGATCCTGGCCCGGTCCGCCCGATTGCTGCATTCCTCTTGATCCTTAGTGGAACCGCGTGCGTCGCAATTGAAATTCATTCGGCACTAGCGTTAGCGTGGATCGCGGTTGTATCGATCATTGCCGAAACATTGGGCCTTTACACGGGCTACCCCTTCGGTCCATATGAGTACACGGGACAATGGTGGCCTTCCATCCCCATCGGCGGACAACACACATTTCCATTCTTACTGCCGTTTGCATGGATCCTCGTTGTCGGGGGTAGTTATGCCGTCGCTAGCTCACGACTTAAGGGTTGGGGAGCTATCTTGGCGACCGGTCTGCTCGCGTCGGTAATCGACGCTCCCATGGAACGCGCAATGACCGACGTGTTTCACTATTGGGTTTGGCGCTCTCCAGGCCCCATCTTTGGCGTACCGGTTCTTAATTCGATCGGTTGGTTCGTAGTGGCTTCCATTGCTGCATGTGGCATTTCACGACAATCCCGGGAGAATCTCCACCAGGAACTGGCTCCTAAAGTGCTTGCCCTTTTTTGCGGGTTCATCGTCGTTTCTGGTTCTATTGCTTTCTTTGATCGCGCCTGGCTAGCCCTAGGTGTTATTGTGGTCTTACTCACACTGAATCTCAGATCTGATTGAAGGAAACAAGGCCCGTATAGATTTCGTATACAATTTGTCTAAAGTTTGCGAATCTCGAATTTCGTAAAATCACCCACTAAATTCCATGAAATCCAAACAAATCGTTATCGTTGGGGCGGGAGTCGGTGGGCTCGGAACTGCGCTCCGGTTAGCTCATCGCGGCCACTCGGTAACTGTTTTAGAGAAAAACAACTTTGTGGGTGGTCGGAACCACCGAGAACAGGTTGGTGGCTGCCATTTTGATGCTGGCCCAACCCTACTGATGATGCTCGACCCGTTTCGAAAGTTGTTCGCGGATGTCGGCGAAAGCTTTGACAAACATCTCGATATCCGACTATGTGACCCGACCTACCGAGTCTTCTTTTCAGACGGAATCCAAATTGATGCGACCACGGATATTGAGAAGATGGCAAAACGGATTTCCGATTTATCGGGTCCGGCTCCCGCAGCCGCTTATCCTCAGTTCCTAAAAGAGCTCAAGCAGCTCTATGATGAGTCCATTCCTCACTTCGTAAGAAAGAATTTTAGAAGCCTTGCCGATTTTGCCAGTCCTCCTCAGCTGGGTCGAGTGGTCCGAAACCACATGCTCGGCAACCTCGCCAAACGGGTCCATAAAAAGTTCGAGGACCCAAAGTTGCGGATGCTATTCACATTCCAGTCGATGTATCTCGGGTTATCGCCTCACGATGCTCCTTGGGTTTACGCGACGCTTGCTTACATGGAATATGGCGAAGGGATTTGGTATCCAATGGGTGGACTCCCTGCGATTTCCGAAGCGATCGCAAGACTTGCCGAAGAGCGCGGCGCAAAGATCCGTCTGAACTGTAACGTCAAATCGATCGACGAAAAGAGCGTAACGCTGCAAGGCGGCGAAGTGATCAATGCCGACATCGTCATTGCGAACGCGGACATGCCCTATGCGCAGAGAGAACTCACGGCAGCCCCACCGAAAAGATCGTTGAGATACTCCTGCTCGGCACACTTGATGTACTTGGATTACAACGGCGAGCTTCCTGGTATGGAGCACCACAACGTTTTCTTTGGCAACGATTTTGATGGCAACCTCGATTCACTGTTTCACAAAGTGGCTATGCCTTCTGATCCTGCCTTTTACGCATGCATTTCCAAGAAAACGGAGCCCTCGATGGCTCCTAACGGCCACTCGAACCTGATGCTCCTTGTGCCCGTTCCCAACCTTGATTGCCCACCGACAAAAGAAGCCACCCAGAAGTTAGAACAAGAAGTCTTTGCACGCCTGACCAAGGAAGTCGGATTCAATCCTTCGAAAATACGAGGCATCAAGCGTCGCGGGCCGACGGAATGGCAACAAGAACTCAATCTTGAAAAAGGGGCCGCTTTTGGAATCAGCCACGACCTTTTTCAAAGCGCCTTCATGCGTCCCCAGAACAGAAGCCTTACTCAGCCCAACTTATTCTTTGTGGGTGCCAGTACGGTTCCCGGTAACGGATTGCCGATGGTTCTCATTTCCGCTGAGCTTGTCGAGCAACGATTGGTTCAGGAGGGGCTCATCCCGGCATGAGCCAAGAAAAAGGGATCGTCGGTCGATTCGTCGGATCAATGATCCGACGATCCGTGCGTAACCGATTTCACACGGTTTACTACCGAACGGAGGGACCTAGCCTCACTTCGCCGACGATTCTGTACGCCAACCACAACGGTTGGATGGATGGCTATCTACTTTTTCATCTAGTTTCAAAGATAGGCTTGCGTTGCCTCGACTGGATCGAAGAGTTTGATGCCTTTCCGCTTTTTGCGGCGGTTGGAGGCATGCGCTTCAGCAAGGGAAACATCGGCGCCCGGGCAATGACGGTTCGCAAAACTATCCGATTGATGAAAGAGGATGGTTACTCGCTCATCCTTTTCCCAGAAGGAGTCATGCATCGCCCACCATCCATCCTTAAGTTCGGTAAGGCGATCGAAGTTGTGGCCAAGCACGTTCCGGGAGTCCAGCTTGCCCCAGTAGCGATTCGATATCAATTATCTATGCACGAGCGACCGGAAGCCTGGATATGGGTCGGAAAACCTGACTCGTTCAAATCTATCGACCATTGCGAAGATCAGCTAGCTTCTCAGCTCGCTTGTCTCGACAAGGCAATCGAGACAAATGCTCCTTTCGAGACACTTGTGGAAGGAACGAAGGACGTTAACGAGCGGTGGGATATGCGGAGGATTCCGAAGAAATGAATCCTCAATACCGCACCGACGAAGACGTAGCCGTATGCCGCGCTCTCCATCGTAAGCATGGAACCACCTATTACTTTTCCACGCTCAGATTTCCGGCCGACATCAAATGGCAAGTACACGGGCTTTATGGATTTGTCAGAATCGCGGATGAGTGGGTGGACAACCCTGGGGGCCTTACGATTCAAGAGCAACGTTCGAAGCTTGAAGCATGGCGAGATTCGATGGTCAGGGGTATCGCGGGTGAAAAACCCGAACACCCTGCGATGCGCGTGTTCTGTGATGCCATTCGGGAGAGAAACCTTCCGGTTCAAGAAGCGCACTGTTTCCTCAATGCCATGATCATGGATCTCGACAAGGCACGATACGAAACTTACGAAGAGCTTCGTGAATATGTGCGCGGAAGTGCAAGCGCAATCGGCATCCTTATGTGCTCGATTATTGGTGCTCCTTCCGATTCCGATACCATTGCACAAGCGCAATCGCTCGGAGAAGCCATGCAGCTAACCAATTTCCTACGAGATGTTGCCGAAGACTACCGCCGAGGCAGAATCTATCTTCCTCAAGAAGACATGGCTCGATTTGGAGTCTCTAACCAAGATATCGCCTGTGGCAAGCTGACGTCGAACGTTAAACAACTCATTCAATTTGAGATTGAGCGTGCCCGCGGCCTTTATGCTTATTCCGACGCAGGGATCCAGAAGCTTCCCAAACACGCTCAAAAGGCAATCCTTCTCGCACGGCTACTATACTCTCAAATTCTGGACCAGATTGAAGCTAACGAATACCAAATCTTCGATCGCCGAGTTCGGACGAACTTGGCGCAGAAACTTCTTTGCGCAGCAAAAGTAGGGGTTGCTTCCCACCGTATCCTCGAACATCTCAATCAGTCAGGACGAGCTATTTGAGCAAACAACTCGTCGTGATTGGAGCTGGCATGGGTGGATTAAGTGCCGCCATTTACGGTCGCTTGGCCGGCTTCGATGTGCTGGTTCTAGAGCGATCAGCTCAAGCCGGCGGCAAAGCTGCAGGAATAACGGTCGGAGAATATCAGTTGGATCCCGGCCCCTCCATCATTATTCTTCCCAAAATCTATGAAGCCGTCTTTACCGCTGCCGGCAGAAAGATGGCGGACTATCTTCAGTTCCAACGACTGGAAACTTTATCGCGTGTCTTTTTTGGAAGCCAGGCCCCACTCGATCTTCCGGCAAATGAGCTTGACGCTTGCAGAATATTGAATGACATCTCGAAAAAGGACTCGTGCAATCTTCGATCCCTGCTCCAGAAGATCGAGAAGGTTGAACCCTATTTAGATCGCACCGTTTACGACCATCCTTTTGTCAGTCCGACTCAACTTTTGGATTTGAACCTACTCAAGTTCGGAATGGGATTCAATCCCACCCAAACGTACAAGGAACAGGTCGATCGCATGTTCGAGTCTCATCTCATGCGAGCCTTCTTCTATGGGTTCCCGTCGTATGGTGGTCAAACTTATTGGGCTAAATCGCCGGGAGCATTCCTGATTCCCTATTACATGCTTCGAGAAGGCGTTTACTTTCCGATCGGAGGGGTTCGCGCCATTCCGGCTGCGTTCGAGCGATTAGCCCGAGAATTAGGGGTTGAATTTCAATTCAACGCCGATGTCGATTCGGTTCAGACAGACGATCGCGTGATTCAATCTGTGACTCTCAAAGATGGCTCGATCATAAACGCTGATGCCTTTATCTCAAACGTTGACCGGTTCACATTCTCAGGTTGGCTCGGTCAGCCTGTTCAATCGGAACCGAGCTTCAGCTACTTCACGGTTCACTGGGGTGTTCGAGAAGTTCTGCCGAAATTAGACCACCACAACCTTTTCATCCCCGACAACTTTCAAATTGGCTTCGAAGAGCTTTATCAAGATGGGCAATTTCCTCAAAAGCCCATTGTCTATGTCAACTCGACAACAGCCCTCGACAGTAAGGCGGCACCAAGAGGAAGTTCGAACGTATTTAGCGTCGTAACTTCCCCATCTAAGACCAGTCGAATGGATTGGAAGGACAAAGAGATTGAATTTACGGGAAGGGTCTCAAATGCTCTTGCCGAGGGCGGCGTATCCTGGGATCCCAACGACGTAGATTTTATAAGAGTTCAAACTCCAAGCTATTTTGAGTCCGCCCACGGAAACTATCGAGGTTCTTTGTATGGCTTGGAAGATAAACATCGCCAATGGGGCATCTTCCCGGCATCGAATAAAGATCAAAAGTATTTGAACTTAGCCTACGCGGGTGGATCCGTGCAGCCAGGAGCTGGATTACCGATGGTGACGTTAAGCGGTAAGTTTGCGGTTGGTCTGCTCCATTCAAATTAGTAAGTAAAGATAAAACCATGCTTCAACTCGTTGACAATCAAGGCAAAACACTTGGCCTCATCGAAAAGATTCCCGCTCATGAAGAAGGGGGAGTTTTGCATCGAGCGGTTTCCGTCGTCTTGCTAGACGACGACGGAAAAATATTGATTCAACGAAGAGCTGCGTCAAAATATCACTTTGCAGGAAAGTGGGCCAATGCAAGTTGCACCCATCCTCACTTCGACGAAACTCCCGAAGTTGCAGGCAAACGAGCTTTAAGACAGGAACTGGGTATTGAGACGAACCTAACTGAAATCACCCGATTTATCTACTTGGCTCACGACCCGGTTTCTGGCTATACCGAGCAAGAATACGACCACGTTCTCCTAGGATTCTGGAGCCACGATGTCCATCCTAACCCAGACGAAGTATCCGAAGTAGATTGGCTCAGCTCAAGTGAAATTGACACTCGCCTTACCGATTCACCGAGCGATTTCGCCTACTGGTTCCCTCAAATTCTCAGAGAGATCCAGCAGCTCGATGAAGAAAGACTTCGAGCACATCCCGCACTTGCCCAATTCATTCACGGACTCTCAAAGCTGAAATCAAGTCCGATCGTTTAGCGAATCGGGCTTCGCCCATCGGCAAGCAAGCATTTCTGATCTTGGTGTCCGATTCAGGGTTTGGATTTCAATTCCTGGGAATCGCGATGGCAAATAATTACGCATTTCATGCTCCGCGCGCATCGGATTGTGCTGCAGCATGGTTGCCCAGGCAGGGTCTTGGACGAGCCGCTTGAGCGCTTTGCGAAAAGACGGTGCTCCGATTCCAGAAAAAAAGTGTCGGGCTTTGTCAGCCAGAATCCGAGGTATGAGCTTCGGCTTGAACGGCGCAACAACCATATCTACAATCAGTAGTTGACCACCTGGTTTTAAGAGTCGAGTGATTTCCCTGACGATCGGATCCCAATCCAAATAACGCCAGCTCAACATGGAAATGACGACGTCGAAGGTCTCATCTTCCCCAGGTACCGATAGTCCGTCATACAATCGAAAGTTCAAATTGGCTTCTCCTCTCCCTCGGTGAGAAGCAACTTGAATCATACGATGGGAGACATCAATGCCGATCCCCTGTTTAATAAGAGTGGCCAACGCGAGCAGTAACGCTCCGTTACCACAGCCGATATCCAGTACCGATCCGTCTCGGATCATGTTTTTCGAGAGCCACTCCCACTCATCTCGTCGAACCCGAAAGTCTTCAAAGACTTGGTCATATAGTTCGGCAACACCATCGTAGGAAGCATCCTCATCCGGGCCCGGCTCAAAGCGACTTAGCGGAACGGTCGGGGCGCGCCCAATTCTTTTACGAAGATAACCGACGAGCCCTCGGGACTTGTAACCGGGCACGGAAACCACGAAAACATCGTCACGATCCGGCAACAATTTGCAGTAGAAATCAGGCGAATGCGAGAACGTGGTGTAACTCATGTGCCCAAAAGTTGGCACCCGATACCGCTGAGCGAAGTACGGTGCAAACCATCTCGCCCCTCGACAGCAGTGAAAATAGGCGCTACCGTTTGGAGCAAATGGGATCTGCAGCGTCCTCCAATCGGAGCGACTCATTTGATCAGGAAACTTGGTTGTACCAAACATGGGACCATAGAGCCCGCTATGGCCGATAAAGTGTAATTCGTCGATCGGCTCTTGGATGGATGCAATCGCATCGAGGAATTCGGCCTTCGATTCTATGCGAATTGCGATCGAGTCCTTCTTTTGACGAACCATATGGTTGGCTGCCATCTCCATTTCAGCACCACCGGTTTTGTACTTCGTCGTGTAGAGAATGACTACCAAGGACTCACCTTTGCCGAGACTCCAAACGTTCGAAGGGCTTGCTCTTCCATTTGAGAGGAATCTCCCGAAGTGAAAAAATCGTAGTGACCGATGTGATCTGTTGGCTCGGGAAGGTTTGCTTCCAATTGACGCCAAACCTCTGTCGCGGGATCAATGATCGTTGACGAGGGCATATATTCACGCACGACATCCTCGAGAACGATGTAGTGCGTGCAAGCAAGAACAAGCCTTTCTGAGTTTCGAATAGGTCGCAAGATATTCCTCAACAATTCGTGCGTTTCCTCGTCGTTTGCCTTGCCCGCTTCAATGAGTCCCGAAATCGGTTGCGCAACCCGTTGAGCAACTGAAATGCCACGTGCGACAAGTGGCTTGCGATACGCTTGAGAGAGGATCGTTCTTCGACCTCCTATGATGCCTATTGAAGTCGAATCAAGCAGGAGAATATTGATGGTTGGCGCAATGACTCCCGTCAATTGAATGCCCGATACATGCACTTTCGGCAATACGGTACTTGCAGCGTTGCACGCTACCACCAGTTGAGTTACGCTTCTATCGCGAAACCATTCTGCGAGCTGAGTCATCCGTTGCGTCAGTTCATGAGTCGGTACTCGACCGTAAGGCAAGAAGCCCTGGTCTCCCAAATACGTCACGTCAAGATCGGGGCGCGCAGTTTGCAGGGTGCGGAAAAAGCCGAGGCCACCAATCCCCCAATCGCAAACTCCAATCTTCACGGAGTCCATTCTACAATTAGATCCATGCAAGAGCCCAACTAACTCTAAGTGAATGTTTTCAACTAGATCTAGGAGGCTGATATCCCATTTCTCAACCCACCTGATGATTCAGATGAGATTAGTCGTCGGGATGCATGAATACCGAGATTCACGGTAAGTGTAAACTCTGCCCATGTCTCCTCGGCTCGCTTTCGCGATTGACGCTGCCTACAAGGCAGGACGTTCTACTCTCGCCCTTTTCCAAACTGGGACTCACGTGATCACCAAGTCGGATGAAACACCAGTAACCCTGGCCGATCAAGGAGCCGAGCGACTCATTCGTGAGTTGATCGCCCAAGCTTATCCGGGCGAATACATTTTGGGAGAAGAAGAAGGTGGGGCCGAATCGGAACTGAATCGATGGGTGATTGACCCAATCGATGGTACGAAGTCCTTTATAAGCGGTGTCCCTTTATACGCGACGCTCTTGAGCTACGAGGTCGATGGAGAAACTGAAATTGGAGTTTGCTACTTCCCCGCTCTCGATGAAATGCTCTATGCCGAAAAGGGCAAAGGAGCATTCTTTAACGGACGCCCTTGTCATGTTTCTAACCGAGAACAGGTTGCCGGAGGCGTTATCTGTTGCGGTGGACATCGTTCAATGTTTAAGGCGGGTTACTGGGGTCCATTTGAATCGCTTGTTGGAAGGGCCCTTGCAACCCGCACTTGGAGCGATGCGTACGGACACGCACTCGTTGCTACCGGCCGAGTGGAAGCGATGGTCGATCCTGTGGTGGCCCATTGGGACATCTCTGCGGTCGCTTTAATTGTTCGAGAAGCAGGTGGAACCTTCACAGATTTCAAAGGCAACCACAAACTTGGACTTGAGGCAATAAGCTCGAACGGAAAGGTTCACGCGGAAATTCTCGAAACATTCAACTCATGAGATTGCTCGGCGTCGACTTCGGATTTAAGCGAATCGGTATCGCGGTTGCGGAAACCGAAGTTGGTATCGTTACTCCTCGCCCCCCGATGACAGCCAGCGGAACACTTAAGATTGACGCAGTCGAGATTGCTAAGATGGCCAAACGTGAGGAAGCGGTTGCCGTCGTCATGGGGCTCCCGATCGAAGAATCTGGAGAGGAAGGTCGTATGGCAAGGATCTTCCGAACGCTTGGCGACCACATCGTCGGGAATGGAGTGCCGGTCTATTTTGTTGACGAGTCTATGACAAGCGTCCAAGCCGATAGCCTTCTGCGCGAAGATGGATTGAAAGCAAGTCAGCGAAGAAAATTGAAAGACGGCGAAGCCGCTGCCTTGATCTTGGAGAGATATTTAAGCGAGCATGCGACGTAAGCGACGACTGATTTTTCTTGCTGGATTGTTGCTTATCAGCGCGATCGTCGCCGTTTGGCTCCTTCCGGGGCTTGCCCCAGTCGGTCCTGCGTCGGCGCCAAAGATCTTCATCCGATACGAAGATCCGGTTCCGTTGGACAAGGTTCTCAGCGACTTAGCTCAGCGAGGCATCCTCAAAAGTTCCCAGGCAGCAAAGTGGGTTGCCTTCTTGGCAGGTGGTTCCGGTCCAGTTGCCATCGGAAGCTACTCGGTTGGTCCAGGGCAGAACGCACTTTCGATCTTGCTTGCGCTTCGGAAGCCAATCCATCAGACGATTCGACTGCCAGAGACAAACTGGGCAAATCGGTCGGCTCACGTTTTGGAACAGCACAATGTAACTTCTGCCGACGAGTACATGGAGATCGTGCGAGATCCAGGTCAAATCGCCAACGAAGTCTCGTTTCCACTTCCTAAGGATTCGCTCGAGGGTTACCTCTATCCAGGCCGATACGATTTGCCTCCCCTCTTCGGAGCCAAGCGGACGATTCTCAAGCAGCTTGAAGCGTTCGAGAAGAACATTTGGCCGTTAGGAAAATCGGATCCAGATTTCCGTCGAACCCTTATCCTCGCCTCCCTAGTTCAGCTTGAGGCAGGCAAAGATTCGGATCGACCTATTATCGCTGGAGTGATCGAGAACCGCATCAAAGCTCGCATGCCGCTACAGATTGACGCGACCATCGAATATGCCTTGCAAAAGTGGCGCCGCCTCACGTTTAAAGATTATCGCAACGTAAAATCGCCCTACAACACGTACCTCATTAAAGGCCTGCCGCCGGGCCCCATTTGCTCTCCTGACAAAAAAGACATTGAAGCTGCGATGCATCCGGCAAAACACGACTATTTGTTCTATGTCGCGCTCCCCAACGGCCAAACTATTTACTCGGCAACTTATAAGGAGCATTTGAAGAACATCAAGAAGCGAAGAGCAGCAATGAAGGCAGGCAAATCATGAGCGAATGGAAGAGTGGCAAATTCGAAAGACAGCGAATCCACCGGGTCTATCATCGCTTTACCCCTGCTCACGCTGTCGAATCGCTTTACGCTATTGACCTTCAAGAACTCTGGGATCGAGGAAAGCGGTTGCTGTTGCTCGACGTCGACAACACAATTGTGCAGTGGCATTCTCACGCTTGCGAGGAAACCGTTTTGGCTTGGACTCAGAAGGCGAAGTCAATCGGATTTGAGATCTGCATTATTAGTAACACCACCCAGGTAGACCGATTGGCCAAGATCGCAGAATCCATCGGCGCGATTACGGTTCGAGGTCGATTTAAGCCTAGTCGATCGATGTTCCGACTAGCGCTGATCAAGTTCCGAAGAAAACCGGAAGAAGCGATCATGGTCGGAGACCAGATCATGACCGATGTTCTAGGTGCCAATCGAACCGGCATCGAGGCAATCTGGGTCAAGCGGCTTGAAGGCAAGGAATTCAAGGGAACGAGCATCAACCGAAAGGTGGAGCGCTTCCTTACCGGAGCGATTTACCAAGCGCTTGTCACCCCACTCGATGAAACTCCTGAGGCACCAGAAATCGAGCGAGAGAAACCGCTCGCGCAGAAAACCCTCGTTCACCAAATCATCAAGTTTGCGATCGTGGGTGGATCCTCCTTCGTCATCGATTTCAGCCTGACCTACGTGTTCATGAACATCATTAAGTCGGGAGACGGCTTGCTGAGTGACAGCCTTGGAAAATCACTACTATCCAGCATGCCCGGAATCTTTGGCTGGGCGAAAGGACCCCACGAAGCCACTGCGCCAATATTTGGGTGCCTTGCTTCGTTTTTCGCGATGACAAATAGCTACATTTGGAATCGTGCTTGGACATTTGAAGTGAAAGGCAAAGCGGAACGGGCCAAGGAGATGCGCAAGTTCTATTTCGTGTCGATTATGGGCCAGCTGATCAACATCGGCATCTTCAGCGCGCTTTACAACGTAATCGGCAACCATCAGCTTGGGATTCCAAAAGTGATTGCGGCAGTGATTGCTGCGGTTTGGAATTTTGCTGGCATGCGGTTCTACGCTTTCCGGAGCAGTGAATGACATACCCATGGCGTGAAGCACCAGAAGGGACATTTGCAGTTATCGGTGACCCCGTTCACCATTCGCTGTCCCCAAAGATGCATTCCGCCGCTTACGCTACCCTTGGCTTGCCTTACACCTACTACGGCATTCACGTTCCAACGGGAGAAGTAGGCGAAGCTTTAGAACGACTTTCGTCACTTGGATATCAAGGCATCAACGTTACCGTGCCTCACAAGGAAGAGGCGTTGAATTGGGCCGATGTTGTCGAGCCGATGGCCGCAAGGGTTCGAGCTGCCAATACGCTTCGGCTCAAAGATCGAGCTTGTATCAACACGGACGCTCCCGGCTTCCTCGATACTTTAGGTGAATTCCACCCCACGGAAAAGAAAGTGCTTCTGGTTGGAGCAGGTGGTTCAGCGAGGGCGCTCATAGTCGCTTTGCTAAGTGATGGCTACTCCATTAAGCTCACCAATCGGACGTTAGAAAAGGCGCATTCGCTCGCAGAAGAACTCGGATCGAACCAGCTCTCAGTCTCTGAATCTGCAGATCCAGATGGATGCGCGCTCATTCTCAACACGACATCAGCATCGCTCAACAAAGAAGAATTGCCAATCCAATGGGATCGTGCCATGCCGGGTGCCTTGGCCTATGATCTCATGTATGCCAGACCGACGACCCCATTTCTTGCCAAAGCATTTTCTCTTGGGCTCGCGACAATGGACGGATTGCCGTTGCTCGTCGCGCAAGGGGCCCGAAGTTTTGAGTGGTGGCTCGGAATCGAAGCTCCAAGGACTGCCATGCGTGAGGCGCTTCAATGAGCATTCTGCCGCCGACAAAAGAGAACATTCAGTTTGCTGCTGACGCTCTCCGTGAAGGCAAACTGATCGGACTACCCACCGAGACCGTTTACGGAATCGCGGCCGTCGCGACCAATCGGAGCGCCGTTCTCAGCACATTCGATTTAAAAGGACGCCCCGCCGAAAATCCGCTTATCGTTCATGTTGCTTCCATGAGTCAGGTCGAGCCCCTCGTTGCTTCGATCCCAGATTCGGCCAAAAATCTGATGGCTGCGTTCTGGCCAGGACCGCTCACCATTATCCTACCGAAGTCGTCGCTTGTTCCCGACGAAGTAACCGCCAGCTTACAAACAGTTGCCATTCGAATGCCCAATCATCCAGTGGCACGAGCAATTATTGAAGCTACCAACGCACCCCTTTCCGCACCAAGCGCGAACCGGTTCATGAGCCTGTCGCCAACTCGAGCCGAGAACTTAGCCCCGGAAATTGTTGCCGGACTCGCCTGTGTTATCGACGGAGGAGACTGCACGTTTGGGCTTGAATCCACCGTCATCGATTGTAGTGACCCACTTCAATGCGCCATCCTTCGGCCAGGTGCCATCACTCGAGCCCAGATTGCGGAAGTCGTCGGTTCACTCTCTCTCCCAGGAACCACTGAACGTCGATCTCCCGGCAATTATCGGCGCCATTACTCCCCTCGGACTCCCCTTCGAACCGTGGATTCGTTGGGTCCGAATGAATCAGGAATTGTGTTGGACCGTCCATCCGGTGCCCATCAGATCCAGTTGCCTAACGATCCAGTCGGCTACGGAGCTTTGCTTTACTCGACCTTGCACAACCTCGATCAGCTAGGTCTCACGGAAATCTTGGTCGAATCCCCACCGACCACTCCCGAATGGGAAGCAGTATGGGATCGAATTCGCAAAGCTCAAGGCTGAATATCCTTAAGCTTTGTGCAAATTCTCGATCTCAAGTTTTTGGTTGAACTCCACGTAGACCGCTGGAGAGCGGTGGAGTCCAATTGCTTGGCGGGGATTAAGACAACAGGCTAATATTGCGCGCTCGGGGCCAAAATCTTCGTAGAGGTTTTGAAAAGCATCCAACAAAGTGATTCCGCTACCCGCAAGCGTCCCGTTAGGCAATCGGACTTCCTTGTTTCCAACCACAACATCGAGTGCCCACATCTTGATGGTCTGTCCAGGTTCCAAACCTGCCGCCATCACGCTATCGCTGATCGCCACGATCCGATCCGGCGTCTTACATCGGAAGAGCACTTCCGCCGACTCTTTCCGCACGTGTAGTCGGTCGTAAATGAGTTCGGTATAAATATCGTCATTACCGAGCGCATAGCCCACCATCCCCGGTTCTCGATGATGCAAGGGTCGCATCGCATTGAAAGTGTGAGTGGTATGACTTGCTCCTGCCGCGAAACCCAATGCGGCCTCGTCATAGGTTGCATTGGTATGTCCCATGCTTACTTTAACCCCGCGTGAAGTTAATCGCGAGATAAGCTCGGACGCTCCCGGTCGCTCCGGCGCCATCGTAATCACCTTAAGTCGAGGATCATCTAGGATCGCATCCCATTCCGAGGCCGCGACGGGAGGATCAATGATCGACTCCTTGGGTTGCGCACCCGGAAATACCGGACTGATAAATGGGCCCTCAAGGTGAAAACCAAGAATCATCGAATGATCGGGCATGCCGTCTAAAGCGCGTTGAACATCACTCGCCGAAGCAGTTACGGTTGTAGGCAAGAATCCTTCGTAGCCTCGTTCAGCAAGCTTCGCGCACAAAAGCTCCATCTCACCCGGTTGAGCGCCCATAAAATCGATTCCAAAGGCTCCGTGGGTATGTATGTCGATGAAACCCGGAACCAAGAGCGTGTCCGCGGGCTGATCGACACGATGAAAGGTTTTCCTTTCGAGATCAATCTCATAGCTTCCAAACCCTTGCGATCCCAAATATGAATAGATTTTGCTCACGGTATTAAGGCATACCCTCCTGCGCCTCTCATGACGCGTCCCTCTAACTCTAATAGCGTTATTTCACTCAAAACTTCGGCCGGATCGAGCCCTGTTAAATCCACGATCTTCTCGGTTGTCATCGGCATCGAACTT
Source organism: uncultured Armatimonadota bacterium (assembly GCA_903899015.1). Classification (GTDB taxonomy): domain Bacteria; phylum Armatimonadota; class Fimbriimonadia; order Fimbriimonadales; family Fimbriimonadaceae; genus Fimbriimonas. Next base: position 66,126 of record CAIUHP010000068.1, on the reverse strand, counting down.
AGGACCGCCAGTATTTGGTTTCCCGGCCCACTTGCTTCTACGGGTGCCGCCATCGCGCGCGGTTCAATCTGCAGGGATTCAAGCACTTGATCGGGATGAGTAACCATCGTCGCACCATCTCGAAGCAGGCTGAAAGATCCTTGAAAGCCGTGCATGTCAATGTTAGCTGGCAAAACGAACACCTCACGTCCCAGCTCATTCGCAGCGGTGGCCGTACTTAGCGCCCCTGACTTGGCAGGAGCTTCAATCACGATGATTGCGCTGCTTAAGCTTGCTACTAAAACATTTCGAATCAAGAATTTGAATTCATTCATTCGGGATCCAATCGCGAATTGACTCACTAAGCATCCCGAACCAGCTATTTGCTGAAACAGTCCGTTATGAACGCGTGGATAAACAATATCCATGCCAGTCGCTAAAACTGCTGCGGTATGACCACCCGCATCAAGTGCACCTTTATGGGCGGCCGCATCGATTCCAAGAGCTCCTCCACTGACTACCGTCACTCCAGAGCTTGCGAGCGCGTGGGCAAACTTATAGGCACAGGCCCGGCCATAAACTGATGCGGCTCGGGTACCGACGATTGCGACCGTTGGCTCATAAAGACACGTTGCATCTCCCTTCACAAAAAGGGCAGGACTGACATTGCCACTTTCGTGGAGAAGCTCAGGATAGTCTTCAAATTCGAGAATTGAGACGCCCTCGCTAAGGGCCTTATGCAGAGCATCCATCCCGAGTGATTTCGCTCGCACCTTCTCATTTTCCGTTAGCAAGGGACTCTGGAGAAGTTGGGAGAGTGGGTCGGAATGGAAAGAACCGAGTTCTTCAAGAAGAACCCGGTTCTTTGCCGGAGCTAACTCTGCGGAAAGCAGCCGTTGCCAGAATTCTGGTGAGCGCAAGACGCCTTAGCGACCGTCGCCGTTGCCAGTAGCACCGCCGCCACCAAATCCGCCGCCCTTACCGCCGCCGCGTCCACCAGGCCCAGTAGCCTTGGTATCTGCGCCAGGCAGCTTGATAGTAGGAAGGGTATTGTCGACCATTACGGAAAACTCCGATTTGCCTTCATTACCGAGCCAGTCGGAAACGGTCACCGTGAATGTCTTTCGACCATCGGAAAGCGGCTTGTTATTGCCAGTCTGCGAGAATCGAACGAGGGCCAGACCTTCTTTTGTGAAGGTGTAGTCCAGCTTCTGACCGTCAAGCGTAATCTTCAAGGTGTCCTTGTTAATGCCAGAAGCATCGTCTTGGATCTTGAAAAGTAGAATGAGAGGAGGCTGACCGCTGATTGAATCACCCGGATTGGGGAATTCCATCGAAGTCGTTGGAGGGGTGAGATCGACACCAGTGTCCTTGTCGAAAGCGAGCAAGCTGCCATCTTTCGCAGGAACGAGTAGGGTCTGACCGGCAAGAACCGCTGAACCGCTCGCCTGGATGTAATAAACTACGTCGTCGTTCTTCTTGCTCTGACCAGCGCCACCGCCAGCACCACCACCAAGAAGTCCACCGCCGCCGCCACCACCTAAACCGGGGCCGCCACCTGCTCCTGGTCCACCCTTTCCACCAGTTGGTTTCGAAGTGGACTGCAGAACCATTTCATCGATCGGATGAATGATGTAGTTCCATAGAGTTCTTCCTGAAGAAGGATCGAGTAGGACAACTCCGCCGTTTGACGTCGGAATCACATACTTGGTACCCACTGGAGTAGGTCGAGCAACCGGAGTTGAAGACAGAGCAATTGGAGTCTTGTTGATGAGCTTGTGGTTCGTGTCGAACAATTCGACCTGACCATCATTCGCAACTACCATGATTCCAGACTCGGAAACGGCGGGTGCGAAGGCAAGCTGAAGTTTGGTATCCACCTGCCACAAAGGTCTGCCAGTGGAACCGTTGATCGCAATCAAGAACGGTCCAGATGTCATCAAGACTCGATCACCCTGCGTAACCGGCATGGGTGAGGGAGGCATCTGAGAGAACGGAACGGTCCAATCAAATTTGAGGGTGTTGACGTTAAATGCAACCAATGTTGTCTTGTTCGTGCAAATCAGAACATCGTTCTGATACACGCCAAGCGTTCCCTGAATGCCATCGTAAATGTTGTATGGCTTTGTCCAGGCTTCGGTTCCATCTTCCGGCTTGATTGCGAGCAGCTGGTTCTCACTTAAGGCGAAAACGATGAACTGCCCGACAGCTACCGGCTGTCCATAAACAGGGCTCGGAGTCGGATGGCTCCACTTTAACTGGCCCGTTTTGGGATCGACGCCATAAATGAGTTTATTGTCAGCCGCAACAACCAATGTTCCGCCAAGGAGCACGGGGGTTGATCGGAAAACTCCATCCACTGGATCTAAGGCCGGGAATCGCCACTTAAGATTGGCGGAGTCCTTGTCCAACGAGAAGACACGTCCTCCCAAAGACTGATAGATCGTGTTGTCCACAACAAGCGGAGAGCCTCCGGGAGCTGAGGTTGACGATTGTTGCCAGCGCCACGCTAGGGGGGCTGGCCCGTCGAATTGTGCTGATGCAACGCTTGAAATAATAAGCGCTGAAAAGCCGACGGCTAAAGAGAGCATCTTCTGCATGTGTGCTTGTGTCTCCACCTCCAGAACAAACTCTGGATTCCAAACCATTTTAGTCACGCCGCCTGAGGTTTGTCTACCAGCAGTTCGGCCATACTTCGGACGCGCGAAAGACCTTCGTTGTCACGCTAAATGTCATGGAAGCTACGATTCTTTGCTACCATAAGGTCGGATCGGCCTCAGAAGAGGGTCGAAGGCTTAATATTGAGCCCTCTAGACTGCGTTCTCACGTTCGATTTTTTTCTCGAAAGAAATTTGATTTTCTTCGAGTTGGCGACCTTTCTTCCCCTTGGAAACCAGGAATTGTCTGCTTCACCTTTGATGACGCCTATGAATCCACAATGTTTCATGCGCCTCAAATTTTTGACGAGGTCGGCGGCAAAGCCACTTTTTATGCCGTAAGCAATCGAGTTGGCGGCACATCAGCTTGGGACGCCAACTTGGCCCGGCCCCTCGCAAATTGGGATGTTTTGCGCTCCGTCCAAAGCGGAGGCCATGAAATAGGCAACCACACTGCCAACCACATTCACTTAGATCGGGCCACTGCATCGGTTCAACTTCAAGAAGTCCGATCTGCCCACGAACGACTCTTGTCCGAAGGCATTCAACCGCTATCGTTCTGTTACCCCTACGGTAGCTACAATGCGAGTGCCGTCGAGCAAGTCGGGCTGGTTGGATACAAAACGGCCGTCATTCTCGGCAAGCGTATCTCTCAAGACATCGACAAGAGACTCGAACTACCTCGAATCGTCGTGGCCTACAGTGACACGCTTCCCATGCTGCTCTACAAATTGAAAGTCAAACCACTGCTCAAGCGGCTCAAGACTCGGTAATCGGCTTTTTGGACAGCAAAGCAATCGCCCGATCTCTCTGAATCGCATGATCCACGATTGGGTGAGGGTAAGTCTTCCCCAACTCAACGCTTGCGGTGAGCAAGTCAAATTCTGCCGCGAGCGCTGGAAAATAGATCGAAGGTGCTTCAAGGTCCGCAAGCTCCGGAACCCACCGGCGGATAAAATTCCCTTCTGAATCAAATTTCGCGCTCTGTGATATTGGATTGAAAATTCGAAAGTAAGGTTGAGGATCGGCCCCAGTTGAAGCTGACCATTGCCACCCACCGTTATTGGAAGCTAAATCAAAATCAAGCAGTTTTCGCTGAAAATAGGCTTCGCCCCAACGATAGTCAACGAGTAAATCCTTGGTGAGAAATGATGCCACCACCATCCGCAATCGGTTGTGCATCCATCCGGTGGCGTTTAAGCAGCGCATCGCAGCATCGACGATTGGGAATCCGGTTCTTCCCTCGCTCCAAGCCTCAAAATCTTCTTTTGAGCCAGGATATTCGATATCGCGATATTGAGGCTGAAACGTTTGGTCAACGACATCTGGGTAGTGAAACAGAATGTGCTGATAGAACTCGCGCCAAATGAGTTCACTTCGCCAGCTATCCGCCCCTTCGCTTGGATGTTCAAGCGTCAGGCGAATGGCTTCACGAATCGAAACGGTACCAAATCGGAAATCGACCGAGAGTGTGCTCGTTTGATCCAGCGCTGGGAAATCGCGTTTCGCCTTGTAGTCCGCAAGCTTCGAAGCAAAATTAGCCAACCGCTTACGCCCTGCGTCTTCTCCTGGCTCAAGCCAAAGTTCCACCTCTTGGAATCCTAAATCTTTGAGGCTAGGCATTGGGTAGTCGATGGATTCGTCGTCCCGGGCAAGCTTGTTCAAGTCCGAAACCGCTTCAGCGGCATCTCGATCGGCAATGAATAGCTTTTCCCAGGCCTTTCTAAACGGTGTAAAAACGCGAAATGGATTTCCTTCTGCAGTCGCTAATTCGTGCGGGTCGAAAGTAATTTGATCTTTAAAATCGAGGAATTCGATGCCAGCCAACTTGAGATTCTCTTGGACCGTTAAATCTCGCCTACGAGCAAAAGGCTCATAGTCACGTGACGCAAAAACCGCTTCCGCCTGAATTTCTTTCGCGAACTGAGGAATGACGGTTGCCGGATTTCCAAGCAGCACCCAAAGTCGCGACCCTTGTTCTCGCAACTTTCGATCCATCTCCTGAAGCGAACGATGGATAAAGGAAACTCTCAAGTGAGCTCGATCTTCAAGTAGATCTAAGATTGTGGGGTCAAAAACGAAAACCACGAAGACCTCATGGGATCGGTAGGTTGCTTCGGCTAATGCGGTGTGATCGAACAGACGTAAATCTCGCCGAACCCAACAAATTGACCTTTTGTAGGAAACACTCATCGCGACTGACTTCTACGAAAGGAGCGCCTGAAAGTGGCGGAAATTAACCCGCTTGGCGATAAACACTGTCGTTCGCTTGGGCGTACTTGTCGTAGAAATGGTCGAAAACCGCGTCGCATTTGCTCTTGTAGATATCGGGGGTGTATTTCTGAGGAAGCCCTGCGTCGAGCGTGTCTTGAATCGTAAGTTGAACTTTAGAAACCGCGCCCCGTTTCGACCTCCAGTCCACAACCAAGATCGATTTCAACTTCGTAAGCATCTCACGAGCGACTTTCTTGACTTCTTTCTGCTCCTCTTCCGAGAGGTCAGGGGCCGGTCGAGTTAGGATGTCAAAGACGACCAACTCTTCTTCCGTCATCTGCTCTCGAACGTGACGTTGCTCTTCAACGCTCAGGTTCTTTGTGAAGTCAACAAGATCAGCAAAGAGTTGTTCGATGTTTGCCGCTCCGGTGTTATAGGCTTCAATCAGCGCCTCGAATTTTTCAAGGAAATCGATGCGTGTCTTGTTCAGCATCACGAGCTTGTCGAGCTGTGCCCGAATGGCGGCCTTGAGAATCTCGATTTCTGTTTGCTTGTGCTCAGTCTTGTTAAACTTGGCTTTCAGGGCCTCGAAGTCGATTTTCGACAGGTCAATCTTTGGAATATCGCGCGCGATCTGCGGACCGCCGTGGATGGAGTTGTCGAGCACCTTGTCGATGTTTGCCAGCACCGTGTCAAGGCTCATTGGGTTCGGCGTCATTCGCCGTTTGATCTCATCTGCAATCACACTTAGTGCCGACACGCGAGACACAAACTCAATTGCTGCTGGATGAGGCTTCACGGCTCGATAAAGCGTCACAATTAGCCGAACGTGGGCTTGGAATTCCTTTCGCACCGATTCGGGTCCGATTAGGGCTTCCACCGCGTCGGCAACCTTGTTCAAGCGAGCCATGCCACCTAGTGGCAAAGCCTCAATCGCGGCCAAATCAACCTCTCGCACCAGGCAGAAAGCAGTAGCTTCCGTCATCGCTTCTCGAAGTTCATCCGCCAGCTTCGACTTATCCTGAACCGGAGAGCTTCCCGCCGAGCCCTGTCCGTAAATCGAGAGCGCTTTCTCTAGCGAGAGGAAAACGTTCGCGTAGTCAACAATCACGCCGCTGTACTTGCCGGGGAAAACCCGGTTGGCTCGGGCAATTGTCTGCATCAGGGTGTGATTCCGCATCGGCTTATCCAGATAAACTGTTGAGCAAGACTGAGCATCAAATCCGGTCAGCCACATTGCGCAGACAAATACCAGTCTGAGAGGGTCTCCTGGTTTCTTGAATTTTTCATCGAGCGCCTCTTTGTTCATCCGCTCGCGATGCTGGAGGATGTTCAATCCTTTTGCTGCCATCTGCTCGATCTCGTTCTGACCAGGCGAGACAATGACCGCCATATCTGTTGAATCAAGAATCTTGTGCCTTGTCCTTAGTTCGGCAAGCTCGGTCTCAGGCAGCTTGTTCTTTGCCAAATCTCGCTCTACCCGGTGAAACTCTTCGAGCCAATACTTCTGAACCTTGTCGTACATCCTCAACGCGGTTGCTTTGTCGATCGAGACGACCATCGCCTTACCCATGAAACCTCGGCCAAGGAAGTGCTGCACGATATCCTTCGCTACTGTTTCCAGGCGATCATCACGGGTGATGAGGTGATACTGCTTGCCTAACAGCTTTTCGAGCCGATCTTCGGCATCCTCGTCGAGACCAGCCGCTTCCACCACGTCGTAAATGTCTTCATTGAGTTGAAGGTTATCCAGGTGAAGCTCGGGAGTCCGGTTCTCGTAGAAAAGCGGAACGGTTGCGTGGTCTTCCACCGACTGGCGGAAATCGTAGATCGAGACGTAGTCTCCAAAAATCTCTCGGGTGCGCTCCTCGCCGACGATGAGAGGCGTACCCGTAAACGCGACAAATGTCGCGTTCGGCAAGGCCACCCGCATGTTCATCGCCATCGTGTCGTACTGACTCCGATGCGCTTCGTCCACAAGCACGATCACATCTTCTCGGTTGCATAGCTCTTCTGAAGTCGTGAACTTATGAATCAGTGTGAAAACGTATCGATGGTTGCCCGCGAGCAGTTCGGCGAGATGCGCGCCGCTTCGGGCATGGCACTCTTTGCTTTCGGCATCGCTAACCGCGCCGCAGGCCTTGAAAGTCTTGGCGATCTGGTCGTCCAGCTCCACTCGGTCGGTGATTACGACAAAGGTCCAGTTGCCCGGAATCTTGCGCATGATCTTTTGGGCGAAGAAGACCATCGAGAAACTCTTTCCCGAGCCCTGCGTGTGCCAGAAAACACCGCCTTGCCCTGTCGAAGTCTCCCGAGCCTTCATCGAAGCCAGAATCGCGTTATTAACGCCCAAAAACTGGTGATTCTGTCCGACGATCTTTGCAGTACCGTCCGAAACCTCGGTGAAGAGAGTGAAATTCTCCACCAAGTCGAGCAACCGCTCACGTTGGCAAGCGCCCCGAATCACGACCTCTAGCGAAACTCGGCGCGGCTCGTCCTCGCGTTCAATCCGCTTCCACTCAAAGAATCGCTCCCAATCGGCGGTCAAAGACCCGATGTGGCTCTCGGTGCCGTTGCTGGTAATGAGGAAAGCGTTGTAAGCGAACAGGGCGGGAACCCCGTTCATCCCGTGCTTGTAGCTGGTGAGGTTTTCATCGAACGCAACCCGGTCGCTGACTCCCGGCTTTTTGAACTCGAAGACAACCTGCGGCAAGCCATTCACAAAACCGATAAGGTCCGGAATGCACGCATACATCGGACCTTGAATCTTTAGCTGGCTCACCGCCAAGAAGTCGTTATTGCCGACTTCCACCCAATCGATGACTCGGACCCGTTCGTTTTTCTGTCCGCCGTGAATTGGGTCTGGCGGTGAGACAAGGACTCCGTCCTTGAGCAGTTGGTAAACCTCTCGGTTGGCCCCAACCGGACTCATACCGGTACGGTCACGGGTGATCTCGTCAATCGCAGAGGTAATCGCCGATTCGGGCAATGCAGGATTCAGGCTAATGAGGGATGCTCGAAGTCGTGTTATCAAAACAACTTCGCCGCGAACCTGGCGACCAAGCGTGCTACCTTCGCCAAACGTCTCATTTAAGGCTGAAAACGACTGCCACCCAAGCTCGCCCAGCAACTCAATCGCGGGCTGCTCTACTAACAGGCTCTCAGAGAAGTCGTTTTGCATACAGCATTACCGCAGACGTAAAGCTATTGTAGAACGAACTCAGCCCCTTCTTCAGTCAACATGTCAAAAGGCGACTTGAATTTCACCCCGAGCCCTACGCAAACATCGGGGATTTTAATCACTCTCTTGGACTCAGGACTGGGAAGTTCTCTGGTTACAAGGACATGGTTGTGGGCGAGAGCAAAAGCAATTAACCAATAGTCTGCACTGTCAAAAAACGTTTGGACTGCTGCTGGTCGATAGGCTTTGCCAAGCGTCCACTCGCTTATTGCACCCGCAGCCTGGACGGTTTTGGCGTCAACTGACTTAAAGAAAGTCGGAGGTAACCCACTAGCCCAATTTGATAGATCGTCCTCGACTACAAACAACTCATCGCGAACCTTATCGAGGCTCAACACACGGCCTTCTGCCGCAGCTAAAGTGATCCAATCCCAGAAACCCGGACAAACAGCGAATCGATAGAATTGGTTCTTTGACTCGATAAAAGTGTTCGTATCGAGCAAGTACGCCATGTCAGCTTGTGACCTCTAACGTCCTTGCTAACTTGTTAAAAGTCTCCGATTTCCTCACACCCAACAACTCAAAGGCTTCGGTGTAAGGTAGGTGCCCCTCCATCGCGCTCGCAACGACGGCCCGCGCAAATCGCTTACCTAACCGACTTCCTTGAGTCCGATAGAAATCCCCACCACTAGCCCCCTTGTTTTCCCGGATCGCGGCCAGTTCGGCGTTGTAGCTCATGTCGAATTGCTCTTGGGTGATACGTCCAAATTCTCGCGCCTGAATCAGTATCACTAAGCTACTAGTCTTATATCCTCGAGCGAGACGGCTCGCTTCTGCCAACGGCTCGGCTTCGACTTGCCAGTCCTCTTCAAACATCTCGCGCGGAACCAGGACCTCTGCCGCGACTGCGTTGCAGAATCGTTCAACAGCTCGATCGGCATTGAGTCGCCAATTCGAAACCCCGCTTGCCCCAAGCCAGATATGGGCAAGTTCATGCGCGAGAGTAAACATTTGCGCTGATTTGGCATCCGATGCGTTGATGAAGACCAAAGGTGCATACGGGTCTGAAAGAGCAAACCCTCGGAATTCATCAACTTTAAGCTTGCGGTGCGAGTTATTCCCCACCACGCCATTGCGCATCACCAAAATGCCCGCCTGCTCCGTTCCCTCCATCATGCTCGCCAAAGCTGCTTCCCACGTGGCCATTTGTGCCCGAGCGGGAATGTCGAATTGAATCACACCGCGAATTTCTTTCGCTACTTCTGATACCGAGTCCGTCACTCGCGATCGAGCCACGAAAGGGAGCTGATCGGCGTCCTGACTGAGAAGATAATCTCGAAACCACTCTTGGCGTTGCTGGCAGGTGTAAAGCGTTTCCAACAGGTCCGGACTGGGCCGAAGCTGAGGTGCGGCGTCGGTGGTTCGGAAATCTGCGACCGGAAGGCGATCAACCGGAGGTTCAGGTAGGAAGAAATATCCGACCGGCGTATGAGTGCGGACCGCGAGTCGCTCCAGGTGGCTCAGGCTCAGTTCACCGGTCGCTTCCCACCGGTCAATGAGCGTCGTGCTCTTCCAACCCATCCCCCTAGCCAACTCAGCAGGTGCGAGAGAAACTCGTTCCCTCGCCCACCGCAAAACCTCAGGTTTGATTGTTACTTGAAGCGACATCGCCAATCACAGAATACTACGACTCCCCAAGGGGCAAGATCGTTCAACTGAACAGGACGGGTTTCGGCTTACTCCGTAACTCGCTCGTATGCGCGTTTGATGAGTTCGATTGCGACAGGCAGTCGATCAGCGCTCCAGATCGAGAATCCAACAGATCCTCGTTCCTTAGCGTCGCGAACAAACGCAAAGATGGTTAAGTCATCAACGTGCTCGGGTACGGGGTCGAGGTCGGACATTTCTAAGTTCAAATTGAGATAGAGGTAACCCTTTCTCGGGATGACTTCGACGACGAAATCGTAAACCCGGTAGACCACACTGCGCGATTGACCAAGTTCGTGAATGTCTTCACCTAAAGCCAGAAGATGGGGGCGAAGTTGGTTGAACAGTTCCCTGCTATTTGCATCCATCGGAATGTCATCTATCGGGTGCTTGACCGACCATGCTTTGTGGTCTTCAAGCTCGGCTTGTTTGACCGCAACCGGATCGACATTGAGGGCGGGCCAAACGCTTAGCGCCCGCTTAGCCCAATAAATCCCTCGCTCTTCCATCTGCTGGGGCAGCCATCCGGATTGTTGCTTGATGTAACTGTTCAAGCGGAGCGGGCTCTCGTTGAAGCCGCCCTTTATGCTTTTCTTGTCCTCAAACGCACGGTCGCTGTACGAGGAGTTATAGCCAGTCAAAGTCAGGTTGCCTAGGCGGTGAAGCCAGGTCCTTTGGATTTCAGCCCAGTTCTGACCAAGCATCTCAACCCATTTTTGATTGAGGTTCTTCGTTTGAGGCATAACGTGCTCTACCGTAAACGTAGTCGTGTCGATTTTCTCTTTGCTGTCGTTTTCCAGCCGATCAAGGATGTAGGCGCAATTGCGAAGCTTGTACAACTCGCGGGTCACTAGCTTCTCCATGAATTCGCTATCTGAAGGGAACTGACGCGAGTCGCCTTGGCGATAAAGCGCGACTTTGAGAGTCTCCAGCGGCTGGTCGCTTTTGATTCTGAGTGCCAAGCTCAGGAAGATAACGCCCAGGCTTCGAGTTTGAAGATCGCAAACTGAACGGCGCAATACGTAACTTTCGAGAAGTCCCGCCGCCTCTACAAACTCAGACTCGGTAAGTGACTTCAATCGGTCATAGGCATCGTACAGAACAAGCATGACTGGGCTGGCAATGTCTGCCACTTTTCGCAGCCGTTCGAATGCCAAGTGCAGGCTCGAATTTTTCTCTATCCCAAGGTTGTATTTCGCATAGTAGATTGCAAAGCGCTTGAGCTCTGACAAGAAATCGTCGACTGACTCATGAGTGTGAGCCCCGTAGAACTCCTTGAATCGGGTGTAAACCTCGTCTGACACGATTGGCTTAGTGAGGCGAAGCTCGAGGTTGAGATAGTCCTGAATGAATCGGTCGAAGTGGGTGCGGTAGCTGCTACCGAAAGACTTTTCAATCGGATGCCAGTAGGCTTGGTATAACTCCGTCTGACGCTCCTCGGTTTGGCGCATCAGCACGAAATTACGAATCAGGTCCGCTTGTGTCAGATCGAGGCCCGTCGAGTTGAGGCTCTCAAAGATCATCTGCGGATCGTCTTCCCCACGCTTGAGCGCAACGTCTACGACTACAAGCTTGCGGATACCCTGATAAACCACTTCTAAGTCGGCTTCGTCCAGCTGGTCTCGGAAGAACACATAGTTTTCCCTGATACGATCAGATTGGTGATCGGGGAAGTCGGTCCCCGAGATATATGCCTCAAGCGTCGCCTGGTCGGCACGCCGCAGCATCAATTTATGCTTACGATCCCCTTTTGCATGTTGATTTCGCAGATAGTAATCGTCGATCTCAACCGGCTCAGGCAGGTCCATTTCCGGACATACAGGGTCCCCTTCCTCCGCCATTTTGACAAGCTTAGCCCGCAGAGCAGCCAGAAGTATCGTGACGGTCGTTAACCGTTGCTGCCCGTCGATCAGGAGCCATTTGGTAATCGTCGCACTGGTATCCTCAGCCGCGATATATACGACCGAGCCAACAAAATGAGCCTTAGCCTTCTCGTTCATGCCGACTCGAATCACGTCATTCCAGAGTTGAAGGCAATGCCTTGTCCCCCAACTGTAATCTCTCTGGAAGACCGGAATCACGAATTGCTTCGGACCAGATAGGAGTTTGGTCAGCTGGACATCTTCTGCTTTCATCTTAAATCAATTTGCGTTTTTGGGCGTCGCCTCGTCTGCAGACAGTCTATGCCGCTGCAAGCCAGTTATTTGAATAATTTGGAGAGAAGTAGCTCGCGAGTCACCGAAAGGTTGGAAATCATCTCAGATAGAGCACCGATTTCTTTATGCATTGGTTTCAGGAGGCCGTTTGCATGTTCGCCAATTGTTGGATCGGGATAAACGAGCTTAACGTTGTAGACGTCAGCCTTCGTGACTGAGTTGAAGATGGAACCGTTTCCAATCATATCGACTTGAGTGAAGAGATTCGACAAATTCTCCCAGAGTAGCTCTTGGAGTCCATCCTTAGCCCTAATTGCCGACAAGCCTCGACCAAGGACAATTGCATTTTTCGCAATGTTTAGGCGCCCAACTGGCGCTCTCACGCTAAACAAGATATCTCCTGGTTTTGACATTCTCCCGACAACGGAGCAAAATAGTCGATCCGTTGGATAGCGGGTTCCAAAGTCTGTCACGCCTTGGTGAAATGGATAGCCAATCCCGTCACTGTTATAGTGCTCAGATTTAGGCGATTGCCCCATGACAAGCTCGCACGCTTCTCCTAACAAGAGAACATCCCACCCTTTAGGAATTGGGCCAACGGGGGAGTTGATTAGGGGGACTGATTCGTGGCCGGGGTAGCGGAAGTGGACGAACCATTCGCGGTAGAGGCTGCGCGCCATTTCTTCTAGGATTTTGATTCGGCGCTGGCAGTTTTCGATCAGGTCGTCGTAAACCGACAGGATTCCTGCGATGCGGCGTTGCTCTTCGAGCGGAGGAAGCTCAATTTCGATGCGTCTAAGATTTCCTTGGGATAGTTTGGGTTGAGCGGCTCCTGTAACGAATGGTCGAATATCCATTTGGTTCAGGCAGTAGAGTAAGTAGTGGTCATCTAAGACTTTCGGTCTTCCCTTGATGACGTGTGCATGATTGTTAACCCAAAACTTGCCCTGAGCGATGAGTGCCAATGGTAATTTGCGGCTGTTCAGATTCTCTCCGTCCTCTGCCACTAAAACGTACTGTCCGTCAAAGATGAAGTCATCAATTGAATCAATGACTCCCTGGGCCCCGTAATACCGGAAGTTTCCTTGTCGCAATCGTCTCTGGCTTCCACTCAACGGAACTCTTTGATTGTCGAAAACATCGATTACATCTCCGAGTTCAACAAGGCGAGTTGTAATTCCGGCTTCCACCTAAGCTTCCACCATTAACTCGGCCACATTCTGGGAAATAGCGGCTTCTAGCTCTCTAGCCTTCAGATTTAGCGTTGATAGTTCCTCATTCAGAGCCAATAACTTTTCTCGAAAGTCATCATCACTAACATCCTCCCCTGGAGCTACTCCCACATACCGCCCAGGATTCAAAGACCAACCTTGAGCGGCGATCTCTGCTCTCCTCGCGGACTTGCAGAGGCCGAGGACGTCTTGGTATTCGAATCCGGAGGTGAAGACTTCGGCCAGTTTCTCTTTTGCCTCGTCTCCTCCAAGGGTGAAGTCGGGTTGCTCGCCTCGGTAGAGCCTCACGACGTTGGCGAGGAAACCGATTTGGCTTGAGGTCCAGTCTCGGTGGGCTCGGTCGATTTGGCGGTAGACGTGGCGGGCGTCTAGGAAGAGAACCTTGTCTTCTCGGTTGGTTCCCTTCTTGCCCTTATCCAAAAACCAAAGGGTGCAAGGGAGGGTGACGGTGTAGAACATGTTGGGGCCGACGGCGACCACGACATCGACAGCACTGTCTTCGATTAGTTGCTGGCGGATGTCTTGCTCAGACGACCTTGCGTCCGAAGCGGAATTCGCCATAACGAATCCGGCGCGGCCTTTTTCGTTGAGTGACGAATAGAAAAGCTGAATCCAGAGATAATTCGCATTGTCAGGCCGAGGAAGGCCAAGCGGGTACCGCTTTCCTGATCCAGTATTCGCGGCCAATCGCTCTTTATCCACCGCGTTCACGTTGAACGGCGGGTTGGCGAGGACGAAGTCAAAGCGTCCGACCGCAGTATGAGGATCGTCGTAATAGCTGTTGATCTCACCGCCATGCTTGATGTCCCCTTCGAGCCCGTGGATCGCCAGGTTCATTCGGGCCAACTTGCCGGTTTCATCCGTCTTCTCGACTCCGAAAATACTCAATTCGGCGCTGGGATCACTCTTGTGTTCGGAAACGAATCGGGCGCTTTGAACGAACATGCCCCCGCTTCCGCAGGCTGGGTCCAAAATTCGGCCGTGGTACGGTTCGAGCACTTCTACCAGTAAGCGAACAATCGGGCTAGGCGTATAGAACTCGCCCCCTTTGCTCCCTTCGGTACGGGCAAATTCACCGAGGAAGTATTCATAAATCCGACCGAATGCATCGAATTCCAAACTCACTGGAATCTCGGACACTTTCTTGAGCAGATCTTTGAGTAACTGACCGCTAAAAATGTTGTAGGTCTTGGGCAGAACACCCGCGAGAGCGATGTTGTCCCGCTCAATGTCACGCATCGCGGTGTTGATCGCCCCACCAATGTCGGCTCCCTCTGGCAAGCTGAGCAAGTGGGCATACCGGGCGGATTCGACCAGGAAGATCACACCTTCCGCATGATAAGCAGTCTTGTCATCCACTCGCGATCCTTGGCGGCTGGATGCTCCAGCGGCGACTAACTGCGTTCGTCGCTGTTCAAACCGCGACTCCGCAAACCGGAGAAAGATAAGTCCCAGAATCGGCTGAGAGTATTGAGCGGCAGTAAGTCCACTATTCGCCCGAAACTGGTCCGCCGCCTCCCAAAGCCGCTTCTCCAGCGTCTGGTTGTTCAAATCCCGTTCCGTCGGCGCCACCCACTTCATACGTTTCCACTCACCCGTTCAGTCTGCAAGGTCCCACCTAGCCGAAGCAAGATAAACATAGTTTTGCCGTATGCCAGCAATCAAGCTGTGCAGTTGTCCAGTCGCAACTATCAGGTTCAAACTTAAGCTTAAACCTGATCAGTTTGGTGCCAGCCGTTTATTTTCTGATTGCTAGAAAGTCGTCGATGTTATAAACCGCTTTCCGTTCGTTCGGTCCGTAGATCACGATCGCGGTTATCACTTTATCCCCGGACTTCACGCGTGGTGTGCCATCGGCATCAAAGAGATCGAATACAACATTGAAGACCCCCTGGTAATAGTCGAATTTCTGTGTTCTCAGGACTTGATAGTAGCTTGTCGCGCTACCCCAACTGGAATAGGTGCTTGATGTTTCTGTATCGACGCGGTCATTTTCGCCGATATTAGCCTTTTGTTCGAGATCGCCTGGTTGCCTCTGGGGTTGGTAAATGCGATCCGCAATTTGTAAGACGATCCGCACTCCCTTCAATTCCTCTGGAGTCGACCTGTGATCGATACGACCGCCGGGGCCCCCAAAGCTGGGCAAAATATTTAGTACGCCGTTGAAGTACAGATGCTTTCGTCCTTTTGAGATCGCTTCATAAGCCTGAGCCTTCATCTTCCTTACTTCTTCGTCGCTCATAAAGAGGTGCCGAGCATTCCAACCAGATGCATATGCTTGAATCATCGGGTCTACATACCAAAGCCAGCTGACCGTTTCTTCGCGAAGAGGTGCAGTCCTTATTTTTCCAATTCCCCGTTTGAATTTGTCTGACATGCTTTCGAGCTTCCTTCGGTGATCAGCATCGTCAAACCCTTTCGCATACATGCGATCCCATGCCGACTGATCAATTTGGAGTGCAGGTGGTAGTGCTGATTGACTTGCCTGCAGCAACGAGAGTGAAGCAATAATTGTAGTTAGAACCATATGAACCTCTAATCGTAAGTCTACTACAATGCGAGTGCATAGCTCATGCACATGATCACGCCATGCCGAAGTAAACATCGGTCCAGGTTGCGTATTCTTCGTAGACGAGATGTAAGGCGATTACGTCAGATTCTTCAGAAACCAGTCCACGCATTCGTAGTGCCAATTCTGCGATTGAGTGGCTTCATACCGCTCAAATTCAAACCCGAACATTTTGGGCATGCGTGACGAGATGTGGAAGATCTTCTTGCGACACGACGTGCCACTCAGTAATTTCTCTAAGAGCGGGAGGTAAGACAGTCCGCCAAAGAAGACTAGCTCGCCGTTGAATTGCTCGGGAAGCATGTTGAGGTCGCGGTAGATGTTCAAACTTCGCCTAAGCTTGTGTGGTTCTGCGTTTTGACTAAAGGTGATGTCGTACTTTGGAGTTAGGAAGTCTGCTCGGATCAAGCCCCATCCGGCGGAGAGGATGTAAACATTCTCGACTCCTAACTTCCTCACGAGCTGAGCATAAGCGGGATTCTGGTAGAGACGCCATGCCGGAAACAATCGAAGCGGATTGTCTCCTGGGGCCGCATTGTAATCGAGGAGTTCGTCTCGCCAGCGCCGTCCTGTGTCGGAAACATCATCAGGATGAGCGTAATGAATTCTTGAGTTGATCGGAGCATTTCTTGGATCGGCGACAAACTCGACTGGCTTGCCTTCCCGCGTTCGCATTGAACCTGCGAACAACGCTTTTGAACCTGCACATTGAATGATTGCGGTCTGAGGTCCTGAAGGGACGGGCATTAACAGACTCTCGAACGTTTCAAGAAATGCTGGGTCATAAGGTTCTTCAACGTGGTTTGAATTCCATAATCCTGAATTTCGGACCTTCTCACGATTGGAATGAAGACCAAGCCAACCTTTTGAGGGCTTGTCGAGTGGTGTCTTCTTATAGTTACTGAGCAACGCAATTGAATTCCGCTCAATCACCCCGCGTAAGCTGTTGGGGCCTGATTCATCGGGTACTTCCAGCCACAGGAGAGGCATCCGGCGCACGACCCTAGTTACTTCCTGCTCGTGTTCCACTTCGTCAACGGAAATGGACTGTGGTGCGGTGTCCCCTACACCCCAGGTATTCAGCTCCCTACCGTCACGGCGCAGCATCGAAGCCCCAACGAGCAGCCGGAAAACTGAGTTTCTATGATTTCCTCCTTCCGAATCCTCATCCCCTTTGTGCTTGGAAATTCGAGTCCAAAGCGTCGTTTTCCCTCCAATATTCAAACCGTGTGTTCCAACCCGAACCACTCGAAGACCAGATCCTGAATCGCTTCGGCGCTCGCCTTCCTCAAAGAAGAAGTACACCCCTCGCGTGGGCATGGGCGTCTCTTGATTGCAGTCCCCTAGCTTGCACTTTCCTCCATTCACCGATTCAAGTCGGTAAAGCAGATCGTAAAAACGCTTAAGATCATGGGTTCGTCGTTCTGCCATAGTCAGTTGCGTCCTTCCGGGATATTACGACATGTGAGCAATTCATATAGCGAATTCGGGGCCTAGTCGCCAATTGCTTCACTCACACGCGTCGATCGCAGTAACCTTGGTCCAATTGGCAGGCCTTATGACCACATCTGAACTCATTTCATTCGCGAAATCGGCACCGTCGGTGTGTTTTACGGTTCGGTATCCGACTGAGGTGGATCGCCGAGACGGCTTCTACCAGCGAATATGGGCGATTGATCGAATCTTTGCTAAGAGCGTCCGACGGATCTATATTCGGACGGATGGCCCGATTCACTTGCTGCAGCCTAGGATTCGAGAGATTGATAATGGGGGCGTTGAAATACAGTTCTCTCGACGCAACCCTGCGCATCGGCTCCTTGCCTTGAAGTTGGCTAGGTCGACACGGTGTGGATATGCTCACAGCATCCTCTCCATCGAAAACCCGCTTGAATCTCAACTATTTGCAGCGTCAAAGTGCCGCATTCTC
This sequence comes from uncultured Armatimonadota bacterium, assembly GCA_903899015.1. Lineage (GTDB taxonomy): Bacteria > Armatimonadota > Fimbriimonadia > Fimbriimonadales > Fimbriimonadaceae > Fimbriimonas. The sequence goes on along the minus strand of CAIUHP010000068.1, from coordinate 48,504 downwards.
GACCTGCACGGAGCGGTACCAGAAGAAACCAACATGGCCGGTGATGCTGATCGAAGCAAATTGCTGGTTGACCTTGAGAAGTTAGCCGTCGAGAAATCCCAGCTCATTATCTCGGTGTCGCAGGAGCTGTTGAAGCATGTGCAGACAAAGGCAAAAATCGCCCGCGCGCTCGTCTTGCCAATCAGTTCTGGCATGTTAATCGGCGATTCGGGCCGCAACCGAACGCCCAACAGTGTTGTTTACGCGGGAGGATTTCAACCTTGGCAGCAAATGGATAAGATGTTGAAGTTTGTCTATTAACACCCGGAAATGACCTTTTCCTTCTTCACGCCCGATCCTGTCGGAGTTTCAAAGGAATACGAGTCGGCCTTCGGTCAGCCATTCATAGGCCAAACCGATTCGGTGCCTCCGGAAGAGCTTGCCGCGAAGCTGAGTCAATTTGAGTTCGGCCTGATCCTTCGCGAAGACTCCATCGTCAACCAAGTTTCGTCTCCGACGAAAATGGCCGAGTATCTCTCGCATGGAGTGATCCCCATCGTAGACTCTCCCGCCATTGGTGACTACCCAACCTTTGGATATCAATTCGTTCGCCTCGATGACGACATGCCCGTCCCAGCTGAAGTCTCCCAAATGCGCGAAACGAATTTTGGAGTCCAGCGAGCCATAGCTCAGCAAGCATTAGCCGGTTCCAAAGAGCTCGTTTCCTTCGTCACCAGCCTTCCGTGAAGCACTCACGCCCGAGCTTTGAGTTTTTCGCATCTTCGAAGCGACTTATCCCGCCATGTTGGTGCAAGCCTTTCGCATGCAGCGACATAAGCCATGGCGGGTCGCATTAGATCGGTTCCAAGATTTCGAGTTACCTCCATTCGCAACCCATCACCCTATCAAGTTAGAACTCGCTGACAACAGGGTTTCGCTCGAGGTCGATTCACCTGATCACGACGATTTACTGCACTCCAACCTAACTGGAAGGTCAGCTCAAAAGCTTAGTTTGGCGCAACGATGTTGAGGGAAGGAAAGTAGGTGCGAAACCTGGCCGAGTCCCGAGTAATAAGCGTGTAACCGGCAACAGCTGCGTGGGCTCCTACTATGAAGTCTGGAAGAGTAGACGTTTTGGAACCCCCTCGTTTGCGATACTCGTTAAAGCATTTGCATGCTAAAAAAGCAGCTTCGAACGGAATGGGCTCTCGTTCGATCATGGTTCGAGGCACGCTCGCCTCCAATTCTTCAATTGTTGTAAATCGGATAGATATCTCGCCAAAAAATGATAGGGTTAATAATAAGGCGGGACGAGTCTGCCGCTTCCTGGATAGCCGCCTCGCTCCATTCAAGCCAACGTGAATCTAGCGTTAAGATATCGAGAATGACATTACTATCCACCAAACATGGAGCCGTTTATTCACCTCTAGTGAGTGCCATGATCTCGTCAGTACTCAGTGCTACGTCCCCTTTACCGCGTAATTGAGCGACGAGCCGAGAGCATCGCGTAGACCCTTTTCCATGTTGAGCCTTGACGATGAAGACAACTTCACCATCAAATTTGAACTCAACTTCCGTGTTGGGAAGTAAGCCAGCAAGCTCCCTAATCTCCACCGGTATCGTAACCTGCCCTTTTGACGTTATCCGCATTTCTTACTCTTACTTGTAAGAGTAAGCCTCAAATAGCTAAATATTCAACGTGTCGAGGTAGATCGCTATGAAATCAGCATTCACCTGATCGCGATGCATTTTGCGCCCAATTTTGATCTAAGGCTAGCGAATACCTCAGTCGCATTTAGTGGTCCGAAATCGGATCGAAGAACAGGCCACTCACGGTCACAGTATCCCCACGAACTTTATCGAATCGGAATTTCACCGATCGATCATATTCGAACACGAGGTAGCAACCTCCCCGATGCCCGCGAAGCACCGCAACCGGAGCAATCATCCGGAGTGAGTTGGCGTCGAAAGTCTCGACTGCCGTCTGCTGCCCCTGACCATCCCAATCAACGAAGTACAGCGCGATACGATACTTGTGCACTCCCTTGACCTGAATCGTAGCCGTCATCGTTTGATCGCTGTTGGACAGGCAGGTGGCCGCACGAGTGGGTTCAGTCTTGCGGTCAGATGCCAATGCACGGCGGTCCGTTGTGCTGGCTAACCATTTCACGGAGTCTGGTCTGCCTGAGTGGGGAAACGCCCGAAAAAAATCGATGGATTGAACGTAGTCCGGAAGGATCTGCTGGTCGGATCCGTCAGCTCTGTAGCCGCAGAGGACATAACCGTCGCGTCCGTAAGTCCGACCCCAGTCCCCGCGAGTATGGGCGTCCCTCTTGACGAACTTTGCCGCATAGACTTCTTTGGATTCTTTGTAAGGGGCTACGTTGCCCTCAAACGCGGCAACAAAGGAATGCTCCCCAGCGGGAAGGCCATCCAAGTAAAAGAAGTCTGAGTCTTCATGGCTTAATGTGCCTTTTGATGCCGCCTTGGTCTTTGCATCCCAAACAACCACACCATTTAGCGAAATGGATGTGATGGCTCGTCCATTCTTCGGGATTCCAAGCGTGCTGCTGGTGCCGTTTGGAACGGAAAGCGATCCCTGGCCTGACTTCTGGTCGAATCTGAACCGGATTTCGCCATGTGGGGTGGGAACTACTCCAGATACACGAGTGAGTGATCCTGCCAAATGAGGTGTAACCTTGAATCGCGTGAAGCCGGGTGCAGTTGGGACAACTCCCAGCACCTCTTCACTCAGCCACTTGACTACTCCTGCACCCCACGGATGGCACAGGCTGGTGATTCCACACTGAGTATTCGGAACCGGATAGTTCGGGCCAATCACCCGGTTCCAGGAGGGCCGATACACTTCAAACGGGGTGGTCCCGCCGTAATCCAGCATCCCGCCCCACATGTCCCGAATCGAGCAAAGAGCGTCATCCCATTTGTGCAACCGACCCAACGCTTGAAGGATGAAATATTCGTTGAATGGAGAAAGCGAAAGGCGATTGACCCGATCTTTGAACTCACGCTCGTAAAGTCCGTCCTGGGTCACTCGATTGAGTAGTCCGGTGTTGACGGCATCGGCTGCCGCATGAATTCCAAAGCGTGAGGACCAACTCGGAGCGTGGGTCAATTCGGTCAATTTTGTTCGGGCATATCCTTCATACCGATCACGCAAGTCAAGCCGTCCGATGGAGCCCATGGCTTGGGCAAACTCGTGCCAAACCCGGATGCATAGCATCTTGTAAGCGTTCTGAGGTTCGATCGCGGGTCGGAACCAAATCTCGAAGCCAGCACCAAGGCGCTCGTCCCAGCCATAGAACCCGAGGCCCGGGTTCTTTCCAAAGTCTTGATAGGCTAAATCGAGTTTCTTGCAGGCATTGGCAAGAAAAGATTGGACCGTGCTTCCATCGCCGGTGTAGGAGTAGTAATCGAGCAGACTCAACACCCAATAGAGCGAGTAGCTCCGAATGCCGTTGTCTTGGGTCGATGTGTTGGCGAGATTCTGCTTGATGAAGTCGTAATTGGCAAAGGCGACCAGGGCGGCGGCTTGGGCTGGATGGGCATCGCCGGTCCAAGACATTCGATCGCCCCGATCCATGAGGATCGCCCCAAAGTAGTCTTTACACAGGGCCGCTCGGACTCCGTAAGCTGCCGTGTACCAGATACGAGTTAGCTTGGGATCACTGCAGGAGAAGCTCCCGATGTAGTTCGTGGGTTTGGCTTGGCACATGGCTCGTACGCCAGTGATATGCCATGGACGGGAGCACGCCTTGGTACGGATCCAAGCAAATCGGACTCCATCGTAGAGTTCACCATTGAGTTCAAGACGGTAAGTGTTGCCATGCTTCACCGGTTGCCCAGTCTTCTCGATACGGGGGACGTTGGTCTCGCTGATTCCCATCTCGACCCCGCCCGGACTATCGGGGCTATCGAACTCAATCCATGCCGGAGATTCGACTCCGAAGTCGAGTTGAATGGAGCCTGCTTCCAAGACCGTGACATCTGGCTGGCCAGTCGTAAGGGAAGCCAGTTGCCGAAAAGCTCCGGCGGTCTCGGACTTGGCGCGTACAGGACGTAAAGCGTAGATCTGAAGTGGATCGGACGATTTTGGATTCTTCCATCGATAAGAGACAAGGGGATCGGGGGATTCTGAAACGCTTGGACCAGTCAGGCTACCGTCGCGAAGATAGGAGTAAGGCTGATCGACGGGCGATTTGTCGAACACACCCCTTGCTTGGGCGTTGTGCTGAGAATCGTAAGTTGGATAGTCAGCGTAAGCTGGCAAAATCAGGCAGCAGATTCCAAGTGAAACAAGTATTCCTTGTAATTGCCTTGTCATAGTGTCAGCCCGCATAAACTCAACCGTTGGTCGTTTTCGAGTGTAGTCGGATTTGGTGGTCGATCGTGCGGAGACTTGCCACATAGCAACCACAGTTCCGTCGTGCTGGAACTCAGACAAGATGGAAAGTGTAGTATATGGACTTTTCCAGTATCGGATTCCGCCCCTCTCTGTCTGCGACATCTCTCCCTCGGAGGGTCGAGACTGGTGTTGTTGGTGGATTGACGTCCTTTCACCAACAGTAAGGACATAACTCAAAGGACGATTGATTGGGACCTATCTTTAGACAAAGCTTCGTTGAGTGTTGGTTGTGTGGCGACGTCGCGCCAGCGGGAAATACCTTCCACACCAGAGCTGCCCCGAAAGTCTTAACATGACGGCTGTTCTACATTCAAACTTATCCTTGGCTTAATAATGTAGCCTAGGATACAAATCATGATAGAATGTCCGTTATGCATGCAGAACGTAATGCGTTTACGCTCATTGAGCTCTTGGTTGTCACTGCCATCATCGCAATTCTTGCCGCAATACTCTTTCCAGTCTTCGCTCGCGCAAAGATAGCCGCCAAAAAGTCGGTGCTTATCAACAATTTCAAACAGATAGACACCGCCATGATCATGTACAGCGGCGATTACGATGGGCGCTATGCCAGAACACAGACGTCCGACAATCCGGGAGTACCCGGCTATATCAGTTGGTGGTCGATCGGCTACTACGAGGAGGCACTGAATGCCTACATCAGGAACGGCAAGGGTGGGGTGAACGGAAGTGACCAGCAAGGGAATCGTAGCAGTGTCTGGTGGGACCCGTCCGACCCCGACAAGAACGACCCACCAATGTTCGGATCGATTCGCAATAACGGCCTCATCACTGGGGTGGCACGTTCAGAGTCGGACCTCACAAAGCCTGCGAGCACTATCTTCTTTACGCTGAGGGTTGAGAACTGGAAGGCATACCAGTGCTCAACCGGGACAGGGGCCTCGTGTGAGCCCAATCCACTGCCCGTTAACGATCCGAACAATGCGTTTTGGTTCAGTGACTATTTCGATATCTGTCTGAATCCTTGGAGCTATGCTAGTAACCCTTCGGACGCCTATTATTGGGCAAAAGGCTTGGCTTCGCCTCCGTGCGAAAAGTTTCCCAATGATCCGACTTGCATCAACGAATACCGGAGCATCGACGGACGATTCTGGAACTTTCCGCCTGAACAGTCCCGATACCCTGGCGGTCATCCCATCGCGTTCATGGACGGGCATGTAAAGATGATCTCCTTCGATGCCAGTTACGTCTCGCCAACGGATAACATGTGGTCTACGGCTCAACAGTAACGCGGCTGCACAGCCAGGTTTGATTCCAGATCCTGGGTAGAGGGGTAATCGAAGGCAATTGATAACCGCTTCTACACGATGAACATGAACCTACCCCGGCGATCATGGGAGCCTACGAATATCGCCATGCACAAAGAGTCGTGTCTTTTCATGGTACGGAACATATGGATTGTTTATTTTCTTGTCCACGAAATCATAGAAATGTTCGCAGTACACGATCAAAGCGGACAACTGTGGTCGCTTCCGTAAACGCCTCCCGTAGCCAGGTTTCCTGTGACAATCATAAGAGATCAAGGTGCATCTGATCGCGTAGAGCCACCCGTCCGAGGCTAGTGCCTAATGCCAAGGATTATTAAAAAAAACCTCGAATTTGAAATCAAATTCGAGGAGTTACTTGGTGGGCCCAGCTAGATTCGAACTAGCGACCTCACCCTTATCAGGGGTGCGCTCTAACCAACTGAGCTATGAGCCCGAAGCGAGACAGGAGCATACCTGCTGATTATTGAACCTTGCAAGGCACCAAGGGCTTCTCGGACATCAAATGATGAATTCTTATGAATCTGGAAGCCAACTAAAGGACCTAAGCGACAGGAACCAACGTTTTGGTCCTTTTTGGTCCGCTATTGGTGAATTGACCAATGAATAAGTAAGAAATTAGGACCACAACTGCATATTTACTTTGCATGGGGCCTTTTTTCTGTTATAGTATCGGCTCACTTGCAGACCTCTGGTCTGATATGGTCTTCGCCTTCTTAACATTTGCTTAGCATGGAATCCCCTCTTATTGCCGCTATTACAGGGCAGATTGAGTCCCGTATAGACGACGGAACTTGGCCATATGGTCATGTTCTGCCGAGCGAGCGTGAGCTTTCAGTTGAGCTAGGTGCGAGCAGAGGAGTGATTCGGGCAGCCATCAAAGAATTAGCTTCGAAGGGGCTCATTGAAGTCAAACCGAGATGCCGGCCAACAGTCGCATCCGCACCGAAGACTTACTCGTTATCGAAGCTCCGCAAACCAAACATCGGGATATGGTTGTGGCCGCACACGGGAGACTACGCTGCTGCTTCGATCCTCAAAGGTATCCAAAGTGCCGACCTTGGGCAAGATGTCAATCTGGTTGTTGCTAATGCGGTCGATGGGGATTGGGACTCCATCTTCGAATCCGAGGCAAAGTTCCTCAAATCGGTTGCAAACGATCCTCAGGTAGCCGGAATCATCATTTGGTATTTGGGTGGTGAGCGAAACCTCGAAGCCCTCAGGGCTCTGCGAACGGAACGGGTTCCGATCGTATTCGTTGACCGCCTTCCCCCAGTAGAGTTCGATGCTGACTTCGTTGGAACCCACAACGAAGCTTCCGCTCAAAGATCCGTTCAACACCTCATTGAACTTGGTCACCGAAAAATAGCTTTCATCAACAACATCGAACCCGTATCGAGTGTTCGAGAACGCGAGGCAGGATATGTCCGCGCGCTAAAGGAAGCAGGGATTCCTTTCAATCCGGATTACATCATTCACGACCTCGTTGATGGTCCAGAAGGGGTCGACTCGGCGCTCGATACTTGCCTCGGACTGGCAGATCCTCCGACGGCGATCTTTGCCGTAAACGACCATATTGCCCTCCAGATTTGCGATGCCTTGCGGGATCGCAAAATATCCATTCCTCATCAGATGTCTGTCATCGGTTTTGACGGACTCTTACGTTGGTTGCCCGGCGGCGGGTACCTCACGACCTCACTTCAGGATTTCGAACGCATCGGTAGGTTGGCTGCCGAGATGGTGTTTCATCGAATACGCACGGGAGTTCCCAAGGCTTACCGGCATGCACTATTAGATGCCCCACTTCTTGACCGCGGTTCAACCGCTGCCCCGAACGTTCGAGATTCTTCCTTGCATCGCTCAATTCCTCAATATTAGGAGATATGTCAATGAATCAAACAAAGCGAAGGGGCTTTACCCTCATTGAACTGCTCGTAGTAATCGCGATCATCGCGATTCTCGCAGCAATTCTATTCCCTGTCTTTGCCCAAGCAAAGCGAGCCGCTAAGGGTTCAGTTGCAATCAGCAACGCAAAGCAGATGGCACTTGGCCAGCTCATGTACTCAAACGACGCCGACGATAACTTCTCGCCGACGGTTGAATACGACAGCAACTGGCACGTAATGCCATTCAGCTACCTTCAGCAGCCATACATGAAGTCATGGGGCGTTCTGCTTGATCCAACGGGTCCAAACCCAACGGATACAAACGGTAACGACGAAAATGGCGGTACCGCACTCGCAGTCTATGGCCTTTGGGGCATGGGACCTCAGCAAGCTGCTACCGATGGCAGCTTCAGCAACTACACCTTCGGTGGATCCAGCCAAGCTGCTGCAATGACGGGCGGAAAGACTTATCTTTACGACGGCATTGGCGGTGTGACGAACTCTTCCAACGGAATCATCTGGTCAGCATACGGATATAAGGCAGGCGGTACCCCGTCTCTCTCAACCACCGCAGTTGCTAACCCAGCCGATAACGTTATGATCAGCCAGTCCGGTACTTGGGACTATATGTGGCAGCAAGACAATGCGGACACATTTGACCTTTACTGGGGTTCATGCGGATTCAACACCTATGGCTGTAACCTAGTTATCACGGCTCCCGTTGCTCGACAACGAGATCAGGATCCGTTGGCAACGGGTGTATGGCAGTGGCACGGCGGTCCAACACCAACGGGTATGCCTACTGGTCTAACCGTTTGGGCTGGAGTTGACGGTCACGTTAAGGCGACACCTTGGAGACAGCTGATGGGTCAAACCATCCCCGTCAACGGTGGTGCTCAGCAGGCCATCAAGGCATTCTGGCCGAAGGGTTGATGAAGAAACTCAACGCTCTCGTTCTCGGTTTGGGCGCAATCGCAGTCTTAGTTGGCTGCAGCAACGGTCCCACAACAGACGAAGCAAAGGTTCGCAAGTTGCTCGATGGTCCTCCCAGCCTAGAGGGTATGGCCAAGAAGCATCCGACCGGCGCTCGTGAAAACGAAAAGAACAAGATGGCAACTGCTCCTGGAGCAGGTGGCACAGGAGCAGCCCCAGCAGCGGGCACTCCGTAAAAAATAGTCGGGCCCGGTTTCAAACCGGGCCCACTTTACGAAACCTCAAACACCGATGTCTGAATCTTATGATATCGCCGTCGTCGGCGGAGGGCCTGCGGGCTCAACTGTCGGCTCTATGATCAAGAAATACGCTCCTCATCTCAGCGTCACCATTCTTGAAAAGGAAAATTTCCCTCGTGAACACATCGGCGAAAGCTTGTTGCCGACAACCGGACGGGTGCTCAATGAAATTGGAGCATGGGAAAAGGTTGAAGCAGCAAATTTCCCCATCAAAATTGGAGCTACCTACAAGTGGGGATCAACCGACGAACTTTGGGATTTCAACTTACTTGAGACCGCAGAAATCAACCTGGAAGATCAGCGACCTGGAAAGTTCGAAGCGTGGCGCATGCGCAGCACATTCCAAGTAGATCGAGCTCGGTTCGACAAAATCCTTCTCGATCACTCACGAAGCCTGGGTTGCACCGTGTTTGAAGATCGAGGGGTCGAAAAGGTCCTCACCGAAGGCAACTCGGTTTCGGGTCTCCAACTGACGGACGGTAAAACAATTACCGCAAAGCACTACATTGACGCTTCTGGCAATGCAGGCATCATACGTAAAGCGCTTGGCATTCCGGTCGACGAACCTGCATCCCTCAAAAATATTGCGATGTGGGACCACTGGGAGAATGCCGAATGGGCGGTTAGTATCGGCGTCGGTGGCACGCGCATCCAGATCATGAGTCTTGGCTATGGCTGGATTTGGTTTATTCCCATTTCCGAAACTCGAACGTCTATCGGATTGGTTTGTCCTGCCGAGTACTACAAGAAGTCTGGAAAGCGGCCAGAAGATCTCTATCTGGAAGCGGTACAATCGGAACCGCGTATCTCTTCCCTTGTGGCCAACGCGAAACGGGATGGCCATGTCAAGGCGACAAAGGATTGGTCATTTACGGCTCAGCAAATGGTCGGCGATAACTGGTTTCTTGTGGGAGAGTCGGCTGGCTTTGCGGATCCCATTTTGTCCGCTGGCATCACGATGACAATGGTTGGGGCAAAGGAATGCGCCTACACCATCATCGAGCTCGAAGAAGGCAAGCACGACAAGGAATGGATCAAGAAGGCTTTTGAGAGTCGACAATCCAATCGCATCTTTCAGCACATTCGCTTTGCAAACTTTTGGTACTCCGGCAACGGGCACTTCACCGACCTTGTCGAATACACCGGTGAGATTGCCAAAGAAGCTGGCTTCAACATGGATGCCAAATCCGCCTGGCAATGGCTTGGAACCGGAGGTTTTGTCTCTCTTGAGACCGCAGGTGCAGGCTTGGCCGGACACACTATCGAGCAGATCAAGAACATTCAGGGAATGCTGTTCAACGAAGAGTCGGAATGGGCCATCACGAAGGTCAACGTATTCGATCTCAACATTGATGGCGTGGTTGCCGACAAGACTCCGGTCTACGAGAACGGGAAAATCCACTTGGGACGCATTCTCCGAAAGGGCAAACTAGAATTACCGATTTCGGGTGGTTTCCGAACCGCACTTGAGATCCTGGAACGAGAAACAACGCTCGATGGAATCATCCGAGCGTTGAGAATGGTGTCTGCCAAACTTGGCCCCATCGTCGCACTTAGCGCGATCGAAGCTTTGGAAGTCATGCTCAAAGATGGTTGGATTTTAGGGACCTATGATCCTACTAAGCCTCTTCTAGGACCAGGTGATATTCCCCGCACCCCAAATATCGACTGGAACAGAGACACTTTGGATCCCAAGGTGAAGCTTGCTCCTGCTATCGGAGGCTAAACACTCATTGGATATAGATAATCTGATCCGTGCAGCGAGTACCGCTCATGCTTCCAACCAATTTGGAGAAGCGAGTCGCCTTTGCAGCCAAGTTTTGGCGATCGAGCCCTATAACGTGCAAGCATTGATGATTGCCGGTGTCATCGAAGCAAAGGTGGGGGACCCGCTTAAGGCGATTCGGCTTTTGGACGAAGTGCAAGGGATTGAGCCTGACTCTTTCCATGCCGCGTTTTGGCAATCTCACGTTTACAAGAAGCTTGGCAAAATTCCGGAAGCGATTCATTCTGCCCGACGTGCAGTGGAACTCAACCCACAAGACGCTCAGGCACTGGCTCAACTAGGAATCTGCCTTCTGGAAGTTCGGCTACTTCCAGAATCAGAAGAGCGGTTACGGCAAGCAACTTTTCGTGCCCCCCAAGTCATCCCCATTCTTTATAGCTTGAGTCAGTGCTTGCACTTGCAAGGCAGAAGAGACGAAGCATCGGATGTTATTCGGCGCGCGCTTAGCGGTTCCCAACACAATGCTGACAGCCTTCTCAAGCTTGCCCAGTTCTTACTGAGCCAAAACAATCCGACTGCGGCCCAGGAGGTTGCGCGTCGTGCGCTTCAACTTCAGCCGTCTTCGGATGTTGCCAAGCTCCTCTTAGCCAGACTTCTCCTCGAAGATAGTCAGTCGGCGGAAGCGGAAGATCTTCTCAAACAGGCGATGGCTCGTCAATCCAAAGATCACCAGGTCTATGGGATGATGGGGACCGCTATCCAGGCCCTCGGTCGCATCGATGAGGCCATTCGTTGCTTCCAGCAATCGATTGCTCTTGAACCGAACCAAGGATATGCCTATTTCGCGATTGCCAACAGCAAGAAAATGGGCGAAGAAGATCGAGGTTTAGTCGAGCAGATGCAAAAGCTTGCCTCAAAATCGAATCTCCCGCCGAAGCAAGCCAGTTTTCTTCAGTACGGCATCGCGAAATCACTTGAAGACCTAAGCGATTTTGCAGGGTCGATTGCGGCATATGACGAAGCCAACCGGATTGAATATGAATTGAAGTTCAAGGATGGAGTATTCGACGACGAAGCATATTCGGATCGATTTGACCGAACGATTCGCCAGTTCTCAACGAGCTTCGTCAAGCGAAATGCAGGTGCTGGTTCTGCTAGTTCGATGCCCATTTTCGTTGTCGGAATGATGCGTTCCGGAACGACGCTTATCGAGCAAGTTCTTTCCAGCCACCCAGAAGTAGGGGCTGCCGGCGAGCAAACTTTTTGGGGCGACAACTGGCGTTCTGGTCTCAATGAAATGAAGGGCGAGCTCAACGTCGACGGGTTGAATGAAGCAGCGAATCGATATGTCGCGCTTCTTCAGTCCATCGCTCCTAGCAAATCACACGTTGTCGATAAGATGCCGATCAACTACGCCGGGCTTGGCATCATCCACCTCGCATTCCCGAACGCGAAGATTATTCACGTGATGCGCGATCCGGTTGACACGTGCTTTTCGATTTATGCGACTCCAAACCGCGCCCTTACCGAATTCGCTCATAACCGACGAAATATCGTGAGCGCCTATGGCGAGTATCTCAAAATCATGAAGCACTGGCGAAAGGCACTGCCACCAGAGTCGATGCTTGAGATTCAATACGAAAATCTTGTGAGCAACAGCGAGCCGGAAACTCGGAAGCTTGTCGAGTTCTGCGGACTGGAGTGGAACGATGCCTGTTTACGACCACACGAAAATAAACGAGCCGTAATCACTCCGAGTGTTTGGCAGGTGCGACAACCTTTCTATAAGTCGTCGATTCAACGATGGCGCAAATTCGAAGCGTATCTCGGCGAATTTAAGGATTTACTTCCTGATGCCTGATTGCTTTGCCCAAAAGGATAAGAAAGATGCATAAAACCGACGTAGCAATCATTGGTGGCGGACCAGCTGGAGCCACCATCGGTACCTTTATCAAAAAATACAATCCATCGCTCGACGTAACGATCATCGAGCGTGAAAAATTCCCTAGAGATCACGTAGGAGAAAGCCACTTACCTGCCATTTCCGCAATCCTCGACGAAATGGGAGTCTGGGATAAGGTAGAAGCGGCAAATTTCCCAATTAAGATTGGCGCTACCTTTAAATGGGGTGCAAAGAAGGATTTTTGGGATACCGACTTCCTCCATCACCAGGAATTCCGAAACGTTCCGCGTCCCCAGAAATTCGAGGACCAACGCCTGAAGACGGCTTTTCAAGTTGACCGTTCCGTTTATGACAAAGTGTTACTCGACCATGCTGAGTCACTTGGATGCCAGGTATTTGAACAGACTAAGGTTGCATCCATTGAGAGAGACGGAGACGCTGTTCTTGGGCTCAAACTTCAATCAACGGACGCGGACGTCCTCGATCAAATTGGAGCTGACTGTCGAGTCGAAGCCCGCTACTATGTGGACTGCTCGGGTGATGTCGGCATTTTACGACGGGCCATGGACATCGAGATTGAAGCCCCCACTGCGCTTCGAAACATCGCGATCTACAAGTACTGGCAAGATGCAGACTGGGCGGTAACTCTCGGGAATGGTGGAACCCGCATCCAAATCATGAGCCTGGATTGGGGATGGATGTGGTTCATCCCGATTACACCCACGCGTACTTCGGTGGGACTCGTACTTCCCGCATCCTATTACAAAGAGAGCGGCAAGACGGTCGAACAAATTTACGCCGATGCCATCGCTGAAGAACCACTCATTTCAAAACTCCTGGCAAATGCGACCCCGGAAGAAGAAATCACCGCGACCAAAGATTGGAATTTTCTCTCGAAAAGATTAGTCGGTCAAAATTGGTTTCTGGCTGGAGATTGTTGTGGGTTTGCCGACCCAATTCTTTCCGCTGGAATGACATTGGCCCACACAAGTGCGAGGAAAGTCGCCTTCACTTTGCTCGAGCTATTCCGTGGGCAGCTCGATCCGGAATGGGTTAAATCCGAGTACGAAGACGGCCATCGCACTCAGATCAAGCATCACATGCAGTTTGCAGATTTCTGGTACACGTCCAACGGTCAGTTTACGGATCTCAAAGACTACTGCGCTGAGATTGCGGAAACGGCTGGGCTCACGCTTGATCCTGCAACCGCATTCCAATGGCTCGCTACTGGAGGCTTTACCATCGACGAACCCGGTGTGGCAGCAGCCCTAACCTATCGAGTGTCCGGCTTGAAACTGGTCGCTGTTCAACTTGGAGGATCACCCCCGGAGTGGGAGATAACCAAGACCAATTTCTGGCGCCTCAATCTATCGGATGCGACTGAAGGAAAGTTTGTTCGCTACATGGATGGCCGGGTCGTTCCCATTCCATGCCTGAAACGCGGTTCCAAAGTCTTGCCACTGGTCGACGTGTTTAAACACGTCGTGAATGCGTTCAAGAACAACATGGATAGCATTCTCATTCTTGAGGATTGCGTGAACCGGATGATTCACGAAGATGGGGTCGAGGTAAAGGAAGCGGAGCTTCTCGCCATAGAAGCTTTAGAATCGCTGATGCTCGAAGGCTGGATTCGATGCAAAGTTGTTCCCAGCCGCCCATTCATTAAAGTCACTTAGAAAGATTCAAAATGCTTAAAACGGATGTTGCGATTATCGGTGGCGGACCAGCTGGTTCGACTTTGGGCTCACTACTAAAGAAATACAGCCCGACGATGGATGTCACGATTATTGAGAGAGAGAAATTCCCTCGCGACCACATTGGAGAGAGCCACACGCCGGCCATTTCGGCAATTCTCGACGAAATGGGAGTCTGGGACAAAATCGAGGCAGCGGAATTCCCCATTAAGATCGGGGCAACTTTTAAGTGGGGGGCCACGAAAGATCTTTGGGACACCGACTTCCTCCATTCTGAGAAATTCCGAGACGAACCGCGTCCCGCAAAATTTGTCGATCAGCGTAAACGAACGGCCTTTCAAACCGATCGGTCGATTTACGACAAGATCCTTTTAGATCACGCAAAAGAATTAGGCTGCCGAGTCTTTGAACAAACCAAAGTGTCTTCCATCGATGTAAAAGGAGACAAGGTTCTAGGCCTCAACATCACCTCAGAAGACCCTGAAGTAACCGAATATGTTGGCGATGACGACCGGATTCAGGCCAAATATTATGTCGACTGCACCGGCGAAGTTGGCATGCTCCGTCGGGCCCTAAACATTACGATCGACGCGCCGACTGCACTACGAAATATTGCCTTCTATCAGTATTTCAATGACGCAAAATGGGCCATCACGCTTGGAACGGGAGGAACCCGAATCCAAATCATGAGTTTGGACTGGGGCTGGCTTTGGTTCATTCCCATTACGCCCTCACGAACGTCGGTCGGGGTTGTTTTACCAGCGGACTACTATAAAAATAGCGGGAAAACGGTCGAAGAACTCTATCACGAAGCTATTTCAACCGAACCGCTCATCAGAGAATTGATCGCTTCTGCCACACCAGAACCAGGGGTCTTTGCGACGAAAGACTGGAATTTCTTATCCGACCGATTGGTGGGTGAAAATTGGTTCTTATCTGGCGACAGTTGTGGATTCGCCGACCCCATTTTGTCTGCCGGAATGACTCTCGCGCACACCAGCGCAAGAAAGGTCGCCTTTACCATTCTTGAGCTCAATCGCGGTTTGGTCGATCCTGAATGGCTCAAACACGAATACGAGGAAGGGCATCGCGCTCAAATCAAGCACCACATGCAGTTTGCCGATTTTTGGTACTCCTCAAACGGTCAGTTCAAAGACCTCAAAGAGTATTGCCAAGAGATCGCGGAGACAGCAGGATTGACTCTAGATCCCGAAACAGCTTTCCGCTGGTTAGCCACCGGTGGGTTCACACTGGATGAACCAGGCATTGCGGCGGCTCTAACCTACCGAGTTTCCGGGCTCAAACTTGTCGCCGTCCAACTAGGCGTATCCCCACCTGAATGGGAAATCATGAAGACGAACTCCTGGAAACTCGATTTCGAAGGAGCGAGAGAAGATAAATTTGTCCGATACCTAAACGGCCGTGTGCTTCCGATTCCATGTATGAAGCGCGGCACGAAGATTCTTCCCCTCATCGACTCATTTAAACACGCGGTCAACGGTTTACGACGTCACACCGATAGCATCGCGATCCTGGAGGACTGTGTCAACGCGATGATTGACCAAGACCATATCGATGCTGAAGACGCTAAGCTTCTCACGATCGAAGCGCTGGAAACCATGCACTTAGAAGGCTGGATCACTGGCACGGTCAACCCAGACCGTCCCTATATCAAAGTGAACTAGGCGCGGTGCGCCTAGTTGGACTCTTTCAATACGGACCGATCGGCGGCGACCACTTTGACCTGTTTGGGACCGACGCAGTCGGTGACGATCGCTCTTCGAACGCCCTTTTCCAAGTTGACCGCCCCCTTATCCTCTCGAAAATCGCATCCTCGAACAAGAATCGTTCCACCGGTAGCATGAATGGCGGATCGCCCTTCATGGCGTCCGTCCCATTGAACAAAAGTGCAGTCACTAAATCCGACCGTGCCCGATCCAGCGATCTCCGCACATTGATTACAAGGTCCCCAAAAAGCACAGTTCGAAAATCGCACGACTCCCGTATTCGAAGCACTCACATTAACCATGGTCGGGTCCGGACCGTGAAAAGCTGTGAATTCACCGTTTGTTATGAGAATTCCAAAGGGAGCACTCTGATCGACTTTCACAGCGGAGTAGCAGTCATCCGCTCCGATACCAAGGAAATTGCCGTTGCATGCTCCCGTCTTCGTTTCCAGAAAGTGATATCCGACGTTGTATCCGAAGCAAAAGGTATTGAGGACGTACTCCCAGTCGGCTCGACCAATAATAAATGCTTCGCCATGCTGTTGCTGCCATTCAAACAACTTAGGATTCATGCTGAACCAAGGATTGAAGTGAACATTTTCGATGCGTCCAATGTCGTAAATGGCGTCCACGTAAACGCCTCTGCGTAGCGGCTGACCTTGAACATTCCGAATGAGGTGACGCTCATTTTGGCTCGCATCAATCCCGTTGTAGGAGTTCAGTAATTCAACGTCCAAGACGGCCGGGTTCTTTCCCCGCATTGCAATTGAGTAAGGATAGGGTTTAGGAACTCCGTCGACGACCTGTTTGGGATAATAGAAAACGACGCCTTTGAGTGTTGTATTGGTATTGAGAGTCAGAAAAGGATCCGCCTCGCTTCCCTCGCCTGCTTCAACCAGAAATGTCGTCCCGCCATCGGTGGGCTTTGGTAAACCCTTGTCACGAATACCGTTATGTGCGGGTACTGATTCCCAAGTCCCCCTAAGAGCAACTCCCTCTGGAACGGAAAGCCGCCCTAAAAATCGAAAATTCCCAGACCCCACCGAAACATTTACATGGAGCTTGCCGGCGACATCCATTGCCCGCTGAAAGGAGCCAGTGTTATCAAAAACTCCATCACCTTTTGCTCCAAAAGATGAAACATCAACGTCCCCTTTCGATCCACTTGCTAGAGCCACGATGCCCGAAACGATCAATCCCAGTAGCATATGGCTAGTTTGCACAACTTAGGCTCTCTCAGCACGCCAGTTGTTCAAATGACGCTCCGACCAAGGAAGATTGGCATTGGGATTGGAGCTATCTCTCCATCTCGTTCCGTATAATCCTTTGGAAACGAAGCGAAGCCCGAAACGTTCCACACCAACCTCATGTCCCAAGAAAATCAAATCATTCAGGTGAGAAACCTCGCCAAGACTTATCCCGGAGGAACCGAAGCTGTTCGAGGCGTCAGTTTCGATGTTCGAGAAGGAGAGTTTTTCGGCTTCCTGGGACCAAACGGAGCCGGAAAATCCACGACGATCAATATGATGGTCAACCTGGTTAAGAAAACCTCGGGGACGATTAAAATCGACGGCTTTGACCTTGATAGCCATGCTTCAGAGATCTACAGCCGCATCGGATTTGCCATGCAGGAAATCGGGCTCGATGAAACGGCGACCGCTCGCGAGATGCTCGAGCTTCACGGTCGGCTTTATCACATGCCTAAAGCCAAAATTCAAGACCAAATCGCCAAGTTGCTGAAGCTGGTTGAACTCGAAAAGGTTGCAGACCGATATGCCTCGACCTATTCGGGAGGAATGCGCCGTCGATTTGATCTTGCGCTCTCCCTCATACACGAACCTCGGATTCTATTTCTTGACGAGCCCACTCAAGGACTCGATCCCCACGCCCGCCAACTTATTTGGAATCACCTACGTGAGTTGAACAAAGCTGGCATGACGGTCTTCCTCACCACTCACTTTATGGATGAAGCTGAAACTCTTTGCGAGAGGATCGCGATCATGGATAAAGGGCAAATCGTCACGATGGGAACTCCGGCAGAGTTACTTGAGAAGCACGAAGCGAAGAATCTTGAAGAGATCTTCCTGAAAACTACCGGCAGTAATCTGGCTGATGAAGAAGTGAACTTGAACGCCCCAGATCCTTACGCAAGGAGGCGAGGTTAATCCTATGACAACATTTTTTTCAGACTGGTACTACCTCTCCATCCGGAATATCAAGCAGATTTGGAGACCTCTACTTGCGCTCATCCCGTCACTTTTTATTCCGCTTTTCTTCTTCATCGTCAACTCTTCGTCACTACAAGCGTTTGCAAATCTAAAAGACTTCCCTAAAGACATTTCCTACCGAGACTTCATCGCTCCGGTAGCCATTTTTACGGCGATCTTCTTTTCGTCAGGAAACGCGGGCATCGAAATGGTGCAAGACATTGCGAATGGCTATCTCAAGAAACTGCTTATCATGCCGATTCATCGCCTAGCAATCGTGCTTGGCAGGTTAACGGAAGTTGCGGTGCTTGCCCTGTTCCAAGGGATGGTCGTGCTCATACCACTCCTCCTCATTGGAGTTCACATCAAGACCGGGTTCCTCGGAATCGTCGCAATGTTCACGATTTTAATCCTCTTCGCTATGGCTTGGAGCTGTATCGGAATGATTACGGCATTGCGAACTCAGAACGCCCGTCTCGTGCAGTCTCTCTTCATTTTGGTTTTCCCATTTCTAAACCTTACGACCGCGGCAGCGCCCAAGAACCTGCTACCGGACTGGTTTAGAATTGTCGCCACGATTAATCCCGTCACGTCGATCATCGAAGGCGTTCGAGCTTTGGTTCTTTACGGGTGGGACAGTCCAGCGATCATTCAAGGGTTCCTAACCGCGCTGGTCTTGTTTGTGATCATGGTGTCATTCACCTTGATCTCGTTTAGAAAAGCCCTCAAATAGTTTGTTTGCGGGTTCCGGCTGGCCCAAATTGACGAGACATCGCGTCTCGGAGGCTTGTCTTGCTGAAAGGCTTAACAAGGTAATCGTCCATGCCTGCGTCAAAGCAGGCAACTTTTTCTTGCGCCAGTGCACCAGCTGTTAAGGCGATAATCGGCACGTGTTTGTCGGTCCCACCTTCCATCTCCCGAATCGCTCTTGTCGCCGCCAATCCATCCATGATCGGCATGCGTACGTCCATTAGAACCAAGTCAAAGTAAGCCGCGCGCACACATTCGAGCGCCACTTGGCCGTTTTCGGCGTGGGTGATCTCACAGCCTAATTGTTCGAGCATGCCTTCCGAAACTAAAACATTCACTTCGTTGTCCTCAACAAGCAGAACTTTGAAACCATCGAACCGAATTTCATCGGGTTGAAGGTTTGCAACCCCTTCATGTTCGGACACACACCCGACCGTCAAAGGCAAACTAAAGTAGAAGGTGCTGCCTTCTCCTTCCTTACTAACAACGCTAATTTTCCCGCCCATCAATTCAATCAGTCTTCGGGAAATCGTTAATCCAAGTCCCGTTCCATCGATTCCGTCTGATTCAGAAACGGCGCGCTGGAAGGGTTCAAAGATAAGATCGATCAGGTGAGGCGGAACTCCAACCCCAGAATCAGTGACCCGAAACATGAGTTGAGAATTCTCACAAACCACGGAAAGATGCACCGCACCCGCTGGAGTAAATTTCAGAGCATTCCCAACTAAGTTCGCGAGGACTTGCCGCAAACCTGTTCCGTCCACAACGATAACGTCTGGTACTTCGGGATCAATCTTGAGAGTCAGATCAATGCCCCCCTGAGCGGCCTTCCCCTCAAATAGGCCGATCACGTCTTGCAGCAATGGCACTAACGGAGTTGGCTGAGGGTCCAAGTGCATTTTGCGAGCTTCGATCTTCGACAAGTCGAGGACATCTCCGATGACTTTCAAAAGAATCGCACCGCTTGAAGCGATTCCGTCGACATACTTTCGTGCCGTCGGATCAAGATCGAGTTCGCCAAGTAACTGGGCTAATCCCAAAACTCCATTGATAGGCGTGCGAACCTCATGGCTCATATTCGCCAGAAACTCAGATTTTGCGCGGTCAGCTTCCTTAGCGCGATCAGCAGCATTTCGAAGAGCATCTTCGATTTTACGATTTGAAGAAATATCTCGTAGCGTCACGACCGCCCCATTTCCTGCTGGCGATACCCGCCGGGCGTACCACGTGATTTCGCCGTTTTCCTTGACAATCGAAATCTCGTCTTCAAACGTGGATCTCTTGTTAGCTACTTGAATGACAACGTCTCGAAGCCCCTGGAAGGCGGCCACCTCGGACAAGTCTGAGAGCAGACGGATGTCTGTTGAATTGATATTTAATAGGTTGTTAGCAGCTGAATTTCTGAACTCATTGATAAAATCACCATGGCTAGGATCGGAGCCCTCACGTTCATCGAAAACAAAGAATGGGTCGGCACTTCCTTCAATGGCTTCCTCAAGGTGACTCGCCATCCTTCGCTCACGCGATACCACGAGAGCAGCACCAATCAAATCATTCCAATCCATGACCCTGATCGCGCCTTCAAACGGTTCGGCCTTCGCCCATTTTTCGGCTAGGTCACGGCATTTTCGCTGAGAATCGAAATCGCCCGCTTTATGGAATAGGTCTGCAAGAGCCATCTGTCCCTGCAACATGAGTGGCCCCATGCTGCAGTCTTGTGCCTCGTCAACCGATTTCCTTAGAATCTCGAGGCTTTTATCAAATTCAGTGGTGCGTGGGGGTGAAAAGACCATCCGATAAAATTCGCCCAATCCAATTGCACTCCGAATCTTCTGAGGACGATCGCCAATGAACGTTGACCAGTCGATCGAAAGCTGAAAAAGATCGGCCACATGTTGGTGATAACCTTGATCCCTAAACGCAAATGCCGCGCATCCTATAAGTTGGTTGAGATACCGCCAGTCGTCAAATTCGGCACACAGTTCGAGCCCTTCATCTACATATTCAAGGGCTCGAAAATATCGGCCATCGCCAGACGACACGCTCGACAACCCAATCAAACATCGAATCTGGCCCGGAATATCGTCTAAATCTTCGTAGAGCGAAAGACTACGTTGATATCGTTCGGTGGCTTCGTTGAATTCAAAAGACTCGACTCCGACTGCTCTAAGCAGCAACTTACCAAGCGATTCTTCGTAGATGGCTAAGATGGCATCCGAGTCTTTTCCTATCGCTACCGGCGGGATAGCGGTTAGAGTCTGGCGAGCTGAAACATAGTTTCCTTGTATCGTTTGAACGGATGCCTTGACCGCACATGCAGATGTAATATCTAAGGGATCGAACTCTCGATTAGCGACTTCGAGCGCCTGATCGGCATAGGCTAGGGCCGCAAAAATCCGACCCCGATTCCTTTGCAAGCCAGCCATTTGGCATAACCACTTTGAGGATGCAGAATAGGCGCGCGACATCAACTCCTGCTCTCGAAGCCCACCCGATAGTTTCGCGGCTGAATCATCAGAGCTTAATTTCTCCAATACAGGAATCGGAGTTTGTAAAAAGCTATCGAGGGGTGCTGGAGGTGGATATCGCATTTGAGAGAGATTCGATAAGGTTCTTTTGGTTCAGGATCGCAACTTCTTAAGATGTTGGAACATGCTTACGGCATATATGCGGGGTCTGAGCCGACTTTATTCGAGTGTAATCGATTGAGCTACCGTCAAGGCGCTTTGAATTATTATTAATCGAACACATAAATGAGGCTAGAATTCCCTATGACTTGGTACGGCTTTAACTTTCAGTGGATGACCTCATGGGAAGAAGGTCGAATACCGGAGCCACCAGACGAGAGAGCACTCGATTTCTTGGCCAAGCATAGCTTTAATTTTGCCAGACTAGCTTGCGACTACCGATTTTGGACCCGAGATTACGACTACTTGCACCCCGTCGAATCGACCTTTGAAGCCATTGATTCCTATATCGAAGCTTGCCGACAGCGAAAAATCCATTTCAGCCTGAACATGCACCGCGTTCCTGGTTATTGCATCAACCGGCCGGAAATCGAAAAACACAATCTGTGGGTCGATAGAGAAGCGCAAGATGGACTCGTTTTTCAATGGGAGTTATTCGCCAAGCGGTATCGGGGAGTTTCAGGTGATTTATTGAGTTTTGATCTTATTAATGAGCCACCTGATATCGGCCAATACGGAATGACTCGCGAAATTCATAGTGCCTTGATTCGACGAATTGTTGCAGCCATTCGAGCGGTCGACCCATCCAGACCGGTTGTGATTGACGGGTTAGAGGGTGGGCATATTGCGATGCCCGAACTTGCGGACCTCGAGGTCATTCATTCCACCCGAGGCTACCAGCCAATGCCAGTGAGCCATCAAGGTGCAAATTGGTGGGATGGATGGAAGGGACACGCGGCTGAGTATCCCGGAGGAGACTGGTGGGGACACGCGTGGGATCGCCAAGCCCTTCATGAGTTTTACGCACCTTGGAGAGAAGTCGCCGCGATGGGACGTCCCGTTCACATTGGAGAGTTCGGCTGTTATAACCAAACTCCAAACGACGTTGCCCTTAGATGGTTTGCCGATCTATTTTCTCTTTGGAGAGAATATGGTTGGGGATGGGGTATGTGGAATTTTGAGGGAGCTTTCGGAATTGTCGAACATGGTCGCCCCGGAACAACCTACGAAAAGCTTGACGGTTATAACGTTGACCGTCAACTACTTGAACTACTCAAGCCTTGAAACAAACGACGGAGCATTAGGTTCGTAGAACAACTGAATTTATGGAATACACCAACCTCGGTAAAACTGGCTTAAAGGTATCTCGACTATGCCTCGGTTGCATGACGTACGGAACACCCGAGCGCGGCAATCACCCGTGGACGCTTAACGAGGAAGAAAGTCGGCCTTTCATTCGGGAAGCTCTGGAACTCGGAATCAATTTTTTCGACACGGCAAATGTCTATTCCGACGGTACAAGTGAAGAAATCCTTGGACGAGCAGTCCGCGATTTTGCGAATCGCGAAGAATTAGTCATCGCTACCAAATTAAACGGACGCATGCGGTCGGATGCCAACGGGGCTGGACTCTCTCGAAAGGCAGTTTTCTCTGAAATCGACGCCAGCTTAACTCGCTTGGGAATGGATTATGTGGACCTCTATCAGATCCACCGCTGGGACTACGAAACACCCATCGAGGAGACCCTTGAAGCACTCAACGACGTGGTTAAGAGTGGAAAGGTCCGATACATTGGCGCATCTTCCATGTTCGCATGGCAGTTCTGCAAGGCCCTTCACGTCTCCAAGGAAAATGGTTGGGCCAAGTTTGTCTCGATGCAAAACTACTACAACCTGCTCTACCGTGAAGAAGAGCGAGAGATGATGGGACTTTGCGCTGACGAAGGAATCGGAGTGATTCCTTGGAGCCCCCTTGCCCGTGGTCGATTGACCCGCCCCTGGAGCGAAACCACTCTTCGGTCCGAAACCGATGAGTTTGGGAAGACACTCTATTCAGTAATGGCCGACGCCGATCAAAAAGTCGTTGATACGGTTGCTAAGGTCGCTGAAAGAAGGGGTGTCCCGAGAGCTCAGGTGGCACTTGCTTGGGTGCTCCAGAAGAAGCCCGTCACTTCACCGATAGTGGGCGCATCGAAGGAATGTCATTTGTCGGACGCAGTTGCTGCCCTTTCGCTCAATCTCTCTTCCGAAGAAATGAAAGAGCTTGAGGCCCCTTATATTCCCCATCCTGTATCCGGGCACTCATAGGATTGAGTCGATTTTGATGCCAACCTGGGCGAGCGCGTGCTTGATGCGCTCGTCTTGCCCACCTCCAACGATATAGTCCACCAGTTTCCCTTCCTTGTCGATGACCACGACAACCGGGATCTCGTCGATTTGATATTGCCTTTGGAAATTACTCTCCCTATCCATATAAGCTGGGAATGTGTACTGTTTGGATTCGAACAGCTTGAGCACAGGCCCGATGTCTTCATGACAGATTGCCATCACCTTAAGGCCCTGATTTGCGCCCAGTTTGAAGATGGATTCGGTATGAGGAAGTCCTTCTAGACAAGGCGGACACCAGGTCGCCCAGTAGTCAATCATCACGGGATGGCCCTTAAAGGATGATAACCGGACCTCTTTCCCTTCAAAACTCAGCACTTTGAAATCAGGAACTTTCTCACCGGGGCCAACTGGAGAAATGGATTTGCCCGCGTTAGGATCCGATGGTGCTACCTCTGATTTGCTAGCAGTTACGGAGGGAGAACTTTGAGACTCAGGTTGACAAGAGATCATCGCGAATAGAACTGCGACAACCAAAGAACTTCGAAGAACTCGATTGCTTAACTTCTTCATTCCCACCACACTTTCATCTTACGTGACTTCATGTCGGGATTCGCTCGAAGTCTTAGCCCAAACCATCGTGTCTTGAGGCTCACCCAGCGCGTTAATCCGCTCATTGCGGTGAACGCCTTCCAGTTCATAGCCTAGCCTCTTTGCAATCGCGGAAGATCGGTGGTTGAGCACATCACATTTGATCGCAACCCTTCTAGCGTGGCACTTCTCAAAAACTTGAACTTCTAACGCTTCAACTGCTTCGGTCATGTAGCCTTTCCCTACCGCAGATGATCGTAACCAATAACCAATTTCAAATCCTCTTAGCTCCCAGTCAATAAATTCCAGGCCGCAAGCACCTAAAAACCGATCTGCGTGATCAAAAACATGAAAAAGATGTTGTTCACGCAATTCCCAAGCCGCTCGGGCCCTCGAAATGTAATCTTCCATCCCATCAAAGCTAGGAATTGTCTTCGCCCAGACTAGCCAGCGACTTAACTCCTCATGCGATTCCTCAATCGCAATAAGGACTTGCCGAGCGTCAGAACGCTCTTGTTTGCGTAAAATGAGACGCCTCGTGACGATTCTTCCGGGAATTTCAGAGCGTCTTGCAGTTTCCATATGCAGAAACTACCCGCGCATCTTGCCGATCCCTGCGCTTGTTAGGTATCATTTCCTCTTGCGTCGGCCACGAATAGCCATCGGTCTCGGGAAACCCGAAAACCGCTGTCTAATATAGAGACGGACGACATAGGCAAAATTGATATGAAAGTTAGAGCCAGCGTCAAAAAAATTTGCGATAAGTGCAAGATCATCAAGCGCAACGGAGTTGTTAGGGTGATTTGCCAGGTGCCGAAGCACAAGCAGCGCCAAGGCTAGTCTGTAGGACGACAGGAAGAGATTTAAAGCATGGCAAGAATTGCAGGTATCGACCTTCCACGCGACAAGGCTGTTATATACGCCTTGCCCGTGCTGTACGGCATTGGTAAGCACAATGTCCACGAACTCGTTGAGAAAGCTGGGATCGACCCACGAAAGAAGGTTCGAGATTTAACCGAAACCGAAATCGCCCATCTCCGCGAAATTTTGGACCGAGACTTCCAAGTCGAGGGAGATCTTCGACGAGAAGTGAATGGCAACATTCGCCGTTTGATGGAAATTGGTTGTTACCGTGGATTACGACATCGTCGTGGTCTCCCAACCCGTGGACAGAACACGCGGCACAATGCCCGAACTCGAAAGGGTAAGCCGAAGACGGTTGCCGGAAAGAAGAAGGCGAAGAAGTAAAGAACGATCGCTCCTCAGGCTTGCTAATTAGCTGGCTTGAGGAGCAAAAAACCGACACAACATGGCACGAAAGCAAGTACAAAAGGGCAAGCAGAAGGAGCGCAAGAACATCCCAGTGGGTGTCGCTCATATCCATGCGTCGTTTAACAACACGCTGGTTACAATCACCGATCCTTCGGGAAACACAATTTCATGGGCCAGCGCTGGCAACGTGAACTTCAAGGGTTCTCGAAAGGGCACGCCATTTGCAGCACAGGTTGCTGCCGATAAGGCGAGCCGTTTGGCACAGGAGCATGGACTTCGACGCGTCGACGTTCAGATCAAAGGCCCTGGATCAGGACGGGAGACCGCTATTCGAGCCCTCCAGGCTTCTGGCTTGGAAGTAACAAGCATTTGCGACATGACGCCGGTTCCCCACAACGGATGCCGACCGCCAAAGCGTCGCCGTGTCTAAGAACGAGCGGGGCTAAGGCCCCTGCTCATGCCCTGCGGACGGGATGTCCGCGCAAGAAACCATGCCACACATCTCCACTCTTGATCTCCACCAGGAATACGGCAAGTTCGTACTTGAGCCCCTTGAGAGAGGCTATGGACAGACGATCGGCAATGCACTCCGCCGCGTCCTCCTTAGCTCCATTCAGGGCGCGTCAATTGCAGCTATTCGCATTGACAAAGTTTTCCATGAGTTCGCACCGATCCCTGGTGTGAAAGAGGACACTACTGAACTCCTTCTTAACCTGAAGGATGTTGCGATCCGATCAACCGGAGAAGGCCCTTTCGACGAACAGATTGTTCGCATCGACGTAAAGGGACCTGGCCGAGTAACGGGATCCGACATCATCTGCCCAGAAGGTCTTGAAGTCGTGAACCCAGAGGTTTACATTGCGACGCTAAGCGATCCCAATGCAAGCCTAACGATGGAACTCTATGTTGGTTGGGGAGCAGGTTATGTTCTTCCAGAAAAGCAAGAGAAGTATCGCGGCATGATCGGAGTGATTCCTACTGGATCCCAGTACACCCCGGTTAAGAAAGTCAACTACACCGTCGAACAGACTCGAGTTGGCATGCGAACAGACTATGAGCGACTGGTCCTTGATATTTGGACTAATGGCACGGTTCGTCCGAACGATGCCCTTTCCCAATCGGCTCATATCCTTGATAAGTATTTCCGAATGTTCTTCGACCTCGGCGAGGCTGGTTTTGAAGCTGATCTCGACATCGATGAAGAGAACAATGACGAATTGCTGAAGAATGTTCCCGATCTTCGAATTGAAGAGCTCGACTTCTCGCAGCGAACATTCAACTGTCTTCGCCGAGCTGGCATCTTGACTCTCAAGAACCTCGCGATTGCGACTGAATCCGACTTAACTGCGATCCGCGGTTTCGGTAAGAAGTCCCTTCTTGAAGTTCGGGACAAGTTGGTTGAGCATGGTCTTGAGCTGAAGCCACCTAAGGGCGGCTACCGATCGCTCGATTCACTTGACGACGAGGATGACGAAGATTTCTGAAACAGGCCCAAGCCTAACGGACTAGAATCATGACACACAAAATAGACCACCGAAAGCTGGGGCTGCCTTCCGATCAGCGCATGGCCCTGCTGACCAACCTTCAACGCCAGTTTATTCGACACGGCTACACTCGCACGACCGTTGGTCGTGCTAAGGAACTGCAGCGACTGGTAGAAAAGCTCATCACCCTCACCAAGATGGAAGATGGACTTGAAGCCCGACGTAGAGCTCGACGAGTACTCGTTGGACACAGTGCTTCCTCCCCCAAGCCGGAGAAGAAACTCGCCGGTAAAACTCAGGGAGAGAAAGTTCAGATTCTTCAGAGCATGAGCTTGATCAACGGCGAAGACCTCGTCAAGCACCTGTTCGACGAAGTGGGCCCCCGATTCAAGGATCGTCCAGGCGGATACACCCGTCTCACGAAGATCGGACCACGACGCGGCGACGGCGCACCTGAAGCAGTCCTCGAATTAGTTGACTAAAATTGTAGAGGCACGGGAAACCGTGCTTCAACTTGTATCCACCTGGTGAGGAATTCCTTGCCGAAAGAAATGAGAAGAATTCAGCTCGTCGTCTCGTACGACGGCACCGAATTTTGCGGTTGGGCCGCACAAACTGGGCAGCGAACTGTTCAGAGTACATTGAGAGAAGCTGTTCGCCGAATCTCGGGCGAGGAAATTGAGATCGTTGGAGCGAGCCGTACAGATAGCGGCGCACACGCGAAAGGACAAGTTTGTCACTTTGATACCAAGGTGAATATTGAGCCTGCAAAGTGGACGCGCATTCTGAATAAGGTGATGGCTCCTGACATCGCCGTTGTGTCGTCTAAACAAGTCGACGATTCCTTTCATAGTCGCTTTAGCGCTATGGACCGGTTCTACCGATATCGAATCTCGACTGCTCAGCGTGATCCCTTTCGATCGCGCTTTGTTCATGTCTACGGAAGACCCTTAAACCTGCAGGATATGCAGGAAGCAAGTAAGGCGCTTGTTGGCGATCATGATTTCCTAGCATTTACTGAAGAATTAGATCCTCATGTTGAAAACACAAGAAGGGTCCTTTACTCAGTCAATGTGAGCCAAGTTCGAGATGAGGTGTGGGTGGACGTGGTCGGTACGGCATTCCTTCGTGGAATGATGCGCCGAATGGCTGGGGTTCTACTAGAAGTAGGACGTGGCTATCGACCCGTCGAAGAGGTCAGCAGACTCCTCACTGAGGAGCGGAATAGTCTCATGTGGCCAGTGGTGCTACCCGCGAACGGACTTTGTCTGATGCGGATACGCTACGGTCGCCATCCCATAGACAACAGGTCTAAAACCCTCAAGTCCGGAGACAACCGATTTACAGCTTCCGAAAACGTGTAGCGACAGAGCGTGCTCTGACACTACCAAACAATATCGTCAGACACGAGCCCGAAGAGGGCCAAACAGGAAAACCGAAATGAATAGGACATACACGAATAAAGAAGGAAGCATCGAGCACAAGTGGTACGTGGTCGACGCCGCCGGCATGCCGGTAGGCCGACTCGCAGCCCAAGTTGCTCAGGTACTCCGAGGCAAACACAAACCGACTTTTGCTTATAACGCCGACTGCGGCGACTTTGTGATTATCATCAATGCATCACAGGTCGTACTCACCGGCAACAAGCGGGATGAAATTATCTACTGGCACAGCGGCTGGCCCGATGGTCTTAAGAACATCAGCCGTGGCAAGATGCTTGACGAAGATCCGGTCAAGCTCGTCGAGAAGGCGGTTTGGGGAATGACCCCTAAGACCAAACTGGGTAAAGCCCTGTTCAAGAAGCTTAAGGTCTATGCCGGCAGCGAACACCCCCACGAGGCCCAGAACCCCCAGCCCCTGAACATTAAAAAGGATAAGAACTAACCGATGGCATCCACGCATCAGAACTACGGAACAGGGCGCCGCAAGTGCGCTATCGCTCGTGTCTGGCTTACTCCAGGCGAAGGCAAGATCACAATTAACGGAAGGGACTTCAAGGAATATCTTGGTCGACCCGTTCTTGAGATTCTTGTTAAGAGCCCACTCGTACACCTTCACATGGACGGTCGTTACGACGTTAAGGCTACGGCTAAAGGCGGTGGAATCACCGGCCAGGCTGGCGCAATTCGCCTAGGTATCTCCCGAGCCCTTCTCGAAATTGATACCGAACTTAAAAAGGAACTTCGAGCAGGCGGCTATCTGACTCGAGATTCTCGAATTAAGGAAGCTAAGAAGTACGGCCGAAAGAAGGCACGACGTGGCTTCCAGTTCGTAAAGCGCTGATACTTCTGTTTGGGAGCGTGCAATAACCTTGGAACTGTTCGGAACAGGGAATTTTTAAGTAAATGCCCTGTTCGTGGAACAATCCAGCCGGTTTATCGCTCCCAACCATCAGGTCCCAGTTTCTTCATCCTTTTGCCCTATTTCCTGGGCATTCTGTAAACTGACCGCAACGGAGTTCAAAGAAATTCCGCATCAATAGATCGATGGCAAGTACGGTCACAGCTCCAGAGCCAATAAACAGCATCCCATTGATGCGTAGGCCCGCCGTAGCAAAACTTCTCATCATTGCTTTGTTAGCCGAAATTGGCTACGCGGTTCTCAATGTCTCCACCATGCCCGTCTACCTGCAGGGTGAGAGAAAGTTCGGTGCGAGCGCGCTGGGTTATGTCCTTGTCGCATTTTTGCTCTGCGAAGCTGTCTTCAAGAGTCCGATGGGACACTTTGCGGATCGTTTCGGTCCCAAGAAGCTCATGATGCTGGGTCCGCTTATCAGTGTGGCGACTTCCCTTTTCAGCTTAATGATCCCTTCCACGGGAGGAAAACCTCTCGAGATCTTAGCCTTTATCTGCCTTCGTGCTTGCGATGGCTTAGGTGCCGCAATGCTTTGGCCAGCCGCATTCTCCGCGGTAGGTGAAACAGTGGAGGATGGAGAGAGACAGCAGGCGATGTCGCTCCTCAATCTCTGCTACATGTTGGGCATCGCATTCGCGTTCCCGCTCGGCGGAGCAATCAACGATCTTTCCGGAACCAAATGGGCTGGACTCGTCTTGGCGGCCGGAATGTTTGCCGCCGTAGGCATTGCCGTTTGGCGGTTCGTTCCTAACTCCGTGCCGAAGAAGAAAGTCGAAGATGCTTCGACAAGCCACTCCGAGTTGGCAACCTTCGCAAAATCAGCCCGCCAAATTCCCACTTACCTGCTGCTGGCAACCGTCACTTTTGCCGGTGTCGGCTTCCCGATGGCCATTTTCAAGATCTTCCCACTTGATCAATTTCATTTCAGCGAGACCATGGTCGGACTTCTGGTTTGTCCAGGAGCTATCGCAATGGGAATCGCCAGCGTGCCCGTTTCTCGGTTCGGCGAACGAATTGGTCGTGCAAGGGCGGTCCACATTGGATTGGCAGCCTGCTCAATCGGTCTGTGGTTGATTGCGGTCGGCGCTTTCGTGCCCGTCCTACGCAACCCCTGGATTTTCATGATCTGCGGAGTACCCTGCGGTATTGGCTTCCTACTAGCGATTCCCGCTTGGATGGCGAGCGTCAGCGATATTGACCCGGATTGCCGAGGAGCAAACTTGGGTGCAATCATGACCGCTCAGGGCCTTGGAGCGATTATTGGAGCCCCAATCGGGTCCGCGATGTATGAAAAACTACAACCGATCGGACTGCAAATAGGACTTGGTCAGTCGTTCGGTCGCTACTCGCCCTTTGTCGCCTGCGCCATTTTCGTCACGTTCGGAATGGCACTCAGCATGAGAATTTTGCGAGACCCAGATAAGCATTTGAACTTACCAGCCGAAGTGTCATAGAAAATCACGACCCTTATCCTACGGGTTTATGCGGCGAAAAGTGCTCTGGAACACAAGCTTTGAGTAAAATTAGGGCAAGCTGACGGCGGCGTTGCCGATTAAAGAAGAATAGAGAATTTTATGGCAACTCGCATCGGTATAAACGGTTTTGGACGCATCGGTCGCCTTTCACTAAGGACCATTCTCGCTAGATATCCTGGAGAACTAGAAGTCGTAGCGATCAACGATCTTACAGACACGAAGACGAACGCCCACCTTTTCAAGTACGACAGCACCTACGGCCCTTTCAACGGCACTGTCGACTACACAGATAACGAATTTATCGTTAACGGCAAAGCAATCAAGAATTTTGCTGAGCGCGATCCAGGCTCCATTCCCTGGGATTCAGCCGGAGTTGACATTGTCATTGAGTCAACCGGATTTTTTACGGACGCAACTAAGGCCGTAGCTCACCGCAACCATGGTGCCAAGAAGGTCATCATTTCAGCCCCTGCAAAGAACGAAGATCTCACCGTCGTCTTGGGCGTTAATGACAATGTTTACGATGCCAGCAAGCATAACGTCATTTCGAACGCTAGCTGCACCACAAACGGTCTTGCTCCGGTAGCCAAGGTCCTTCACGAGAAGTTTGGTATTGAGAAAGGTCTCCTTACAACGGTTCATGCCTTCACCAACTCTCAGAAGACTGTAGACACGGCTGCTAAGGATCTCCGAGACGCAAGAGCTGCTTCGCAGAACATCGTTCCTTCCTCAACTGGAGCAGCCCGCGCAGTCGGACTCGTTATTCCAGAACTGCAAGGCAAGTTCACCGGAATGGCGTTCCGCGTACCAACTCCAACTGTTTCAGTCGTGGACTTTACGGCCCTCCTTTCCAAGGATGCTTCGCCAGCTGAAATCAACGCAGCTGTCAAAGAGTATGCAGAAGGCCCCATGAAAGGCATCCTTCAGTACAGCACCGAAGAGCTCGTTTCGAGTGACCTTAAGGGCAACACTCACTCATCCATCTTCTCCGCTGTCGACACGATTGGCCTCGGTAGCTTCGTTAAGGTCGTCGCTTGGTACGACAACGAATGGGGCTATAGCTGCCGCATCTCCGACATCACAAAGTTTGTTGCAGATCGACTCTGATCCCACAACCAAAAATTCGAAAGGCACTCTTCAATGTCGAAGAGTGCCTTTTTTGTTGGTTCCTGCTCGTCTACTTGATTACTCAAATGAATACGCCTTGCACGCTTACAGCCACGGAACAGCCTGATTCGAGCGAAGTCAAGGCGTTCATAGAGATACTGGCTTCTCACAACAACGCCCATGCAGGACCGTATGACTACGTGCCACTCATAATCACCCTCAAGAATGAATTGGGAGAGGTTGTCGGAGGATTGAAGGGATACACCATCTATCGCTGGCTATCGGTTGAAATCCTCGCCGTATCCGAAACCGTTAGAGGTCAAGGATATGGTGCCCAGATTCTTAAAATGGCTGAAGACGTTGCAAAACAACGAGGATGCATCGGTTCACATCTCGACACATTTAGTTTTCAGGCCCCTGGCTTCTATGCAAAATGTGGCTACTTAGAAATCGGTCGCATTGCTGATTTCCCGATCGGCGCTGAACGTATCTATCTCCACAAGAAATTTCAGCCTTCGTCTTAAAAATCCGCTCCATTAAAATCCTAAATAGGAATTTTCTTACCTGAGCTTGAATTTAGAACGGGTGACGGTCCATTTGATAGGAAAAACTGGACTACTTGTCTAAAATGGTTCCATGTCGTTTCGTTCTCGACCCAAATTAATGAGGCTCTTGCCTTTACTCCCTGCCGCACTCGTTGCATCATCGGCATACGCCCAATTCCCTGGAGAGCGAGTAGCGCCTCCACAAGACCTGAAGAAGGGTTGGGACTCGATGACAATGAACCAGGCCAAAGAGATCCTCACGTTTCTGGCTACGGAGTGTGAAGGCCGCGGATCAGGCCAACCGGGCTTTCAGAAAGCGGCCGATTATGTTGCCGCTCATTTCAAATCTTGGGGTCTAAAGCCGATGGGTGACAATGGAACGTACTTCCAGAACGTCCCATTTAATCAATCTCACTTCGTCGACGAGGGAAGTTACATCCAGATCGTTGGCTCTGGCAAAGTTATCCCAGCTGGCAAGGCTTTCCGATTGACGGGATTGGGAGCAAGCACAACGATTTCAGGCTTTGTCGCTGTACTCAAGGTTACAGGTGATACCGTCGACCTGAGCAACGTCAATCTGCAGGGAAGAATCGTAGTTGTCTACGCAGACAAGCTATCTAACTCAGCACGCTTCTCAATCATGAGACAGTCACCGGCAGCAATCCTGACGGTAGCTCCAACTGTGCCACCTACCAGCTATTCAGCGCAAAGAGCCAATCCGGGAGCTGCACCTTCTAATTCTAATCGACGTCCAGCCCGTGGCCCCATGGGAACCATTTCAACTGAAGCAGCCAAGGAATTGATCGCTGGCCTCACACTATTACCGGACTCAACCGGATCCATTACCGGAGGCTCACTTGAATTTAGTCGCGGCCTCGTTCAACTCAAAGCAAATGTCGACGCTCGACAAATTGGTGTTCCGAATGTCGTCGGTCTGCTTGAAGGTACCGACCCGACGCTCAAAACGGAATACATCGGAATTGGCGGACACCTCGACCACCTTGGAAAGCAGGGATCTGTTGTCTATCCGGGAGCAGATGATGATGGTTCCGGCTCGACTGCAGTTCTTTCCATCGCCCATGCGATGTCACTCAATCCTAGAAAGCCAAAGCGCAGCATCCTGTTTATGACTTTCTGCGGCGAAGAGTTGGGGTTGATCGGCTCCAGCTGGCTGGTTGCTCACCCACCGGTACCGCTTAACAAGATGGTTGCCGAGTTACAGATGGATATGGTCGCTCGCGACTCTTACGGAGCCCAAAATGGTGACACCCGCCGCATGGACGTCGAAAAAGAGAACATGGACACAATTCGGCTTGTAGGCAGCAAGCGAATCGCCACTGAACTCGATGCAACGATTCAGGAAGTGAATAAGTCGGTTGGCTTTAGGTTCAAATACGACGCTGAAGATGTTTACACTCGAAGCGACCATTACAATTTCGCTCGAAACAACATACCTATTGCTTTCCTTTTCGACGGATTCACTCCCGACTATCACCAGCCATCCGACACCGTCGACAAGATCGACTTCCTCAAACTAGCCAACGCGGCCAAGCTCTACTACCTGACAGCCTACGCAGTCAGCGACAAGATCGAGCCACCAAAACACGACGTCGGTCGGTAAATTCGCAAAAAGCCCGGGAGAAATTCGTCCCGGGCTTTTAGTGCGTGCTGTGGACGTGCGTTACTTTTTCTTCATCTGGGAGCCGATGAGATCGATCATCTTGTCGTAGTCCATGGGAATGAAGACTCCTCCCGAGCCGATGCCGTCGGGGGTTGCTTTGGCTTTGATCATGAACGGATCCTTAAGCGGGAGAAAAGCGTCGAGGACGCTGTTAAGCAGCTTTGCATCGTCTTGATTCATCTTGGTTGGATGGATCGTGTTCTTCACACCTTCTGCGATTCGTGACAGGCTGAATGCGATTACGGATTGAGATCCGTCTAGGACCGACTTTTCGTACGGAGCAAACTTTGTATCTCCTTCAAGTCCGTTAGTCTTTGATCGATAGGTATTCACCGCGCGGTCGAGCAGTTCCTGGGAAGTGGATGCGATAACCGTCTTGCCAATAACGGCGTAAACAACGGTCTTGTTTCCAACCAGTGACGGCTTGTTGAACTGAGAAGAATCGATTCCGTCACCGAGTCCCTTTTGCATATCGGCCTCCAACTTGTCGTTGATTCGATACTCCATCCCGCCGTCGATCGACTTCGACGTAAAGAGTTTCTGCTCATTTCCTTCTTTGGACATTTGCTTGTCCATGAACGCTTGGAATTTTTGTACCGCTGAAGAGGGATCTCCGCCGTTTAGGTCATCAATGACGGCTAGAACATCGACTCCAACGACTTCACCCTTCCGAGAAGGATAGACGGCAGCAACAACGTCTCCGCGTAGCGCCGGGATCAAATCGTTCTGAACAGAAAGTCCTATCGATTTTTCCATGGAATCTTCCATGTCTTGAATGCCTTTCTTAGCATCCTTGTTGTTGGAAACCGAAGACTCACCCATTCTTAGGGCAGTCCCGAGATCGCTCGTGGCAAACATGCCGTACGAACCTTCTGGCAGAACTTGGAAGAGGTCAATCCGAACGGGTGGGATACTGGCGTAGGTCTTCAATTCAGGGAAATTCGCCGGATCGGTTTTGCCCGCCATGCTTAATCCAATACCGCCGTCTCGGACCGCAATTCCCAACGCCATCCAATTTGGAGACGTCTTGGCAATGTCTTTGAAGGCAATATTCCATAGAGCCTGGGAAGCAAAGGCCATGACATTGGCATCACTCGCTACGTCTTCTCGTGCGGCGAGAAACTCTGGAACAGACGTGATCGCCTTTCGAGTTCCGTCCTTAATTTCTTTGACCTTGAGAAGTTCGGCAGGGTCGTCGGACATCACAAGCAGGTCATCGAGAACGTAGATGCCAAATGGCTGATTATTGGCCACATAGTATTTCAAGCCTTTGTAGAATTTGGGCTGTGCGTGCTTCTGGATAATTTCTAAAGCCTTGCCACCATCCGAGACACTTATGAACAAGAGACCCGTCATTTCCTTGTCGGATCGACCCGGTTTCGAATCTAGGCATCCCGCCGCACCCCTCTTAACAAGCGGCGCAAGTTCCGCGTTAAGCGGGCTCTTCTGGATCATGTCTAGGATCGAGTTCTCGGTGTACCTTTCTAATCCATTTCGACTGAGCGCGTTATCGATTTGCTTGAATGCAAGCGCCTGCGTTGGTGATGGGCTGAGATCGATTGAGATGACGGCAAGAGCATCGGCCGGCACGTAGTTAAGAGCGGCTTCACCCGGACGAGCAAACAAAGTTCGATAGACGTAAGCGCCCGCAAATGAAGCAAGCAACAAGGTGCCTACCCCCACCGTAATTCCAATCTTGTTTCGTCGCGTCTTGTTCTGTGCCAACTGATTCATGCCCTATTCTCTCTCCTTTCCACTTAAAATGCAGATGCATTTGATACGCTTGCAAATTTCCATTCGCGACTACGCCTTCTAGAAACCTTCGGTTTCAAATTTCAGCGAAAGACCTATACCAACATGCGCATTTACGCAAGGTTAACTTTCTGAGAAGATGCCCCGGACAAAAGCTCTTGAGCCCTAGCCAAAGCTTCCGTCACATTCGAGCAAATATTGCTGACGCCAACGTGCTTTTCAAAACCGATCTTCTTCATTAGCTGGGCCGGTTGCTCTCTCATCCCGCAGAACACTACGTGGCGCCCACCCGAAACGAGTTGGTGAGTCATCTCTTCTAAAGCTTGAATTCCTGTGCCATCGATGGCGGTCATATTTCTCAACCGTACAACGACAACTGGTGGAAGCTCGCTTTCATGATCGAGGATCTCTGAAATCTTGTCAGTTGAGCCAAAGAGAAATGGACCATGAATACGAAAGATCGCGACCCCTTCCGGTACTTCTCGAAAATGAAGCATGTGGTCTCTACCGTCCTCAAGGTATTCATTTGTCACCTGAACGACTGTCGTCGTTCGCGTGACTTTACTGATGTAGAGAAGGGCAGCTAGAATCATTCCCGATTGCACAGCCACCGTCAGGTCGGCAAATACGGTTAATCCAAAGGTCACGGCCCAAACTAAAATGTCCGCCGGTGAAAGCTTGAGAATCTGAGGAATCTCCTTCCACTCGCCCATATTGTAAGCGACCATCATCAGAATCGAAGCGAGAATACACAGGGGAATGTGGTTGGCTAGCGGTGCAGCAACCAAAAGGATGATCAGCAGGACGATGGCGTGAATCATTCCCGCAACGGGAGTCTTGGCTCCCGATCGAATGTTAGTAGCGGTTCGGGCGATGGCTCCGGTGGATGGAAGTCCTCCAAACAGAGGAGATACGATGTTTGCAATTCCTTGGCCGACTAGCTCAGTGTTGGGATTGTGTTTGTCCTTCGTCATCCGATCTGACACCACAGCTGACATGAGCGACTCAATTGCGCCTAACATAGCGACGGTAATAGCGGGAGCAAGAAGCTCTTTTGCGCTTCCCAATGAGATTTGGGGAAGATGCATTTTTGGAATCCCCTGAGGAATTCCATGAAATCGGGTTTGAATTGTTTCGACGGGCAGGTGAAGGGCAAATGCCAACGCTGTTCCACCAATTAGAATTACAATCGCGCCAGGAATCCGAGGAATATATGTTCTAAAGATGATGAGGCCCGCAAGAGCTACTGACGCTACGATTGCCGGGGCAGCTGAAATGGTTTGGATATGAGCCCAAATCACAGCCATTCGGCCCAGAAAATCTCCTGGGACTTTATCAATACTCAAGCCCAGAAAATCCTTAATCTGAGTGCTTGCTATCAAGACAGCGATTCCGTTTGTAAATCCGACCACGACCGATCGAGGAAGAAACTTTACTGCGGTCCCTAAGCCGGTAATCCCGAGCACCACAAGGAGCACTCCGGCCATGATCGTGCAGACAAACAGACCTTCTACACCATACTTCGCAACGATGCCAGCCACAACGACGACAAATGCGCCGGTCGGCCCGCTCACTTGAGCCGTCGAGCCCCCTAAAAGCGATGACAAAAAGCCTGCGATGATGGCAGTGTAAATTCCTGCCTGAGGGCTCATTCCACTGCTTATCGAAAAGGCCATTGCAAGTGGAAGTGCAACTAGGCCAACGGTGACGCCCGCGATGAGATCCTGAGAGAACGTGGGCAGATTATATTTGCGGATAGCTCGAATGGATTTCGGAAGTCGTGAATCGAGGTCAAGTCCGGTTACCTTGGACATACCTATAAATTACCTGCCATTACCCTTTAGACTCGGGCGAACTCGAAGTGTTGCGTTGAACTTGAGGCGAAACGAATAAGGCTCTTGGCGAGTACACTCAGAATCACTGATGATCACGTTCCTGGCCCTATGCTGCGCCATTCGGAGCTCGTCTGATCCTATCGTAACGCCCTACTTCCGCAAAGAGGCCCTTGCGATCAAATCAATCGTTCCCGTATTGCCTACCGTGGCTCGTTTTGGGGTCGAAGAACTGAACGTTAATCTTGGTGCGACTTACGATAATCCGTTCGACCCGTCTGACGTTTCGCTCGATGCCGAAGTAACTCCTCCAAAGGGTGCGGCTTATTCCCTGCCCGGTTTCTTCTCTCGCCCATTCGAGCGGAGCCTTGTCAATGGAAAAGAGAAGCTCACCCCTACGGGTGATGGGGAATGGAAACTTAGAATTTGCCCTACTGAGGCAGGAACGTACCGAGTAATCGTCAAGCTACGAGACCGTTCAGGAGTGACCCAATCGAGTCCGTTCGAGTTCAAGACGACGGATTCAACTTCTCACGGACTCGTTCGCCTAAGCCCTCGAAATCACGAGTACTTTGAATACTCCGATGGCACCGCCTATTTTCCCATTGGCGCAAATGTCTGCTGGGGTAACGATAAGGGCACCTATAGTTACGATGACTGGATTCCAGCCTACGGAAAGGTAGGAGCGAATTACATGCGCTTCTGGCTGGGACCCTCTTGGGTAACTTTCGCAATGGAAGTCAGCGGAAAAACAGAAGAGGGACAAGGCTTCGGTCAATTTGAATTACCGAATGCCTGGAGACTTGATCGGGAGCTAACTCAAGCTCAAGCAAATGGCTTGAACGTTATGCTTACGATCGACTCCTATAATACGCTTCGAGCCCACGATGCCTACCCTGCCTGGGACCACGCGCCAGCGAACAAGGATAACGGCGGTCCCATCCGAATTTGGACCGACTTCTGGACCAATGCTTCAGTCGACCAAGTGTATCGGTCCAAGCTTCGATATCTGGTTGCGAGATATTCCGCTTACAGCAACCTGATGTCCTGGGAATTTTGGAACGAAGTAGATCTGACCGAGGATTATTCGCCCGAAGTCGTACAGGCTTGGCATCGTCGAATGGGGGATGAACTTCGCGCCATCGATCCTTATCATCACCTCGTGACAACTAGCCTGAGCGATAGCATGGGCAATCGCAATCTTGATCTTCTCCCCGAATTGGATTACGACCAGACTCACTCATATAACAATCCCGATGTCGCCGGCGGGGTTTTGGTCCAACAGTCGCGAAAATCGGAATGGGGCAAGGCGCATTATGTGGGCGAAATTGGGGCCGATGCCTCGGGTCCGCGAGCATCGGAAGACCCAGCCGGAATACAGATTCATGACCCTTTGTGGATGAGTGTGGCTACCGGAAGTTCAGGAACGGCCATGCCGTGGTGGTGGGACAATTTGATTGCCCCAAACAACCTTTACGGACTCTTTGGAGCAGTTGCGAACTTCACTAAAGGAATCGATTGGCCAGGCGAAGACTTTAAGCGAACAAACATCGAAATTGGATATCAGACTCCTCCCAAGATAGCCGTCAGGAAAGATCTGGCTCTGGAAAACGGTCCCGTTCAATGGAGTGACGGAGAATCCAACAAACCCCATTTTGTGACGATTCAAGGTGAAAAAGCCGATGGAGATCTTCCCTTGCCGGGGATCCAGCACGGAGTTCGTAATCATCGTGACTGGCACAATCCGGTGAGATTCAAGGTGAACCTGGCCAAGGACACCCGTTTTGAAACGATCGTCGGAGACGTGTCAGGCTACGGCGGAGCTGTTCTGCAAATCTCGATCGACGGAGACCCCGTGATGACGCGCGAATTCAAGACCGCTGAAAACGGAACTCAAGGTGCCTCAAGCTCAAAGTTCAGTGGTAACTATGGAATAACCGTCCCTAAAGGTGAACACACTGTGCTCGTCGAGAATATCGGAAACGACTGGTTCATGGCTGGTTACCGATTTGTCGACCTCGTCAAACGAGTCGCACCACCGATCCAAGGTTGGGCAGTTGAAGGAAATAGCAGCGCGCTCGTGTGGCTTCGAGCCGAAGGCCGTACTTGGCGCAATGTTGTCGTCAATAAAGTCAAAACGCCAACCACTCCACCAAGTTTCGTAACTTTGGTGGGATTAGCGGCAGGTGATTGGAAGTCTGAAGTATGGGACACGTGGAAGGGAACGGCCCTGTCGTCTCACATGATCCATGTTGGACTCAACGGAAGAGCCCGTGTCGACGTACGATCGTTTGACAAGGATTTAGCGCTGAAGCTGACCAGGATTGACTCGCAACGTAGATAGATATAAAGCTTATGCATACCGAGAGGTTTGATTTTCTCGTCATTGGCAGCGGATTGGCCGGCCTAACGTACGCTCTAAAGGCATCGCAATTTGGCAGGGTTTGTGTCCTAACAAAGGGTGAAGTTACGGAGTCAAATACGAGTTGGGCCCAAGGTGGAATCGCTGCAGCCGTCGGTGAAGCAGACTCCTGGGAACTTCACGAGCGAGACACTTTGATCGCGGGAGCGGGTCTTTGCGATGAGAATGCAGTCCGACATCTTGTACAGCATGCACCTGAAGCCATTAGATGGCTCATTCAGCTAGGTGCTCAGTTTGATTTTTCAGGCTCGGACCTTGCCCTTGGCCGCGAAGGCGGTCATAGCCGAAATCGTATCGTTCATCACGCTGATGCTACGGGAGCCGAAGTTGAAAGGGCGATGGTTGCCGCGACTCGTTCGAATTCGAATATCGTGGTATTCCAGCATGCATTCGTCACTAAACTTCTCACTTCGGGGGGCAGATGCATTGGAGCCACGGCTGAAATTGACGGATTGGGGCCGAAAGTTTTTGAAGCTCGCGCAGTTTTGTTGGCTACCGGAGGATGTGGCCGAATGTACCA
Source organism: uncultured Armatimonadota bacterium (assembly GCA_903899015.1). GTDB lineage: Bacteria > Armatimonadota > Fimbriimonadia > Fimbriimonadales > Fimbriimonadaceae > Fimbriimonas. The sequence continues at coordinate 7,866 of CAIUHP010000068.1, read as the reverse complement.
ACACACCACAAATCCGAGGGTCGCGACCGCAGACGGAATCGCGTTAGCTCTAGATTTGGGTGCGAACGTTCAAAACATGGAGTTCATGCAGTTCCACCCTACAACGCTTTACCATCCCCAAATGAGGAGCTTCTTAATATCCGAAGCCTTGCGAGGGGCAGGAGGAACTTTAAGAAACCACATTGGCCGCCGTTTCATGTACGACTACGATCCCAGATTAGAACTCGCTCCTCGCGATGTCGTAGCCCGGGCAGTCGAAGAGGAGATGAAGAAGCACGGGACTTGGTGTGTCTATCTGGACATGACTCACCTGAAACGGGAGACTCTCACCCACGAATTTCCGATGATCTATGAAAAGCTCAAGCAGATAGGACTGGAAATGGAAAAGGAATGGATTCCGGTTGTCCCCGCTCAGCACTATTCGTGTGGTGGCGTGGTGACCGATCTGGAAGGTCGGACGAGCATTCCCGGTCTTTATGCCGCTGGAGAGGTCGCTAGCACCGGCGTCCATGGCGCAAATCGCCTAGCGAGTAACAGTCTTCTCGAAGCTCTAGTATTTGCGGTTGCGGCGGCCGATGCTTCCAAGAACGATCAATTTGCCGCGATTTCCATCGTTGCGAGTGATCCCGTACACTGCATTTCTGAAGCCGAATCCATCCGATTGAGACGAGCACTCCAGCGTACGATGACCGCTAATGTTGGGATCGTTCGATCTCTAGATGGCTTGCGTGACACATTAGGAGTGGTCAATGGAATCATCGAGGAATATGATTCACTTCCTTCGTCACCGTATTCCCAGCATCCTCTTGAGACCCGAAATCTATTGATCGCGGCTCGTTCAGTTGTCGAGGGAGCGCTTCATCGAAAATCCAACATTGGGCTTCACTTCAATCAGGATCTCGTTACCTAGACACTTCACGGTAGTTGGGAATCTTTACTAGCTCCATAGGTGCTTTGCCAAAGTTCGGAAGCGTAATCTTAACTTCACATACCCCACTTGTCTCAGGAACGAAGTGAAGCTCAGTAAATCCAAGTGCCGCCTCGACCTTCAGTTTTGAGATGTTTGATGAGGCCGTTGCTTCGATTGGATAGGCGTTGGCCAAAGTCATAACAGACGGTTTGGCGTCGACCACACTCCACTGCAGGAAGTAATCGTTCCCGCGTTTGGTCAGGTTGACCGCTTGTTCGGTAAAAATCCTTAAGGGGCTCAACAGAGAAGCAGCGAATGACTCGCCTTCTTCCACCGGACCTTCAATACCAAAAATGCCTTTTCGCACACCGTAAAGAGGTTCGATCATTTTGGGAACGTCCGTAATGAACTCTTTTCGTCGTCTCCACACATCAAGGCCACGACGTCCACACAGTCCTGCTTGGAACATTGCGGCTGCCAATCGTCGCTCGGGCTCGGGACAAAAGGCTCCCGCTAGCGCCGCAAGTGCTCCCGTCCTCTGAGCAATTGTCTCATCAGACGTCCAAACCTGCCAGGTAGCCCAATCTTGGCGCCAGCAAACGGACGTGAGCATGGAATTTGCTTCCGACGTTGATCTCGAAGTTGACGTAATCGCTTGCGAAAGAAGCGCGTGCGCCGCAGCAAGGTCGAGCCCATGACCGTAAGAATCGTAGGGCAGCTGCTGTTGTGTCCACGGCTCAGGCGTGAAGGATGCTTGACTCACAAACTCAGTCACGGCTTCTTCAGCGGACTTCCGGGTCAAAGCGTCTCGCCCGGCAACTAACGAATCCAATGCAAGTTCAACCACGCTCGCGATATCAATCGGTGAAACCGTGCCGATGGGGTCAGAAGGTTGAATCCCAATCGCCAAACTTCGCCCGGTCGGGATTCGTTTAATAGGAAATCGAATCGAGAGTTCCTTACCAACCAAGACATCAAGGGGTCCATTCTCATTAAATCCTGGTAGTCGCTTTGTTTGGGACCTAACGGTCACGGGGTAGTTCCCTAAGTTGGCGAGCATTGCCGGAGCAGGGACAACTGCTCCCGCTCGATCGAACTGCCAAGTTGCGGTTACAGAATGAAGGTCGGATTCAATGGAGGTTTTGAGCAGTTTCGGAATGGGATTGGTCCAGAATCCGGAATGGCTTGCCGCGTCTTGTGAAAGTCTGCCTAACGCGCCGGGAGTATTTGCAAGCTGTGAGTCAAGCCCCCTCGCCAACGCTATTCGAACCCATCCTTTAAAATCCTTAGGCCCTTTCAAGATCCATGCCCCGGGTCCGCCGGTGACAGTCAAGCTGGTCGGCGTATCTGGAAAGCCAAAAACCATTGCTGGCTGTTTGTTCTTAAACGACACCATTAGCCATGACGAAGGCGGGGTTGGAATACCATCTTCTACCGTTCCCTGCTCCCAGCTCAGGTATGGAGTCCCCGTAGAACCAACTTGCAGGTCGATCCCCTTTGGAAAGTAAAGCGAGAAGCCCAGACCAAATAGGTTTACTCCTAACTTGGAGGGACCACCGGGCGGGCAGTTAAGCGAAACAACTTGCTCGGTGTCCGTCGTCGTCGTTGGCTTCCAATCTTGAGAAGGCGCTGGAAAGCGAATCTTCTCCGCTTGAGGATCTTTGGCCACAAATCCGGTTCGGTCAACCTTCCATCCTGGAATGTCAACGGATTGTTGGTATCCAAACCGCCCAAAAGCCTGTCCCCAACCGAGAGAGGCGACTAGCAACAGAATGAATGCGCTAGTAAATCGTGGTGCCAAGAAGTTGGAATCCAATGCGTTTCGTTTGTTCGGACCAGATGAGTCCTACTTCTCGCCATCCAAGTCGGTAAGTAAAACCAAAATTATAATCTAGGAACGAGTCTCCAAGATATCGATCATAGGTATAGCCGGAGGTGAGACGCCATTGATTGCTAATGCGGTATGACAAGTCTCCAAAAATACTTGAGCGCTCCAGATCAAGACTTTTTGCCCCGAAGAGCGACATGTTAAATCGACCTTGGTTGTAATAGGCCTGGAGACTTAGGCGATGCTCACCTAACACTCGGTCGTTGAACCCGTCGTGAGTGAAATCGTATGTTGCAAGCAACGACATAGCGGAACTGAGTCGTTTAGTCACCGTCGCGCTAGCAAGATACTGAACACCGTTCAGCTCGTTTCGGCCTCGAAGGTAGGAGGCTTGAAAACTTGTCGTAACGTTAGTGTTAGAGTCAATCACCATTGGAGAGGATTGAGCGCGAAGTCGAGCACCTGCTCCACTCTGGCTCGAATGATCCAGTTGGTTAGAATCCATCGAAGCAGTAAGGCCAGGATAGAGCCGGAATCCCGTATTACCGACCTTGATTGGGTCCTTCTCTAGAACAGCCGACGTGCTAGTTTGCCCGTATTGGATTCCTGTCAGGGTTCGCGTCGCACTGCCGGTGAGGCTTAACGAATAGCCGTTGAATTGTTCGCCGATATTACCGGTGCCAAAGAAGCTTCGTCCCGCTGGGGTAAGTACCTGAGCGAAAGCAGTCGTGCGATCGTTGAAGCGGATATATTGGTTGGCTCCTACAGACCAGTCATTGCGTCCAATTCCTTGAACCGATAATCCACCTTCCATATCGTCGCCACGGTTCCAGTTGAACTCGTAATCTAAGTAAGCACCGTGGTCGGTCATGGCAGACCGTCCTGATACTTGGCCGGTTCGGAACCTCAAGAGTTGAGTCACTCCTGGGCGCAACGAAATATAGTATGGGAAGTTGATACCCAGATTGCTGTTGTTGAACGAGAAGATTTGGTCCGTAACAAGGGGACTCGTCGTGCCTGTGAGTGGCACTTCAAACAGAGGTAGAGACATCGCCTTGGTGTTGGCGACATAGATCTCTGCCTTCTGGAATTGCACTTCTCTTCTCGGGAAAACGACGGCCTTCTTGGCCGATACCGTTGAAGGGGACCCACTTATATCTTCGAACTTGAAGAGGGTCGAATCGGTATTAACGCTTGGGGTGAGACCCGTACGATGAATCTCTGCAAGTCCGTAACGTTCTGTTTCCTCGGGTATCGACAAGGACCCGTTATCTTGCATCTTGACGAAGGCCATTCCCTTACCCAAGGTGACAAATGTGTCCGATCGTCTCACTTTGAAGGTGGTCGTACCTAAACCAAAACGAGTGTTCAGCTTGATGTACAGCTCATCGAAATGCTGGCTGAATTTGCCCATTTTGAGAGTGGCATTTCTGGCTCTCAACTCGTATGTCGGAATATTGAGTTGAACATCACTTGCCGAAACATCTATCTCTCGATATCGAACCGTAACTGGCTTTTCCTTTGCTCCCGCTGCGCCAATAATATGGGTATCAACGGTGTACTGCATGTAGGAAGGAGCGACGATTTCAATGTATTCCTTCGCTGAAGACAGTTGTCCTCGATCTCCCACAAACTGATACTCCAGAGTTGTGGGACTAGAATCACCCGTCAAAGACTTGGCGGTAATAGTGGCCATTCCCGGGATTGATCCTGCAACAAGAATGCCTCGAGCAATACCACCAACTGTGGTCACGACATTCTCGCGGAAATCTCCAAGTGTTGAAGTAAGAACAACTCGAGTGCCATCTGGCACGAGTTTTCCACTTTGGTCTCGAATCTCCGCAGAGATCGTAACCGTGCTCTTGCCATCAGCCACGCTGACGGAAGGATAAGAAGTTAGGCGGATAGAAGTATCCGCGTGAGCACATGCAAAAGCGATTGCTAGGGTGGTTATGGAGAAGAGTCGTTTCGCCAGTTGCATGTGAGAATCCAAGGTTGCGATTTGCATCCTTGATGTGGAGACTAGCTTGTCCAAGCTAGTCTCCACGGAGGGTTTAGTGTCTTACGACGAAGGTGACGGTCTTAGTCTCAGTAGCTCCACCGGAAGGTGTTGAGCTAACTACGAGTTGATAGGTACCGTTCTTCACTGGTCGGTTGGCAGCGTCCATGTAGTTCCATGCCGCAGTGTTCGCACCGGAATTGTCCGAACGATCAGAAACGAGAGTTGCAATGACTTGCGAACCTTGCTTGATCGTAACAGATGTCTTCGCGTTGACTGACAACACGTAGGTTGAGGACATGCTGGAAGCAGTTGCTCGTACAGTTGCAGTGCTGATGACTGGCAGTGCTGGGCCGGTTTGAACCACTACTTGGAAGTTGTGGGTCGACCTTGCCTTACCAGTGAATGAGTAGCCTGCTGCCTGTCGGAGGTTCTTCTGCGCACCGGTTGCCAAGTCAACGATCTTAATCTGAACGTTGTTTGGAACGGTTGCAATTCCTGGCCATGAGAGGTTGACGGGACCTGCCGAGCTCGTATAGACCTGCCAATTCCAAGTCTGAGTTCCAACTCCTTGTGCGGTGATTGCTCGACCGAACTGAAGAGTCTTCTTTCCACTTTGAACTGGGATGGATGTCCATACCGCATTCTTCATCGGAGCAACGGGTGGCTTGTATCGGAGCAGGTTCTTCGCAACGGCTGCTGTTGTTGCCTGACCGATTGAAGTGCCCGAATCAATTGAGCCATTGGATTGAGCAATAAGCTGAACATTCCAAGTAGCTGCCGCTGCTGGCTTCTGATAGACGTTGTGTCGCTTAGGAACATTGCCGCCCGGATCTGGGAGTCCTGGAAGGAACTCTTGGAAGACAGGTGGGTAGTCGATAACGACGTCTTGATCGCTCTGAACAAAGAGCCAGTATCCAGTGTTAGGTTGAATCAGATCAGAGAAGCTTGTTGTGTACTTGTATCCCTGAGTGACCGGATCCCAATAGGCGAGGAAGCCACTAATAATGTTCTGAGTTGCAAGTTGCTCGAACGTATAGCTGTTCTGGTTATCCGAAGCAGGAACACCAACGATCTGACCAATCGGAATCGCATAGTTGTATGGATTCGAGATAAGGTTCCAGCCGGAATGAACGATCAACTGGGGTGCACCGGCTTGAATGTCTTGGACTTGCTGAGGTGCTCCGCCGAGAGGAATAAACCCGGCATTTACATTTGAGATGACGAACGATCCATAACCTCGTAGTGGGCTTGTCTGCAGAACATACTGCTGAGCAGCGCCGTCCCAACCGAAGACTTGATAGTCCTGATCGAGAACCAATCCACTATTTGCACCAATGATTGTGTTCCAAGTTGAGTCAGAGAACTGCCATGGTGCGGCTACGAGGTTGGCGGTGTTGCCAATTCTCAAGTAGGGTTGTGAAGCAACGACAACCGTTCCAGTGAGAACCTTCGTGATGCCAGGGTTCGGCTGGATCGTAACGGTGTATTGCTGGTTGCCAAAGAGTGTCGGATCAACTGCCACTTGGAAAGTTACACGCTGAACCGTCTTAGGCGGAATCGTGTTGATGTACTGAGTGAGCTGCTGCTTAGTAGCATCGTTTGCATCGCTCATTCCCTGAGGGAGGTTGAGAGTTACCTTAACGTCTTGAAGAGGAACAGCAGTGTCCTGAGTCGAGAAACCTCGAGTGTTGTCGATATCAACCGTAAGGAAGAACGGTGCATTCGAGAACGTCTGAGGAGCGCCTGGCGTCGTTCCGATCACTGGAGGAGCGTCGAGTACTACAGCGTATGGCTTCTGATAGTCAGAAGTGCTCCATGTGCTCTTATAGTAAGCGACGATTGTTCGTGTATCGGCTCCACCAGGAGACTGATTTGTGAACGGCGCTACTGGAGTAGCGTTCCATTTCTCAACGTAAGCATCGGCACCGAATGTGAAGAACGTGTCGGCCAACAGCACGTCTGGCATAGCTCCATCGCTAGCAGTCATGCTACCGAGGAGGAACCCATTCTTACCGATGTCAATTCCGTCAGCTTGTGTCTGATCGGGAATTGCGGTTGATGGCTGCAAGACGATTTGAAGCCCATAGTCGTTTGACTGGTACAGGCCGTAGTTGACGTACGGTGGTAGTTCTAGCTCAGGAGGCAAGGTTGCAGCGGGGTTGGCATTGTGAACGAACCGAGTGTCAATCGACATCGGCTTGTGGCCGGGTGCTGTGACGTAGTCCGCAGAGTGTCCACCCTGTGGGCCGTTCATGACTACCCACTGTCCGAACCAAAAGGCGATGGTTGCAGCGGTGGTTTGCTGGTTCTGGAATGTCCATTGACATCGAGCGGTATCGCCGATGACGTCAACGCGAAGTGCGACTAAGAAACCATTGCTCGTATAGTCAGCGTAAAAATATCGATCGCTAGCACCGGTCCAGTAGTTGCCTAGACCGCCTTTTCCAAAGTAGTCACTCTTGATATTGGCGCCTGTAGCGTCGCCGACGAAAAATTTGGCGATGCTAAAGTTGCCCGAAACACCCGTGAGCATTCCAAAGGTGAGACCCATCTGGTCATCCCATGGAGTTCCAGCAAGGTTGTCCTGAGTGGAGCCTGTTACGCCAACGGTAAATCCTAGACGGCCCTGCATTGGCAACGTCACGCCGTTGGGAGGAAAACAGTACTTAGAAAAATTAACTGTTCCTGATAAGCCCAGGGCTGCACCGAAAAGGTCGTTCTCACGAAGCAACATTCCCCAGTCCGTAGAATACGGCGGAGTCGTCGATGCAGGATCGACACAAACCTGTACCCAGTCGTCGGCGGCAGCTTTCGTTGCCAGACTCGCCATAGTGCCGAATAGGAGGATGGCCCTCTTCAAATTGCGGTTCATCGTATTTCCTTAAAAGTGCGAGGCGTCTGCCCCTGTCTTTTTGTAGACGGGGGCAGACCACCATTTAGGTCGCTTGATTTTCTGCGACTAGCCAAGTCCTCTTCTTGTGGTGTGCACATTGCTCTTAACCTTTGATGGGGGTGGAGGAGGTGAACCAGTGAAAGTGAACTGGAAGTAATCGCTGAAGATATAGCGCTCTTTCGTGTAAGAGTCCGGAGCAGGGCCCGGCTTATCGAACGTGTTACGAGCGCCAT
>CAIUHP010000067.1 GCA_903899015.1 uncultured Armatimonadota bacterium | reverse complement strand
TAAGAATTCATCGCAACTGGAATGGTAGCGGCGACCTGATTTGAACAGGTGACCTAACGGGTATGAACCGTTCGCTCTAACCAACTGAGCTACGCCGCCACGCGTTGAGTCCTGAATGGACTGCACGAAGATTAAGGCAGAAAGTGGGCAGGGAAGTCAACGGGACGGGCGGTTCGGAGTCTTAAATGATCCACGTGGTCTGGGTGGGCCGTCCGTTGCTTGACTAACGTGCCACACTCTTTCTCATGATCTTTCGCAAGGATGAGGCTCCGGTCTTGGTGGCGGTGTTCTTGGACTTGCTTGGGTTCGGAATGGTCATTGCCGACATCCAGCTTCGAGCTGAGAGTATGGTGCCGAAAGGGTGGCATCCCGGATGGATTGTCGGCTTACTGCTCGCGAGCACATTTGTGACCCAATTTATTGCCTCTCCTCGATGGGGCAGAATGAGCGACACAAAGGGGCGCAAACTGGTGATCGTCCTCTGTACGATCCTATCGGCTTCGGCGATGTTGGTTTACGGACTGGCGGGTGGACTCCTCGTGCTCCTCTTCAGTCGAATCTTGTCGGGGCTTGGGGCAGCGAACGTCGCGGTTGTTCAGGCATTCATTTCCGATCGAACCGATACTGAGCAGCGCGCCGCAGCATTAGGACGTGTTGGGGCTGCGATCTCGGCTGGTTTGGTCTGTGGTCCTCCGCTCGGGGGTTTCTTGGCCGCCGCAGGAGGAAATCACCTTATTGGTGCGGTTGCAGGCGGTGCGTCGATGTTGGGTGCCATTTGGATGGCAATTGCGCTTCCTAACGTGGCGCCTAAGGAAGTCAAGCAGCCCGGCAAGGCTCCGGTGATTGACTTGCGGCTCCTTTCGGATCTACCCGTTTTGCGCCCCTTGGTGTTAATCGCAGTGGTGGCTTGGTTCTCGCTGGCAACCCTCGAAGGAACTTTCGCTCGGTTGATCTACCATCTTTATCAATACGATCAGCGACAGTTCGGAGTGATTTTCGGCTATGAATCTCTCCTCGGGATCGTCGTTCAGGCAACCCTCATTGGCTGGATCGTGAAGCGGATGAAGGATGCAAACGTCCTTCGACTCGGCTATTTGGGGCAGGGAATGGGTCTTGCTCTCAATCCATTTGCGGCATTTTTGATGCCTTCGGTAGCTCCCTTTATGGTTCTTATTTTGGCCAGCACGCTCTATGGAATAGGTTCAAGCATTGCGAACCCAACCGTGAATAGCCTTTGTAGCCGATTGACTCCCGATTCGAGACAGGGGGAGCTGTTTGGGCTGCTACAAGGGACCCGCTCGGTTGGCTTTGTGATTGGCCCAATTATTGGTGGAGCCCTCTTCGACTGGCAACCCGCCGCCCCTTATCTGATTGCAGGATTGGTCTGCCTTGGAGCCGCGGCCCTTGTGCCTTCCGTAAGTGTTGACCCGACCCAATAATTCGTAAATGGTCCTTCCCATCCGCCTGGGACCATCAAGTAGAATAGACTCCCCTTATGTCCGGCCTGACTGCACGAAAGATTGAAGAGATACCCACGAACGAAGGCATTCAGGCCCATATTGCTCTTGTCGAGCCAAACGGCGATGAGCATATCGTCTCTTGCCGATGTGGATTTGACGGCTCAACCGATATCACGGAGTTCGGAACCACCGGAGTGGTTGCTTATTTGTCCGAGCGCTATGGTGCCCAAGTTGTACGAGACCTCACTCGTCAGACGACACTCACAAACCTGTAGGGCGCTTAGATCCACGCACACACTCTTGAAAGCGGGCTATACAAATTCGTGCAAGCGAAATAGAACTGGGAACCCGTTGGATGAGGAGAGTCAAAGTCTCTCCGTTGTGCTCACAGCCTGTGGTCGGCTGCCCAAAGCCTTGTCACGGCGGCGTCACGGCCATCACGCCACCTTAACTCTTGGATCTGGTCCAGACGAACGATATGCGTTGATACCACTCGATGCGGGTTGTCGCCGTACTCTTCGGTTTCACAGTAATCCTGGTGCACCGAGAACACACGATGAATTTGGAAGGGGTCACCGAGCAACTTGAGACGAACGCACTCGCCGGTTTTGGCTGCTTCACGCAAGCGTTTCATGATCACGTTTGGCGAACGTGTACTTTGACCTTTTGCATCTTCGGGCCTCGGCCTTAGTTCCCCAAATTCAATAAGGCGAGCGACGTAGTCAGGCGAATCCGAGAGCCGAACGATGGAATCAAGTGCCACGGTATCCGTGATATCTGGAGCTCCAAGTGCGTCAATCAGCGAGAACGTGACTTGAGACTCGGTGAGCGAAGTTACGTATCCGAAGAGCAGGCCGATGCCATCGTCCCATGGGCAATAACCGACAAGCTTACTGCTCTCCATGTATCGGCGCAACCTGTCACTCAACATGAGACTAATCTTACGACTAAAACGAAGAATGGCGACCACTGGAAGTGATCGCCATTAAGATGGGTGCGGGGATAGGATTCGAACCTATGGCCTCCGGGTTATGAGCCCGACGAGCTACCAGACTGCTCCACCCCGCGGTACAAACAAGTATTGTCCTGTTTTGAACGGTAAAAGTCAAGGTTTAGCTCTCCCTTGAACTTATTATCTACTTATTTAGCCCTTATCACCCTTTTTGGCCAGTGCTTTACTGGGTTTTGGATTATTAGCCCGGGATGCTTTGATCGACATGAAGATTCGGTAGGCTGCCAAGCCACCCGAAAGGATCGGGGTAATCATGTCCGACTTGGTTGCCGTGCTCTTTGCAAGATGCTCGATCGAACCCATGATGCCGCTGGAGGTGCCTCTAAAATCGTCGATAGAGCCCTTAGCACTCGTTGCTACTTCTTCGACTCGGTCGGCGACGCGATCGACTTTAACAATCAACGTTTCGACTTGACCAGAAAGGCGATCAACTCGAGGCTTGAGATCTTCTGCAAGCTTGAGCAGTTTGACCAATACGACCAAAATGGCGGCGAAGACAATAATTCCTAGGAAAAAGAAGACGCCGGAAACGATCAGCCAAAGAGTTGGAATTTCACTATTCATTTCTTCACCACAATATCTGTACGAACTGTACTCGCAGCCGGGAGGGAAACACTCACCTTGAGTTCACCATTTTCACCCTGAAGTTCGTTGCCTTCCACTTCAAAGTGACTGCCCCACATTCCTTTGACTCGAAATTGAGCAACAAGGTCCGCGTCCGAGTTATTTTTTAGTGTAACGGCAGCAACTCGTTTTCGGGAATCGACTCGGACTTCGATAATCTGTCCGACTTCGCTTTCCACTTCGATGCCAATTTGGCGGACGACCACTCGTCTTCCGACTCCATCCCAAGGGCGAATAACAAATTGGTCCTTTTCCGTTGAGTTTTCGATTTCGAAATGGCAACCGAAGGTCGCCACCCCAGAACTGCGGCTAGGGAGGACATAGGCTCCAACTCCTCGAAGGTAGTGGAAGAGTCCGACACCGATATCACCGGTCACGCCGGACATCCCAAATTGCTTTGACGCTGCATCAGGACAGAAAGCCATACTAGCAGCCCCATCTGCCCTCACCAGAGCCCAGATGCCAAGCATGCCCCCAAAGGCGAGGCGCATCGTTGCTTCGGGAAGGTTGGGGTAGTCGCGGTCGAGGACCTTGAAGAACATTAGGGAGTTCACAATCGTGGACGGACCAAGGCAAAGCTCTCCCTTATCGAACACGCCCGGATGCACGCCTTCCGCATCGTCGATCCATCGTTTGTCGCTTCCGTACCACCACCAATTTGATGCTAAGGATCGAGCGGCATAGGCACAGCGACTTGTGCGCTCTTCTAGGTCGTCGTTGGAACGTCTGCGAGCGATTGCAAACGCCTCCTCATACCCGGCGGTGCTCCATTGTCCGTCTGAGAGGAACGGATATTTCCGTCGACCGAGTTCGATATCCCTTCGATCCAGCAACTTGGTGCATTGATCCGCTTCCGTCTTCAAGCCCGATTCTCTTAGATCTCGGATGAGTTCGGGAAGGTAGGACATCAGCGGAATTCCTGTGGCATCCATCGCCGATTTATTTGAATGAGCAAACATCGCGACCACGGTCTTGGCGGCTTTCTGGAGATAATCCACGCTTCCAAAACGAGTGCCACCGTAGGTGCGGGCCAGCTTCGACATCGAATGATACAAGTTGAAGACCAGCGGATAAATTTGGGGGCGACCAAAGTTGGCCGCAACCGACCTCAAATCGGGGATGATGCTGCCCACGCTGGAATCGCCCGGATTCTGAAGTTCATCTTCTAAGAATTCAGAAAGGTAGTCGTCGAGCACACCAATCTGATTCGCTGACGGGTAAATGCTGTTCTTTTCAGCCAAGAACAGAGCGTCGGCCAGGCTGCTTTCAACCCCAAATGGGCCCAGATAGGCTTCCGGATCGGTGATGGGGCCGCCTGCGGCAATATCGCCAGGCAGGATAGCTTTGTAGAGTGCGCCTTCGTCTTGGCAAACTTGATGTTCGACGATCCATTCGGCTCGTTTCTGAATAAGTTCGCCAATGGGTTCGGTAAAGAGAACATGTACTTCCGATTGACGATCTTGGGTGTCATCGAATGAAAGCTTAACCGGACCCGCCTTGTCTGGCTTAAGAAAACAGAAGCCACCTTCTTCGTCAGCGTCCGTTTCAAGCTCTATCGGAATATCAGTGAAGAAATGCGCAGGGGTTGCGCCTGTTATTTCAACAGCAATTCCGACTTCAGCCGGCGCAACTGCCGCTGGAAAGACCTTGATTGCAGGACGTCCGCAAGCAGCAAGAGTGCCACTCAGATGGTCCGTAAGGTGTCGGTCAGCGGGGGCAAAACGCATGCGATAAGTTCGCCCTTCGCCTGGCTCCAAGACAAGGGAAGTGTGTCCGCTAAACCATTCGGGCCATCCTTCCCGCTCGATGGCCGCCTGACTGTGAACATACACCACCGGGATACCTTCCCATCGATAAGGTGTCGTGAGCGACGCAGGAACATGGTTGAAAAACTCCCACTTGGTGTCTCCGCCAGGGAAAATTGCGAGCCCAGGAGGGCGTGAAGTCATTCTCTGTGCGAAGATGTAGCTGGCCGATCCACCGAGGCATTTGTGAACGTAGACACGATCATTCCAAAGTTCGCGCACTGCACGGTCGGTTTGATTCAAGCCTTCAAGAACGTTGTTCAGCGCCAAAGGGAATCCGAGTTCGCCAATCTCTAGGCTGCGCCGGCTCTTGTTGGTAATCTCGACGTCCCACGCAATTTGTGGCACCGTGCCTGGGATTTCATAGAACTTACCGGTGGCGCGGATTTCATCCAGAAATGCGAACTCGTATTCAAATGCGACGACCGATCCATTATCTTCTTCGTCGTCGATGATCTCGGCCCTGGCATTCCGGCTGACAATCCATGGGTCGTCAGGATGGGTTCGAGCACCGAGCAAGATGGTGCCGGGGAAGTAGTCTTCGGTCGTTTCCTCGCCCATCATGAGGGGAGGAGCAACGAATTGGAATTCTTCACTCTCGTCCGGTGAAGTTGGGTCAGACGCCCAGAGTTGTTGGATGCGGCCACCCGGTCCGAATTCCAAGGAAATGAGTGAGCCTGTCAACTCTTGCCGGTCAAGGCTGAAGTCATCCATGAGGAAGGGCAGGTTACCGCACTCGGGACATTGAACCGCAATAAACCTCAGATTTCACTTTGCAGAACGGGTTTCGAAAGGCGTACATTAAGGATGTGGATTCTTTGAAACTCACGATTCTTGGTGCGGGCAGCGTTCGATGCTCGGTGCCAGTGATCGCGTCTCTCGCAACATATTTTGGGGAGCGAGAACTGGCCATACGATTTTCAGATGCCGATAATGAGCGGCTCGACCTATTCGATCGATTGGCGCGGGTTTGCTTTATCGCAATGAACTCGACTCACTCGTTGCTATCGACGACGGACATGAGAGAATCTCTCGAAGACTCGGACCTCGTCATCGTCCAAGTGGGCTCGAACTGCGCTCGAAAATACCTTCGTGCGTCTCGACGTCAGGGAATCGCGGAATTAGATGACCGATCGATGATTGAACAAGCGGTTGAGGCATTAACTGCTTTCATTCCGAATGGAGCGACCGTTCTCAGCTTGGTCGATCCAGAGATCCTCTTGCCAAAGTCTCAATACTACCGATTGAATTGGCCTGAGCCGATTCCGGACAGCGATCGATCAACAATTCCCCATCAAGTTCTGCGATGGGTTCGCGGTGAAGATGGTGTGGGAGACTTGCTCCGTAAATACGAAGCAAGTCCAATCAAGACATGGCTAGATGCTCCAGAGAGCGGTATCCCAGTTTCATCGAGCCCTTATTTCTAAGGTTAGCGGTCTACTCCGCGGGAGCAAACTTTGGACGTTCCGCGGGATCGGTTGGCTTGATCAAGTCTTTTCGCGTGAATCCTGCGATCGAGGCTTGCCGAGCAAGTTTGCCGGCAATTTCCTTAAACGCGTCCGCTTGCGGCCTCTCGGGGCGAGCAACGATGGAAGGAATTCCTTTATCGCTTGCGTCACTTACGCTAGGATCGAGAGGAACGCTACCCAGGTAGGGAACCTGCAGAGTCTCTGAGAGTGCTTCGCCGGTGGTTCCAGAGAAGATCTGAGTCACGGTATTGCAGTTCGGACAAACAAATCCCGCCATGTTTTCGATAACTCCCATGATGGGAGCGTTTAGCCTACGGAAGAGTTGGACGGACTTTCCTGCAATGTTTGCCGCCACATGATGAGGGGTCGTCACGATGACAACTCCCGTCAACGGAGCTAGCTGAGCAAGCGACATCGGTGCGTCACCGGTTCCTGGGGGAAGGTCGACCAGGAGATAATCCAAATCGCCCCATTCGACGTCAGCTAGAAGCTGTCGAACCGTACCCGCAACCATTGGTCCGCGCCAAAGAACGGCCTGTCCTTCTTCCAAGAGGAAGCCAAGGGACATCATGTGGATTCCATAGCGCTGAATCGGAAGAATCTTGCTACCACGCGTGTACGGCTTTTCATCTTGGGCGCCCATCATGAGTGGGATAGACGGTCCATAAACGTCAGCGTCCATCAATCCTACCTTCGCTCCAGTTTGTGCCAGAGCAATGGCTAGGTTCACCGCACAGGTGCTTTTTCCAACTCCGCCCTTACCCGAGGCGATTGCGATGCAATGCTTGACGTTGGGGATAAGGTCGTCTTGTTTGGTTTCTCGTTGTCGCACTTGAGAAGTCATCTCAATCGTGACTTTTCCGACGCCTGCGATCGCACCAACTCGCTCGTAGCATTCTGCTTCGAGAATTTCCTTGACAGGGCAAGCTGGAGTTGTGAGTTGAACCTTGAATGAAACATTGCTGTCTTCGATTACAAGATCCTTCACAAAGCCGAGAGTGACGATATCTCGGTGGAGATCGGGATCAACGACGTTACGAAGCGCATCGAGGACCTGGGTTTCTGTGATTGGCATTCCAGTTAAAGGGTACCAGCCTCACCAGAGCGATTCCTAACCGAACGTGAGACTCAACACGAGGGCAGAACGATCATCAAAAAAAGAGACTCGATGCTTTAAGCATCAAGCCTCTTTCGTTTTCCCTCAGACTTTTCTTAGCCAAGCGCGAGATGAAGATCTTTCTTTAACATGGCTCGTGCTCGGAATAACCAGCTCTTGATGGTGCCTTCTGGTTTGTCCAGCGCGACCGCGATCTCGTTTACATCCATGTGCTTGAAATGGCGCATGAAGATAATTCTTCGATACTTTTCAGGCAATCTTTCGATTGCTTCGATGACCTGACCTTGGCGGATCGAACCGGTAGCGGTTCCATCGACTTCGGAACTATCGGCCAGCATGTACTCATGCTGATCGAGTGAGTCACCGTCTCGCTTTCGCGATCGAACTGCGTCTACGCAGCAGTTGGCACAGATTCGGCAGAGCCATGGTTTCAGAGGGCGCTCCGGATCGAAATCGTGAATGGCTCGAAATGCTTTTAGCAGTGTGTCCTGGACGGCGTCGTTGGCATCATCGGCATTTCGCAACATCCTCATCGCAAGGCTCATCAGCACCGGCCGGTAAATGTCGGAGAGAAGCTCGAACGCGATCTGATCGCCGCCCGCCGCTCGGACGATTAAATGCGACTCCCAACTCAAAACTCGGCTTGTATTCATTTCTCTAAACAATCTCCTCAATTCCAGACGATGATATTGTACACGAAATAAGAAAAATTAAGATCCGTTTTAGATTTTCTTAATTTTCTTTTTAAGAACCTTCATCGGGTTACAGCCAAAGTGAGCCCGATTGAGCCGGAGAATTGACGCAACGGGTGTGAAAAAAGGGTTAGGTCAAAGGTCCTACGTGGTAGCTGGCATCCAAATGGAAGTTGTCTAAGCGCAACTCACAACCCTTTATCGAAATCTAGCTTAAGTTAGTTCCTGCTCAATTCTTCAATGGTGGATCGACGATAGGCAGAGTCGTTAAAGAAACGAAGCCGGCTAGGCAACGAGAAGTAAAATAGCCCGCTTCCTTTCGGTCGCGGGCTTTCAGGGGGTGGTGGGATGAAAACCTATCGGGCAAGAATTTCTACAAGTCCATCTTGCTTTTGATCAACGCTAAAGCCTTCACTGCCTACTGCCTGGCTTGCAGCCGCACGGGCGTCAGCTGATCCAAAGTTCCAACTAATTTGCTTAGACGCGACACCCGAATCGATGACGACGGGCACTCGATAGTGACCGGCCAACGCTACGGCAAGATCCTGAACCGTTCCTTCGCCCGGTTTTGCCTTTTCTGGAACTGAGCCGGGAATGGCGATCAATCGACCACCCTCGTCCCCAAGGGATTCAATCTTAAAGACGACTGCCTTAGCGAGAGAATTCTCCAGTGGACTTTCAAGTCGATTATTCTCAAGCTGAATTCGCTTGATTTCTTTACCGGTGACGGGTGATGAAACGACGATCGTCTTGGTTCCAGAAGCCGAATAATTCAGGACGACTTTTGTTCCGTCGAATTTGAATCGGACTTGGTTGACGCTTGCCGAAGAAGAAATTGCGCCTGCGTTACTGACATCGTGATTGCCCTGAACGAAGGGAAGTGCGAAGACAATCGCGGCGGTTGCAAGACCTGCAAATGCCAATCCTCGGAGAACGCCTAACCATGCTGGGAAGCCGAAGCGGCTCTTCGGTTGAACTTGCTCAAGACGAGTCGCGATACGATCGCTCAGGAAGCTTGGAATTTCAATCTCTTCGTCTTTCAGCGTGTTGAGTTCTTGGACTGTTTCAACGAAAGCCGCGTAGTCGGCCTGAATCAAAGCATCTGTCGAAAGCCGAGCTTCGAAAGATTGTTTGAGGCCTGACTCTAAAGTGCCTTCGTAATAAGCAGAAAAGAAATCTCTTGCTTTGTCGTTGTTCATGGGAATGTTTAGAGAAACTTGCGCGGGACGGGTGTCGACCCACAGTTAGTTCGACTGCTTAAATCTTAAAAAGTTCCTCATCTTTTACAAGAAGCTCCCGAAGGCTCACTCTTGCACGGTTGAGACGACTCTTCACCGTGCCAACCGGTAGGTCGAGGGCAGCTGCGATTTCTTCGTAAGTCATCGACTCTGCGTGGTACATCACGATCATCGCTCTCTGATATTCGGGAAGCAAGGAGACGGCGTTTTCAATGCTTCTTTCTCGTTCCGACCTTTCCGTGTCCTCATAGGGTGAAGGAGCGTCGTCTTCTATCTGACGCTCCATCTCGCCGTCAGGTGTCAACATGACTGCCTCTAGGGAAGTCGTCACCTTATTCTTTTCTTTCTTCTTGACGTCGAGGTAGCAGTTCGTGAGTATCCGATACATCCACGTCGTAAAAGCGCTCTGGCCCTTGAAGTTGTGAAGGGCGTTATAGATGCGGACGAAAGCGTCTGCAACGACATCGGCGGCCTCCTCAGGGTTTCGGGTCAACCGGAACGCGTACTGGTAAGCACGCGTTTCGTGCTTTCGAATGAGCGTGTTAAATGCACTTCGATCGCCGGTCTGCGCCCGGTTGATGAGCATATGATCGTCGAGGTAGCTTTCGCTCATCGTCGTTTACTGCGAGATAATCGTTTTCGGTCCTGTCGCCTTCGCTTCACGAATGGCACGTTGTTCTTCTTGTGAGAGGTCTCTTTCGGACCGATGGTTCAATAATGGTTTGCAATAGACGCGGCAATCGGCTCGACCTACAATGCTATTGAGGACGGCTCCGTTACCCTGATCATCATAAAATGCCATTGCAAAACTTTGATTTCCGCGAACATCATCGAACGCGTCGTAGCGAACAAGCCCGAGATGCCTTTTACTTTCTGCGAGTCGAGTTTCTAGATCAAGCGCTCGAGCTCGTAGCGTTTCGAGTTCTTGTTCGATCTTCATACGCTCGCGTAAGTGATCATATAGCAATGTCTCCAGGTTTTCACCCCTTCCATCAGGCAATAAAGTTTGCCAGCGAGAGGCGGCTCTCGCTTGAAGACGGGTCAAACGCATAACGATGATCGTAAGAGCGAGAATTACGATGAGTAAAAACAACAGAATCTCACTGCTGTGTTGGGTTAAGCTCTTAAGGACTACATCCATAGGTTGGACGCCCAGACGGCGGTCTTTAGTATAGCGGACAGGTTATTCGGACAACTTCACTGGAATTCACCACAGGCGTAGAAGTAAAGAAAAAAATATGAAGAAAGGAAAGAAACGAGCGATTACTGGATTTGGAGTCTTTTTGGGGTTTACGCTGATTTTTGCGATCTTCTTTATCCTTAATTTTAAGACGATCCAGGTTTCAGGAATCTCAATGGTGCCGACATTCAAAAATGGGCAGAGAGTCTTGGTTAGCAAGGCTTACTGGTTGATTGGTCCAATCAAGGATGGAGACATCGTGGTTGTCAAGGATCCAGGCGGTCCGGGTGACATTATCAAGCGGGTCTACAAGATGTCGGGTGAAAATATTGAGGTCCCGTACCGACCAGAAGCTCTCGTACTTGATATTAACCGACCCTATAATGTGCCAGACGGCTACATCTACCTTCTGGGTGACAATCGAAACTACTCCGAGGACAGCAGGAAATTTGGGGCAGTACCCATCGAAAAAGTCGTCGGCAAAGTTCTAGTCTATCGACGATGAACTTTCCGGCTTGGGAAACGGAGAACTCAAAGACTCAGTTTCACGCATCACCCTTTAAGCCGCCTAGCGCGGCTTTCGCCGCCCTGGTATTTGCCTGGAACGACGACCAAGTCCTTTTAGCTGACATCGAGGGGAGAGGTTGGTGCATTCCATCGGGCCGAATTGAAGCGGGCGAGACTTCGGAGGTAGCCGTTCGACGTGAAGCGCTAGAAGAAGCGGGAGCGACTCTCGGGAACCTAACCTATCTTGGTTCTTACGAGATCACTTCAAGCGGACAAAGTCGCTGGGCAGAATGTTTTGTTACGTCAGTAGGTTCTTTGGGCGACATTGGGAAACCAGAAGAATCGAAAGGACGACGATTTATCTCAATCCACGAGTTGCCTTCGCTTTATTTCCAATGGACTCCCCTGATAGAAGCGGTGTTTAAACACAGCTTTGAAATCTATTGTTTAAGTGATCAAGTCTGATAGGCTAGGGGTGAAAATGTCCCACGATCAAAAACCTACTTCCCAAGATAGTCGATCAGAATCTGAGGAGGGAAGTTTGTGCCTGCGAGTTTGATCTTGCCTTCAATTCGTTTGATGCGGTTTTTGTCGTCCGGGTGGTCGCTGAAGAACTCTGGTGGCGTGCCGTCTTTAATGGCTTTGCGAAGCATGTCAAACGTGTCGGCCAACCCTTGCGGGTTATAGCCTGCCGCAACCATGGTGTCAAAGCCTCCGTCATCGGCTTCAGTTTCATGTTTTCGAGAGAAAGGAAGCTCGAAGACGACGTCGTTGGTGAATCCCGCAAGATTGCTGAGCGCCTGGTTTGCACGTGCGGCCATTAAAACGATTGAGAGCCCCAAGTTTCTCTTTTGGCTATCAGCATAGGCATATGCCCAGTGCTGCTTGCGCACATGGGTTAGCTCGTGGCCGAGAACACCTGCGAGTTCGTCTTCGGTTTTCAGCCGATCCATCAACCCGGTGTAGAAAAATGTGGCGCCGCCAGGAAGGGCGAACGCATTGATTTCTTTGCTATCGATGACGTCAAACGAATATTCCCAGATGGCATCTTTTTCGTCGATCGTTGCAAGAATCCGGCGTGCCACTCGGCGAAGGGTCTGAACTCGGGGATCCGAAGAGGGCAGGACGTGTTCTTGTTTTCTCAATTCGGCGGCTACTTTCTTTCCGAGCTGGACTTGCTGGGCTGCCCCAGGGCGAAACGCGTCATGGGCCGAGGCGACACTTGCTAGTCCAAGTGTTCCAGCCAGGCTAATCGCAAAAAGGTAGGTACGAGCGCGCATCGTGTCGTTGGGGTCGGGACCCCGTTATTTCAAT
The DNA here is from genome assembly GCA_903899015.1 of uncultured Armatimonadota bacterium. GTDB lineage: Bacteria > Armatimonadota > Fimbriimonadia > Fimbriimonadales > Fimbriimonadaceae > Fimbriimonas. The sequence goes on along the minus strand of CAIUHP010000067.1, from coordinate 66,325 downwards.
AAAATCTGCGATAGAGAACGATTGAGTAAGTGTTCACGTGGGGAGGTAGAGAAGCAAGAAATGCCTCTCGGCTTTGCCACGTGACGATGCCAATAACTTCTTCTTCTAAGACGTCATTCGTGCCATATACCGATCCGATAAAGCCGGGCATTATTTGAAGTTCGTCAAAAACTCTCTCTAGTTCCTCTTGAAGTTCGGGAGAATAACCTGGGTCCGCAACCCTCTGGCTCATAGAAAGATAGGCAGTGGTGGGAGCTTTTGCGACCCGATCGCCAACATATCCCGAAATCCGAATGCGCTGAACATCGGCGGGGCGAAAATCGGCAGCTTGCGTCTCCGCTAGGACCCGTATTTCAGAGATGGCAACCAAACCGCGTTCCGCGGCAGCGAGGTCCGCGTACTCATAGATGACGAGGAATGATTCTTTGTCTCGCTCATCTCGCCAGACACTTAGTCCGTTGCACCCTTCTACTAAGCTAAGTTTGTCTTTGACTTCAAAATAATAATCCGTAACGATGGGAACGTCTAGCTCGTGAATTCGGACCCTAGCAATGATGAGAATTTCGCTCACTTGTACATTGTGCCGAAAAACTCAATTTCGCGTCAGGGGGAATCGAGTGCTGCTGCTTTTTGGAGCGATCGCAAAATGCTGGGATTCCGATCTGAACCTTCGGTCGTAGAACTCAGTGAACTCAAATACCGTAGAATCTAGATCCATGCTTATTCGGCCCGATGAAAAAGGACGCTTTGGAGCGTTCGGAGGACGGTATGTCCCTGAAACACTTATTCCTGCGCTGGAAGAACTCGATTTGGAATTCAACAAGGCCTGGGCCGACCCACTTTTCAGGGCAGAATTCGACCACTACTTAAAGGAGTATGTGGGGCGTCCGAACCCGATTACCGAAGCCAAGAAGCTGAGTTCGGACACTGGGCTCCACGTCGTTATTAAGAGGGAAGACCTCAACCATACGGGCGCTCACAAAATAAACAACGCCTTAGGGCAATGCCTGCTAGCCCTCAGAATGGGCAAGAAGCGAATTATTGCGGAGACCGGAGCGGGGCAACATGGCGTAGCCACGGCAACCGTCTGTGCTCTATTTGGACTTGAGTGTGAAGTCTATATGGGTGTTGAAGACATTGCTCGACAGCAACTCAATGTCTTCCGAATGAAGCTTCTCGGAGCGAAGGTCAATCCGGTTTCGAGTGGAACCCAGACTCTAAAAGATGCCCTGAACGAAGCCATGCGAGACTGGGTCACCAATGTGGGAGACACTCATTACATCATTGGCACGGCCGCCGGTCCTCATCCCTATCCTTACATGGTGCGTGAGTTCCAGCGTGTCATCGGCGATGAAGCTCGCGCTCAGTACTTGGCTCGCTACGATCGATTGCCAGATGTTGCGATTGCTTGCGTGGGTGGAGGCAGCAATGCCATTGGAATGTTCACAGCCTTTGTTCCGGATGCAAATGTAAGGTTGATTGGAGTTGAGGCAGGTGGATTGGGACTCAATTCAGGTAAGCATGCGGCCCCTCTCAGTGCCGGCAGCCCGGGTGTCCTTCACGGAAGTTACAGTTATCTGATGCAAGACGACGATGGCCAAGTAATCGGAACCCACAGCATCAGTGCGGGACTGGACTACCCAGGAGTCGGAGCGGAACATAGCTATCTGAAGGATGCAGGAAGAGTTGAGTACATTGCGATCGATGACGATGAAGCGATCAACGCCCTTAAATGGGTTGCTAGCTCCGAAGGATTGATTCCTGCAATCGAAAGTGCCCATGCCTTCGCGCCGTTGCGGAATCGAGACCTGTTACCCGAGGGTTCCCGTGTTCTCGTCAACATGAGTGGACGGGGTGATAAGGACATGGAAACCGTCGCTCGTCTCCTATCCTTCTAAATTTGTCAAACGCCCTGACACGATTGAGTTCGTGGCAGGGCGTTTCTATTTGCCAATCCTTTGGTAAATGAAATACGAGGCTATCACGGGATAGAACGACATGATCAACATGAGCGCTATCGAGAATGGTAGTGGTGCTCCCGCAAGCGAAAGAATCGCACCTAGAATGCCTCCGCCAACCCAAACGCGTCCTGCTAAACGGTGGGTTGCGTCCCAAACCGGCTGGCTTGCGAGTGTCCATGGCGTTCTTACTCCCATGTAGAAGTTTCTTTGAACTTTGCCCAAGATGTTTCCGAGTAGGGCAAAAAAGATAAAGAGACCTGTCATGACCGCGCCACCGATATCCATATGGGAGCCTGCGGTTGCCCGGAGGATGGAAATCGAGATAAAGAACATGAGGGCAGAAACCAGCACCATCGCATACGCGAAAGTGGTGTCGAACTTCTGAATTTCAAAATTCTTGGGCGAGATTTTCGGTAACACAAGGGTCATTCCGATCGAAAAAAGGAGGAGTAACGGGCCGGTGCAAATGGAGACCCATTTGCTTCCGTACTGATCGACCTGATTGTGAACTCCCCAGTGGGTTGGAACAACGTCTGGCAAAGTCCCAGCGTAGTACGCCCCTAAAGCAAGGGTTACGGCGAACATCGCAAGCTGAATTAATAAGCTAGTTTTAACTTTCATCGGTGGGCTCCTGATGGTCTTTAGCAAAAACATCAAGGAAGAGGGTCATGGCATCTTGAACAACGGTCGTGTTTAGCGAGTAGATAATTTGCTGCCCATCTCGCCTTCCGCGAATCAAATCCGCATTCTTAAGCACGTTAAAGTGGTGCGAGACTGACGGTCCGCTGATATCAAACTCTTGCCCAATCTCACCGGCAGTGAGGTCTCCCTTCGAGAGCAATCGCAAAATGCGTCGTCTCGTAGGATCAGCCAGAGCCTTGAATACTTCGTCTATCGCCATGAGTCTCTGATTGGAAGATAATTAGCCAATCATCTAAATATTACACGTAATGCCACTATCGGGTTGCAAAGTTCAAACTTGTAACGCAGAAGGTTTGTATGCGTGGAACCGAAGTGCTCGTGCGTGTTAATCACTCGAAAAGGTAGATTTCACGATAGATGAGCGGATCTCACCTTGACGTTTTGATTTCTGAATTGCAAATTCGGGTTCGTACTGCCGAGCTTGCGAAACAGATTGATGATGAGTTTGGCGGGGAACCGGTATTACTGATTGCGGTGCTAAAAGGCTCGATTCATTTTCTGTCCGACCTTGGCCGGTTGATGAAATCTGACACCCAACTCGACTTTTTACAAGTAAGTAGTTATCATGGTGGTAAGTCGTCAACGGGCGTCGTTCAAATTCGTAAAGATTTAGATATCAATATCGAGGGTTTGAACGTCTTAATTGTTGAAGACATCGTGGATACAGGGGTTACCCTTAGCCATCTGCGGGAGTTGCTTTCAACTCGCAAACCCAAATCACTCAAAGTTGTCGCTCTTTTGTCCAAATCAGGCTCAAGAACCGTACATCCCCCGGTTGAATACATAGGTTTCGAGATTCCGAACGAATTCGTGGTAGGATATGGTCTAGATTATGCGGAGCGTTATCGTAACCTCCCATACATCGCGATACTGCGCGAAGAGTAGTTCTACTCCCAATTAAGGCTTTGTTACCACCTGCCTTATTACGCGTCAGGAACCCAGCTTCAGGAGCTATATGACCCATCAGTTTCGACCTCGCAAGTCGCAAGAAGGCGGCGGCGGTAACAATAACAACAACAACGGCATGCGAAGGCAGCGTGGACGCGGCCGCGAAGGCATGCCAAAGAGCGATCCGCAGACGGATCTCGAATTACTGCCCGAGCTCGACTATAACCATTTCGATAAGATGACGCCCGCGGCGCTTCTCAAGGAAGCAAAAACCGCCAAGATTGATCCCAAATCTTTGTTGCGCCACGAACTTATCGAGCGACTTCTCATCGTTATCAACGAAGAAAAGCAGGCTATCTACGCAAAGGGTGTGCTTGACCTGATGTCCGACGGCTGGGGCTTCCTCAGACGAGACAACTATGTTCCTTCCCCCCAGGATGTCTATGTTTCCCAGTCTCAGGTTAAGAAATTTGGACTGCGAGCAGGCGATATCGTATTCGGCCAGGTTCGGATGCCTAAAGAAGGCGAGAAGTACCAGGGCATGCTTCGAGTTGAAAGCGTAAGCGGTTACGGAACGGCTTCGCCCGAGATGACGAAGCGAAAGAATTTTGACGAGCTCACTCCGCTCTATCCGAACGAGCGACTCGTCATGGAGACCGTCCCCGATAACATTTCCGCTCGAATCGTGGATTTGATTTCGCCTATCGGTAAAGGTCAACGCGGCCTCATTGTTTCGCCACCTAAGGCTGGTAAGACGATGATGCTGAAGACCATCGCAAACGCGATCACTGCCAACCATCCTGAGGTCTACCTCATGGTTCTGTTGGTCGATGAACGTCCTGAAGAAGTTACCGACATGCGCCGATCTGTTCGAGGACAGGTCATTTCCTCAACCTTTGACGAACCGCCCGAAAATCATATGCGGGTCGCCGAGCTTTGCTTGGAACAAGCCAAGCGACTGGTTGAATTTGGTCGAGACGTGGTTATTCTGCTCGACTCACTTACACGACTTTCACGCGCCAGCAATCTTACGATCAATCCATCGGGTCGAACGCTATCCGGTGGTCTTGACCCCGGTGCTCTTTACCGCCCACGCCGATTCTTTGGTGCTGCAAGAAACATCGAAGAAGGTGGTTCGCTTACGGTCGTCTCCAGCGTTTTGGTAGACACTGGTAGCAAGATGGATGATGCGATCTTCGAAGAGTTGAAAGGAACGGGCAACATGGAAATCGTGTTAGACCGCGACCTCGCCGAGCGAAGACTCTGGCCTGCAGTGGATGTCAAACGCAGTTCGACACGGCATGAAGAGCTCTTGTTCAAGAAGGAAGATCTCGACGGCGTCGTCCAACTTCACCGACTATTGGCCAACCAAACCAATTCGGTTGAAGCAACGGAATCGCTCATCAAGCTGTTGAAGCGTACGCCAACGAACGCGGCATTCTTAGAGAGTGTTGTGGCTCGAACGAAAGCAAGCGCCTAAGACCATCCATTCGGACCTTTAAGATCAATCTTAAGGGTCCGCTCTCTCTTTAAAACCGAGGAATTTATAGCGCATGCCCGAAGAGTACGACGAGCCCGAACGTCCTGAAAATTTAGACGAGCCCCCTGCTTTCTTTCCGTATGAAGGAGCGGCACCCATTCGAGAACCCGGTTCGATGGGTGAACTGATTGAAGTTACGGTTGAAGGGGTCTATCGCTCCGAAAACAACGGTCAGATCTCGCAGTTTGTTTTGGTCACTGACGGTGATCGAAAACTACCAATCTTGATCGGTCCGTTTGAAGCCCAAGCGATTGCAATGGAATACGAAGGCTCACGTCCGGATCGGCCCCTCACTCATGATCTCATCCGAACCGTGATGCAACGTGCCGATATTGTGTTGGACCGCGTTGTGATTGACGATTTCTGGAACACGGTTTACTACGCAAAGTTGTATATCGTGGTCGGAAAAGAAGAGATGGAGATTGACGCACGTCCTTCTGATGCGATTGCGTTAGCCATGCGGTTTGATAGTCCCATTTTCGTCGCTGACAGTATTCTTGACTCCAGTCTAGATACTTGAGGGTTCGTGGACAATACATCGAAGTACCCGTAGGGCCTCGTAGTCGGCGGTTGGTAAGTCGCGCCGTTTTACATCCTGCGAATTGAGCTTAACGTCCTTGCTTTGGACTAGGATGGTTTCCGGATATACGGGCTTTCTATGACCTTGGCCTTGGCCGCCGCAAACTCTTCATCAGTGAGCACTTTAGAGTCATGTAGGTCTGCTAATCGTTGGAACGACGCAGCCATGAATTCGACCCTAGCAGCGTCAGAATTGGGAGATGGGCGCTCGCCACTGTGAAATGCATGCCGAATCATCCGTGATAAAAAGCGCCACTTCAAATAGATAATCGCAGAGGCGCTTACCGCTAGAGCAATCCATAGAAAAGCGTATTTCAGGATTTCAAGCATGCTTTGGTTCTCATCAACGAGGGTCGTTCGATGTTGGTCATTATGCGACGATATTGAGCCCTTTGCTGAGGGATGCCACTCCGCCACGATGCGCGGCTTCGAAGGGAATAAATCTCCTTTCACGCTTTCAAGGAGAGATTGCTGTAGGCGGAATTTCGTGGTTGGGAGGATAGCCAAACAGAACGGGGCGGTCGATATCGCTTTGTATTTTCAACAACTCGCTTTGTTTCGGGCGGTAATCTCTTCAGGATGGATCCGGTGTCCCGCGCCTCTGAGTTACGTCAAATACTTGAGCACCATGCTTACCTCTATTACGTGCTTGATAAGCCCGAGGTCAGTGATTCTGAATATGACAAGTGGTTTCGCGAACTTCAGGATCTTGAGCGCGATCATCCCGAGTTAGCTACTGCCGATAGCCCGACTCTGCGAATTGGCGGTCCACCGGTTGATGGACTCAAACCTCACCGCCATGCGATTCCGATGCTCTCTTTGGACAACTCGTTTGGGCATGATGAGTTAAGAGCTTTTGATGAAAAAATCAAACGATTTCTTGAATCGGAGCAAGAACTCGAATATCTTTGCGAACTGAAGTTCGATGGTGCTTCCATCTCGCTGACATACGTTGATGGTGTCCTCGAAATTGGAACGACACGTGGAGATGGCACGACTGGAGAAGACGTTACTCACAACGCAAAAACCGTTCGCGGCATTCCTCTCCGAATGCGAAAGCCACTTCCGGGCCGAATCGAGGTTCGTGGGGAAGTTGTCATGCTCAAGGCGGCCTTCGAAGAGCTGAACCTCGGCAAAGCTGAGCGTGGAGAGCAACTGTTTGCCAACCCTCGAAACGCAGCAGCGGGTGGATTGAGGCAGCTAGACAGTCGTCTGACAGCGGCTCGTAAACTTTCATTCTTTACTTACGGCGTGGGGCAAGTCGACCTAAACGAAGGAAGGCGTCTAGCCGATACTCAATCAGCAGTTATTGATCGACTCAAGGAATTAGGATTCGCCTCGCGAAGTGAGTCACGAGCGGTTGTCGGAATCGAGCAAGTAATTGAATTTGTAGAAGAGATCCATCGTGTACGCCCCACCTTGCCCTTTGGCATTGATGGCGTCGTCATTAAGGTGAACAGTCTTGACCTCCAAGAGCAGCTAGGTTTCACCGCACGAGGTCCGCGATGGGCGATTGCGTACAAGTTTCCCGCGGAGCAAGCTTTCACCACTCTGAATCGAATATTTGCCCAGGTTGGACGGACTGGTGTGATAACTCCGGTGGCCGATCTCGAGCCGGTCCAAGTGGGAGGGGTTACGGTCAGCCGGGCGACCCTTCACAACTATGAAGACCTTGCCCGCAAAGACGTTCGAGAAGGGGACGTTGTCATTGTTCAACGAGCGGGAGATGTCATTCCGGAAGTCGTTGGGCCGGTTTTGGATAAACGGTCGGGAGACTTGAATGTCATTAGCGAACCCTCCGAGTGTCCTGAGTGTGGAACTCCCGTTTTCAGAAAGGTCGGAGAAGTCGCCCTGCGGTGCCCCAATCGCTCCTGTCCCGCTCAAATAGCCGCAAAGCTCCGACATTTTGTAGGGCGCAAGATGATGGACATTGACGGACTAGGAGAGAAACTCATCGACCGGTTCCTGGAAACCGGCATGATTACCGATCTACCGAGCATCTATCGACTTCGAGAAAGAAGGGAAGAACTGATTGGATTTGACCGACTAGGGGAGCTGTCGATTGATAATCTCTTGGCGTCGATCGAAGAAAGCAAGACCCGAACCCTGGCTCGATTCTTGTTTGCCTTGGGAATTCCGAGTGTTGGTGAGAAAGGGGGGCAAGATATCTCGCGAGAACTTAGAACGCTCGATGCCATTCGCACCGCCGATTACGCAACCCTGATGGAGATTCCAAATATCGGCCCTCACACCGCGGGAGAGGTTCAAGAGTGGTTCGAAGATCCGGACAACCATCGAATGGTGGATGAATTGATTGAATTGGGCGTTGCTCCTATTGAGGGTGAGGAACCCGTGAGTGACCTGTTTGCCGGGCAGACAATCGTATTTACAGGAAAGCTAGAACGCTTTACTCGCGAGGCCGCGGAAGCATTTGTCGCCAAGATGGGCGGGAAATCAGCGGGAAGTGTCAGTAAAAACACCTCGCTTGTTGTTGCGGGCCCAGGAGCAGGCTCCAAGCTCCAAAAAGCGGATCAACTGGGCGTGAAGGTAGCGACAGAAGAAGAGTTCCTAGCCCTATTGCCTGAGGGAAGTCTCTGAACGAATTTATCCTGACAATTAACCCAAGGGAATGTGATATTCCTCTCTGCCTGGAAAGCGGGCAGGTCTTTCGATGGACCTGTTTGCCATCGGGAGATTGGTTAGGTGTCGATGGTCGCAATTGGTTTCTGATCCACTTCGAGAATCCAGATTCTGAAACGAGCCAGGTCCTTCGGGTTCAGACCAATGGCGGCGAAGCAGCATTCCGTTCCTTCTTACGATTAGATTGGGACGCGGAAGAGACCGGGCGTCGAATCCTTGATTTGGGTTCAGAAATGGCTCCCTACTTGCTGAATTTTGAAGGTCTTCGGGTGCTCCGGTCTGATTGCCCTTACGAAACCTTCTTTAGCTTTCTATGCACGCCTAACAATAACATCATCCGCATCAAGCAAATGGTTCGGCACTTAGCAAGTTACGGTGAGCCTCTCGCCGATGTTGCCGGAGTCTCTCTCACTCGATTTCCGACCCCCGACGTAATTGCTCAGATTCCCGAAAATGAATTGAGAGCCAAGGGTTTTGGATATCGCGCTGCGACCATTCCGAATGCAGCGAGGCAACTCTTAGAATGGGGTGAGAATAGCTTGGAGAAGCTCAAGTTGCAACCATTTGAAGACGCCCGAACTCACTTGATGTCCATCAAAGGTATTGGTCCCAAACTGGCCGATTGCATCGCATTATTTGGTCTCGACTTCACAGAATCCGTTCCCATTGACACGCACGTTTGGCAAGCGTTAGTGCGTCTTTACTATCCGGAAATGAATGGCAAAGCGCTCACCGATGCCCGATACCTTGAGATGTCCAGGGCGTTTCGAACCCGGTTTGGTCAATATTCGGGTTGGGCTCAACAGATTCTTTTTTATGAAAATATGGTGCGGTGGCGTGATCGAAAAGCGGTCTAAACCTTCCAATCTGAATGTTGTGGGGATATCCCATAAGGGGTTAAAAACGGCTCTTACCCAGATTTCTGTCAAGGTTTTTGGTAAAAATTTACTTACCATTAAAAGTTTAGATTTGAACCTAAAAATGGCGGTTTACCCGTGTTAGTCCCGTTATCGATCTGCACTGAACCCGAAAAATGTCGTTTTGGCAGGTATAACGTCCCTTCGCAGCCATGCAAGAGGAGGTTCCAAATGCGCAACTGCTCACACAAAGTGAGTATGGCCTTGATGATGTCAGCGATCGCCGGAACGGCGTTAGCAGGCGGTAAGAGGCAAACAGAAATACAGGTGGAGACCCACACAACGAAAGTTCGTGCGGGAATTCGTTATGAGTTTAGCCGTAACCTGAGACCAGGTTCATTGGTTAAAGCTCATGAGGGCATTGACGGGTCCGTAAAGAAGGCCTATCGTGTCACCTACGTTGACGGCAAGTCCGTCAGCACCGAGCTTTTAAAGGAAGAGACGAAAGAGGCACAGCCGACCACTTTTTACATGGGTCGGGGGGGCTTCAATTCGGATCGTGGATCGTTCAGCAGAAAGTTAGTGCTGGACATGGTAGCCACTGCCTATGACCCAAGCCCTCGTTGTAACGGACGAGGAAACGCAGGTCGTACTAGGACAGGTAGAAGAGCTACTTTCGGCGAAGCAGCCGTTGATCCTCGAGTTATTCCTCTCGGTTCCGTTTTATTTATCGAAGGTTACGGGCTAGCCATAGCTTCAGATACCGGTAGTGCGATAAAAGGGAAGCGAATCGACTTATGTTACGACTCTAGACGAGTAGCGAATGACTTTGGCCGACAGCGAGTTCGGGTCCACGTTTTAAGCACTCGTTGAAACTCTACGATCCCGGAACCTTAAAAACGTTCCTTGCGCAACATGGGATCACCGCCTCTAAGGGGCTCGGGCAGCATTTCCTATGCTCTCGAGCCGCTGTAGAAGCCATCGTTGACAGCACTGATGATTGTCAGGGTGTCTGCGAAATTGGACCCGGCCCAGGAGTCCTCACCTCGCTTATTTCAGAAAAAGTTGAGAAGATGATTGCGCTTGAACTTGACGAGCGAATGATCGAAGCGCTCAAATCATCTGCACCCAAGGTAGACGTCAGACAAATTGACGCTCTTGCCGTAGATTTGGTAAGCGTGCTCAATGAGTTGCCCGAACCAAGGGCCATTGTCTCAAACCTTCCGTATTACATCACGGGACCTTTGCTTACCAAAATTGCCGAGGCGAACTCGGCGTTCTCGGTAGCGGTTTTGATGATGCAGAAGGAAGTTGCTCAGAGGATCAGCGCAAAGGCTGGAAACTCGGACCGAGGTTCGCTCTCCGTTTATCTTCAGAGCCAATTCGAAATTACGACTATAGCCCAAGTTCCGGCAGCTGTTTTTGTGCCACCTCCGAAGGTCGATAGCACGGTGCTCAAGTTTGTTTCTCGACCGATAGACCTCGATCCCACCCTTCGACAGGCGTTTTTCAAATTAGTTCGGGCAGGATTTACACAGCCGCGGAAGACGCTCGCCAACAATCTCATGGCAACCTATCGCATTCCTCGGGAAACCTTCACCGAGCTTATTGAGAAGGTGGGCCTTGATGAGAAAATTCGACCCCATGATCTGACGATTGAGCAGTGGGTGGCCGTAACCCGAGAATTTCTGACTAGCCAAAACGAGATTTGAGTTTCGGCAATAATTGAGTGACTCCTTCATGTCAGGCTCAATGGTTTCATCAACTGACCTTAAGCATAAGGCCCTTGAGTTAGGGTTTATGTCGGTGGGCGTTTGTGAAGCATTACCAGCGCCCCATTTAGCTGCCTACGAAGACTGGATTGCTAAGGGATATCACGGCTCCATGGAGTATCTGGCACGTCATGTGCCATTAAAGGCAAACCCGACCGAATTATTGCCGGATGCGGCATCAATTGTTGCGGTCGCACTTAATTATTACCAACCGAACCCTGCCGTGCCTGGTGAACCCCACCTCGCTACTTATGCACTAGGAAGAGACTATCACCGTGTTATTCGAGGAAGGCTCAAAAAATTAGCGGCCTGGATCGAAATAGAATATCCTGGGTCGCATAATCGCGCCTGTGTTGACTCGGCACCAATCCTGGAGCGTGATTACGCTCATATGGCGGGTCTAGGCTGGTTTGGGAAGAACACGTGCCTTATCGACTCCAAACGCGGGAGTTGGTTCTTTATTGGCTTATTGCTTACCAGTGTAAAGTTCGAGGCCGATGCCCCGGCCCTTGGGGCTTGCGGTACGTGCCGCGCTTGCATTGAGGCCTGTCCGACCGGCGCAATCGTATTTGAAGAGGGAAGGTGGCAAGTCGATGCTAGGTCGTGTGTCAGTTACCTTACGATCGAGCATGAGGGGGAGATTCCTCCCGATCTAAGACAGGGCATTGGAGATTGGACGTTTGGCTGTGACATTTGCCAATCGGTGTGTCCATTTAATCAGCCAAGAGAGTCCCAGCCCTTACGAGCGGGCCTAACCACCGAGCCTGACTTTCTCAATCGTCGTCAGTGGCCTAACCTCAAACACATCCAACAAATGGATGAAGTTCAATGGGATGAACTGACAAACGGTTCTGCCATTAGGCGCACAGGATTACGTGGCATTCGAAGAAATGCTGAAATCAATCTTCAAAACGGTTCTTGAGCTGGCCTTAGGCAGTCTTGACGCTCGAAAGCTGTCGTTCTCGCTGAGCGCTGATGTACAAGTCCACATATTCTTGAGCACTCTTGTCCCAAGAATAATTGCCTCGCATGCCGTTGCGGATGAGCGCACGCCATCGATGAGGCTGATCATAGGTTGCCTTGGCACGCGATACTGCTGAGAGCAACTCCATGGGCTCTTTCTTTTCGAAGACAAAGCCGTTCCTTCCTTCAAAAACCGTGTCTGCCAATCCGCCTGTAGCTCGTACAACCGGAACGGTCCCGTATCTCATCGCGATCATTTGGCCCAATCCGCAGGGCTCAAACTTGCTTGGCATCAGAAATCCGTCGCAGCCCGCGTAAATTCGCTGGGCGATTGGGGCATCGAACCGGGGAACGAATCGGAAATGCTTTGGATAGCGTTCTTGCAGATCGTAGAAGGCAGTCGCTAAAGACGGATCCCCCAAACCTTGAACGACAAGCTGAATCGGCAACGAGAACATCGCTTCAGCAGCCTCAAGCATAAGATCCATGCCTTTCTGGCTACTCAAGCGACTTACGACTCCAAAGAGGGGAGCACCCTCAATGGGCTCAAGGTTCAACTCTTGTAGGAGGAGGCGTTTGCACTCCGCCTTCCCAGATGGATCGTTGCTTGAGAAGTTTGCGGGGATGTCTTTGTCAGTTTCAGGATTGAACACGTCGATGTCGAGACCATTGAGAATGCCTGAAAGGTATCCCAACGAACCCAAGTGAGACATCAACCCTTCAAATCCGCATCCGAATTCCTGGGTCTGAATTTCGTTGGCGTAATTTCTGCTGACCGTGTTGACGCGGTCAGCATAGACGCATCCTGCTTTGAGGAAGTTGACCCGCCCCCAAGCTTCGAGCTGCTCGTGGTTGTAGAGATGGTGGGGAAGGCCCAGGATGTCAAATACTTCGAGGCCAAATTCACCCTGGTAGGCGAGATTGTGAATGGTATAGATGCTTGAGACATCGTCCCAAGTCGACCCACCTTGCTCGCGCATAAGGACAGGCAAAAATCCGGTGTGCCAGTCGTTGCAGTGGATGACGTCAGGAATCCAGTCGATCTGCTCCATCGCCTGGAGAACGGCTCGGCTGAAGAACAAGTGTTGAAGTCCACCCGGCTGGTAAACAGTCTCACTGTTGATGGCTTCGGTGTACCACTCGTCGGTTCCGATGAAACCGATTGGGACTCCCTCGTGAGTGGTTTCCTTGTAATAGGCTTGTTTGGTGCCACGATTACCAAGGCAAACGGCGAAATCTTCAATCTTTGTTTCAAGACTCCATCGTGAATCTTCCTCAATCATGCGGTAAGCGGGCATGATTGTTCGGGCATCGTGGCCGAGCTTTCTGAGGGCCTTAGGAAGGGCGCCCGCTACATCGGCGAGTCCTCCGACCTTCGCGAATGGCGCGACTTCAACCGAAACAAATAAAATTCTCATCCTTGATCTCTAGACGACAAAGGCGCTAGATCTGCGTTTCAGACCTAGGGCCTTTGTCAAAATGGACCCATCGTGTAGTCCCTACTATTCTTATCGGAAAGTGATCGCGATAACCGCACGTTTTATTGCGGACTACATCGCTTCTAACAGTATGGCCGTTGCCTCACCGCCACCGATACATGGGGTCGCGATTGCATACCGACCACCACGGCGACGTAGTTCATGTAACGCAGTAAGAATCAGCCGAGTCCCTGTCATCCCGATTGGGTGGCCGATGGCGACCGCGCCACCGTTGACATTCACCTTCTCATGAGGAATGTTCACCTGCTTCATCACCGCCATGGCAACGACTGCGAAGGCTTCGTTGACTTCAAAAAGGTCAATGTCGTTCACGGTCAAACCGTGTTTCGCAAGTAATTTTTCGATGGCGAAGGCAGGCGCAGTCGTAAACCATTCTGGTTGTTGGGCGTGAGTCGAGTAACCGACGATTCTGCCAAGTGGGCGAATTCCTCGTTTTTTAGCTTCGTCTTCTGAGGTAACTACGACAGCCGCGCCTCCGTCATCAATGGAACTGGCATTTCCGGCCGTCGTCACGCCGTCTTTGCTGAATGCTGGTCGAAGGCCGGGCAGTTTTGAGGGATTGCCCTTGCCTGGTTCTTCGTCTTCCGAAACGATAAGTGGGTCACCTTTACGTTGGGGGACTTCAACCGTGATGATCTCATCGCTAAATCGGTCGTTAGCCTGAGCGTCGAGCGCTCTACGGTAGCTTTCTGCGCTGTAGGCATCGAGATCTTCGCGGCTAAACGATAGAGCCTTTGAAGTGCTGTCCCCGCAGTTGCCCATATGACAGTTGTTGTATGGATCCCAGAGTCCATCGTGAATCATGGTGTCGATCAACGATCCATTTCCCATTCGATAGCCCGTTCGTGCTTTATCGAGAACGTAAGGAGCGTTACTCATGGATTCCATCCCTCCAGCAACGACGATGTTGCTGTCTCCGAGGCGAATCGCTTGAGCGGCCAGCATCACAGACTTCATGCCGGAGCCACAGACTTTATTGATCGTGAGCGCTGGGACTGAATCGGGTAATCCTGCGCCAATCGTTGCCTGTCGTGCAGGTGCTTGGCCTTGTCCACCTGTTAGAACACATCCCATGATGACTTCACCAATTTCGTTTGGCGAGACCGTCGATCTCTCAACCGCGGCCGCGATTGCCTTTGCCCCGAGTTGCGAAGCAGTAAAGGTGGAAAGGGAACCAAGGAATGCTCCGACCGGAGTTCGAGCGCCAGCAATTATCACTGCGTTGTGCATGTTGTGAGGATACCGGTACCGCTTCTTTCAGAGCGCCTCTCGGCGGCGTTTTTGATTCGATTGCCGGGCTTGATCTGCACGCGGCAGACATTTGTAAAGTCTTTACCGGGAACTGGGACGTCTTTCTCTTTGGTTAAAATACGAAGGACAGTAGCGGTTTTGATCTGCAACTTTATCTGGAATGGTCCGTCACACTAGTTGACGAAGCACGGTTTATGGCAACTATCACTCGCGAACCCACCTCACAGATCCCGAATTATCGCAATCAAGTCAAGAAGGCTATGCCTTCCAATATTTTAGAACCTGACTATGGAAACCTAGCCTGGTTTCTGGTTCACGGCGCTCTGATTTCAATTGGTTACTACCTGCTTGTAAAGCACTTCTCGTGGTGGATAGCGCCCGTCGTAAGTCTGGTCATCGGGCACTCATTCGCTTGCATGGGATTCCTGGCTCACGATATATGCCACGGCGGAACGATTAAAAAGCTTTGGATTCGTGATTTGTTGGCAGGGCTCGGATTTTCTCCTCTCGCAATTGGGCCATATCTTTGGCGCAGGTGGCACAACGCCGACCACCATAACAACACCCAAGTCGAAGGAGTGGATCCAGACCACCTCTTTACGATCGAGGACTACAAGAATAACCCGATTTTGAGATGGCTTTATCGCATCTCTCCCTTGGCTCGAAACCTCATTATCTTTAGCTCGTTCAGCTACCGGATGGATCAACAAATGATCCGGATGCTCTTGACGTATCTAAAGAGCAAGCAAACAACCTCAGGTCAAAGAGTCCTCCTGGTTGCTCAGTTTCTGGTTCCGGTAACCTTATGGGTCACCGGTTCGTTGCTGCTGGGCACTCAAGTCTTCTGGTGGGGATATTTCGTGCCTCTCCTTATTGGCAATGCAGTCGCCATCTCTTATATCGCAACCAACCACTTTTTAAACCCGCTTGCTGATGATCGGGATGTTTTAGCGACTTCACTGAGCGTCACGCTCCCGAAGGCCCTTCAATGGCTGGACCCCTGGCACCAACACTTTGGCGCTCACGTTGCCCATCACCTGTTCCCAGGAGCACACGGTAAGCATTCGAGGGCAATCGAAGCAAAGGTCGCTGAACTGTGGCCTGATCGATTCCACACCATGCCGATCACCACTGCGCTCAAGCTACTTTGGCAAACGCCATGGGTGTACGAAGATAAAACCACGTTGGTCGATCCTCACCGCGAAGTCCGAGCAGGAACTTTGGGGCATGGATTGCCGAAAGAAAAGTAAAAGCTTGGCTGGAACTAGCATTTCTTGGCCCGCCTTGTAGACGGGAATGGGTTTGTGTCCCCGCAACAGTGCGAGTGAAATCTGTTGCACCGGATAAGAAATTCGTTGCCGTTCTGCCCGTCGAGTACGTCAATGTTCGATCCCATTCCACGGCGCCCGTTGTTAGGTGACCGACTCGCCGGCGAGTGCGACTATGAAACTTGAAGAGTGGCAGAAGACGATTGTCGGGCGCCTTTTCACCTGCGCGTTAGATGATTTCTCGCTTGATCATCGCCAACTAGTAAGAGAAAGAGAGGCGCCTTAAGACTGCGGGTATCTTTTGATTTGATGCTGCGCCGACGATGCCGCTTCGGGAAAGGGAGTTTTTGTTCATGATCACGAGTTTGCTCTTAGGTATTGGCCTGCACAAGGCATTGTTGAATCCCCAGCCTGTCCAACCGGTGCAGAGCAAGTCATTGCCGAAAATGGACACCAAGGCTCAGCATGACAAACGAATGGCCTGGTTCCGCGACGCACGTTTCGGCATGTTCATTCACTGGGGGCTCTACTCGGTTCCAGCCGGCAATTGGGCTGGTAAAGAGGTTGCAGGGGCGGCGGAATGGCTTCAATATACGGCGAAGGTGAAACCCGAGGACTACGAACCGCTTCAGCAGCAATTTAATCCTGTGAACTTCGATGCAAAGAAGTGGGTTCAGATTGCGAAGAACGCAGGGATGAAATACATCGTCATCACCTCGAAGCATCATGAAGGCTTCGGAATGTGGCCCTCAAAATTGGGGACGTGGAATATTGGCCACACCCGATTTCATCGCGATCCGTTAATGGAACTTTCGCAAGCGTGTAAGACGGCTGGGATCACGCTGTGCTTCTATCACTCAATCATGGACTGGCATGCTCCGGACTACTTGCCTCGCCGATCTTGGGACACACGAGATGCAAGCCAGGCCAGCATGGATCGATACGTCCAATACATGAAGGGGCAGCTTAAGGAACTTTTGACCAATTACGGACCCATCGGATTAGTTTGGTTTGACGGTCAGTGGGAAGATACTTGGACGCATGAGAGGGGCAAGGATCTCTATAACTATATTCGAAGCCTTCAGCCAAACATCATCGTCAACAACCGGGTGGATACGGGACGATCTGGAGGCGGTGCGACTGCCAACAGCAGTGACTTTGTAGGTGATTACGGCACCCCAGAACAGGAAATTCCTGCGAACGGAATTCCGGGACAAGATTGGGAATCGTGCATGACGATGAACGATACATGGGGCTTTAGTTCCCATGATCACAACTGGAAGTCGAGCACCACATTAATCCGAAACCTAGTGGACTGCGCTTCGAAGGGAGGCAACTATCTGCTGAACGTGGGACCTACTTCATTAGGTGAGATTCCCGACGCCAGCATTGAACGCCTGAGCGAAGTAGGTGATTGGATGAAGAAGTATTCCGAGTCGGTTTACGGAACATCTGCAAGCCCATTTCCCAAGGTGCTTTCATGGGGCCGAGTGACTCAGAAGCCAGGCAAGATCTATCTCAACGTGTTTGACCATACGTTGAGCAACATCGACTTACCAGGCCTAAGTGTGAAGATTAAGGGCATTCACCTGATGGGTAGCGATTCGAAAGAGGCTGTTTCGTACACCGAAGATGCTTCGGGAGTGCACGTTAAGCTCCCTGCTATGAAGGATGAAGCTTCGACGGTACTGGTAATGGAGATCGCAGGAAAGCCTAAAGTGACTGCCATTCCTTTGAGCCAAGCTGCCGACGGCTCCGTTTCACTAGGTGCGATTGACGCCACCGTTTCAGGCTCTACGGCTCAGTTTGAAGCCTCGAAAAATGCTATCGGGTTTTGGACGAATGCGGCGGACACCGTTTCTTGGACGTTTGATCTCAAAAAGGCTGGTTACTACACGCTAAAAGCGGAAATCGCTTGCGAAGAAGCCTCGAAAGGATCAACTTTTGACATCATGATCGGTGACCAAAAAGTAAGTGGCACGGTTCCGGGAACCGGTAGCTGGAGCAACTTCACCAATTTGTTTCTCGGTAGCGTGAAGCTAGCGACGCCCGGAAAGGTAACGGTGAAGGTCATTCCCACTCATCTGTCGGGTTACGGAGTCATGAATCTAAAGTCGATTAAGATCGAACCGAGAGCCTGATGTGCCTCGGGCTGTGCCCCGGTTTACTCATACGAACTTGAGCCGATCTGAACCGGCTCGAGCCTTCGCTTGTAAACCGGGGCACAATCCAGCCCCGGATTACAGCGGACCGACATCTTTACTACGGCTTAGGATCTAACTTTCGATAGTTCACGTTGAGTTTTGACAGGCGGTCGACGTGTACGCGGAGGCGGCCAATAAAGTCGGGGTAGTTCTTTTCCTCTTTAGGCGTCCATAGGACTTCAGCAAGCGCGCATGCCCGAGGGTAAGCCATGTATTCCACTCGACTTGGGGTTGGAATGTACTCGGTCCACAACTGTCCTTGGGCTCCAAGAACATGTTTTGCCTCTTCCGAATTCAGTTGGTGAGGGATTGGCTCGTAGCTGTAGACTTTGTCGAGGGGCAGGAATCCGCCAATAGCCAAGCCTTCTGCCTTGTGGTCCTGACTCTGGTAGTGATCGAAGTAGGTGTGACTTCCAGGAGTCATGACTACATCGTGGCCAGCTTTTGCGGATGCGATACCACCCTCTTCGCCTCGCCAAGACATGACTGCCGCGCCGGGAGCAAGTCCGCCCTCTAGAATCTCATCCCAACCGATGAGTCGGCGACCTTTGGCTGCCAGGAACGCATCGATTTGGTGAATGAACCAGCTTTGTAGTTCGTTCTCATCTTTTAAGCCGAGGGCTTTAATCTTAGCTTGTGCCTGAGGGCTTGCCTTCCACTGTTCTTTAGGGCACTCATCGCCGCCAATGTGGATGAACTTACTGGGGAACAAGGCGAGAACTTCCGTTAAAACGTCTTTCTGGAACTGGATCGTCTTATCCTCGACGTTATAGACGTTTTCGTAAACTCCCCAGTGGGTTCCGACCTCAAGTTGCTTGCCGGTATTTCCAAGTTCAGGGTAGGCGGCAATAGCTGCTTGGGCGTGTCCAGGCATTTCGATTTCAGGAACAACCGTTACAAAACGATCTTGAGCGTACTTAACGATTTCCTTGATTTCTTTTTGTGTGTAGAAGCCGCCGTGAGGAGTTCCGTCGTAGCGATGCTCCTCGTAGTGTCCAGCCATCGTCTCCTTGCGCCATGCTCCCACTGAAGTCAGCTTGGGATACTTCTTGATCTCGATGCGCCAACCTTGATCCTCCGTTAAATGGAAGTGAAGGGTGTTCATTTTGTGAAGGGCCAACAGATCTATGTATTTGAGCACGAACTCTTTCGGCATGAAATGGCGGCCGACGTCAAGATGCAGACCACGCCAGGTAAACCGCGGTTGGTCTTCGATCGTTGAGCACGGAACATTCCATTCCACACCGCTGACCTGACTAGAATTGAAGACCTCGTTGGGGAGCATTTGGCGAAGTGATTGAACGCCATAAAACACTCCCGCCTGAGTGGAACTCTGAATATCCACACGATCTCGCGACACCGAAAGTCGGTAGCCCTCCGATCCAAGTGAAGCAAATGATTTATCGAGTTTTAAGCTGATCGTGTTGCTCGCTCCATCTTTAACGAGGGGAAAGGGAAAGCCAGTTGCCGGGGCCAGATAACTTTGTAGCCGCTTGGCAAGTTTCCCGAGAGAGGCAGGAGCGGTAATAGACGTGGTGGCATTTAGCGTGAAGTTGCCATCCGAAAGCTGAACAGAAACGGGTTTAGGAATAATCGACATGGTTCTCATCTGCGAGACATGGACGCCCGCGAGTACGAGGGCGGCAAGGAGTAGCGGCATGCTGGCTAGTTTATCTAGATCGAGCCCGGATATTCGTAGCCCTTACTTGATGAATCCGTGTAGTTTCAGCCAGGTGGAGCACAGCTGGCGCCAATCTTGGGGGCTACCGACAGTACCAAGTCCAAATCCGTGTTGACCGTGCTGAGGTACATGCAGCTCAAACGGAATTTTATGCTCGGCTAAGGCCGTGCCAAACATCAGCGAATTTTGGATGGGAACGACTGTGTCATCAGCCCCATGGAACAAGAAGCAAGGCGGAGTTTGGAGGGACACATTCTTCTCGCTTGATAAAGCTTCGATTTGGGTGGGAGTCGCGTTCTTGCCGAGTAAATTCTCGCGTGATCCGGCATGACCGAGCGGCCCCATGGAAATAACGGGGTAGATAAGGACTCCAAGGTCAGGGCGAGCACTGGCACGCTCAACGGCATCGGTGCTGGCGTTATTTCCGGCATCGAAGTAGGTGACGGCGGTTGAAGTTAAATGTCCTCCGGCAGAAAAGCCCAAAACGCCGATGCGCGTGCTATCGACTCCGAGATCCGTCGCGTGCGCGCGGACAAAGCGAATCGCACGGTTGACATCGTGCAGCATCACGGGATGGTGATATTTCGGACCCAACCGGTATTTAAGAACAAAGCTCTTGATTCCGAGCGATTCCATAAACTCCGCAATCGGTTTCCCTTCATGGTCGGCTAGTCCGCCATAGCCACCGCCCGGACAAATCACAAAGGCTGCTCGTGACTCGCTTGGATTGGTGTCCGAATACTCAGTGAGAGTGGGAATATCTTCCGGACCGGTCCCTAATGCTCCAGGAGCTTCTCCTTCCCATAGTCGATGAACTTTCATTGTTGACTCTTTGCGCTACGCCAATTATCGGTTCTAAATGGTGCCGTTGGCAAGCCTGCTGAATTGACGAGATTGATTTCAGGATTATCAGCCCAAGCATAGCGAACAGCAATCGGATTAGGAACTTCTGGACAGCTCAGGACCACCGATATCCCTTCTATTCGAGCGGTTGCCCAATAGAATCGCTGATCAGACCCTGCGATCGCAAATCCAACTGGAGCTTTACCATCCGTGGTTTTCAATCGATCTTCGGTGTGTTGGAAATAGACACGCAGGGAGTCGTTATTCGTGACCATATAGTGAAACATTGGACCTGCCCAAACTTTATGAACGCCATAGTTCTTCGAGAGGGCAATGGCGGCTAGCCTTTGCCCGACTTCTCGTTTCTTTTTTGGGTGGATCGTAGCCGCCTCGCCTAGATCAAGGATGGTTGCCATACCGGTATTGGTCAACTTTAAGGCGTTGCTTTGGGCTTCTCTTAGGCTTGCCCAATCACTTTCACCGGGTTCCGACACGCGGTCATGGAAATTAGGGAGCTGTACGAAATAGAAAGGAAACTGACCTTGATTCCATTTCTGCCGCCAATCTCGAATCAGCGTTGGGAAGAGGATGTTGTACAAACTCGATTGATCGGCATTGGACTCTCCTTGATACCAAATAACACCCTTCATCGCATAAGGCATCAAAGGTGCGATCATTCCGTTGAACAGCCCTCCTGGTGCTTTTGGGTTTCCAGGACCGATCGGTAGGTGAGGAGCTTGAAGAGACGTATCGACTTTCTTTTCAACCTTAGCGAGCCAAGTGCCAGCGAGCGGTATGGACTCGTCCGAATCCGAGTTTGCGGGCCGAATCTTCATCTGGTCCGCGAGACCCGTAAATCCGCATGCTCCCTGAGCCGCGTAAACTCGAATCGCAAGCGTATTCTCGCCGTCGAGAAGAATTCCGGGGGCGATTCGATACGTACGAGGGAGCTTGGATCCTTCTTGATTCGTGGCTTTGGTCATACCGATCTTTGTTCCGTTGACATAAGCGTCGTCGTAGTCAGCAATTGGTCCCAATTCTGCGACCAGGGCCTGTCCCGTCCACTTCGACGGCACGATGAAGGAGGTTCGAAACCAAGCCGCTCCGTCAAAAGATGCGCCATCTTCGCTGGGTTCAAGTTTTTCGATTGTTCCGGGAAGATACACCGACTTCCAAGTCGAAGTGTCAATCTTTCTGTTTTCCCAGCCTTTTAAAAATCCTTCGTTTCCGCTATCGGCTCGCGAGGCGATCCATTCTTTGAGATCTGATTTGAACTGTTCGTACTTGGCCGGAAATGACTTGAGCTCTTCTCGGTAGAGATCCATGACGATCTTCAGGGAATCATTCGACGACAAGGCATCGCGGCTGGTCCAAGATTCGGCTTTCGTTCCACCCCAAGACGACACGATGAGCCCAACTGGAACATTGAGATTATTTTGAAGTTCCCGTCCAAATGCCAAAGCAACCGCTGAGAAGGCGCCGATACTGTGCTTCGTTGCGGGAATCCAGGCCCCCCTCACATCGCTGGCCGGTTCTTCCGTTGACGCTTGTCCAACCGTAAACATGCGTAAGGATGGGTTTGCCTCGTCTTGAGCCTGAGCGTAGTCGTCGGCGCCGGACTCAACAAATTCCATGTTGGACTGTCCTGAGCAAACCCAAACTTCTCCGACCTCAACGTCTTTGAGTGTCACAAGGGACGTATCGGATTGCACCGTTGCCGTGAATGGGCCACCTGCAGACAGCGGTTGTAAACGTAACAACCATTTACCATCGGGACCAGCTTTTGTGCTTGCTGTTTGACCGTTTAGCGTGACGGTAATGGTCTCCGACGGGTTGGAGGAACCATAAAATGGAACCGATACTCCCCGTTGGAAGACCATGTTGTCTGAAAACAAGGAGGGAAGTTTTAAGGCTTGACGGTGAAGTGTGGCGACAGCGAGGGCGACAAGAATCATGAGTGCTAGTTGCCCTTCCGAGCCGAGAGAGTCAAATAAGGAGAGGAACTGATTCCGGACAAAGCGGGTGACTTCATCAATTCCTTTTCTTCCGGAGCCGAGAACCGATTGCCGTATTTTGCACGCAGACCTTTGATATCTTGATCGGGAAGGCTAATAAATCGGTTGACCATAGAGTTATAAACGCGTATTTCAAGGCGATTACGACCAGCATGAACCAGCGAAGTTATATCGAGCTGGTAGGGCGGGTTCCAAACAGCACCTGCACGCTTTCCGTTGATGAAAACTTCGGCTGCATCGTGGATATCACGGAACCCTAAGTAAACCGTCTTTGCCATCGGATTAGCCATCGCGAATTGAGTCTGATAGACGCCCATTCCAGAAAATGCCTGACAACCGGGAAGAGTCTCCCAGGGGATAGGAGAATTGAGGTGCATTGCTGGAGGAGCGTCTGGCCCCTTAAAGCTAAGCATCCAATCTTTCACGGGCTTAATTTCTTGGATAACTTCAGATTTGTTTTCAGTCTTGTCGGCAATTGATCCGGGAGTGGCTCGATCCGTAGCGACAACAAATTGGGAACCACGGGCAGACAATGATAGGGTCACTGATTTCTCTCGCGAACTCACAATCTTGCCCGACATCGGATCCCAAATCTCCAAGTACTTTCTCTGAGGAAGGAGTTTGAGTTCGACCGTGTTGGGCGAGTTGTTTGGGTTCGCTACAAAATAGATCTCGCAGTCTTCCAAAATCCTCTTGACGACCGCGACCGTCTGAGAGGGCACGGCCATTTCAACGGTTGCTACTTTGCCGCGAGTTAAGATTTCGAGATCTGAGTCTTGTTTGACGAAGCAAGTTGTCAACGAACCTGTCGAAGTGGGTTGCCTCTGAAAGAGCCTTTGAGAGATTGCTCGGACTTCTTGATCGGCAGAAGTCTCATTCAACCCCAGAGCCTTGGAGGGAAGCTTTCCTATCGCTATGACAGTGCCTCCTTTCTTTGAGAATGCTTCTAAGATACGATAAGCGTTGAGATCGATCGATTCGATTCTAGGCAGGACAATGATTGAATATTTGGCTTGCCCGACGCGAAAGAAAGCATCTGTTCCGGATCCTTCGACATGACCTGCGCGGTTCAACGACCAAAAGTCCAGGCCATCGAACTCCACCCCGATTTTCATCAAGGTTGTGACAAGGTCCGACCGGTGGGTCATTGCTTTCGTTAATCCAAACTCACTCGTGAGTGGACCGTTGACGAAATGGTCTCGCACTGCGAAATCGAGGAGCAGTTGCTCCGTTCCACCGTTCGCCATTCCATCTTCGATGGGGAGATAAACTCCGACTTTTGCAGCCGGTGAACCTTGCCGAAGCATCCACGAACAACGGTTGAGATAATTTACGAGTTCAGGAAAGACTGCCCATTGGGGATTGTTCTCCCCGATGGAAGGTCCGTAGTAGGGAAGCCAACCAGGAACACCGGCTGATTTTGGTGAATAGGGAAAGTCGACGCCGGTGATGTCGTTCACTCCGCTGAGGAAGTGCATATCACTCATGACTTTCAAGTCACTCAGAGTGTCAGTGAGCCGATTGGGAATCGCTCCCCAGGTCCAAGCCTCCGAGCCTACGAGATTCTTACCTTGCTGGTGAGCGGCTGATGCGACGTAACGGCAGACATTGAAGCCCATCCACTCGTAGTGCTCTGCGGTTGGCATATCAATAAAGGCAGAGGAAGTCATTGGAAGCGGCGGGGTGCCGTACGGTTGAAGTTCAGTCGTAATCCCTTGTCGATGAGACCAGTCAAACAACGTCTTCACGTACCGAGTTTCTGCGAGTTCCGCGACGGTTCGCCAAAAATCTTGCCTTAATGGTTTCGAATGGATGGCGTTATCATCAAACAACTCTTCGAGGTGGGGGATCAAATCGTAGCCTCGAGCATTTCTGAAGTCCCTGGGGAAATCGTGAGTCCAATTCTCTCGATAAACTTCTAAGCTGTCGGAAAAGATCGATTCGATTCCGTTAGGAGCGGAATCGAGCATGGGTCTAACTGTCGACTCCAGATATCGGGTCACGGCTTCTGAGTTCAGATGATCGACGACCAAGCCTTCGTTTCCAAGGGACGGGCGCTTGACCTGCATCCGAGTGGGCCCCTCAACGAACGCAACGACTGGGCCATCGTGAGGCTTGGCTATCCACTTCCCATCCTGAAAATAGGCGACCACTTGATCACCATCGTTTGGGCGGAAAGGTTGTTTGAAAGTCGTGGTTCCATTGCTCACCATTCCCGCAAGCCGCTTGAGCATTTGAGCGCTATCAGGTACGGACACTTTGCTTCCACCATAGGGCCAACCGGTGCTACCACAAATACTAAATCTGAGACCAAGGCGCTTGGCAGATCGAACTGCGTAGCCAAGGTTTTCAAGGAATTCTGGAGAGTTAAATGGTTGGTTGTGCCACTTGCCTGGTTCATCCAGGGCAAAGGGATACATGAAGTAGGTCATGACACCACCGAGCCCGGCAGCCTTAACCAATTTCAGTTGCCGATCAATGTTGGCATGGTCCCATGCGGGGCCAAAAACTCGCCAATACATGCGAGCGCGCGTCGAATTGGGAACGTTGTTCCACCCATTTACCAGGGAATCATTGGACTGAGATGCACCCAAGCACGCTAATGCCAACACGGCAATCATGGAGCTTAGTTTGACACTTAAAATGTGAACCTAAAAGGAATACTAGGCGATTCTTAGGTTCCCTTTATTGACCGGTTTGTCTTGCGGACAGATCTCGAAGATAGGTGACTTCAGCTTTGAGCTTCGTTGTCCGGAGGGAATCGTCTTCTTCGTCGTAAAAGGGCATGAAGACGAGCGTTCCGTCGAAGCTATTCTGCAGGAGAGCATCGACGAGCTTATGCCAGTTAGTGACGCCTTCGGACAAAGGTGCGAAATTCCGCCTCCATCCTTTGTCGGCATCGGTAACATGGGCCGAGTCCTGCCACGTTATGGTGTCTTTGACGCCAACCCAAGCGCAGTATTCGCCAAGTAGCCCGACCGAGTAGTGCCATAGCTCAAAGCCTTGGAAACTCTGGTTGCCAGGGTCAAGTTCAACGCCGACCCATTCTGCTGGGAGTCCGCGAACGAGGTTGTAGGCGGCGCTTGGGGACGATACCAGCGTATTGTGGTGGACCTGATAAATGGCCCGAACATGATATTTTTTGCATGCCTCTACTACACGATCCATATCTGCTTTGGCTAGGTGAATGGCTCCCCGGATATCATCTTCTGCTTTTGGAAACCATCCCATTCGGAATTCATGAATGCCACAGTCGGCAAACACTTTCAACGGACTCTCCGCACAAGTTATCTCATCGGGGGTAAGCATGGTTGAAGCACAGGTCACTCGGATACCTTCCGTTTCGGCGTCCTTGACGAAGCGGGGAAGAGAATCCGCTAGATTCTCCTCATTGACTGGATGTCCCTTTCGAACAATCACGTTGGTCGTGTCGAGTCCAACTTCCTTCACCAACGCGACCAAACGCTTAGTTTCGATGTCGCGATAGGCTTTCGGGAACAGACTCCAAACGGGATTCATAGAGCCGTTTTACCCCTTCCACGCTCACTCCTTAAAATTCGAGCCGCTGATGAGAACAATCGTGATTTGGCAAGGCTAGCCACCTTCGATTGGCGAATAGATCTTGTGGACCTTAAGCTTCTCGGATTTTGACTTGGTCGAGTAGGGGCTCTAAGTCTTCCAAATTAGCTAATCCTCCCCCCATCTTGGCTGCGGTAGCGGCTCCGGCGGCGAGTCCGAACTGGAATGCTTCGGGAGGAGAACAGCCTTTGTCGAGAAGGGTTAGCATTGCCCCCACCATCGAATCGCCGCTGCCAACCGTGCTGTTTTTCTCGACTCTTGGAGATTCCCCGATCCAGGTCTTGCCATGGCTACTCATTACCGCGCCGAGGGCACCTCTACTCACGACCGTGACGACATGTTCGTCACGCTGCTGAGACTCGACAACGTCGCATATTTCCCGGGCGCCCAAGATGCAATCTTCAAGTGATCGCAGTGGACGACCAAGAAATCGAGATGCCTCAGCCGCGTTTGGTTTTAAAAAAGTTGGGCCTGCCTCGACGCCGAGTTTCAGTACGTCTCCGTCAGCATCTAAGGCAAACGGAATTCCAGCGTTGCGCGAAATCCTGCCAATCCTGCGAAAAATATCTGTTGGAGTCCCGGGTGGATGGGAACCGCCTAAAACGAGCCACCGTGCTTTGGGCAGGAGTCCCTTTAGTAGGTCGACGAGCGTTTCCACTTCTGAGTCGTAAACGGTAGGTCCTGGCTCGTTGACACAGGTTGGGGGCTTCCCGTCCGTCAATTCGATTGAGAAGTCAATTCGAGTCTCATCACGAATGGGGACGAATTGGTTTGGAACGCCTTCCCGCTCCAGCGTGTGCTTCACGTAGGCTCCGGCACCTCCGCCTAGAAATCCGGTAGCAAGGGTTTTTCCGCCCAAGCCGTGAATCACGCGAGATATGTTCACTCCTTTGCCGCCGGCATCACGTTCCACCCTGGTGGCCCGATTCGTGTCGTTCAAAACCCACTCGGTTAGGAAGAGGGTGTGATCGACACTAGGATTCAAGGTGACGGTGAGAATCATTGGAGTTTAAACCTCCCTCGGGCCTCGCAACATTCGAAGTCCATTGAGAATGACGAGCACCGTTGAACCCTCGTGGCCCAATACAGCGATCGGTAAAGGTAAGCGGATCACTAGAGAGCTAAATGTGAGGGCGATTATCATGAGACCGGCAAAGCCCAGATTCATACGTATAGTCGCCACGGTCATCCTGCCCAGGCGAATGAGGTCGGGAATACGATCCAATCGGTCGTGCATCAAAACCACATCCGCCGCATTCATGGCCACATCGCTTCCTAATCTTCCCATCGCGACTCCCACACTGGCGCTTGCCAGGCTAGGTGCATCGTTCACTCCATCTCCAACCATCATGACTTCACACTGTTGGGAGAGTTCCTTGATCCGTTCGGTCTTTTCTCCTGGCATCAGGCCTGCATAGACTTCAGTGATGCCTACTTGATCTGCAACCGTTTTTGCGGTTTCGAGCCGATCTCCGGTAAGGATGGTGATGTGCTTGAGCCCGAGATCTTTGAGGTGTTGGACGAACGAGGGAGCATTCGATCTGACAGAGTCCGAAAAGGCAAGCATACATATCCCATTCGGAGTTGCACCTACGCTCACTGTAAATCCTCGGGCTTGAGCTTGAGTGAGCGCGGCTTGAAGCGCATCTGGAATAGAAATGTTTTCTGCTGCTAGCAAACGTTCGCGCCCGATAAGGACCTTGCCCGCCGAAGTGTAGGCCCCAACACCCAGACCTGATAGCACCTTGTGGTCCGTGATTTCGGGAATATCAATCTGAAGTTCGTCGGCGGTGGAAACAATTGCGGTCGCAATAGGATGGTTTGAAAATCGCTCGATCGCGGCAATTTGGGCGATTGCTTCTTTTATAGGTTGAGAAGGGACTGAGAGACCATTTTCCGGTTGTTGAATAAAGGAGAATTCGTGAATTTCATTTGGAGAATCGAATTCTGAAAACGCCACTAAATCGAGATGTGGCTTCCCCCAAGTCAGGGTTCCTGTCTTGTCGAGGGCAATGGCGTTCACTTTGCCCGCTAGTTCAATGAACTCACCTCCCCGAACAAGGATTCCATTACGAGCACACCACGCTAGTGCGCTCAGCGTGGTCGCGGGAGTGGAAATGACCAACGCGCAAGGACTCATACCAACAAGAAGGGTGAGAGACAGGTAAAAGGCTTCAGGAACCGTTTCCTTCAGGAGCATCCGAACAACAAAGGACACTCCAAATGAGCCGAGAACAAAAAAGGTGTAGGTCTGGCCAAACCAATCACTGATTCGTTGCCCCGAAGCTTTGTTCTCCTGAGCGTCTTTGACAAGGGAGACAATACGATCGAGAGCGCTATCTCCTACGGTAGCAGTAACTCTAGCTGTAACGGTCCCCTCCAGATTTTGGGTACCGCCTACGATCAAATCGCCTTCTCCACACTCGACGGGAAGGGATTCCCCTGTCATCGCACTGGCATCAACTTTGGTTCGACCCACGACAATGACTGCATCGGTAGGTACCGATTCATAGGCGTGAATTCGAATCGTATCCCCGATCTGGAGTTTTTCCACTTCGACGGTTGTTTCAGTATCGCCAGAAAGCAGGGTAGCGCTTGAGGGGCGTAGTCGGACCAAGCTTTCAATGGCCGACTTGGTTCGCGACATCGCGATCGATTCTAAGGTGATTGATAAACTGAACAGAAAGAGTAAAGCGGCAGCGTCCGATACCCGTCCGACGATGACGGCACCAATTGCCGCGAATACCATGAGAAGGTTGACGTCGATCTTCTTTTCTTTAAGAGAATCGGCAGAAGCTTTGACCGCTTCGTATGAACCGGCAATTGCGGCCACGAAAGCGAGCCATCCCAACCCCGGTATGAACGAGGCCCCAAGAGTGAGACCGCAAACTGACGTAAGCGCAATTCTTGGATTTCTAAGCGCAGTCAGAAACCCACTTAATTTTGAGTCTTGCGTTTTGGTTTGAGTGGCCACTTCTTGAATTTTCCTTGGCGGACCATGTAGCCCGAAAACAGACAAAAGGAGCCCAATTTGGGGTGGACTCCTAATCTAGTAGGCGTTTGCTCGAGTCGATTGTTCCCAGAGAATGCCCTGCGTAAGTTCTACTAGCCTCGAATCTTGACTCTCTTGGGAGATGCGGGCGAGATCGGACTATGGGCTTTTACATAGTCGATGAGGGCATCAATATCGATCAATCCGGTGTCGATCCGTTTTCCTTTTGCTGCTTTCAGGACTGCGTGAGCATCTCCTCCGTTGGCGGTGAAGTTTAGAAACGTAATGCGATATGTTTTTTGAAGGTCGAGCGGACTGCCTGCAATCACGATCTCTGAGACTCTGGAGCCCGCTGGTTGATTTGGATCGACAGAGTAGGAAGTACCGACCGAGGGGATCAGTGAACCACCCGTGCCAACTCCTTCTTCAAGCGCCCCCTTAATTTCTGAACCGGTAAGGTCCAGCGAAACAAGGGTGTTGCCAAATGGCTCGATCGAGATCAACTCGCCATACGTCACTTTTCCTGGTTCAAGACTGCCTCTGACTCCACCGGAATTGACAAAGGCGGCAACGGCACCACTTTTGGCAGTGGCTTCTAACATGCCGTCTGCAATCACGTCCGACATCAATCCGTCTCCACTGCCTTGAGCTTCCTTTGGCAACCCAACCGCAGCTTCACCAACGGCCTGATCTGCAAGAGCGGAAATGGGACGCTTAAAAGCCTCTACCATCGATTCGACCACCGGATCGTCGTTAATGGTTTCGTCCACAACGATGGGTTTGGCGTTCCGCCACGATTTTAGATGTCCATCAGCATCAAAATCGAGGGTAATGTGGCCGAAAACTTTGCCCCATTCCCAGCACTGAACGATTGGAACATTACGTCCATCGGCGTCTTTTGTGATCGTAGGGTAGAGGCCCTGCGACTTGGGCCATCCGGCAAGATCGGGAGTACCAAGAAGAGTGTGAGAGTGTCCCCCGACGACGAACGCGACATGGTGAAGTGTTTTTACGAGTTCTTGATCTTCGGAATACCCAATATGAGTGAGGAGGAAGATCTTGTGAATACCCTGGCTGTAGAGTTGGTCGACGGCAGTCTGAACGGAATCGTGGAGATTCTTTAGTTTGACGGTCGGTCCAGGGGAACTGATGTTCGTAACCGCCGGGGTTGTTGCACCAACGATGCCAAATTTCTCGCCTCCAACCGTAATTACGGTTGACTCGTGGACTGACGAGAGTGAGGGCTCAGTGGTGAAGTCCAAATTCGCGCTGAGGATTGGGAAGTTTGCTAGGGCCACGAAGTTGGAAAGTGCTTTTGGTCCCCGATCGAACTCGTGATTACCAATTGCCATCGCTTGATAACCCACTGCATTCATGAATGCTAGATCGGCAAGACCTTCATACGTGTTGAAGAACAGGGTTCCCTGAAACGTATCCCCTGCGCTAAGGAGCATCACGTTGGGTTCGGTTTGGCGTATCTTCTTGATAATGGCCGCTTGTCTGGCGTAGCCACCATAAGTTTTCCCCTTGATCTTTGTGGGTTCAACATGCGCGTGGAGGTCGTTGCTATGAAGCAGCGTAACCGTAATCGGCCGGTCGCCAAGTGCAAGCGAAGTAATAAGAAGGAACGAGCCAACCAACCATTTGCGCATGGCGCTATTTTGACAGAATCACGCCATCGGCGGCGGAAGTTCAATCACCGAGAATTCCACCGATCCTGACTCAATCATTTTTTCAATGTAGGGAATACAAGTTCCGCACTTGGTTCCGCAACCGAAGTGCTCGGCTGCCTCTTGGATGGACCGAATTCCCGATGCCTTGAGAACAGCGAAAGTCGTGTTGAAACAGACACATCGCTTTACAGGAAACGGATCGTCAAACATGGCTGAACGTCACAAATCAGCGTTGGGGAATACATCGAGATCCCAGCCACTGCATTCGCCTTTTGCGAGTCGGAAAGATGCCGCGATTCCGATCATGGCCGCGTTATCCGTACACAGATCAATTGGTGGGGAAGCAAACCGATAGTTGTTTCGTAGGCATGCCTGTTCCATTCGCTCTCTGAGAGCAAGGTTTGCAGCAACGCCTCCTACCAACGTTAGGGTGGAATTGCCAAGTCTTTCCATCGCTCGCATGGCTCTTTCGGTGAGTACGGCGACTATGACTTCTTGGAGGCTCGCCGCTGCATCGCTCACGTTGATGTTCGAGCCTTCCTTTTCCGTAAGTCGAAGCACGGCCGTTTTTAGTCCGCTGAAGCTAAAGTCTACGGTGTCACCCGAAAGCCCTTTCGGTAATGCGTACCGTTCGGGATTTCCGGTCTTGGCGGCATTCTGAATCGCAAGGCCTCCTGGATAACCCAATCCGAGAAGTCGGGAGCCTTTGTCGAAGGCTTCACCAGCCGCATCGTCACGAGTTTGCCCGATTATCGTGTAGATACCAGGTTCGGTCACTTCCACCAACTCGGTGTGGCCACCGGAAACGACGAGACATACGTGGGGAAATCCAGGAGGATCTGCCAGGGATTGCGTGCTAAGGATATGTCCTTCTAAGTGGTGAATTCCGATCAAAGGAATGCCGAGAGAATAGGCCATTGCTTTAGCAGCAGTTGCTCCAACGCTTAGGGCTCCGACTAGGCCGGGCCGATTTGTCACTGCGATCGCGCCGATTTGAGATTGGTTTAAATTCGCGGTCGTTAGAGCTTCGGAGATGACAGGCAAGATGGCCTCGACGTGAGCTCGTGCGGCAGCTTCTGGGACGACACCGCCCCACTTACGATGCATATCGATTTGGCTCGCGACGATGTTCGAGAGCACCGAGCGATGGTGAACGACGGCTGCACTCGTTTCATCGCAGCTAGATTCAATTGCTAAAATCGGTCGATCAAACAAAGTCAAGAGCGCGGAGGCTCCCAGGTGTCAAGGTTATACATCCACATCACAACCGCATCTTCCTTGTTGTCAGGGTAATAACCTTTACGAGTTGCCACGACGTTAAATCCCAGCTTCTCATAAAGTTTGATCGCGGCTTCATTTCCAGCTCTTACTTCAAGAGTCGAGCAGACCATGCCGGCAAGCTTGGCCTTCTCAAGTAATTCGACCATCAAGCGCTGTCCGATGCCTTCGCGTCGGTGAGAAGGAGCGACCGAAACCGTGGTGATGTGGGCTTCGTCGATGACAAGCCAGACGCCGCCATACGCAACCAATTCGCCTTGGAGGAGCGCAACCAAAAATATGCCGTACGGATGGTCGAGCTCATTTTGAAAGCTGCGCTCGGACCAGGGAGCAGCATTGTTTTCCTTCTCGATCACTAAGATCGCAGGAATGTGCGATGCCTGTATCTGCTCAAAGCGAAGAGTCTTCAGCATTTCAAGGTGTTGAGGTGCAAACTAGCCACCGAGATAGGCTTCTTTGACCTTGGGGTTGCTGAGAAGGGCCTTACCGGTGTCTGTTAAAACGATATTTCCAGTTTCGAGAACATAGGCGCGGTGGGCAATTTCGAGTGCTCGGTTAGCGTTCTGCTCAACGATCAGAATCGTTCGACCTTCCTTGTTGAGATCCAGAACGATATTAAAAATCTCAGTTACAAGGTTAGGTGCTAGTCCGAGGCTGGGCTCATCGAGCAGCAGCAACTCGGGTCGAGACATTAATGCACGGCCGATAGCTAACATTTGCTGCTCGCCACCGCTCATCGTTCCGGAATTTTGCTTGAACCGTTCACGAAGGCGTGGGAACCGATCGAGGACCGCTTCCATATCCTTATGGATTTCCGCGTCTTTTCGGATGTAGGCACCGAGTTGAAGATTCTCGTGGACCGACATGTTTGTGAAGATGCGACGTCCTTCGGGAGAATGAGAGATACCAGCTTTCACGATTTCATGTGGAGCGGTCGAAACGATATTCTTTCCCTTGAAAGAAATCGATCCCGTTCTCGGGCGAAGCATGCCGCTAATCGTACGGAGCAGGGTGCTCTTACCAGCCCCGTTTGAACCAATGATTGCGACGATCTCACCTTGCTTTACGTCGATCGAAACATTGGTTAGCGCCTGAATGGCACCGTAGAAGACATTGATATCTTTAATTTCAAGCATGCGTCGTGCGTAGGTTCTACCAGAAATTGAACGATTCTAGGTACTTGGAATCGGTTTCTAGCGGAATCCTTGCCCCGATCAGGCCCTAAAAATTGAGGTTTGAAGCTTGCCGATTCTAGTCCCATTGTGACTCAAGGGCGCCATTTGGTCTATCATCATGCTATAGGTTGAGGCAAAGAAGCCGAAACGACCAATCGAATCGTTCCTTCTCATCTTGATTGTTGAATTGCATGCAACGTCAATTTGCCTTTCGTAGATTTGCGAAATTCTAAGACCCAGCCAATTATGAAGAACCCTAAGTTCTCGCACGCATTTGAGGTTGTAACGGACCTTCCTCAGTCCCTTCTTCCTCTCAAAACCCTTGCCTCAAACTACCTTTGGACATGGCATCACGAAATCCGCGAACTGTTTCGCGCTGTGGATCGAGAAGGTTGGGATGCTGCCGAACACAATCCGGTGCTTTTTCTCAACCGACTTTCAAAGGAAAGGCTCGACCGGCTTGAAAAAGATCCGGTTTTTGTCGCTCGGATTCAGCATTGCTTAGATGACTTGAATGCGTATCTAACAGACGAAACGTGGTTCGATCGAACCTATCCTAGCGAGCGAGAGAAGACGACTATCGCCTATTTCTGCGCGGAATTTGGAATATCTGAAGGTCTCCCCATTTATTCAGGAGGCCTCGGCGTTCTTGCAGGAGATCACCTTAAAGCGGCAAGCGACTTAGGCATTCCTCTCGTTGGGGTAGGTCTTCTTTACAATCGTGGCTATTTCCGACAACGGCTCAATCATGACGGTTGGCAGCAGGAGATTTATCCGGAGTACGACTTCTATCAAATGCCGTTGACTCTGATTCGGGATGCTTCGGATCAGCCCCTAAGAATTGAAGTCGAATTTCCCGATCGTATCGTGAATTGTCAGGTATGGCGCGCTGAGGTTGGACGCATACCGCTGTTCCTACTTGATAGCAACGTACTTGAGAATCAGCCAAACGATCAAGGCATCACAGACACTCTTTATGGTGGCGATGAAGAGATGCGCATTCGCCAAGAGATGATTCTTGGTATTGGTGGAATGAAAGCGCTTCAGGCCGTTGGCATCAAGCCGACGGTTTGCCATATGAATGAAGGGCATGCCGCATTTTTGTCGATTGAGCGGATCCGTCAGTTTATGGTTGAGCGAGGTTGCGATTTCAGGACAGCTCGCCAAGTTATTGTGAACGGCAACGTATTCACAACCCACACGCCCGTTCCGGCCGGTTTCGACCTCTTCACCCCGCAACTGTTGGAGAAATATATGGGCAAGACGGTGTCGACGACCGGCCTTAGTTTTGACAATTTCGTCAAATTAGGCAGAGTCGACCCGAGTAATAGCGGGGAAGCCTTCAACATGGCGGTCCTTGCGATGGAAAATGCCGACTACGTCAACGGTGTCTCGAAGCTTCACGCCAAGGTCACACGGAACATGTTTGGCAGTCGATGGCCAGGTTATCCAGAAGACGAAGTTCCGGTGCAGGCAGTCACAAACGGCATCCACACCATGACTTGGATTAGCCGTCGAATGTCTCAGCTTTTTGACCGATATCTTGGACACGATTGGAAGCGAAATCCAGAGAATCCAGAGGTTTGGAAGCATGTCGCTGACATTCCGGATGAAGATATTTGGAGTGTCTTAGAAGACCAGCGAGGTTCGCTTGTACGCTTTGTTCGTAAGCGACTTCAAAAGGATATCGAACAACGAACGCTCAACCATGCCGATAACGGTGTGCTTCATGGCGTGCTCGATCCTCGAATCTTGACGATTGGTTTTGCCCGTCGATTTGCAACTTATAAGCGAGCTTCCCTCATGATTTCAGATCGTGAGCGGTTGAAGCAGATCTTGTTCAACTCAGAACGACCTGTGCAAATTATCATTTCTGGAAAGAGCCACCCTCGAGACGACGGTGGTAAGCGAATCATTCAAGATCTCGTTCGATTTATCAACGAGGGAGCACTCAGCCGAATCGTTTTCCTTGAAGACTACGATATGCAGGTTGCCCGAGCGCTAGTCCAAGGAGTAGACGTTTGGTTGAACAACCCACGCCGACCTCATGAAGCAAGTGGTACGAGTGGAATGAAGGTTGTTCCGAACGGAGCGCTAAACTGTTCAATTCTCGATGGATGGTGGGACGAAGGATATGAGCCGGGGCTCGGTTGGGCGATAGGCGACCGCAGCGAGATTCACGATGAAGGTCATCAGGACTGGCTCGATTCTCGTGCGCTCTATCACATTATCCAGAATGAAATCGCACCCACTTTCTATCATCGGGTTGAGAGCGGTGTTCCGAGAGGTTGGATCCAGATGGTTAAGAAGTCAATCATGACGCTTGGACCACAGTTCTCAACTAATCGGATGGTGAGGGACTACACAGAGAAATTCTATGTTCCATCTTCACTCTCGTATCAGAACCTTGCTTCCGGTGACTTAAGCAAAGCCAAGGATGTTCTGTCGTGGAGAGATCGCGTTCGTCAGACATGGTCCCAAGTAAGAGTTGTTAAGGTGGAAGATACTGCTCAACGATCTAACTCCATGGGACGTGAGATCACGATTACAGCGTGGGTCAATCTAGGCGGACTCACGGCAGACGAAGTTCGGGTTGAAGCAGTCTTCGGCAAGATCGGTCCGAATAGAGAGATTTCGCATTGTCGACTTTCTCCGTTCGCCGCGAGTGGTTCAGAAGGTGAATTAACCAAGATGACGGCAACGGTTAGCTGTGATCAGCCTGGACACCAGGGTTACACCGTCAGAATCGTTCCTTATCATTCGGACATCAATGTCGCGAGTGAGTTGAACCTAGTTGCTTGGGAATAAACGGTTTGCAAGTCAATCCACGTAGAAAAGACAAATCATGAATCTGGACGTAACTTACCCTCGCCGTAAAACGACTCCATGCCACATTGGCCCGGTCACCATTGGGTCGGGATACCCGGTCTTGGTTCAGTCCATGATCACCGAGGAGACTCGCAACGTTGATGCATGTGTCGAACAGATCATTGCCCTTCACCAGGAGGGCTGTGAGCTTGTTCGAGTGACCACTCCAAGCCTTGGCGAAGCCCAAGCGATGGAAGCCATTCGGGCCAAAGTGACGGAGCGCTATCAATATGTTCCTCTCACCGCAGATGTCCACCATCAGGGCACCGCGATTGCAATTGAAGCCGCGAAGCACGTAGACGAAGTCCGAGTCAACCCAGGCCTATTTGTCTTTCATAAGCATACAAATCAAATCGAGTACACCGAGCAGGAACATATTGACGAACGACTGGCGATTGAAGCCAGCTTCGCGCCCGTCGTGGAAGCCTGCAAGAAGCACAACTGCGCAATGCGGGTCGGAGTCAACCATGGTTCGCTCTCGGAGAGAATGCTCGTCACGTATGGTGATACTCCCCTTGGCATGGTTGAGAGCGCAATTGAGTACCTCAAGATTTGTGAGAAGTACGGTTACACCAACCTCAATATCTCGTGCAAAGCAAGCCGAGTGCCCGTCATGATTGCTGCAAACCGACTCATGGTCAAGCGGATGGATGAGGAGGGTATGGCCTATCCAATGCACCTTGGCGTTACCGAGGCGGGAGATGGAATGTACGCCCGGATTAAGAGTACTGCCGGCATCAGCACGCTGCTGATGGAAGGAATTGGGGACACGATTCGCGTATCGTTGTCAGAAGATCCCATCCACGAGATTCCCGTTTGCTACGACATTCTCCAAGGCGTAGGCATGCGGAAAACCAAGGTTGAATACATCGCATGTCCCTCTTGTGGCCGAACCAAGTTTGACTTGCCAACCGTGCTTCATAAGGTTCGAGAAGCCACTAGCCACTTGCTTGGTTTGGACATTGCCGTGATGGGTTGCATCGTCAATGGTCCGGGCGAGATGGCAGATGCTGATTACGGTTATGTCGGAGCAGCAGGCGGCAAAATAACGCTTTATCGCAAGCGAGAAATCGTTCGAAACAATGTTCCCCAGGAAGATGGAGTTGAAGCACTCATTGGTCTAC
The DNA here is from genome assembly GCA_903899015.1 of uncultured Armatimonadota bacterium. Lineage (GTDB taxonomy): Bacteria > Armatimonadota > Fimbriimonadia > Fimbriimonadales > Fimbriimonadaceae > Fimbriimonas. Next base: position 28,973 of record CAIUHP010000067.1, on the reverse strand, counting down.
TTAAGGCGGACGGTAGATGGGAAGAGCCTCCCGCAGATCGAAAGAAGGCCAGTCAAGAATTAACCCCTCTCAACGTTCTGTAACCCTGGTGACTAATCCTGTCTGCTTTGTTGCCTTTAGGGAATAATACGCTTCATGAGTGATCGGATGAAGAACGCGTATGGGCGAGTTCAGCTAACCGGCCCCAAAGGCGCTTCTTTAATCGACCTAGTAAGCGTTGGATTCTCTCGACGAGAAGAAGATGTCGTCGACAACGAAAAGGACGCGGCAACGCTCGTTCGGAAATACGGAAAAGTTCAGAGGTTCCGTGACCTTGCGGCGGGAGATCTATCGGAGATTTTTGGACTTGAGGGATTTGAAAATCTCAAGTGCATGTCTCTAATTGAACTCGGGCGTAGAACAGCTGGCTCAGGTCGGGGGCAGATTGAATTTATCGAATCTCCGGAAGACGCATTCGAACTCCTTCACGAATACCGTTTGATGAAGAAGGAATTCTTTCTCGCGATCCTGCTCGACGCTAAGTGCGCGGTGATGCGAGTCGTTGAAGTTCACATCGGCACCCTCACCATGAGCCTTGTGGGTCCTCGTGAAGTCTTTCGTGAGGCGGTTCGAGATGGCGCTTCCTCCATTATTGTTGCCCACAACCATCCAAGTGGTGACCCAACCCCTAGTCCGGAAGACCATGCCGTAACAAGACGCCTGAAAGAAATAGGAGAGATGCTCGATATTCCCGTTTTGGACCATCTCGTCATTGGTGAACGGTACGCTGTGAGTGTAACGACCGGAGGCAAGATTGGCGGATAACTGGGAAGCAATTGTAAGCGAACTTAAGGAGCAAGCTCAAGGCATGCATGAGGCAAGGGAAGCGGTGCTGGTTCAGTGTCGAAAACTGGGCCAATTAGCGGCAAAGTCGATTCGCCACGTTCATCGCCACCAGTTTGTCGAAGCCGAGCAATTGCTTGAAGAGGCAAAGGTTGTTGCCAACCAGGCGAGAGAGATTTTAAAGCCTCATCCTGAACTAAATCCAGCCTATTTGCACGATACCGAGAAAGAGATGGTCGAAGCGGCCGCTGTACTTGCGATTGTCCAAGGTCGGCCTTATCCCTCAGCAAAGGACTTGGGCGCTCAAATCATGAGCTACCTGAATGGCATGGGTGAAGCAGCCAGCGAAGTCCGAAGATTTGCGCTCGATGAAATGCGGCGTGGAAACATTGAAGAGGCGTCAGTCATTCTTCGCCAGATGGAGACGATTTACGACGATCTCATCACATTCGATTATGCGGATTCCATGACCGGAGGCTTGAGGCGTACATGTGACGCGTTGCGTGCTGTGATCGAACGGACGCGAAGTGATCTTACGGCGACGACGTCTCAGCAAGAGCTCGTGAAAGAGCTTCAAGCGATGCGGCTACGGTTAAGTGACAAAGTAGCTGACTGAGCTATTTACTCGCCCGAAATTGGGCCGGACTGACGCCGATTAGCTGCTTAAACTGCCGTGAAAAGTAGAAGACATTCTGATAGCCTAAGCTGTCAGCAATCGCTTTAATTGGAAGGTCAGTTTCGATCAGCATGGTCCTAGCTTTGGTGGCCCGTATTTGCAATGTGTGCTGATGGACCGATGTGCCGGTGGCTTTTAAAAAGCGTCTCCTGAAAGTGCTGAGTGCCATTCCCTGGGTACGCGCAATTTTAGTGTAGTCGGTGCCTTCTTGGCTCATTTCTGTGAGCACTGACTCCAGCCATGGCTCGTTCTTGATAGGGGTTTCTCTTGCTTCGGCGAGCTCAAGAAGGAGTCCTTCAAGCATGTTCAGCGCACGTAACCGTGCAATTCGCGTGGGAGTCATTGCAAGGCGAGACATTTCGTCGAAGTAGAGAGCCCAGTCACGAGAGGTTGGAGCTGGTTGCGGTTCCGTTGGCCATAACCCAGTAGCCATCCATTGGGCCACGAGCGAGCCTTGAAATGCCAGATGGCGATGGTTCCAAAAGAGACAATCGGCAGTTCGATGGAACACAGTATAGGGGCCAGGATAACAGGGCCAAAACCATTTTCCTTCAAGAGAATACTCACGTCGATCATATTGGACAAACAGCTTGCCCTGATCCATGTATTGCATGGTCGCATATCCTACGAGGTGCTTAGCTATTAGGTGTGTGGCACGCTCGACGTGGGTCCCAACGATGAAAGAGAGTTCGTCCATGTGAGCAAATAGTATAAAAGAGTGTTCATCGAGTGTATAGGATTTATTCTGCATTCGACGTATTCTTTGTTTCCATGAACACCCATATCAGTGAAGAAGCTTGGGCGCAGTATGAAGAGGATGGTTACCTGGTTCTAGGGAAGCTACTCAGCGACGAAGACCTCACCGCCTTGCAAAATCGAATCGACGAAATCATGCTCGGTAAGGCAAAACTGAACTACGACAAGTTGATGATGCAGCTTGACAGTACGACCGGAAAATATAACGACGCGGGAACTCAGTCAAATGGCTGGAAAGGAGAAACCCTCGCGTATCGAAAGATCCAAAACCTAGAAATTGACGATCTCTTTTTGGAATATCTGGAACGCCCGATCTTTAGAGAGATTTGCACGCGAGTCCATGGTGCCGATACGCCTATTGGTTGCTTCCGAGCGATGTTCATGAACAAGCCTGCCAAGCAAGGCACCAAGCTGCCATGGCATCAAGACGCGTGGACAAATCTCGACCGACAACCCCTTATCACACTATGGACAGCTTTGGATCCGGCAACCAAGGCTAACGGATGCGTTGAAGTGATCCCAGGAAGTCATAAAGGGGGCCTCGTGAATCCTGAACATTCGTCAGGGTTTCTAACGGAGGAGCAAGCGGCTGAACTTTGTACGCCCGATAAGACGGTATTTCTTGAACTCAAGCCCGGCGAAGTTGCGTTGCTACACAACTGGCTAATTCATAGTTCCGATATCAATCAAACCGAAATTTCTCGCCGCGCATTCAGTGTTTGCTATATGGATGGCAACACGATAGCCTCTAACGGCGAGAAATTCACTCGGCTCTTTGAGTAATCAATCAAACGGAAGGTCAACGGGAGGCTTAGGGCGATCAACTTTACTGTGTCGAGCGCTCACCTTCGATTGACCTCCCGATAGATCGGCCATGGCAATGATCCATACGATGATGGATCCCGCTATCGGGATGAAAATCAACGGGTTGGTTGAAGACGTGTGATTCTTCGAAAACATTAGCAACAATGACTTGAAGTCGTTTTGCCAGATGACGATTAGACCAAAGCACACAATGTAGGTCGCAAAAAGGATGAGCCCCTTCGTGGTTCGACCGATAACCATCTGTCCGACGCCAGGCACGAAGGCAGAGAGGAGCCGGGCCGCAACGATGCCGGCTACATTGTCGTTTCCAGTCAGAAACAGGGAATCATTCATCCCCATTCTCAACTGGGCTTCAATCGACATTTGAGGCCCCCCGAAGAAAACGCTTTCCGCCCATTTGCGTTCGAGAGCGACGTTCTTTGGATCGAGCATATGAGCTCGCTTGAGCATCGCCCGTGCTTCCTTATACTTCTTTCGAGCTAGAAGGTCGTCGGCCATGGTCTCGATCACCACTGGGGAGCCTGGCGCGACCTCGATAGCTTTCTTCAATAGGTCCGTTGCGCCATTCTTATTGCCCCGTTGAGCTTCAAGTCGCGATTGTCGGATCAGTCGCTCGGCTTGTTCGACTTCGGCGGGAGTCGGAATAGGCAGATTCGCAAGCTCGAGAGCTTCTTCTTCCTCCTCTTTCTTAGTGGCGGCCTCAAGGGCCTCTCGGTCGGCATCGGGCAATCGAGGCAATAATGGCTCAATCTGGTTGATGCGCATGTCGAGGACGGCGATAATATCTCGGTCCTTAGTTTGGGCGCGTTTAGCTTGTAAGCGTGAAAGCTCGGCTCTTAGAGCGGCCTGCTCATCGGCGGCTTTTTGCTCTTCCGGGGTCAATTCGATCGAGTCGGGCTCCTGCATCTAAAGTTCAGACGCGGGAAGCTCTACATTTTGATCTCGCATCTTTGCTAGAACCGATTGTTCTGCTATCTGAAGGGTTTCTAAGAGTGATTTGTAGGTACGAATCGCTTCATCTTCTTGAAAGAGCCCCTCAAGTGAATAGAAATCGCGAAGCAACGGGGGTAGCGTATCGGGCGCGAGGAGTCTCTCGAACCGAAGTTCCTTCTCAATGGCTTTACGGCGCATCTGGATTAGCGTGAGATAGAGCGGCAATCGCTCGGGAGTGCTGTTTTCAGCATGCTTCAGTAAGTGCTTGACGCTATCGGCGAAAACCCGATGCATTTCCTCTTCAGAGTCGCCCGAAGAAGAGTCAAACGTGGTTCTTATAGGGGGATCGATTGGCGGACGTCCACCTGACGTGCGTGGTTTAGGAATCGGCAGTGCGGTCATCTAGCTTCACCTCGACAGGGTGCTTTGATACAGCAGACGGGGGAGATACTATTACTTTACAACCGATTTGCGAAGATGCCAACCTCACCGACTTCAATTTTGATTTTTGGTCGGTGCTTCTAGGGTTTGGGCGGAAGGCCCGGCTATCGAGCTCGCTTTCGCCGCCTGCCTTTACCTGGACGTCGACGATTGGGAAGCATGCGAGAATATCCCGCCATTGCGATCGGATCTTCGGAGAAACTTTGCTTGCCTAAAGTACGGCTCTCCATTTCCCTTTGTATGGTCGAATTCTGAGAGATGTGTTTCGTTGCCAAATGCCGCGGCAACGCAAGCAAGTGCCAACGGGACGAGGCTTATCGATACGAGAATGGTGGGAAACGGGTGAGCGATATTAACAATTTGAGAGATCGTTGATTTCCAAGTCATTTCCAGTTCCGATTAGGAGAGAAATCTCCTGATTGTCTGAACTGAGAATCGACAAGCGATCTATCAAATTAACTGTGTTAATAAATGTTTGTAAGGCAATACCTAGTAAATAGGCTGGGTCCTTTTCTGTGGCTCAGGTTATCTGAGCCACGGACGAAAGAGTGCTTATGAGCCGAAGATATCTTCGTAGACTCCCATCTTTCTGAAGCGAGCATAGCGATCTTCATAGATCGCGCTGGGACTTAGTTGATCCAGTTCACCCAAGTGCTTAAGAATCGCGCCCTTGACGTTTGCGCAGGCGGTTGGCCAATCGCGGTGAGCACCACCGATTGGCTCGGGGATGATTTCGTCGATGAGTTCAAATTCTAAAGCGGAATTGGCGGTGAGTTTGAGCGCTTTCGCCGCATCTGCACCTCGATCGGCTTGCCGCCACAGAATAGACGCACAGCCTTCAGGAGCAATGACGGAGTAAATCGAATGCTCCAGCATCAAGACACGGTTCGATGCTGCGATGCCAATGGCACCGCCGCTGCCACCTTCTCCGATCACAATGGACACGGAAGGTACCGTCAATTCAAACATCTTAAAGATGGCCGCAGCGATAGCTTCACTGATGCCTCGTGACTCTGCCTCAACGCCAGCATCGGCTCCTGGGGTATCCACCAACGTGATAACCGGCATACGGAACCGTTCTGCCATCTCAAAAAGCCGAATAGCCTTTCGATAACCTTCCGGTCGCGCATAGCCAAAATTTCTTAGCTGTCGTTCCTGAATGTTTCGACCTTTCTGGTGACCGACGATCATCACTGGACGGCCATCCAGCATTGCGGGGCCACCCACGATTGCGTGGTCGACAAATCCATTACGGTCGCCCTGAAGCTCTACGTAATTATGGAAAATGGCCTGTATGTAGTCCAATGTATAAGGACGCTTCTCGGCTCGGGCGACGAGAACCTTTTCCCATGCGCCGAGATTAGAGTACATCACTTCGACGTAACGATCTCGCCGAGTTTCGTAATCGGCAATCTTAGCTTCAAGTGCCTCTCGTTTTTGAGGATCCTTTTCTTTTTTGGAAACTTCCTTGAGCTTGATGATTCCGTCTTCAAGCTCGTTAAGGGGGCGCTCCCATTCTTTATGTGTCTTCGACATCTTAGTTCAGTCCCCCGGGAATGGATGAAGGTGAGGCTAGGCCGAATTCCTTCTTAAACTGTAATCTTTCTCTTTCGCCAGCTGCCCATTCGGAATAATCTTCGGGGCTCAAATCTTGCTTCATTTGGGCATCGAGTGCATCGGGGTCGATTGGGCCGAATTCGGATTCGAGCTTGACTCGAACTTCTTCCATCTGAGTAGCGAGAAGGTGAGCGAGGTCATTCAACTCTCTTTCGGTGACCTCTTCTCCCGCAGCAATACGCACTTGAATTGCTTCAGCCTGCGATAGCGCGCCTTGTAGAAGTCCTAAAACGTTGGGATCTTGTGGGCTATTTGCCATTCAGCTTGGCGCCTCCCAAAGTCTTAACTAGATGAATTAAGGTTGTGCGCATTTCTTTACGCGCAACGATTCGATCAATCATGCCGTGGTTGTAACCAAACTCGGCGGTCTGAAAATCGTCTGGCACTTTACCGACGCCGGCTTGCTTACTGACGCGTAGCCCTGCAAATCCAACCAACGCTTTCGGCTCCGATAGGATGACGTCAGCGATAGAGGCATAGCTCGCCAAAACACCGGCCATTGTAGGGTCGGTGAAGACGGAGATAAAGGGGACCCCTGCTCGCGAACATCGTTGAGCGGCCGCAGTTGTTTTGGCCATCTGCATCAGCGAGAGGAGGCCCTCTTGCATGCGGGCTCCGCCTGAGGCGCAGAAGATGATCGCAGGATGTCCGGTTTCGGCAGCTCTTTCAAGGGTACGCGTGATTTTCTCACCGTTTGCAGACCCCATTGAGCCGCCCATGAAGTGAAAATCGGCGACTGCAACGGACACGGGGAGTCCGTCGAGTGCTGCGGTACCGCTAGTCATCGAGTCGTACGCATCCTGTTTCTCAATCGCGGCCGCGAGTTTCTCTGCGTATTCAGGAAACTCAAGGGGATTGAGTGATCGGATGTCTTGGTCCAATTCGACGAAGCTTCCAGCGTCAAATGTGATCTCGATTCGGTGAGAAGCAGAAAGCCGATGATGGTGCCCGCAGTACGGACACACGCGCAAATTCTGCTCAAAGTCAACCGAGAAGATGATTTTTTTGCAGTTTGCGCACTGCAGGAAGCCTTCTGGTTTGTTCAGCGCCTTGTTGCTCAAGGATGTCAGGATACCGCGAATGCCCCCTCAACCGTACGTCAGAAATTCGAACGAACTAAACCGAGCTTCTTGTAGTATCTAGTCGTATGTCGAAAAAGCCAGGCGATCGGATATTTGGGGTTGAGACAGAATTTGGATGTCTTGTGTCGGATGAAACCTATGGCACGCCTGAAATTGCCGTCGAGACCATCAAGAACTATCTCTTTCATGACCTGAAACTTGGGGCAATCGACCTTCATGCACGGGATGACGTCTTCGAACCTGCCCAGTCCGGCGGATTCTTGATGAACGGAGCGAGGTTGTACATCGATGCGGTTGGATCACACCTCGAATACGCAACAGCAGAGTGCCGGAACCTTACGGACTTGGTTGCCAACGATCGGGCCGGCCAGCGTCAAATTGTCCGAGCAATTAATGAGTTAGGGCTCGAAGACGTGGTGAGCATCTACAACAATTCAGTGGACCATTTTGGTGGCCATACATTCGGGTGCCACGAGAATTACCTGGTACGAGGCGATGACGAGTTCCTTAACACCTCGGTGAACATGCTTTATCCGTTCTTGGTGACTCGACAGATTTTCGCGGGCGTCGGGCGAGTAGGCGGTCACATTCTTACTCAAAGCGTATTGCGGCCTTCTTACCAAGATGTGATGGACAACCCAGTGGATTACATTTGGGTTTCCCAGGTTTATGGGGTCGTGCCCGATTGGGAAGTGGACTTTCAGCTAAGTCAGCGAGCCGATCATATCTTAAAAACGATTGCCAGTCGCGTTCGATTCAATCGAGCCCTGATCAATCCTAAATGGGAACACTTTTACTCACACGAAGGGATGACTCGTTTGCACCTTCTATTCGGGGAATCGAACCAAAACGAATACGCTTATGCTCTGAAGATTGGAACAACCATGCTCGTTCTGAGGCTAGCAGAAGATCATCTGATTGATTCCAAGTGGACGATGAATCACCCTCTCAGAACGCTTCGAGAGGTCAGTCGTGACGCATCGTACCGCTGGCTCGTGGAGATGTCTGACGGCAAAACGATGACCGCAATTGACCTTCAGCGGGAATACCTGGCGATGGCTCAGATCTATCGGGGAGAGAGCGAGCAAACTGATTGGATATTACAGGAGTGGGAAAGCACGCTCGACGGATTGGCAAAAGATCCACTCGCGATGGGGGACCGAATTGACTGGGTTGCCAAGCTCAGTATCGTGAATCAATACCGCGAAGAAGAAGGGCTCGATTGGCAAGACGATGCACTTCATTCAGTTGATCTCGAATATCACAACATCGATCCGGAGAAGAGCCTCTTTCATGCTTGGCAGCAGATGGGCAACACCAAGCGATTGCTTGATAACCTTGATATCGTGACCGCGATGACTGACCCACCTCAAAACACGCGCGCGAAAGGTCGCTCACAACTGGTTGAGAGAGTGATCAAACGCAAGGGCCCACGATTCTATGCCTTTGATTGGAATGGAGTGGCCCTGGATCGATACAACTACGTCGAGATGCTGGATCCGTTTGAAACTTACGAACAGTCCTAATACCTTGCGCGAAGCAAGGCATTAGAACAGGGATCTACATGGATCTCAAATGGGATGGGCCCTATCGCGACATTGCGAGTTGAATCAGGTCTCGAGGCGGCTTGAAGCTGACGTCTTCCTTGATCGTTTCAAGAACGTTCACGGGAATTTCTGCATGGCCGTCGAGTAGAGCGCCGATCACATCTTCAACTAGCTGTTCAGGAGTGGATGCCCCCGATGAGATGCCAATGGTCTTGTAATTCGTCCGCCAATGCGGTTGAACCTGATCGGGAGTTAAGAGTAGGTGGGACTCGGTTCCGAGCGATTCGGCTACCTCCCGCAATCGATTTGAGTTAGAAGATGTTGTCGAGCCTACGATCAAGACGAGGTCGCAATTTACTGCCAATTCACGAATCGCGCTTTGCCGGTTCGTGGTCGCATAGCAAATGTCTTCCTTGGTCGGAGTATGGATTTGAGGGAATCGCTCCTTAAGCACTTCCATCGTCGATCTCACTTCGTCGACGCTGAGCGTTGTCTGAGTAAGTACCGCCAACTTGTCGTAATGGGGAATTTCAAGATTTCGAGCATCTTCTGGGGTTTCCACTAGGACCATTCGGTCGGGCGCTTCTCCCATGGTTCCTTCCGCTTCTACGTGGCCCTTATGACCAATGTAAATCATAAAGTAGCCCTTTGCGGCAAAGTGCTTTGCTTCGTTATGGACTTTCGTTACGAGCGGGCAAGTGGCGTCGATGATAGTCAGGTTGCGAGCTTTGGATTGGGATCGAATTTCTGGTGAGACTCCGTGAGCGGAGAATACGACTGGCATTCCGTTCGGAATCTCTTCGATCGTTTCTACAAAGATCACGCCGCGCGCCTCAAAGCTCTTGACTACCCATTCGTTGTGTACGATGGCATGTCTCACATACAAAGGTGCCCCGTGAATTTTCAGGGCTAGGTCAACTACCTCGATGGCGTAGGCTACACCTGCACAAAAACCACGAGGCGCAGCAAGAAGGATTTGCTCCACGACTACAGTTTACTAGGAGATGGAAGGCCCAGACCTTTCCAACTAATTGCTTGAACGAGAAAGAATTAGTTTGGCACCAGCGAGTTCAGCAACAAATGGCATTGGCGGATTAGGTTTGGCAACGGAAATTGACAAGGATTGTACGAGTGGGAATTCTGCCAGAATTGCATCGCCAATTACTTGGCCTAGCCGTTCCACCGTTCGATACTGGTGTGAGTTTCCAATCTTCAGGACCAATTGACTCAAGGATCCGTAATCAACAGTGTCATGTACATCATCTGTGAGGTTGGCCGACCCCAAGACCTGAAGTTCAAGATCAATGCGGTAACGATGACCGATAACTTGCTCCTCATCGGAGACGCCATGAAATGCATAGAACTCTAAACCTGTAACGAAGACTGCGACCATAGCTGAATTAGACCCGTTTCGCGTGCTATACTTCTGATAACAAATCAAGAGCGACCGGACGAAGGGTGGCTTAGGCTGCCTTTTTTTGTACCGGACGAAGGGTTAAAACCGATGGATATTCTGCAGCAACTCAACCAAATTGCGCAGGAGAGGGACATCCCACTCCACGAACTACAGCACGAATTGGAGGAGTCACTTGCGGTGGCTTACAAGAAGTTCATCGGCATCCAGAATGACGTTTCGGTCACCGTAACGATCAAACTGAGTCCGCTGAGCGCAACTGTAGGCAAAGAAGTCGTCGCATTTGTGACGGAACCGCGATATCAGATCAGCCTAGATGATGCCAGAAAGAAGCAAAGCGACGTCGAAATCGGCGACTTTGTTCAGATTGGCGTTGATCCGAACCAATTCGGGCGAATAGCCGCGCAAACAGCAAAACAAGTATTAAGTCAGAAGCTCCGGGAAGCAGAGACGCGCCGAATTCACGATGTTTTCCATGAAAAGATGGGAGACGTGGTTACCGGTGTGGTCGGCCGAAAGGATGGCCAGAGTGTTTACATTCAGGTCAATAAGGTCGAGGCCGAATTACCAAGGCGAGAACAGGTTCCAACCGAACCTTATCGTCCTAATGATCGGCTAAGAGTGTATGTCTATAAAGTAGACGATAGTTCACGACGACTTCGTGTCATCGTGAGCCGAACGCACCCGAACCTTCTTCGGAAGCTTTTTGAACTCGAAGTTCCTGAGATCGCTCAGGGAATCGTCGTTATCAAGAGCGTTGCTCGGGAACCTGGACAGCGGAGTAAGATTGCCGTCCAGTCGTCCGACGAGCGCGTGGATCCGATCGGAGCCTGTATTGGCCCGCGAGGAGCACGAGTACAGGCTATCGTAGACGAGCTGTACGACGAGAAGATTGACGTCGTTCCTTACAGCGACGATCCAAGAACGTTCATTACGGACGCTCTTTCACCTGCAAAGGTGAACTCGATCAAGCTGAACGAAAACGAGCGCAGTGCCTATGTGGTTGTCCCTGATAACCAACTTTCACTTGCGATCGGAAAGGGAGGCCAGAACGTGCGATTGGCCGCACGTCTTACTGAGTGGAAGATCGACATACGTAGCGAAAGCCAAGCCGCTACGGAAGGTAAGAAGTAGCGATGTCGCTACTTCTTTGGACGATTGTTGGCCAACATGCCGGAAAGAACGTGTATCGCTTGTAGAAACAAGAACGATCAGGGATTCTTTTGGCGCGTCGCTCGAGATTTCGAGGGACGCGTCGCGCTGTGGAAGGGTCATGGGCGCAGTGCTTACATCTGTAAGAAGCAGGAATGCATCGATGGAGCGCTTTCGAAGGGAAGGCTAGAGCGTGCCCTGAAGGGGCCTGTGGCCAGTGAGGACCGGCGTGTCCTGCAAGATGAATTGATATGCAAACTGAGGTAAAGAAGGCAAATATGACGGTAAACATCGCGGATCTCGCAAAGGAGTTTGAAGTTGCACCGGGGACGGTATATGGTGCCCTCAACGATCTCGGTATTGAACACGACGGAATGGCATTTGAAGCTGATAACGACAGCTTAGCTCTCATCAAGGAAGCGCTTGCGGATCACATCGGGTCAAAAGAGATCGTATTAAAAACCAATCCAACTCCGCGCGACGTATCCAACGCTTTGGGTGTTCCTCAGGCGGACGTTCAGAAGGCTCTCCTAACAAAATTGAAGGTAATGGCGACTCTGACGACAGCCTTGAAACCAGATGTCGTGGAGAAATTGGTTAGCCAATTTGGCTATACCGCTCGACTTGAAGATGCGCCCGCGCCAAAGCCCGCTCAACCTAAGCAGAACGGCGGGAAGAAAGGCGGCGCCCGGACCAGACCCCCAGTTGTTACCATTCTTGGCCACGTTGACCATGGCAAGACTTCACTTTTGGATTACATCCGCAAAGCGAATGTAGCCGCCAAAGAGCATGGTGGAATCACTCAGCATATTGGTGCCTACCAAGTCTCGCTTCCAGAAGGAACCATCACGTTCTTGGATACGCCCGGTCACGCTGCCTTTACAAACATGCGTGCTCGTGGTGCACAGGTAACGGATATTGCCATTCTGGTCGTTGCAGCTGATGACGGCATCATGCCTCAGACACGAGAGGCCATTCAGCACGCTAAGAACGCTAAGGTTCCCATTATCGTAGCGGTCAACAAGATCGACCGACCGGATGCAAATCCAGACAAAGTGATGCAGCAGCTCCCAGAGTTCAACGTTATTCCGGAAGCATACGGTGGTGACACGATCATTTGTCCGGTTTCCGCAATTACGGGAGAAGGCGTTCCGCACCTCTTGGAAATGATTTTGCTACAGGCCGAAGTGCTTCAGCTAACCGCTGATCCAAAAGGGAACTTGGAAGGTTCGGTTATCGAAGCGAAGCTAGAAAAAGGACGTGGCCCGGTTGCAACGGTTCTTGTTCAAAGCGGAACCCTCAAGATCACGGATAACATCGTTGTCGGCCAAACCTATGGTCGGATGAAGGCAATGACGGACTATCGAGGTAATCGAATGACCGAAGCTGGACCTTCGACACCGGTCGAAATTCTTGGTCTGAACGATGTTCCTCAAGCTGGCGACCGAATTGAAATCGCGGTTGACGAGCGAGCCGCTCGCGAAATTGCCGAGAAGCGGGCTACGATTTCTCGAGCAAAGTCGCTGGAAGCTCCTTCTCGAGGAATGACACTTAGTCAGCTTCGTGAGCGCTTGAACACTCAAGAACTTAAAGATCTCAACTTGATCATTAAGGCGGACGTTCAAGGTTCAGTTGAAGCCGTTAAGGGCATGCTTGAGAAGGTTAAGAACGAAGAAGTCGAAGCGAAAGTCATTCTTAGCGGCGTAGGCTCGATTACTGAGAGCGATATTCTCTTGGCTAGTGCATCCGAAGCGATCGTTATCGGTTTCGGTGTGAAAGCCGAGCCTGGTGCGCGGCGAGAAGCCGAGCGACGCCGAGTTGAAATTCGAACTTACACGATCATCTATGAATTGATCGAAGATATCGAAGCGGCTGTGAAGGGCATGCTCGAACCGAAATACGAAGAACAGCATCTTGGAACGGTTGAGATTCGTGTGCGATTCCAGTTCTCGAAGAAGGGAATCATCGCAGGATCCTACGTTACCGAGGGCAAGGTCACGCGAAACGCACAATGTCGAATTCGACGGGCTAACGTCTTGGTTTACGAAGGCAAGATCGGCACCCTCAAGCACCTCAAGGACGACGTCAAAGAAGTCACTCTGGGTATGGAGTGTGGTCTAACCTTTGACGATTGGACTGACTTCAAAGAAGGTGACATGGTTGAAGCCTTCGAGATGGTTCAAATCAACGGCTAAAATTGTTTAGGTAACGAGCTAGACTCTGAAAACGGGACTTCGGCAACGAGGTCCCGTTTTGTTGTGTGCGGAAAGATTAGGCTTGAATGGCTTGGCACAACAGTGCAAAGTCCGTGAATCAAGTTTTGCTGAGTTTCGTCTTCTTGTTAGGAGTCTCTTTTCTATGTCTGATTTTCCCCCTCCACCACATCAAAATTCTGAGTTCTCGAATTACCCACGGGGAAATTTTGTTCCTAATGGCCCGGGGAGACCACCAGGGGTTTACTTCGACTACATCGGAGAGGCATGGAAGATCGTTAATAGCGATATGGGAACTTGGGTTGTAGCCACTCTGATCATGTTTGGCGTCACGTATGGCGTGAATATGGTGATCAGTATTTTCAATAACTTATTGATGTATGGCTCTCTTTCGCTAGTTTCTTCACGTGGCGCGAATGGTTTGTCGATTGCAGGTTTGATTGGAGCGGTTCTCTTGAGCTTTGCCGGTGGAATGTTGACCTATCCGATTCAAGCCGGACTCATGATGATGGGGGTTCGACGAGTGAGAGGTTATGCTGTCTCTCCAACCGACTTATTCGCCGGCTATAAAGGTGGTTGGCGACTTATTTTGGCTTACACGCTCGCGAGCATCATCACGGGAATTGGAACTTTGCTTTTCCTGATACCAGGCTTTTACGCTTTAGGGGTCTTGGCGTTTGTGCCTCTACTTGTACTCGACCGGAATGCTTCCGTCATTGACTCTCTCACGATAAGCTATGAGGCTTTGAAGCGTGAGGCATGGAGCATGTTTGGCTTCATGTTCTTGCTAGGTATAGTCGTGATGCTCGGATTCTGTGCCTGTGGTGTTGGTGCGCTGTTCAGCTATCCGGTGTTTATTCTTGCTCTCGCACTTACGTATAACAACTACTTCCCGGACGAGTCGTTGCAGAGTGCTTCCTACTATCAACAAATTGGCTCTGAGCCACCAAGATAGGGTTGAGCGCATATGTGATCATTCGCCCCGCAAAGGGACGAATGATCACTCTTTTTTTACTGCCTTAATTTTCTGCTTGGACCACCAAGACGAGATCGTTTACGTTTGATCCCGTTGGTCCAGTCTTAATCAATCCGTCGCATGCTTCAAGAAAGTGATAGGAATCGTTTTCTTTTAGGGTCTTAGGAACGCGAAAACCTGCAGAACGGGCACGGTTCATGGAGTCAGGATCGACTATTCCGCCCGCCGCGTCCGTTGGTCCATCAGATCCGTCGGTTCCGGCAGCAAGAAAGCAGGTGTTTGGCAATTTGGATATTGCAGAGGCGGCCGCGACCGCCATTTCCTGACTCCTGCCTCCGATCCCGTTGCCGTGAAGCGTAACGGTTGTTTCGCCACCAAAAATCATGCATTGGTGATACAGGTTTCTCTGGCTTGCATGGCGGCATATCTTTCCTGCCATGGTTCTGGCTTCTCCCAACATCGGGTCGGCATATGGAAGAGGCCCCAGTCCAACCGCTCGGGCTGCGTCGGTCGCCGCATGAATGGCGACTGAGATGGAACCGACAACGTAATGTTGAACATCAGGGAACGCACTCCACAAGTTCAGGCTCTGGTTTTCACGTAGGTCAGAGACTGGTTTCGAGAAAAGTCCCTGTGGAAACACAATTGGAGACGTAAAGCGCGACCTTAGCACGGTTCGAGATGGAGTAAAGAAAGGTCCTGACCCTACGATTCTTAGGTCATTTCCAATAACGTCTGAAAGCACTAGGACGATAACAGTAGCAGGGAAAAAGACCTGAGACAGCTTTCCGCCCTTGATTCGGGAGAGCTTGGAACGGACGTAATTGAGTTGGCTGATGGAGGAACTGTTCGCCATTAATGCTTGGGTAGTGGCCCGAAGGTCTTCGAGAGAGACTGAAGGCACTAAGGATTCCATTAGCGCCGAAGCTCCGCCAGATAAAGTAAAGATCACGAGATCCTTTTCAGTGAGGCTCTCACCGAATTGGATCATCCGCTCACCTGCCAAGAGAGAAGTTTCATCCGGTATTGGATGGCTTGACTCGATGACCTCTATCCCGGGTAACGGAAATCCGTAGCCCGATTTCGTGATCACCAAACCACCAGCGAGTTTAGGACCCAGGATGTCACCAAGAGCGTGAGCCATGGTCACGGAAGCCTTACCGGCCCCGGCAATCCAAACTCGGTCAAAGGAGCTCAGATCAATGTGGTTTCCATGGACAAAGAGGTAGTCACCGGCCCGTTCGACAGCTCGTTGGACCAGGCGATCTGCGCGGACTTCTTCAAGAACATTCGCGTAAATCTCTAAGGCAAGCTCGGAAGCTCGGTTATGAGGAGTACCAAAGCTTGCCAAGAGACGTTTTACAGACTCCCAATAAACTCGTAAACCATGTCATTGAATCCAGGTAGGCCCTCGTGGCCGAAGTCAGGATAAATGACATGTCGTTTCTTCGAGTTGATTTTGTTGAAAGCCGCGAACTGGGTTGAAGGGGGACAAATAGTGTCCATCAATCCAACTCCCATCATCACTTCGGCCTGAATTCGAGGAGCAAGATGCTGAATGTCGATGTAGCCAAGTTGGCGGAAGATCTGGGCTTTGCGCTCGTGGCGAGGGTCGTGATTGCGGAAGAAGGTCTTAAGCTCAGCGTAAGCGTTGGTAGCTAAGTCCATCTCCCATACTCGCTGGTAGTCGGAAAGGAACGGGAAAGTCGGAGCTGCTTTAGCGATTCGAGGTTCAAGGGCCGCACATGCAATCGTCAATCCACCGCCTTGAGAACCACCCATGACTCCCACTCGTGACATGTCAACTTCTGGCATATCCATAACAATTCCCGCGAGTTGGGCGCAGTCAAGGAAGATGTGACGATAGAGCATCTTTTCTGGCTTGTCGTCCAATCCGCGAATAATGTGACCATTAAGGGTAGTGCCGACGATGCCGCCAACGTCCTCTGATTTTCCGCCTTGTCCCCGACAATCCATGTGGACCACGACAAATCCGTTCGCGACATAGTTCAGCTTGTCGGCCCATTCGCCGCTATGCATGCTGTAACCGTGAAATCCGATGACGGCTGGCGCGGGAGCTTGAAGATTCTTGGGTCGAAGGAGTTTTGCAAAGACTCGAGCCCCACCGACTCCCGTAAATCGAAGCTCAAAGCACTCTGCAAAGGACTGGGCCAGGGAATGTTCCTTCAGTTCAACCTTAGGATCTAAGGCGCGCATTTCTGCTAAGCCAGCGTCCCAAAATTCATCGAAATCTTCCGGGCGCGGATTGCGGCCTTGATATTGTTCTAACTCGGCAAGGGGTAGGTCTACTAGGGGCATGATGTTTAGGATTGGAAAAGTGTTTTGAGGTCTCTTAGGGCGGTAACAAGTTCGGATTCGTAGTTCTCGCCGCGGCGGTACTCAAGGCTGATTCGTCCGTTGTACCCAAGACTCAACAGACGGTTAGCGAAGCCTTCGACCATCGGGTCTCCCGGTTTGGGAGCAAAGCGGGGAAGGTCGGCGATATGAACGTGGCTCGGAAGAAAAGGAACTTGATCTTCCCAATGTGAAGCACTTGGATACGCTTCATCGGGGAAATTTTCATGCCACTCGTAAAGAACATGATAAGAGTCTGCGGTGTATCCGGCTCCTGCATCCTTGAGGGCTAAAGCTAAACAGCCTAGATCATTCCCGATATTGGTTTCTGACCGGTTCAATGACTCCGGCGCGATAGTGATTCCGTACTGCTTTGCGTAATTGGCAACAACGGCTGCGATCAACACAAATTCACGCTCACACCAGTCGCGGTCGACCCCATCTGGGGCGTTTCGAGAGGCTCCGCTTCCGATAACCATCGTTTGAACCCCGATCTTTGCCGCTCGATCGACATTCGCACGGGCAATATCGAGGTAGGGAGTCGCATCCGGGCCAAATAGCTTTACGGAACCTGGAAAGAACAGGTTGGTGACTTCGGTCGGAAGCCCTTGGTAGAGTGATTCGTCATCACTTAGGGAATTCGCGCCTAATTCAACATAATCAAACCCAGCTTTGAGAACGGTAGGAACGTCCGCCAGACTGCAACAAACGCCAAATTTCATGCGAGTTCCACCTTTGCTCCGCCGCGGCGACTGCTTTCATAAATGGCCATGATGATCTTCAGGGGTTCAAGGGCCATTCTGTCGGTCATGAAAGGCTCGCCGTCGTTGATAATTGCGTTCGTAAAGTCTTCAATTTGAAGTCGATGCTGCTCGCCCCAAACGGCGGTTGGGTCACTTGCTGCGTTCGCGACGATATCTTCTTGATCGTGGAGATGCAAACTCGGAGTCGGCTGCATCAGGACTCCACCTCCGTAAAGTCCCTCGTTTGCCGCAACTTGATCGACCTTCCAGAGTTTCGGTTTGTCGCCTTCGAGGATAACGGACCCATGACGCCCGTGAACTTCTAGTCGTTCAGCGAGTCCTGGATAGAAACTCGTTGAGCCTTGGATAACGCCGATCGCGCCATTTTTATATTCAACTAGAGCGTTAGCAATATCTTCAACTTCGATATCATGGGCTGCCGTTCGAACTTGGGCCTGGACCGATTTGACTCCTCCCATAATCCACTGGATCATGTCGATGTAGTGGACGCCTTGATTGATCAGGCAACCTCCTCCATCCAGCTTCCAAGTTCCGCGCCAATCACCGCTGTCGTAATATGCCTGGGTTCGGTACCACTTGATGTAGGCATCGCCTTGAAGGAGTGTTCCGAGCCCTCCGGATTGGGCGGCATCGTGGAGTTTTCGAACTTGGTCGGAAAAGCGGTGTTGGGAAACGGTCGCGAACTTGACACCTGCGTCTTCACATGCCTCTACGAGGGCAGTCGCTTTTTCAAGGGTGACGTCAATGGGTTTTTCAACCAGGACATGCAATCCTGCCCGCGCAGCCTGGATGCCGATCTCGGCATGAAGTCCGCTCGGCACGCACACGGTAACCGCATCTACAGCTGCAAAGAGCTCTTGAATAGTCTTGAAAGGGGTGACTCCAAACTTGGTGGCGGTTTGTTCTGCGCGTTCGTAGACGATATCAAAAACACCCACAAGGTGGGCACCTTCGATGTTTTGAAGCGCTTCACAGTGGACGCCATGTATGGCACCGCAACCAATTACTCCGTACTTAATCATTAAAAACGACTCCCGCCTGGTCCGCCACCTCGCGAAGTGCGGTCACTGCGACTTCAAACAACTCGGCACCCGAAAAACCACCAAAGGGGCCGGCAGCGGCAAGATGGGGCTCAATCGTCAGGGGACCCTTCCAACCCGCCGTCATGAGTGCTTGCAGGCCTTCAAGAATTTGGCCTTCTCCCGCACCTGCCTTTACGACTTGATGGTCGGCCTCTATGGCGTCTTTGATATGGAGGGTGTCGATGTAGGGAATGACCCAAGGGAACCAATCGGTCATCGTTCGGTAGCCCTGTAAAACCGTATTGGCAAAGTCGTATGCAAAGCGGAAATGATCACCCGCGAGTGTCTCCATCATGCGCTTTGCGTTTTTAGGATGGGCTCCCCAATAGCGGTCGTCGTTTTCGTGAATCAGAATCACGCCCTCCGCTTCTGCGAGTCGCTTTTGGGAGTGCATCCAATCCATCACTTTGCTTGCCAATTCATCGTGCTGATCATCTGCAACCATAGGTGAGAAGATTCGAATGCGTTTGACGTTGACAAGGTGAGCAGCCCGGATGGCGCGCTTGAGGCGATCGTATTCTCGGGCCTCATTTAAGACTTCGTAGGCGACCTTGTTAACCGGTGATCCGATGGCTTGGATATGAAGCCCGTTCTCTGCGCAAGCATCATGTACTCGCTGAAGGTCATCCGGAGTCAGATCAAGCACGTTTACTCCGTTGACGCTTCTTAGGTCCAGTCCCGGAACTTTGAGGCGGGCTAGAGTAGAGACTTGTGTCTCTAAGACTGGGCTAATTTCGTCGGCAAATGCAGACAGTGTAAAGTGCTGACTAGCGTACATGTACCGATGACGTTACCCGTTGTATTCCGATATTGGAAGTCTAAGATTCCTCGTATCGAACGCCAGGGCCCGCAATTGGCTTCATGAATCTCGTATAGCCATCCAAGCGTAGGTTTTTCTCCAGCAGGTCAGGATCTTCGAACAACGCGATCACGGTTCCTCCTAAGCCTGCGCCTGCTAATTTGGCGCTAATGGCACCATGTTTTTTGCAGTTCGCGATGAGGAGATCTATTGCGTCGCCTGACCCGCCGAGAGCAGCGATCAATCGGTGATTTTCATCCATCAACTCACCAAGTCGTTGCCAATCTTGCCTGAGGATCGCCTCAAAACCCGCATCGGCCAATGAGGTGATCTCATTCATTGAGTCGATAACCAGCTGTTCGCCCGCCAACCAACTTTGAGCCATCGGTCCGTGAACGGAACCACTGAGCCGTTCAACTCCAGTTGTCACCAATAGGAATGGAAGCGGGGAAGTTACTGATTGAAGAGTGGCATGGGGCCCTTTGTTGACAGGATGCTTTCCTGCGAAATTCATAAATTGCATGCCACCGTGGACGATCATGTAGGCGTCTTGGAATCCGCAAACAATGTTCGCTTCGTTTCGCTCAATGTCGCGAACGAGTTCGGTGAAAGTGGCTTTGCCAACGGGAGTGGTTAGATCTGGCTCGAGATTGTGTAGTTTAAGGACACAGGCCATCGTCGCAGCAAGCAAAGCGGTCGAGCCGGAAAGCCCCGATGATCGTGGAACATCCGTCGACCACTCCACTTTGACCGGTTCGTCAATCGGATATCGGGCAAGAGCAGCATTCCATAAACGTAGGTCCTCGGGAAGCAACGATCCTTCTCCGAGAGTGAGTCGGCAGGTTGCTCTGGCGGGGACGGAACACGAGAGAACTCGCCCTCCATAGATGTCGGTGGGGTTGCCAATGATTCCGCATCTACCGGGAGCAGAAGCGGATACCGTCAGTCCCAATTCAGTCTCCGTGCCGCTTGATACTCGCTCGCGCTCCCACAATCAACTCGTTTTTGGTCGGGCTGAAGTGCTACCGCTTTGAAATCCATTCCATGTGAGATCGCAAGGTTGATGACTTCGGTTAAGTTAATTTCAGTCGGGTTGGAGAGACGTTGCGGATCTTCAGTGTAGTCCCTTAGCAGAGTCATAAACGCTTTTGAAAAAGCGAATCGACCGGCAACAGCCCATCGGCTATGAGTGTCCAAGTGCGATGGCTTCTCCAGCACCCGCCGGACTGCGCCCGAGAAATCATCGATTTCTACGATTCCATAGAGATGCATCTGGTCCTCATCGACATGCTCTACTGCGAGGCATCCGTCAATCCCTCTTAGGATGAGATTGACCATTCTTTGACTCGGTGAATCACCATGGAATACGACATCACCGAGAAGAATAAGGGCGTCGTCCTCAACGAGAGCAGCGGCCACGGCATGCCCCAGTCCCCGTTGCTCTTCTTGATAACCTACTCGGATGGGTAGGTCGGCAAATTCAGAGCATGTCCACTGTTCAATGGCATCCTCGACTTCGGGTTTCGTGCGCGAACTCACTACGACCACGCCGCTAACATCAGCGTCGCGAGACTCGATCAAGATCTTTTCGAGCACGGTAGATGAACCAAGTGGCAACAGCTCCTTGGCTTTGCCTCCTGTTACAGCATTCATCCGTGTGCCCTTTCCCGCGGCAGGAACGATTGCAATCACGTGAAGATGATACTTGGTGCGGCCAGGAACCGAGAAGGTTCGTGAGGAAGACCATCAGGTCCTTGAAATAACACGCCGAGATCGAGAGCGTGAGAGATCCGGGAAACTTGAACAAAATCCAAATTAGCGCTCAGTATTCCTACTTTGGAATGTATGCTTTTGGGCGATGTCCAAGTATTCGATCGGAGTGGATTACGGCACGAACAGTGTTCGAGCTTTGCTTGTCGATGTATCGAACGGTTTTGAACTCGCTTCTAGCGTTTACAACTACCCGACCGGAGATGCCGGGGTTCTCTATGACGATCGTGATCCAAACCTCGCACGGCAAAATGCTGCCGACTATGTAGAAGGTTTTTTTGCCACTGTAAATGAAGTAATGAGAGGGATCGCTCCCCATGATGTCGTAGGCATTGGCGTCGATACGACTGGCTCAAGCCCAATTCCAGTGGATAAGCAAGGATTACCGCTCTCGTTTGATCCTAAGTTTAAAGATAACCTAGCCGCATATACTTGGCTCTGGAAGGATCATACTTCCCATGCTGAAGCTGCAGAAATTACTGAGAAAGCACGGGAGCAAAATCAGCCCTATCTTGCGAAATGCGGCGGTACCTACTCTTCGGAGTGGTTTTGGTCAAAGATTCTCCACTGTGCAAGAGTAGCTCCCGAGGTCTTCGAAGCGGCTTACTCCTGGGTTGAGTTCGCTGATTGGGTGCCTGCCTTCCTTTCTGGCAATACCGATCCACTGACTCTGAAACGAGGTGTCTGCGCAGCTGGGCATAAAGCGATGTATTCCGATGAATGGGGCGGATTACCCTCCGCTGAGTTCTTAGCAACCCTCGATCCTCGACTTGTCGATCTTCGGACTCGACTTTATTCCGAGGCCGTTCCGAGCGATCAGGCGGCTGGGTATTTATCCCAAGAAGTTGCCGAGAGAGCAGGGCTACCAATCGGACTCCCGGTTGCGGTCGGTGCTTTTGATGCGCATTTTGGTGCGGTCGCTTCGGGTGCGAAGAAGGGCACCTTGGTCAAGATTATTGGCACCAGCACTTGCGATTGCATGGTGCACCCATTAGATGAGCCTCTGGCCGATGTTCCCGGGCTGTGTGGAATCGTGAAGGGCTCGGTGATTCCTGGCATGTACGGTTTGGAGGCAGGACAGTCGGCGGTCGGCGATATCTTCAACTGGTTTGTTTCAGAACTGGGAACCGCAGGACACGAGGCCCTAACGGAAGAAGCTTCTAAGCAAAAAGCTGGTGAATCGGGATTGATCGCCCTTGATTGGGAGAATGGAAATCGAACGATTCTAGTGGATCCACTCTTAACGGGCGCGATCATTGGCCTTACCCTCCACACGACTCCGGCCGAGATCTATCGTGCGCTCGTTGAAGCCACTGCTTTCGGTGCTCTGAAGATCATTAATCGGCTTGAGGAATACGGGGTGAAGGTTGACGAAGTGGTGAATTGCGGTGGCATCGCGGAAAAGAATCCGTTTGTCATGCAAATCTATGCCGATGTCTGCAATCGACCGATGAAGGTTTCCCGCTCGGCTCAGACATGTGCTTTGGGTTCCGCCATATTCGGTTCGGTAGTCGGAGGAGCGCATGCTTCGGTGGGTGAAGCCCAGCAAGCGATGACAGGCATCAAGGATCGAATTTATGAACCGAATCCTGAAGCGGTTGCCACTTATGCGGAGCTCTTCGCACTCTACTCCGACCTTCATGACGCGCTAGGTACGAAGTCGTGGAGCGGAAATCTTGGCCATGTCATGAAGGATTTGATCGGAATTCGCGACGCAGCAAGAAAATAATCTCATCTGAGATCTTTTGTGAAGGAAATCACACACTCTTAACGAATATGAGGATGTGATTTCCCGACGCGAACTGATTTGGTCTGGCGTGTGCTGTGCTGCGTTTCGAAACGAGACTCTTTCCATTGTCGAAAAACTAATTGCAAGTGCGGAGCGCAATCCTTCTTTGGCTGCTCAAGATGAAGATTTTTGGGCTCAAATTCAACAAGCGTTCGATCTGGATCGCAACGTAGTCAATTTCAACAACGGCGGATGCTCACCCGCTCCTCGGATTGTTGAGGAGACGTTGAAACGCCAAATCGACTATGCAAACAAGGCTCCTAGCTACTACATGTGGCAGCAACTTGAGCCAGAAGTTGAAAGCGTTCGACGCCGCTTAGCTCAAACTTTTGGATGCGATGCTGAAGAGATTGCGCTTACTCGAAATGCAAGCGAATCATTAGAAATCTGTTTGCTTGGTCATGACCTTAAGCCGGGCGACGAAGTCTTAACGACAAACCTTGACTATCCGCGAATGATCACGACTATTCAACAGCGGGAAAGAAGAGACGGGATCAAACTCGTTCAAGTCAAGCCTCCGCATGTACCCAAATCGAAACATGAACTTGTCGCCGCTTTCGAGGCGGGAATCACAGACAAGACCAAGTTAATGCTGGTATCCCAAGTGTCGTTCAAGAACGGCATGATCTTCCCGGTTAAAGATGTTTGCGAGCTTGGGCGAAAGCACGGTATTCCCGTGATTGTGGATGGTGCTCACGCCTTCTGCCAGTTTCCGTTTACGCACAAAGATCTAGCTTGCGACTACTACGGAACTTCACTGCATAAATGGTTGATGGCTCCCATGGGGACGGGAATGCTCCACGTTAACAAGCAAAAGATTGAAGGGTTGTGGCCCATGATGGCTGCGGCAGAGACCCAGACAAAAGACATTCGCAAATTCGAAGAAATCGGAACTCATCCGGCTGCAAACCACAATGCAATTGGAGAGGCCATAACTTTCCATGAAATGATTGGCATCGAACGTAAGGCAGCACGATTCCGATATCTACGTAAGCGATGGACAGAACGAATTGCCGAGAATCCAAAGGTCAAGTTCCACACCAATTTGGATCCGGAATTCTCATGCGCGATTACTACGGTTGAAATTGAAGGAATCAAACCGGGAGATCTTGGTTCTTGGCTGCTAACGAAGCATGGAATCTACGTTGTCGGAATTACGGCGGACGATTTTGCAGGTATCCGTGTGACACCCAATGTCTACTCGACCGTTGGGGAAGTGGATCGTTTTGCGGCTGCGATGGAGCATGCCGCAAAACATGGAATCGGTTAGGAACTCGGTACTTCGTTTGTAACAAGTTCCATTGCTAAATCGATGTCTTTGGCGGAAGGGAGGGTTTCCGACGCTTCTTCCGCCACATCGATCTCGGACTTTGGCTTCCGGAAGACAACGATGACCACTACCGCGGTGGCAGTTGCCCCAGATGATAACTGGACAAATTCCCATCCGTTCTCAACTTGTTTGTTGATCAACTGATCAACTTCATCCATGGGGGCTCCGTTGCGGACGCCTCGAACGATGAACGAAGCGGTTTTAAATTGATAATCCATGGACTTTCCTTGTCGAAGGAACTTCGACTTGTTTGCCACATATTCTTTTGAACAGTGGGGCAGGAACGAAGCTTACCGGTAATTGGTTCGAGACATGTGCTGTCATCAGTTTCCGCTTACGTGAAGACCGGTATCATAACGTGTGCCTGAGGAACCTAAAGAGCAGGAGTTGGTCTGTAGCTACGACCCCCTGATCGAACTAATGGCTCGGTTTGAGAACGTGAAGGCGGCATCGACGTCGACCAATCCGTTTGAGGGACTGAGTGTCGAAGATAAGCTTAAGAAGCACATCATTGAGGGAATCAAGAAGAATCTTGAACCCGATCTCAGTGAGGCGTTGGAAAGTTACACGCCGTTGCAAATCATCAATGATGTCTTGCTAGACGGAATGAAAACGGTTGGAGAACTGTTCGGCTCTGGCAAAATGCAGCTTCCATTTGTGCTTCAAAGTGCGGAAGTGATGAAGACAGCTGTTCGGTACCTTGAGCCCCTCATGGAGAAAGTCGAGGGATCTGAAAAAGGTTCGATTCTATTGGCGACGGTGGCGGGCGATGTTCACGATATCGGCAAGAATCTAGTCGACATCATTCTGTCGAACAATGGATACCGGGTTGTCAACATCGGAATCAAACAGCCGATCAATAGCATTCTTGATAAGGCGGCGGAATCAAAGTGCCAGGTCATCGGTCTTAGTGGGCTTCTCGTAAAGAGCACGTTGATCATGCGCGATAACCTGCTTGAGCTGAATAGTCGCGGATTAAGCGAATACCCTGTGATTCTTGGCGGTGCGGCGTTAACACGTGCCTATGTCGAACAAGATCTTCGTGCTATCTACGAAGGCAAAGTATTTTATGCCCAAGATGCATTTGAGGGACTTCGACTAATGAGTGAACTCACTGGCGAAGATGGGGCAAACGTAGATGCGAGCCCCAAACTTGGAACGGTGGCAGTTCTCGATCGTGAAGACGACGAGATCTATGACCAGGTACGAGTCAAGAGTCACCGCACGGACGAACTTGATCCAGAACTTTATACTTTTACGGGAGTCAAAAGTGATTTCGTGCCCGTCGAACAACCTCCAAAATTACCGTTCTACGGAGCGAAACGGCATACGAAGTTCGATATCTTTGAAGTTTACAAATATATCAATCCCATCGCCCTGTTTCGTGGCCAATGGCAATTTCGGCGCCCAGAAGGAATGGGGAACGCTGAATTTAGCAATTGGTTGGATGCCAATGCCGGGCCGATTTATGAACGACTTAAGCGAGAGTTAGCTTCGGTTCTGAAGCCGAAGGTGAAGTGGGGATATTTCCCGTGTTCTAGCTCTGGCAATGAATTGATTATCTATCGGGAAGATCTCACAACCGAGTGGTTGCGATTCAATTTCCCACGTCAGAGAGATGGGCGAAGACAATGTATCTCCGACTTCTTTCATCCGGGCGAGGGGAAGGCAACCGATACGGTTGGGTTCCAAATCGTTACCGTAGGCTCGGACGCAACGCTTTTGGAGAAGAAGCTTTTTGCAAGCGGAGACTTTCAAGACTATCTATTTGTTCACGGCATGAGCGTGGAAACAGCAGAAGGGCTTGCCGAGTATTGGCACCGTCAGATGCGTATGGAACTTGGCATTGCGGACCAAGAGCCGGAAGAGATGCGACTGCTGTTCAGTGCTAAATATCACGGCGCCCGATATAGCTTTGGATATCCGGCGTGTCCGAACTTAGAGGATCAAGCCAAGCTATTCGAGCTTCTTCAGCCTCAGGATATCGGAATTGAGCTAAGCGAAGAATTTATGTTGATTCCTGAACAGTCAACGAGTGCGATTCTCGTTCACCACCCGGACGCGAAGTACTTTAACATTCGTTAGGTGCACCTTTCATGTTGACTCCGGAATTGCCATGCACTTCCGGAGCTCATCAAGTCTCAGACTCGCTTGCTACTTATCGAACGCTGCGGACGTTGCGAAGGAAGTAAGCGCCCAGGCTAAAGCAGACTGCACAGAGGACAAACACCGCACTGTAACCGGGAATGGTGTAGTGGACAATTTCGGGGTCGGGTCCCTTTGTTTTGCCAAACCAACTTATGAGCTCACCAGCAAATGGCGCCGCGATCGCTTGGGGAAGAGTCATGGCAATATGCCAAACCGCCATTTCCTTACCGGCATTCTTTTTGCTGGGAAGGACATCTGTGCCGAGCGCCCAGTCCACGCTGGTGTAGGCGCCAAATCCTAGTCCGAATATCATTCCAGCGACTAATACTTGGGGAATGGTGCGACAGAAAATGAAGGAAATGGAGATCAATGCGATCGCGACATTCGCGATATAAACCACACGCTTTCGACCAATCTTGTCGGAAAGGACTCCGCCATAAATGCCACTGATCGATGACGTGATCAGCATGAGTCCAGTTAGCTCAGCTACCGGCAGTTCTGGTTTTTCGATTCCGATGACGTCGATAAAGTAATAGTTCAGGAAGGGAAGGACCGAATAGAACCCGAGCATGACAAGGGCCCGCGTAATCCATACCCAAGCAAAATCGGGATATCGCTTCGGGCTAATCCAAAGGCTCTTGATGTAGCTGGGCCAGTGAATTTTCTCCGGTTTGGAACTGAGTGGCGTCTCTTTGATTCCTAGCAGGGTGATCAGAGCGATTCCGATGAGAGCGATTCCAACAACCGCATACTTAACAACTTCGGGCTGTTTTCCGAGTAGTAGGCCACATCCAACCGCCCCGAACAGGGTTCCGAGTTGAGACATGAGTGCCATGTAGCCGCTGGCTAACCCTCGATGTTGCTGCTCAACTAAATCCGGGATAACGCCACTGTACGCGGCAGACGCGATATTGTTGCCAAGGTTTACGGTGAGGTAACCAAAGGTAAAGAGAATGAACGTTGGGTGAGTAAAGAAGAAGAGAACTGTCCCGAGGTAGCTGGTACTCCCAGAAGCTTCCATCGGTTTGGAAATCAAATTCGCAACACACATCATCGTCAGACCAACGAGGTTAACAACGACTCCGGTCGCGATATAAGGTCTTCGACGCCCCCAAGGTGAAGCGCATCGATCGCTGAGCGCTCCGACAATCAGGGGTACCACGAGGGCAGCAAAGGCACCCAAGCCGGTTAACAATCCTAAGGCGGTGATGCGGTCCTTCGGGATCATCGACTTGATCTCACCGGGCAGCATGATCACCAAGAGTGCTCCCCAAAGGAAGTTGGTAGCAAACCAGTAGGCGCTGATCTTAAAGTGGTCGCTCGCCATCAGTGGCTTTCCAGCATAAGGCGACGGGACCGAAGGAAGTGCGAGATCATCGTCGTGAACGGTGTCGTTACTGCTGGGCATGGAATTGACCTCCGATGAACTTCATAGCGTATTCATAATCGTCCTTTGCATCAATGTCGTATGCGAGTTCTGGCGCACAGTTGAGGACCGGAGCACCGGTGCAATTAAGAATTTGCTTAAGCTTTGCTTCAACCATCGGAACAGTCAGTTGCTTCCGCAAAAACTTATAGAGGAAAACAGGTCCAAGTAGCTTGGCCATGCCAACTTTGCTTTTACGCACGAGGAAGATCTGCTCTAGGTGCGGCATGGATTTCTGAAGCGCTTGCACGTCAATCAAATACACGTTTCCAGCCGTCCAAGTGTCGTCTTTCATGGAAATGAATGTGGAAGACGAATGGGGGAATCGGGCCTGATACTCACTTTTCGTGATGAGTGGCAAGCAAAGGTCGACGTCCTTTGGGCATGAGTCGATGAAGTCCGTTAGCAGTTTTGAAGTTAGAAAGGGCAGATCGGAAGTAACGACGACCACTTTTTGAGGAGGGTTGGGTTGCTCCAGAAGTGTTTTTAAACCGTTGAGAATACTGGAGGGTCCGCTGTGTCCAGAGGGGACGACAATGTCGGCCGCTTTCGATGCTTCGCTTGCACGAACTTCATCAGATCCCGCGAGCACCACTCGTCCGACTCGCCCGGTACCTCGAAGAGAATCGATCGTGCGCTCGAGAATTGTTTTGTCGTCAAATCGAATGAGCGCTTTGTTGTGGGTTCCTACCTGAGTAGCAAACTCAGGATCGATCACCCCACCGGCAGGAATAATGGCATCGAAGGTCAGCACGTGACGAGAGAGTATCCCACAACCTCCTTATTCCGAGTCCGATTTTCTTGCGACCTTTGCAGTTAGTTGTCAGCACGGCCAATTGCCAGATTCTTAACGGGAACGATGACATGGGGCCTTTCAAGTTCCAATGACCGTTTGGGTAGATATGAAGAGGTGACTCTGACCGGTCCCCGGATGTTGACCCACCTAGAGTGTTAGTGCCTCTGCCTCCATTTTAACTAGATTTGCTTTGTAAGTCGCGGGAGAGATTCCTCCAAGTGCCGAGTGAGGACGACGTTTGTTGTAGAACTCTAGGAAGT
>CAIUHP010000066.1 GCA_903899015.1 uncultured Armatimonadota bacterium | reverse complement strand
TTCGTTTGAATCGGATTCATCGACTTGGCATGGCCGTCGGCAAACACGATTGGAGCTTGACCAGCAAAGTTCGTGCTGATGGCACCATTGCGGACGTCTGCGTTAACCAACCATGAGCCACCGAAGTTGCCATGAGGAGCATTATAAGCAGTTGTGCTGTTATTTGCTGCCTTACCGTTGGGAATCAAACCAGCGCCGCTGTAATCCCACCAAGAAACACCCGAGACCATGTCGCCTTGGCCGAAGATATCATCGCCACCCTTGCGGTTGGCAAGGAGAACGGTCGCAGCTGGCTGAGTGCAGTCGCTCTCGTTGCGGCGGTCAACACCCATCCAACCTGGGCCACCCGATGCTGTCGCACCCTGGTTCATACCCATCAAGCCGAAGACGTCCCAATGAGAGTCGGCGTTGTTCCAAGCCATATAACCATTGGAAGCAAAGCTCACTTCAACCGTATTGCTACCAAACCAAGTCTGCCAAGACTGCTTGCCAGGAGTATCAGTAGACTCCGTCAAAATGCCAGCGTTCTTTAGGTAAGGAGCAATGTCCCAAGACCAAGCGCCGCCAGGCTGAGTTGCGCTACCTGGGTACCACCACTGGTTAGGGCATCCGATGTCGTATTCGCCATCGTTGTCATTGTTGTACATCATGATGCCAAGACCGACCTGCTTGACGTTACTCAACGCAGAAGTCTTCTTTGCAGCAAGCTTTGCTTGCGCAAAGACAGGGAATAGGATCGCGGCCAAAATCGCGATGATGGCGATAACTACCAATAACTCAATTAATGTAAATGCTTTTCGTTGCATAATGAATTCACCTCAACACCGAGATGCGGGGACGGGCCGTAGACTCTCGAATGTCGAGACCACACGGATATATGAATGAACGTGATGGGGATGGATTCCCCTCTATGTTGGAAATCAACACGTTTGTGGCGTCATACGCCATCTGTTCGATCGGCTGACTTATAGCCGTTAAGCGAGGTCGAGTCGTATCACAGAAAGCAGTTGAGTCAAACCCAACGACTGAAAGGTCTTCGGGAACCGAAATCCCCAACGCTTCCGCCTCTCTTAAGATAGAAACCGCTTGCCTTTCGCTAAATACGATCAGGGCGGTAGGTCGCTGTTCCTTCGTCATCATCTGATCCAATTTCGATCGATCGATGTCCCAAAACAGAACATCGCCGTCAAAGGATTCTAGGTGGCTTTCTGCTACTGCTGTTCGATAACCAGCAATACGAGCTCGACCTTCAGCAGTTGACCGATTGAATTCGTCCATGACAAATCCAATCCGCTTATGCCCAAGTTCGACCAAATGCTCGACTGCTAATTTCAGACCCAAGTCGTTATCGCAGCAGAACCGCGGAACATTTGGACCCTGATTTGCAGGGGCGTGCATCATGACAATAGGAATTTCAGACCGCTCAATCGATTCAGCGCTCTGAACAGAATAATCTGGCTTACACCAAAGCAACCCGTCGAACCGGCCGTCGTTGATAACCCCATTCGCGGACAACTTGACCAATTTCGGGCAAATCGTCAATCCATATTCGGATTGGAATGTGGCGCTCATGACGCCGTTAAGAAAGGCCGCAAAGTAGCCATCCAACTCACCAATTCGACCAAAGTGCGAGAACACTAGGCCAATCGTGTGAGTTTTCTGCTGTCGAAAACTGCGTGCCAATCGATTTGGCTGATAATGGAGCTCATTTGCCACCCGACGTATCGTCTCTGCCGTCTCGGCTCCGACGCGAACATTCGCGCCCTTACCGTGTAAGACCTTAGATACTGCCATTGCCGAAACACCGGCTGCTTCCGCTACGTCGCGAATGGTGGTTGCCATGAGAATCCGTATATCAGTTCATCGATATATCCGTATATCATATCTTGAGATTGCGAAAATCGCCAAGCCCTTTTTAAGAGGTTGTTAGGGAACTCGCAATTTTGCGTGCGTTACTGCTGCTTTTTGCCTTGATCCAGATGGACCATTGTGCCCATAAGCGTCTTTTCGGCTTGGCCCTTGTCTCCACTTTGGATGGCTCTCAGGGCCATGGTTACTTCTTGAGCTTCCATGGTTCTTCCCTCTTGTACAAGGAGCATTTGGGTCTTTTGCAGCTCTTGGATGGCCCCCATCTGGGTCAGCATTCCGGTCTTCATACCCAAAATGGTTTTCTCCACTGCCTTCGATGCCAGCGCCACCTGAGCAGCACCTTGAACTCTTGGGCTCTGAGCGACCGAATAGCGTGCCGAGTCTGCCGTGAACTCAATGACAAAATCGATGTCAATGATCTCGTTCTTACCGCTGACCAGATCATCGTAGGTCAGCTTGCCGTGAGCAACTCGGTAGTGCCCCAAGGGATGGTTCGTAAATTCAAAATCAAAGACCTGCTGGATGCTCGCTCCGCGTTCAAGATCGGCGAGCGGAAGGCTCACTTCTCCATTGGGTGACGCCTGAGGAGAGCGTAGCGTGACCCACCGGGCAATCTTCATTTCTAACTTGAGGTTGCGGGCGACGCTCGTCATCAACTTATCAAGCTCAAGGCGGAAGACCTCTGGAATGAGTTCGGGGCGAGGAATGTAGTAGTAGTTACCACCGGCCCGCTTGGCCATCGACGCGAGAAGCTCTTCGTTGTAGTCGGGTCCAAATCCTAAGAAGGTACAGGTGATTCCCCGCTGCTTGATCTCGCCAGCGTGCGCAACGAGAGCCGAAAAATCCTTGATTCCAGCGGTAGGATCTCCGTCCGTCAAAACAACGAGACGAGTTGCGCGGCCCGGATCGGTGATTCCCCCAACTTGTTGAGCAGCAAGGGCTAAGCCGTCATATAGGTTGGTCGTATTGCCCGGCATCAGACGCTGAATACCGTCTTTGATGGGTTGTTTATTAGTCACCCGCTGAGGAGGCATGAGGACATCAACCGTCTCCTCAAAGGTGACAATACTCAGTACATCGTTAGGCCCCAGCATGTCTACAACAAAGCCGCACGCCTGCTTGACGTAATCGAGTGGTGGTCCTTCCATCGAACCCGAACGGTCAATTACCAAGCATAGGTTAAGAGGTGTCCGGGTACTTCCCCCCATTCCTCCGCCTACTCCACCCATCAAGGGCATTCCCGCTCCCGTAAACTCGACGAGGAATTGCTCGCGAGCAGGTCCGTTTGCCATGGTTGCTTCGCGGCCCGGAATGACTTCGGCAGAAAGCCCCTTGCCGTTATCAAGCATGGGTGCCATCGCAGTGGTCTTCAATGGATCAAAGGCTCCCATGGCCTGAGTCTTCAAAGGGTCATGCAGACCGGGTGCTCCCGTCAGCATTGTTCGGTTAGGGTCGATTCTTTGGGTTTGATCCATCTTTGCCTGTTCGTTTTAAAAAACTAATTTAAGCAGCCTCAACACGAAACGTTGTTGAGCCGATCTTAAGCATATCACCTGGTGAAGCCACCGCTTGGGAGACGCGCTGACCATTCAAAAAAGTTCCGTTCGTGCTACCTGGGTCCATAACGTTGACACCATTAAACGCGGGAGCTAACACGGC
Source organism: uncultured Armatimonadota bacterium (assembly GCA_903899015.1). Lineage (GTDB taxonomy): Bacteria > Armatimonadota > Fimbriimonadia > Fimbriimonadales > Fimbriimonadaceae > Fimbriimonas. Next base: position 36,796 of record CAIUHP010000066.1, on the reverse strand, counting down.
GTGCCTTCGTGAGGCGGCGGTATCAAATGACATTGGAATGGCGGGACATTCTCGTCCCACGTCCATTTGGCCTGCAACTGAAAATCGTTGTCCGAGGAGCGGACCATCCAGGGCCACCAAAGTGAAGCCGGTCGGCATTGGCTGAGCGGGTGCGCCGTAGGCCATCGTAGGCATTGAAGCCGCGGGCGAAATCACTTGAGTTGGTTGACTGGTTGGTTGCGCAAAAGGTACCGGCTGAGCTGCCGTTGGTTGAGCGAACGGAACCGTTTGGGGCTGATGCATCGGCTGAGGATGAGCTGGCATCGCGCCTGGATGCCCACCTCCGAGCGGGTAAGACTGTCCGACATAAGCTTCAGGTGCCCGTTGGGGAGCCGCAGAACCTTTCAGGAGGAACTGCAGCACAAATCCCCCGATTTGAATTTGGGAACCGCTTTGCAAAACAACTTGGGCGACTCGCTGACCGTTGACGTAGGTGCCAAGAGGGGATCCACCATCGTTTAGGACGTACTGATTTCCATGACGATCGATGGAAGCGTGAATGGGCGCGATATTTGGATCTCCGAAAAGAGGCACATTTGCCGACTCACTTCGACCGATGAAGGTACGAGCTCCATCAATCGACCACTCTTTCCCTTCGTTCCGACCAAGATTGAGTCGGAGCCAGGCACTTCGGGCAAATCGTTCAACCAGTCCGATGAACAACCCTATCATCGAACCTAACAAGACGGCGGTCAACGCTCTTGCCGGAGTTCCGACTTCTCCCGAGTGTTCGCCTCGGGCACTCAAAATGGCTTGACCGAGAACGGTGCTAATCACATCGAACGAGGCACCTGCGATCGCGCCGCCCAGTCCTCCTCCGATAAACCCTTGGAGCGCTCGCTTGAACGTCAGAGAGCTACCACCGATGGCGGCTCCTAGGAACATTCCAATCGGGACGATCGCGACAATTCGTGCGGGGATTCTCGCTGCCACATTGCCGTTAAAGAACACGTCCGATCCGAACGTGGAAGCAACCACTGAAGAACCAATCGATGATCCTAGAGTTGCACCAACGGCTCCGAGGATGAGGCCGAGACCCAGTCCCCGCAATGTATGAATCTTGCCGCCTCGGGTGTAGCCCTCAAGTCCTCCAACTGCGAGCCCAATCAAAGAGCCCAAAACGAGAATGAAGACTCCTTCCCATGTCTGCCACTCGTGAGTAGCCAGGACCTTAGGCGCGGATGGCTCCATAAGCATCCAGGCCAAGAGGCCGGCGACTCCACCGGCCAGGAACTTCAGCATGACGGTACCCATCGTAATTAACCTTCAAAGCGGAAACGTACGGAGCCAAATTGGACAGTGTCCCCACTCTGCAACTGCTTTTCGCCTTGTAGTTGGACTCCATTTACGAACGTACCGTTCGTGCTTCCGAAGTCCTTTACGATAACTTGGTTGCCATTTCGCAATAGTTGAGCATGTTTTCGTGAAACAGTGCTCTCTCCAACTAGGCTCAAGCCAAGGCCAATCTCTCGACCAACGATGAGTTCACCTTCCGGCACTGGCATTACGTCTCCGGTTTCCGAAACCAAACGCGGGTCGACAATGGCCGAATAAACAGGACTACTCGCGATGGGTTGGATTGGATCCGGAGCAGCATCGTCCAAGATGATTTTCTGAACGGGCATCGGAGTCGGCCTAGCAGGTGCTGGCATCTGACTCGGATCGGCGAGCGGATCGTCTCCCGGTTTTGGAATTTGGACTCCAAGTTGTTCCAATTTCGAACCGACCGAGTCTGGGTTCTTCTTGACAAATATCATCGCGTAATACAGGGCAAATCCCATTCCACCCAGCACCAATAGGTAGATGATGATCTTCGCGAAGAAGCTTCCAATCCCTTCACTGGCAGCTGGTTTTTCTGCGGCAGGTTTACTTCCGGTTGCCGGAGCCGCATTTGATTCCGTACCTTGAGGCGCGGCGGGGGCGGTACCGTCAACGGTATCGACTGCCTCGGCGATGGCAATCTTTGCGACTGGAATCGGATCCGTCCGGGTTAGCGCCACTTCGATGAGCTGAGTAATTGCAGGAGCTTCCTTTCCAGCCACCTTGTAATGAACCGAAACTTTCACAGAACCAGATTTGATGCCAAAGAACGATACGGTTCCTTTAGAAGATGGGTCCAAAAGCTCGGTAGCTTTGTGCTTGCTATCGTCGAGGTCGACGGTAGCGGCCGCCACGGGCTTGCCGTTGTGCAAAACGTTTACCGATACTTGAGCTACTAACTGATAATCGGTTGGCTTGACTTCCCATATTCCGGTGGAAGCATCCTTGACCGATTTGGCTGCGATGTTTCCCGACTTACGGTCCCACACGAAAACCATGTCCGTCGACTTGGCATCCTTGGTCTGAATGGTTGCATCCGACTTAAGGGTCCGAACCCCTTCCGTATCACCAGGGGCATGACTGGGTAGTGCCGACGCAATCCAGATTTGTCGATCGCCGTCGTCTGCGAAGCCTAGGTTGACACTTTGCGCGCTAGCCCAAGAGGCAGCGGCACAAAATAGAGTGCATAAAACTATTTTCGGTGACACGTTGAAACAATTCTACAACGAGCTTTGGCAAGCTTGTCTGCAACATCGCTCGCACTGTAGCCAATTGGTCCAATTTCGTCGGCACAAAGGTCTCCCGACATGCCGTGCCAATACATTCCGCAACTAGCAGCAAAATAAGTCGGCAAATCTTGAGCGAGCAAGGTTGCGATCACTCCGCCCAAAACGTCACCCATTCCCGCCGAGGCAAGGCCAGGATTTCCGGTGCAATTCACGATCATGGGCTGGCCTGGTTCGCCTACTATCGTATAAGGCCCCTTCAATAAGACACAGCAACGGAGCTCTTCAACCGCTTGGGTCACTGTTCGGAACCGATCAGCCTGAATTTCAGCGATCGAGCAATGGAGCAGTCGGCTCATTTCGCCCGGATGAGGGGTCAAAACACATTCTGCTTCGGGAAGTTTGATTCCTTTGCTCACCGCATTCAGGGCGTCTGCATCTATCAGGCACGGACGGGTCCAACCTTTCCAAACTGCTGATAAGAAGTCAAGCACCGGAAGTTCATGAGTCATGCCTGGGCCAAAAAGGGCGCTGTGATACTTATTTTGTTGACTCAGGATAATCTCAGCCGCTTCAGGAGCAATCACGCCATCAATTTCTGGCAGCGGCAGTAAAACAACTTCGGGCACGATCGCAGAGACGCTGTCCATCACATCTGGGATGCCAGCGACGGTAACGAGACCCGCGCCACTTCTGACTGCCGCTTTGGCTGCAAGTGCGGCGGCCCCGCGCATGCTACGGCTTCCTGCGACAATCAGTACGCTACCGTTATCACCCTTGTGGCAATCTCGTAAGCGCTCCGGCAGGAGATTCGAAACCCATTCGCAGTCCACCAAACGAGCTTCGGTAGGCTCATTAAGGAGAGAGTTGGGAATTCCAATCTCAGAAACGGTCCAGTAGCCGGCATGTTCTAGTCCGAGACCTTCAAAAAGAAATCGCTTAGGTAACCCGAAAGTCACTGTGCGAAGCGCCCATACGCTCTCTCCGAGTTCTTCACCCGTGTTGCAGCAAATTCCACTCGGGACATCGACGGCAACTACCGGCACACCACTTCGATTGATGAGTCGGATCGATTCCAGGATCGGCCCCTTAACCTCGCATCTTGCCCCTGTTCCGAGCAAAGCGTCCACGATGAGGTCGCGACAACCCAGTCCTTCGGCTTTCCTCATCCATCGCGCGTCCGAGTAGAAGATTGGCTGAACACCCTGAGCACGCGCAATTCGCATTTGCTCGTGGGCTTCAGGGGTCAAGGCATCCTCCTCCGCCGCGACCAAACAATCCACTTTAAATTGATGATCTACTGCCAAGCGGGCAACGACAAAACCATCACCACCATTGTTGCCCTTCCCGCAGAAGACAGTAATCCTCCCGCCTTGGGGCAGTAAGTCTTTAACCGCATCGAAGACTGCCAAACCAGCTCGTTCCATCAGAACTTTTGCTGGGACGCCAAATTCCTCGCTTGCGCGCTTATCAATCTGTTTGCTGTGTTCGGCGGTTGAGATCCACATGGGTTCTTATTTCATCCGAAATCTCGTGCTTTCGGGGCGATGTCTAGTCTACGCGTCGGCAAGGTCTGGAGTTACCCTTTCGACTTTTGCTAGCTTTAGGTCACCGCCGCAATTTACGTGAATATAACGTTTACGACGAGGAAGCCGACGAGCCCGAAAGATCGATCGGCCGCACTTTACGCACAGGTAAGTCACCCGTTGTCGGGGAATGTTCCGTTCAACAGGATAGTTGTGTCGCACCTTAGGTTCTTGCCCAAGGTCTCGCATTGCCTGGCGCCACGGCTCTCCGTGCCCAGCGGCTTTGACGCCGTATCGAGCAACCGCTAGAAGGTGAGCGTACTCATGCACAAGGGTATCTAGCACGTGAGTCTCATCTTTGAGGACATTAAAGGACAACCCAATGACACCCTTTCGGAAGTAAGCCATGCCGGCAGTGACGCGGTATCCCTTCCAAACCAGTTGGGGCTGGTAACCGAGAGGAAACTGGATTGTCAGTTCGTTCAAGCGCCGGTCGGCAACTTCACGCAGGGCCTGAAAAGTTGGATCTACAGCCAAGATCTTAGAACCCAGAGCCGAATATTGGACTCGATTTGATGTCAGATGCGATCGTAAACCAACGTCGCTTGTTATACTTGTCGCAGATCTCTCCGACTAATCGGTCAGTCTTTGCGCCCGCTGAGTCGATACCTTGAGCACTCTTCCCTTCCATCTTCATCAACTTCTCAACATCGCCGGTGGCCAAATGGTCAGCGATATCACCCATTTGAGCTGCGGTTTCATTGAGCGATTGAGCATACGCATCGCGAATGGGAACGCACTCGGGTGGCGGGGGATACGAGTTGAAGAATGCGAGAAGATCCATCGTGTCGTCGTGCATCTTCTTCAAGACTCCTGCTAATTTTTCGGTTGGCGAATGAAGCTCTGAATTCGGATCATCGATGCCGTTCAGCAAATCTTTTAGGGCGTCAACACCGCCTGCAAGTTGAGATTTTTCTTTTTCGGTATAGGCGGTAGTGAGCTGCCCCATCGTGATATCGAGTCGCTTTTCTTCCGTTTTGCGCAGATGTTCCAGCCACTTGTATATATCGTCAGGCATGTCGATAGGTGCAACCGCATTGGCGCCAAGTTGAGCGCCTTGCCGATTTCCGGGCGCCATCAGCACCCCATCTGGTCGCTTACCGGTAGCTAAGAGCGAGCCGTCATCCGGTAACTTCCCTTGAGCGGTGAGACTTGAATCGCCGGGTCTGTTACCGTTTTGACCGAGAATTCCCATTGATCGGAGAGCAAGCCCGCCCGCAAAAAGCGCTGCGATACAACCGATGACGATTGCGATCATCGTCGTTCGTCGCTTTTGTTGCTGGAAGTCGCCGGCTAAGGAAGGCCCGGCTGGCATTGCCGTGGCAACAGGTCCCGTCGGCATAGGGTTCGGCGTCGGTCGAGGAATATTTGTTGTCTTATTCGAGGGCGTGGGCCTGGGAGCAATAGGCGCCCCACAGTGCATGCAAAATGCAGCACCCGCCGGAACCTGTTTTCCACACCTCGGACAATTCATATAGTTATTGACGCGTTCAAGTTGCCCAGTCATCACTGGTCTGTTGCGATATTTTTAAGAATATCTCTAGAACCCAAGAACATTCTATTCGAGGATTGCGTCAGGAATGCTTAAGGATTGCGGACATTGCTCCGATGCTTTAGTTAGGTAACCGCTATGGCGAGAAATGCTTAGGCGCTGAACTTAATAAAAGGGGTCCCCGAACGGAGGTGGGATGACATGAAACGCGACATTAGCAATAACCATCCGCTTCGGCATTATTTCGTCGAGGCGCTACACGACTCTTTGAGTCAGGAACTTGGGCTAACTCATGCAGAGGACGTCGAAAGCTACATTGGTGACTTGATGGTTAGTTTCATGGACATCGACAATGTATATGGCGTTCACGATGCCTTTGGAAGACCTGTAAATTCCGTTGCGGACATGCTCCTTGAAGCCGATGTACGTCAATATGCCGATTCGTTCGATCGGGAGCGTGAAGTTCATCGCCATATTGGAGATTTCCTTCTATTCTGGTCCGGCTTATTCCCAGAGTTTTTGAAGCAGATGAAGGCCCCCGGCAGCCGAGACGTTTTGCTCGATCCGATCAAGCAAGGACGATTCAGCTACTACGTGGTAAGTACCTTCGAGCATGGATCATACGCTCACGAAGCGCCGATCTTCAAGAAGCTCAGCGACGATTTTGAAACGTATCGCTATGGCCTTAGTCTTGTCCGAGCATCCTTTGAAGGCTTCGCACTTCAGGGCTGGACAGACGGTTTCACAGCCTAGATTTAGACCTATCCTTGGTCCACGTAACGTGACTTGGGATAGGTCTGATCATTTTAGGACTCTCCATCGCGGTTGAAAGGGCTATAACTATGTCATCGCATGGAAGCAAACGCAACAATCGGCATTATGGTTGGACCGCACGGCCGCGGAAGCAATATGGCCGCGATTATTCGATCATGCAAGGATGGGACTGTCCCCGGAAACGTTCAGGTTGTCATTGCATCTGGCCCGCAGAGTGATGCCTTAGGCGTTGCGCAGGAACTTGGAATCTCTACTAAGGTCGTCCTCCCAGGCGAGGAATATGGACCTCGGCTTCTGGAAGCTCTCGAAGGTTGCGACTGGCTCTGTTTGGCGGGCTATCTGCGAATCCTTCCTGTTGAAGTTCTGCATCACTTCCCCAATCGCGTACTTAACATTCACCCGAGCCTTCTGCCCAAGTTTGGTGGCAAGGGAATGTATGGTCGCCATGTTCATGAAGCCGTTATCGCGGCCGGCGAAACAGAGTCTGGTTGTACGGTACACATCGTATCGGAAAAATACGACGAGGGTCCGGCGGTATTGCAGCTCAAGTGCCCGGTACAACCGGACGACACTCCCGAAACCCTGGCCGCACGAGTCTTGAAACTTGAACACCAAGCCTTTTCGGAGGCTTTAGCGAGGCTTATTCGTGATCGATCTCACTGAAAGCGCTCGCATTACGCCTTTTCATAAATACGTTCGCCTGCCCATTATGCGGGTGATTGCAACTGCGTTTATGTTCGTTATTGGCACCTTCAAAGTCACGGGCCGATACCGAATTCCCCGAACGGGCGGAGTCCTAGTGCTTGCCAATCACCTTTCCGACATGGATCCGATGATCGTACAACTCGCATGCCCTCGTCCCATTCATTTTATGGGAAAGATCGAGCTCTTTGAGATGCCTATTATCGGAAAAATCATCCAAGGGTTTGGCGGGTTCCCGGTACGGCGAGGTGAGCCAGATCGTGCTCCTCTCAAGCTTGCCACCCAACTGATCAAAGAAGGCGAGGTCGTCGCAGTTTTTCCCGAAGGAGAACTGAGCGAATCGGGAGAACTCCTTGAACTTAAAGCAGGGGTGGCCCTAATCGCTCGGTTAACATCCGGCTACCCGGTTATTTGTTGTGGCATTAAGAATCCTCAATATGCCCTTCCCTATGGCCAGGTCATTCCTCGACCCGCATTTAAACGCATTGAAGCTCATTGGGGCGAAGTTAAGCTCTTTTCCAAGGAAGATTCAAACGCGGACATTCTCGCTTGGGTGACCGCCGAGTTGAAGTCCTTGACCGCCGATGAAAAGGAATAGGGGCAAGACCGTTTGGTCTTGCCCCTATTTTGTTGCATCGAACGATGCGCCTACTGTCTGATCTTTACGTTGAGCGTGTTTGAATCCGCAGCGGGAACCTCTGGCTCGTTAGGCGTTACTCGAGGCAAAGCCCCATCCGCTTGCTTCTCCCAGCCAGGCTGGTGCTCAAACTGTCGCGTGGTGTAGTCGCCAAGAATTCCAAACAGGACGATCAAGGTGACGAAACCTGATGCAACCCAAAGCTTGGTAAGAGTCGAGCCCCACTTGACTCCCATGAAGATGGAAATGACAAGCATCGCTTTAACCACCGCAATGAGGAGAGCAACGAGTTGGTTGACAACAGTTCCAGATAATGGGCCGATGGCCGGCAAATTCACGCCCGCAATTGCTACCGTCATGACCATGAGCACAACTAGTCCCAAAAAGGTCGCGACGTATGTTCTTGTTGGAACGATATGATGTTCGTGTGTGTGTGTAGAGCTTGCCATGACTTAGTGGGGTTTCGGCATCAGATAGAACAGTGGGAACAAGAAGATCCACACAAGGTCGACGAAGTGCCAATATAGACCGACCATTTCAGTCGGTACATAGTCGTGAATTACCGAATTCGCCTTGTTGTACCAAAGCCGGATAAGGGCGATGATGACGAGAATTCCTGCGATAATGTGAACGGCGTGCAGGCCAGTCATTCCAAAGTACAGGCCGTAGAACAGCTGTACATGGTTCATGTTGGCAACCAGCTTGCCGCCTTCCATTGCATGCTCTCCGAATGCCAATTTGGCATCCGTTGCAAACCCTGCGCCTGGGTACAGATGATCCGCGATCTTTGAGGCGTACTCGAAGTACTTGACTATCAAGAACGTGAACGCGCACATCAGAGTTACAACGAGGTAACCCATAACATGCATTCGCTTCTTTAACTGAGCCGACTGGACGGCCATTACCATTGTGAAGGAACTAAATAGAAGAACCGTGGTGTTTCCAGCACCCATGAGCACGTTCAAGTGCTCGTGAGCGATATAGAAGTCCCTCTGGTAATTCCATCGGTAGAGCGTGTAGATAAAGAACAGCGCTCCGAAGAACATCACCTCAGTCGTGAGGAAGACCCACATACCGACGATGTAGGACTCGGTCTGTTGGACCATGTCCTCATACTGGTGGTGCAGGCCAGGTTCGTGCCCGTGGCCATGCCCGTGATCCATTGAATCTGTAATTGCCGACATGCTTACTGATGATCCTCCATGGAACCCTTGCGCTCGTCAGACTTCGCAGCTTCTGCTGCTTCGATTCTGCGTCGATTTTCAGCATGCTCAGCTTCGGGGTCGAAGTCATAAACTTCATCCATAACGATTGGAGTTTCGAGGAAGTTTGTAACAGGAGGAGGCGAACTTGTCTCCCACTCCAGTCCGTGGGCACCCCAAGGATTAGGTCCTGCCTTCTTGCCGTTGAACAACGACATCGTCAGATAGAACGCTGGCCAAATAAACCCGAGTGCCAACACCGTCGAACCGAGGGTCGACATGATGTGATAGGCCTGGAATTCAGGTGCGAAGTAGTAATAGTGATATCGCCTTGGCATTCCCATCCAACCCACGATGAATTGTGGGAAGAAGGTTAGGTTGAATCCGATGAAGACGATGACTGCATTGATTTGGGCTAGTCGATCGTTAAAGAGTCGACCAGTCATCTTGGGCCACCAGTAGTGAAGTCCACCCAGGAAGGCAAGCATCGTACCACCGACCATGACGTAGTGGAAGTGCGCAACAACGAAGTACGTTGCCGTTAGGTGGATGTCCGTGCCTGCGCCACCAAGGACGAGTCCGGTGAGACCTCCTACAGTAAAGATCATCAAGAACGCGATCGCATAGATCATCGGAGACGCCATGACGACGTTGCCTTTGTACATTGTCGCCATCCAGTTAAAGATCTTAACCGCAGATGGAACCGCAACAAGGTAGCTGATCAGTGAGAAGACGATGCTTTCGTACATCGACTGGCTGGACACAAACATGTGGTGTCCCCAGACGAGGAACCCGAGGCCTGCAATTGCCAGAGAGGAGAACGCTACAAAGTGGTAGCCAAAAATGCGCTTTCTGGAGAAGTTGGCAACGAGTTCGGAGATAACCGCAAACGCTGGCAAAATCATGATGTAAACAGCTGGGTGGCTGTAGAACCAGAAGAGGTGCTGGAAGAGAACGGGGTCGCCACCAAGTTCTGGGCTAAAGATCGGTAGCTTGAACGTTCTTTCGAATACAACGAGCAGGAGCGTGATCGCAACAACCGGAGTTGCCAGGATCATCATTAGGCTCGTTGCATACATTGCCCAAACGAACAGGGGCAGCCGGAACCAAGTCATTCCCGGAGCACGCATCTTGTGGATGGTGACCACGAAGTTGATACCCGTGGTGATGGTACTGAACCCTGCAATAAAGATTCCAACAATGACAAGCGACACCTGAGTGTTCGAGTACATGCTCGAATACGGAGTGTAGAAGGTCCAGCCGGTATCGACTCCACCGAACAGCATGCCCGCCAAGATCAACGTGCCGCCGGTCATGTACATGTACCAGCTGCCTAAGTTAAGGCGAGGGAACGCAAGGTCACGCGCTCCAATCATAAGTGGAAGCAAGAAGTTCCCGAAGACGGCAGGTATCGCCACGACAAGGAACGTGAAGACCATGATGATGCCGTGAGAGGTGAACACCTTGTTATAGGTATCGGACTCAAGGACAACGCCAGCGGGGCTTGTCAATTCGTAGCGGATCATGCCCGCTGCCATTCCTCCTAACAGGAAGAAGAATGTTGTGGATACAAGATATAGAAGCGCGATTCGTTTGTGATCCCCAGTGAGAAGCCACGACGAAATCGTGTGCTCCACGTTGAGGTAATTCACCTCTTCCGCTTTGGCCTTGGGTTTCAGCTCGTCTGTCGCGATTACGGTAGAGCTCATCTGTTTCTTCCTTCTGCGGCTACTGCCCCAACCGCGGGGGCGCCAATACGTCGGGTTGGCGTTGCGTCGGGATCTTCCACACCAGCCTGAATGGCATTTGCGGACATCACAGTTGCACTATTTGTTTTGGACACCGATGTAGGTGCCGAATGACGGTTGACTATACTAGTTGGAACGTTGGCAAGCGGTGTTCCAAGAACCTTGATGTAGGCAACCAAGTTCAGCAGATCTTCTTCGGTCAGCTGACCTTGATAAACTGGCATGGTTTGTCCATATCCTGCAGTCAGGTGGTTATACGGCTGCACGATCGAGTCTCGAAGGTAGGCTTCATCTGCGATGAGTGAAGTTCCATCGGCAAACACTCGTCGCTTACCATAAATTCCGTAGAGCGAGGGAGCGTGCAACGTATCCTGACTTCCATGACAGTTGTCGCAGTGGACCTTCGCATAAACCTTGGCTCCTGCTTGCTCCATTGACATTGGAGCAACCGACTGGCCACCGTTTGAAAGCCACTCTGCATACTCTGTTGGGTTCATAGCGACGACCTTTCCACCCATTTCAGAGTGTTGAGTGCCGCAATACATATTGCAGAAGATGTGGTACTCGCCTGGCTGGGTTGCCGTGAACCAAAGCTGCGTATAGCGTCCAGGAACAACGCCCATCTGAACACGGAATGCTGGGATGTAGAAGGCGTGCAAGACGTCTTGTGAGATCATCGTCAGCTTGACTGGACGACCTACGGGAACGTGAAGCGTGTTGTTCTCTCGCACACCATTTGCGTGCTGAATGTGCCACATCCATTGCTTTCCAATCACGAACATCTCTTCAGACTCTTTGGGCGGCGTCTTCATTTTCACGAAGAGAGCGGCTCCAAAGTAGAACATGATGAGGCCCAGAATCAACGGAATAATCGTCCATGTCAACTCGATTGGAAGGTTCTCGTAGATTGGGCGAGATCGGTCCGCAGTACTGCCTGCACGATATCGGATCGCAAAGAAAATCGCCCCAATACAGACGACAAAGGTGAAAAACACCGACAGGCCAACCAGTGCATAAAAGACTGGATCGTAAGCCTGGGCTATGTTTGACGCATTGGGCGGTGCCAGTGGAAAGTTAAAGAATGACATGGATCGTTTGCCGAGCTAGTGGAGGCTCAAGCCACCTCCGCTGAGAGAATTCGCTTTCTTCGTCTGTCGACTCAAGATAGCAATAAATACTGCGACTCCAAGCACGGTCAAGATACCGGCCAGACGCCACACATTTTCGATCACGACTCGATTCTTCCCTGTCGCAGGGTCGAGCATGATACAACCGAACATTGAACTTTGATCAGTTTTCCTTCCGATCTGTCCTTGCTTTGCTACCGCTAGATCAGCTTCAACTTCCCTTGTTTGGAAGTCCGTACCAATCGTGTAGCTTGAAATCTTTCCTTCCGGAGTAAGAACCACCGTGCAAGTCGGATGATTGATGAGCCAGACCGTCTTCTTATGGTCAAGATCAGGAACCGCTCGATAGTTATAGGAAAAACCTATTGAACTTGAAAGTGCACGAATAGAATCAAGATTGCCCGTAAGGAGATGCCATCCGCCTTCCGCTTCTTTACGCCATTCCGCGGTTGCGGCTGGATTCGAAAGATGTGGAGTCAGCGAATTGAAGATGAGAGCTTTCTTTGCATGAGCTAGGTCAGCATCCTCTTTGGGATCGATGCTATACATGACGATGTCCATGTCCCTTCCGGGTCGAAGGATATCTCCACGTGTCGCCTTGGCGAGCGTTTTGATGACATTGTCGATTAACAGAGCGCAACCCGTTTTGCAACTGTAGAAAACCGGAAGAATAATGACCGGCTTGCCATGAAGCATGTCTCCAAACTTGACCGCCTTTCCTTGCTCATTAGTGAAAGGAATATTGGCCGGAATAGAGGCGCCCACGTTCTGCGTGATTCCCATCGACTTCGTAATGTCAGATTGACCCGTTCGGAACGCAAACATGAGCAACAAGAAAAGGCATGGCCATAAGGCCACCCACATGTTGTTCTTCTTGTTCACGGTCAAATAGTTCATCGACATTTCGTCTCGTTTGGAAATCTAGTTCTTCTTTTTAGCTGGCGCCGCGGCGGCCTTCTGATTGGAACTGGTCACTACAGATGTAGCGGGTGCAGGAGTCTTCGAGAGCATCACACCCGCCGCTGGTACAGCCTTTTCACCGATCGCTGGATCAGGCGTGTGGCCCTTGGTCACCGCTGCAATCGACGGATTAGTCGTTGGCATGCCCTTTTCGGCAATGATTTCCATTGCTCGCTCGATGGGAATGTGAAGTCTCGTCTTCGAAGCGTCAACCCATCCGGCTTTGGCCGACAAGGTTGCTTCTTCTTGCTGACGAAGGTCCATGATGTCAGTTTTAGCAGTAATGTTGCTCTGAACGAGAGGATTTGGCGCTTGAGGAATCAGTCGCTTAACCTCTGTCTGAGCTTCAAATCCAGTCGGGTACATCAAGCGAAACATGATGAATCCTATGATTGCTGATCCAATTGCGAAGATGAAGAAACCAATGGTTCCCTTCATAATCGCGCCCTTGTTTATGTCTCGAATTTCGTAGCCTAGTTCAACTAGCGGATCTTCTCTTTTCTCAGTGTGCATTCTGGCGTGCCTCCTGAAGTCGCGTATCGTAGGTTGGCAACAGTGGAGCCTTTCGAATTTGTGAGCCGAAGGCGAATAGCCAGAGGGCACCAATGCCAACCCAAGCTAGCGCATCCGTAAACATTGCCGGTGAAAGAGGTCCGGGGCCACCTCGTCCTGGAAGTGCAGGAATAACGTAGATGTAGACGTCGGTGATGTGCACCACAAAAATCCAACCGCAAATCTTCGCGAGATTCATCGGAGTCTTCTTTGTTCTCGGCGTAATCAACACGAAGAACGGAATGAAGAATTGCCCGATGATTCCGATCAGGCCCACCGCACCCCAAGTGAGGTTGCTCGTCATCGGCTCGACGTTGCTACTTCGAGCAATGTAGTACGAGGTCGTTTCTGGCAAGTTTCCGTTCCAGATGATGAGGAACTGAGAGAGTGATGTGTAGCCCCAAAGCATCGTGAAGGTAAAGAGCATGTTGCCCAAGTCCTTCGTGAGGTCCGGTCTCCAAATTGTGTTGAAAGGCGCCTTGTCTGCATTGACGCAGAAAATGAGCGTAGCGAGTGCAAGTGCGCCGAGTACCGAAGCGATGATGGTCCAAGTTCCGTACATCGTGGAATACCACGATGGCGACAACGACATCACCCAGTCGGTGAATGCAAACGTACACGTAATGAAGAACATCACTAGTCCCGGTGCGCCCCAGCTGCTTCTGCCCGATTCGAGTTTGAAATCTTTCGTTTCGTCTTGCTTGAGCGTGGACCGTCTCATGAACCACGCAAGACCGGCCCAGCAGATAAAGTAGACCGCAAGTCTTACGAAGAAGAAACCGGTGTTGAGATACGGGGCTTTGTGCTGGAGTACTTCGGACGCCGCTACCTTAACTGGGTCTGCCCATTGATAAAGCGTTTTCAGATTCGCCGCAATCGGAATGAAGAGAGCTCCCATGATAACAAAGGAGAGCCAACCGCCGCCTGCCTCAAGAAGCCGGATGATCGATACGGACCAGTTTCCTCGCACGGTGTAGTGGAGGAGAGAAAGGCCGAACATTCCCAGGGTGATTCCGATCCAGAAGATGAATCCGAACATGTAGGAGCCGAGCACTTGCTTCTTAGAAGCTTCGTCGCCGGTGAACATCATCACCAATAGGACGACGAGCAGGATGATGCCAATGACCGATGAGGCTGGGGCAAGCCTGCCTAGGTTCGGGCTCTTCGATCCCTGTTCTGTGGTTTCGTGAGTCGTGGTTGTCATTTCTGAGCTAGCCTGTCGTGTGTTTCATTTTTAGCCGATAGCGATTGGAGCTCTTCCGGCTTAAGATCGCTTGGGCTCGCACTCTGGCTGAGCTGAAGCGCGCGAATGTAGGCAACGATTGCCCATCGATCTTGTGGTTCAATTCTTGACGCATACGAGAACATTGCCCCGTAGCCGTTTGTGATCACCTCGTAGAAGTGACCTGCCGGCATCTTCATAAGCCGATCCGTATGGTAGTTACCGACTGGACGTTTTAGTGTGAAACCCCGGTGAGCAATCATTCCCTGACCGTCACCAAGTTGACCGTGGCATGGCGTGCAGTAGATGTTGTATCGCTCTCGGCCTCTTTGAAGCAAAGCCAGGTTGACTTTGATACCGGCGGGTAATCCGTCGAGCCACTTCCCATTTTCGGCACCTACATAATATGCGTCGTCTTGTCGGGCATAACCACGAGGAATCGTGTTGGGAACAAGCGGTCGATTAGCGGCACCATCAGCATAGAACTCGCTTGCGTCAAGCGGCTCTTGCTTGGGCTGCCGCCACATATCGGTGTTGCATCCGGCGAGAGCTAAGACTCCAAATCCAAGGATCGCTGATTTTGTTTTCAGATTCATTACGCTTCCACCTCAGAAACCGCGACCGGTCCGAGGCTTTCCAAAAAGGCCTTGGTTTGTTCGGTGTCGTACTTCGGATCTTTCTTTTCAATCGCCAAGAAGAATCGATCCTTGGATGCTCGCTGGAAGCCAGGAGTATTGAAGATCGAGTGGTAAGGCTTTGGAAGACCGTTCAATGCGAACATACTTACCAGCGCGGTGATTGCTGAGAACAAGATCGTGCTTTCGAATGTAACCGGGAAGAAGGAAGGGAGCGAGTTGAAAGGCTTGCCACCAACGTTTAGCGGGTAATCAATCGTCGCCGTGTACCACTGCAACGTGAAGCCGAAAAATGATCCGCAAAGTCCGGCGCAAATGATGCACCAGGGCACCTTTACATCGTGGAACCTGAGCGCGTCCGAAAGGCCATGAACAGGGAACGGCGAGTAAGCGTCGACGACGCTGTATCCCTCTTCGCTCGTCTTTTCAGCGGCTGCCAAAAGCTGTTCCGCACTCACGAATTCCGCTACGAGCGCGTAAGTGCCTGCGGATGTTGATCCTCCGTAACTCACTAGAAGCTCCTCCCTACTGCAGGCTCGGGCATCTCAACTGGTGCCTCACTAACCTGAGTGTCGTGATGCCCTAACATCTTGTAGAGCAAGTCCTTAACTTCGAAGATATTGATGACTGGCATGAACCGAATAAAGAGGAACATCAGGGTGATGAAGAAGCCGATCGTTCCGGCGAACATCGCAAAGTCCCAAACTGTCGGGTAGTACATGCGGTTCGCACTCGGTAGGTAGTTGGCGGTCAACGACATCGGGATGATGACGAAGCGCTCTAGCCACATACCCATGCTGACGAACTGGCAGACAATCATGACGACGACGAGATTTCGTCGGCACCAAGGAATCCAGAATGCCTGCGGCGCGACCACGTTGCAGATGATGAGTGACCAGTAAGCCCAAGAGTAGGGGCCCGTCAAGCGTCGCAAATAGGTCATGTCCCACTCGTGTGGGTTTCCGGAGTACCACGCGTAGAACATTTCTAGCGTGTAACCGTAAGAAACGATCAGACCAGTTGCCAGAGTAATTTTGGCCATCCAGTCAATGTGTCGATCCGTAATCAAATCTTCTAGCTTATAAAGCTTTCGGATTGGAATAGCAAAGGTAAGAACCATCGCAAATCCGGCGAAGACCGCACCCGCAACGAAGTAAGGTGGGAAGACGGTTACGTTCCAGCCAGGGACAATAGAACTCGCAAAGTCGAAGCTAACGATTGAGTGAACCGAAAGAACGAGCGGAGTTGAAAGTCCGGCAAGAATGAGATAGGCCTGTTCGTATCGATGCCAGTGCTGATTACTTCCGCGCCAGCCCAAACAAGCGACTGCAAGTAGGACTCGGGTGTATCGGTTCTTCGACTGATCGCGCAATGTGGCGAAGTCGGGGACCAATCCCATGTACCAGAACAACAGTGAGACCGTAAAGTAAGTCGAAACCGCAAAAACGTCCCACATAAGTGGTGAACGGAACTGCGGCCATAGGCCCATGATGTTTGGATACGGGAACAGCCAATAGATCGCAACCCATGGTCGGCCAGTATGGAGAAGCGGGAACATACCGGCGCACATAACGGCGAAGATGGTCATCGCTTCCGAGAAGCGGTTGATAGAGTTACGCCAGGGCTGCCTTAGGAGCAAGAGGACCGCAGAAATCAGCGTTCCAGCGTGTCCAATACCGATCCACCAAACAAAGTTGACGATATCGAAGGCCCACGCGGTAGGAACGTTGTTCCCCCAGATACCAACACCCTGGTAGACAAGCCAAGTAATGGCTACACCCAGAAGGCCAGTGCCCATAATGCCGAAACAGAACATGATCCACCAGGGGCGGGTGTGCCGCTTCTGGTCAATGATCATTGAACTTATGCTTTGATCAATCGTGGCGTAGCTCTGCTCGCCAGTGATCATCCTATCGTTGAGAGGAGGTAACGGCATATCTAGCTATTGGTCTCCGTTGCAGTTACGGGCGTGATCTCCGTATTAGGGTTGCGCAACTTCGCGAGGTGCGAAGTGCGGGGTCGAGTCTGTAGAACTTCCATCAGTAGGTAGGCTCGAGGATCCTCTCTCCACTTGGAGACTTGGCTATCCTTGTCTTCTTTGTTTCCGAAGACGATGGTTTGAGTCGGACAGGCCTGCTGGCAAGCCGTCACGACGTCACCGTCTCGAAGTTCTCGTGCCGCCTTCTTCGACTCAATGCGTGCCTCGTTAATGCGTTGAATGCAGTACGTGCACTTCTCCATAATTCCACGGCCTCGGACCGTGACATCGGGATTGTTGAGCATTCGGAGAAGAGGAATTCTTGGTTTGTCATCTACGCGAACGTCAAACTGTCTTTGGTTATCCGTGTAGTTGAGGTAGTTGAAGCGTCGCACCTTGTAGGGGCAGTTGTTCGAGCAGTAGCGAGTACCTACGCAGCGGTTGTAAACCATCTGGTTGAGTCCTTCGTGACTGTGAACCGTCGCAGCTACTGGGCAAACTGGCTCGCAAGGAGCCTTTTCGCAATGCACGCACCCAACTGGCTGCCAGGCAACCTGCGGATTCTCTGAATCACCCTTGTAGTAGCGGTCAATTCGGAGCCAATGCATTTCGCGGTGTCGAGCAACTTGAACTTTACCGACGACGGGGATGTTGTTCTCGGCTTGACATGCCGTGACACAGGCATTACAGCCGGTGCACGTATTCAAGTCGATCGTCATCGCCCACTGTTCACCCTTGTAAACATAGATTTCGTCGGGATACATGTTGTTGTCGCGGATCTCTTTCGATTTCGCTTTCCGCTCTTCAACATATTTGGCCGCATTCTTATTGAAATCGTCCAGATCGTATTCAACGATAACTTCACGGTCGTCAGTAGCAAATTGCTTAACGTGATCGCCATCAATTGGGCTGTGGCCCTGAGTCGATGCGAGTGTTGTTAGCCCGCCAACTGCTTTGAGCTCTCCACTTGCGAAGTGAGTATTTGCGGAGGTTCTCAGCAGATACGCATTGAATCCGCCACCATCAAAGTTTGAAGTCGGGTTAAAGAAGCCGCCTGGCGAACGTCCATCGTGATCTCCTGGTTTGCCTTCTCCATTTGGAATGGTGCAAACGAGTCCACCTCGGATTCGTCCGTAGCCCAAATAAACCGTAACCGCATCAGCCGGATGTCCGGGCTGAATGAAGGTTGCGGTTCGAACCGTCTCGCCATTACAGGTCAGATCAACAATGCTATTGTCTTCAAGACCGAGCTTCGCGGCGGTCTTGGGACTCATCATGGCGACGTTATCCCAAGTGAGCTTGGATAGCGGCTTAGGAAGTTCTTGCAGCCAGCCATTGTTCGCGTAACGACCATCGTAGATGCCAGGATCAACCGCGAAAATAATTTCGAGTCCGGTTGGAGCCTTGGGCGCAGAGAGTGAGCCAAGCTGAACGTTCGTTGCCAGCTTAAGTGTAGGAGATGCAGAACCTTTGAGCAGTCCGTCGTGAACGACGTTTCTCCACTCCTTCTCAAACTCTCCCTTGATTAAGCCTGCGCTCATCCAATATCCCTTGACTGCGTCATAGCCAGCAGCAGGCTTCCCGGCGAGGATGCCGAAAATCTCGATCAGAGACTTGCCTTGGAACAGCGGAGCGATAAGAGGTTGGACAATTGAAAGGGTTCCGTCGAATGACTTTGCATCACCCCACTCCTCAAGCGTGTGAGTGGTCGGAACGGTCCAGTCGCAAGCCTGAGCAGTTTCGTTGTCGTAAAGACCGATCGTCGCCTTGAACTTAGCCTTCGCTAGAGCTGATGCAAATTTATAGTCAGATGGAGCATCGTAGACTGGGTTGCAACCGACGATCAACATCGTGCTAACCTTGCCACCGTTGAGATCATCTACAAGCGCTTTTAGATCATTCGTCGCATCTTGAACGACGCTGACGACCGGTTCAATATGGTTGACCGTCTGCCCGAAAGCTCCAAGCTTTTCGTTGATCGCATGAACAATCGCGTGAACCTCAGGTGAGTATTGATCTCCTGCAAGTACGAGCGCTCCGCCCGGTGCCGATTGAAGATCCTTCGCAATCGCTTCGATCGCCTTCTGGTCAACCTTCCCGGTAGGGGTTGCGCCAGGAACTCCAAGTGCTGCCGCAAGCGCCATTGCCAACCCCAAGATATCAGAAGGCTTAACGGCCCATCGATGGTCCGCCATCGCTCCCACAAGTCCAGGAGTGCTCTCGAATGAGTAGAGGCGATTCATCGTTCCGCTCATGCCGGAGACACGTCGCCCGTTGGCAAAATCGCGGGAGTATCGAACGCTTCCTGGATTTGCAGATGCGCTGAGGAAATCTCCGTCGAGGGAAACGACAACCTTCGCCTTGGTGAAGTCGTAAATCGGTTCGACTGGCTTGCCAAATGCCAGCTTTGCGCCGGCATATACGTTTGCTCGACCGGCTGGCTCGTAAACGTGCCACTTTGCGTTCGGATACTTCTTGAGGAAGGTCTGAATCGTGTGGGTCAGCGTTGGAGAAGTGATCGCTCCAGTTAGGAGCCTGACACCGGCGCCGCCGGTAGCAGCATCCTCAGCAATCGCTTTCTCAATCGCTTGAAGGAAGAGCTCCCATGTGCTGACGTCTCCTAAGCCGTACGTTCCCGGGTTAGCCTGCTGAAGTACATTTGCCGTTCGATCAGGATCGTAGAAGTTAAGAAGCTCAGCTTGCGAGATCGAGTCGAGAGCGCCCAAGGAAGCAGGGTGATCTGGATTTCCTTGAATGAAGATCGGGCGACCCTCACGTTGCTCAACGAGAATTCCCGTCGCATAGCCGCCAAGGGATACCGCAGATGCATAGTACAAGGGCTTGCCTGGTACCAACTCTTCGGGCGCCTTAACGTAAGGCACAACCTTGTCTTGAGGCAAGAAAACGCCGCGGCATCCAGTAAGACCCGCAAGCGCCATCGAGGCACCCATGAATTTCAAGAGGTCTCTACGATTGATCTGCATCAGCGTAGAGCGGTTGGGGAATTCATCCTCCATCCACTCGTTAAACTGAGGCGTGTCTGCCAATTCGTCGAGACTTCGCCAATAGCTCTTCCCGTTCTTACCGGCAAGCTTGCCGCGAACAGTGTCTAGACCCTCTTCGATCGGCCCCTGATTCTTGTCGTTTAATTCCATGCTTTGGTCTGGTTATTAAGAAAACTTAGTGGTGACAAACTCCGCAGTCTGCAAGCTGCTGAACTTTGATGCCGTACTTCTTTACAAGTTCTCGGCCCTTGGCGAGATCTTCTGCATCGTCGGAACCGGTGAACTCACCGCGCGCTTCGTCTCGCTGCTTGATGGTTAGGCCTTTGACGCCTTTCTTCTGAAGCTCCCAATACAGGTTGAAAACTTGCTCACGCGGTGATTGCCCTGGTCGAGTGATATTCTCGGTCAGGTAGCGCTCAGGAGCGCGGTGACACTGAAGACACCATGCCATCTGGAATGAATTCCCTTTCCAGGTGATCTGCATTTCGTTAACAGGTCCGTGACAAATATTGCAATTCAGTCCGCGAGCAATGTGGATGCTGTGGTTAAAGTAAACGAACTGAGGAACTTTATTCACCAAGTTCCACTGAATCGGAGTGTTCGTTTCGTAGCTCTGGCGAACGGGCTCCAGCATGGGGCTGTTCGTCCAGATTTGCGAGTGACACGACATACAAGTCTCGGTTGAAGGAAGACCTGCGTAGCTGGACTTCTCAACCGACGTATGGCAGTACCGGCAATCAATGCCCAGTTCCCACGTGTGGTGTTGGTGGCTAAATGGAACCGGTTGGTTCAGTGGTACGTCTTGCTTAGTGTTAGCAGGCGAACGTGACAGTCCGGCAATCGCAAGCCAGACTGTGGGGACTCCAATTGCAAAGCAAATAAGGCTTAGCTTTGCCACAGAGTTGGCGCTCGGTCTAAAGATCTGGGCCATTAACAGTGCTCCGAAACAGCAAGGAGGTTCGTCCCTTCAATCACGCGTCCCTGCAGCGCTAGATTGATGTTGCATTGCGCAACTTTGACGGTTACTTGTCGTAATTGACGAACCGAATCTGGGAATGAGCTTAATCTTACCGATATATCGGCTCGATTTGCTGGGGTAATCGCGCTTCGAATGACGATCGTGCGATCAACCGCAAGCATTAAAAAGAGAATTGCTAGGTAAATCATCGAGTAGTGAAACAGTCGACTCGCCGTCGGTCGATTGGTATGTCGATACAACTGCGCGCAGTGATAAAGAAGAATCAGATTAAGAACAACCGCTGTTCCTGCATATATCCAACCCACCTGAGGCAGTAAGAACGGAATCAGCGTGACGATGAACGTGATTACCGAATAAATCGCGATTTGTGTGACCGTATTGCGCTCGCCTTTGACGACTGGCAACATCGGAACGCCCGCCGCTTCATATTCATCTTTAAGCAGCAGCGCCAAAGCCCAGAAATGTACCGGGGTCCACACAAAAATAATTGCGAAGAGATACAGGGCCAGTGGCGGCAGATCGTTTGTTACTGCGGCCCATCCCACGAGGGGAGGGAAAGCACCGGCGGCTCCTCCGATCACGATGTTGTGCCATGTTCGACGCTTCAACATCATGGTGTACACCACGACGTAGAAAACGAGACCACTAAACGCCATGACCGCAGAAAGCAGGTTGGCAGCAAACCAGAGGATCGCGAAGGCAACGAGAGCCATGCTGAACGCAAAGAAAAGCGCGTTCTTCGATGGGATGGATTGCGTAACCGTTGGACGGGTTGCCGTTCGCTTCATCGTGAGATCGATATCTCGGTCGATGACCATATTGATCGCGTTAGCGGCCCCCGCCGACATATATCCCGCAATCCCGACTGCAAAGAACAGGAACGTACCGGGCCAATTTCCCTTTGCAGCGACCATTGAGGTCAAGGTCGTAAAGAGAAGCAAACTAATGACGCGAGGCTTCGTGAGGGCAATATAGGCCTTTACAAGCGCCATTCCAACCAGTGGAACAGATGCTGGAGCTTCTTGCGGAGCAGGTCGAGCCTCAACTCGCTCGATCCCTTCGCCTAAAGCATAAACCGTAACGGCGACCAGGCTCACCCAATTCGCATCCGCTAAGGCCAGATGCATCATCTGCATCGGGATAGGCGCTTTCAGCCAAATGTTCACAATCCCAACCAGGATTTGTCCGCCGTAGATGCCGACCATCCATCGGAGCGCTTTTTTGACGTTGGGATCTGGACGCAAATGCTGAATGAGACCGCCCGCTAATGCGAGATAGAGACCCACACTGACGGCGATCAAGGGATGCAACGGCTGAAGGCGGACCATCCAAAAGGTCTTAGGGTCCATGGCCGCGCTGAGAACGTTGTCAACCGGATTAAGCGTGTGGCCAAGTGCGGAAACAGCTCCGCTTATTCCAAGGAGAAGCATCCCGAATGCAGCCATGCCAAGAATCCAGCCAATTCCACTTTGACCTTTGAATCTGAGCGGTCGCAACCCTGACGCGGCCATCGCGACTGTCGCGATACAACCGAGCAACATAAAGGTGCTTGTTACGTGGATGCCCATGACCGCGAGCCTTAGCCCGCTGCTGTTATTAACGACCAACTGGAACTTGACCAGCGCGGCTCCAACCAAACCCTCAACCAGCGTAAGCGCCATCACACCCGAGGCGGCCGTTCGAACAAGGTGCTTTTTTGGGAAGGCTCGAAACGCCCATACGAGCATCGCAATCGCAAGGACGCCCACTAATGTGGTGGAGATTCGGTGCGAGGATTCGACTATCTTGGCGGCGTAGCCGTGAAGTGGTACCGAAGCACCATCACAAAGTGGCCAATGGCTTCCACAGCCGTCTCCAGACTTTGACGCTCGAACATAAACGCCCCAAGCAACGGCGGCCAAGTTATAGACCAACACGATCCAAGCGAATGTAGAGAGCTTCTGGGACTTCATCCGAGCCCCTCTGGAATCGCATCCGGAATAAAACTGCGGACAGGGGAGTTGGCTTTCAACAGAGAACCGTGCGCATATGGTTGCGCACTGAGGTTTCTGAAATTATTGAAAGTTCGTCTGTCACCCTTCATCGATCCGTTCCAATTTAACCCCATTCTGGGGGGCAGGTTCCTAAAAACAACCTTAAAAATACGCTGAATCGCTTAGACGGAGTGAGAAATTCATTGTTTCAGAAAAAACGACAGTCGTTACGCAGATTTGTCACTAACGCTCGGAGGATGTCTCCTTAAATGAGATAAACCATGCACAATCTATCGATTTGAAGTAAGCGAGAGCCTCAACTAACGCCTGCACTTGACTAAGAGATCTGTTCGAGCGCTTCTTTGAGTTTGTTGATCGACTCAATGGTTTCGGGATCAACTCCGTTCAAACGAGCGAGATAGATCGAGACGAAGTCTCCTAAGTAAGCAAGTGAAAGCATTTTTCCCAGAAGGGTATCCCCGCGAGCTTGAACGTGTTCGAATTCGCATTGTCGGCCGACCAATCTCTCGGTTACCGCGGCGCGATCTTTCATTTTTTCGGACTCGGAACCACCCTCTAAGACAATTCCAGAGAACTTCGCCACGCCCTGGTTAGCAACATCGTTCCATCCCAAGATTTCGTTATGGTTCAATTCGGGATAAACGTTCACAAACGCCATCATCTTCGCGTTCTCGTTGAATTGACATCTCCAGCGATTGGCGATCGAACCCTGCCAACTTCCGAGCCCGTAAAGAATCGGGACTGTTCCTTTGAGACGAATCGCTAGCTTCTTGGCCTCATTGCCTTTGGCTTCCACCGTCCAATCTTTCTTTGCTACTTCAAGAAGCTCAACAACGCCTCGAATATCCTGATCGTGAATCAGCCTGAGCTTTTGACACGCGACGATCAATGGAATAAGCATGTAACCAAGCGCCGTTCTGGGCGGCTGTCCACTAGGGACGATGACGACTGGAAAACCGTCCGCTTCCGCTAACTCTTTCAGCTTGCCTCCGCTGGTAACGGCAATAACTTTCGCTCCTTTCTTTTTAGCTGCCATGTAGGCAGAGAGCGTCTCTTCAGTATTGCCGCTGTAGCTCGAACAAAAAACCATGTCGCCAACCCCCACAAATGAGGGCAGATCGTAATCTCGATTGACAATCAATGGAATAGCGGCATGCTCGTCAAATAGAGCCCTCATGAAGTCACCGCCCGCCGCTGAGCCACCCATTCCAGCAACTACGACCAAACTCGGAGCTCGATCGAGTGATTTGAACGTCACTCGTTCAGCAATCTCGAGTGCTTTGAGGCATTGCTGGGGAAAGTCTTCCACAAGATTGAGCATTCCATCGGGATCAAGCTCGGTTACGACAGAACGGGTGTCTAAATTGACCTGCATAAGTCCTCTTGGCTAATGGTCGCACAATGCGAAATCACTTCAAAGCAAAATAAAAAAGTGAGACGAGAAAGGTATGGACTCTCTCGCCTCACTCACCCTAAGTTTGGGCGGCATTCAATTTATTCGTCAGCAAACGGATCGTATTCGTCTGCACTAGGAGCAACCGATGCGGAAGCTCTTCCGCCAGCGGCAGGAGCATGAGAATCGCCCGCACTCGAATCGTCACGTGGTCGATCGAGACCCTGAACGTTATCGGCAACCACTTCGGTGACTTCACGATTGGCACCTGAATTGTCAACGAACTTGCGGACTTCGAGTCGACCTTCAACAGCGACCAATCTGCCCTTCGTCAAATAGTTCGAAACGTATTCAGCAGTTCGCTCCCAAGCCGTAATGCGGAAGAAATCGGCATCTGGCTGACTGGGATCCTGAGGCTTACGCAGCTTATTAACGGCAATCGAAAACGAGACAACGCTCTTTCCGGTGTTCGTGGTCCTTAATTCGGGGTCACGAGTCAATCGACCGATGAGTATTACGCGGTTCAGCACTGGCCTATCTTACTCCCTTTTAGCTCAGTCCTCAAGCTTGAAAACGCGATGTCGAATAATGTCATCGCTAATGCGCATGAGACGATTAAGCTCAAGTGGAACCTTAGGATCGGCCTCAAAGTTCATGAGGATGTAGATGCCTTCTTTATGACCGTTGATCTCATAAGCAAGCTTTCGCTTGTCCCACTTTCCGGCCTTCTCAACGGTACCGCCCTGGTTCTCGACGACTTCCTTGAACTTGTCGGCAATCTTCTGGACGTCAGCATCGGTGAGGTCCGCTTTAACAATATAAAATGCTTCGTATTTTCTGTTTGACATGGTTTGCTCCCTGTGGGCAATAGGCATACTTGCGGGCCCATACGGACGCACGAGAATGCAGAGAGCCTTTCGGCAAGAGCAGATGGTACCCGATCTGCCCGATTTCTAGTTTTTTATGAATCTAGTAGGCCCCCGGGAACGTCTCACTCGGCCTCATATTCAGACTATCTCAATTAAAGCCTGGAATATTTCTTATTAGGTTCACCGTGCTACTTTTGTGATCGCTGGTTTGCCGACAGATCGGCTCACCACCTAAATAAAGAGTTTCAATTGGCTCCAGCGCTCTTTAGTGACTTGTCACCAAGTCCATGTATTTCTTGAGAGTCATCGTCTTCAAACAGGGTCCTTTGGAACGTCGACAACTCACCAGCTAATGCCCCTGGCCGAATGATGGAAAGCGTTTTGGTATGTCCATCGGCGTTGACGACGAAATCACGGGATGACGGGTCTCCTTGGAAACGACCATGGGTCCCGCCATGTGCCAAAGACCAGAGCTCGCTATGCTGGTTTCGCCCCTGAAGGCTACTGTCAAAAATCAGGATGAATTTTGAAGGAGTCGCGACCGAACTAAACGGCTCGCCAAGCACCCGATCGCGAAAAGCGTAACCATAATCAGGCTTTTTAAATGCCGTTCGATCGTGAAACTGTTGCTCGTTGACTGTCGGTCTTAGACCATCCATCCAATTGGCTAAGGGCATGCAATCATTGTTGTCCTCTGCATAGAGCATCGTTCCGACGAACATCTGCTTCAAATTGGATAAACACGGCTGTTTACCTCCCATGCGAGCCTGCGCAAACACAGGAAAAATGATGATGACGACGAGGACCACCAAGCCTAAGCCAAGGAGGATCCTCGCGCCCAAGGTAAATGGCTTCTTCAACAATTCGCTCATGACAGCTCAAGGTTTCGTCGTGGCTTTGTCGTCAGCTTTGAGCGCTTCTTGCAGGGTGTCATTGAGCTCAGGATGATCTGGGGTCGGAGAAACAAGCACCTTGGCATGGCCGTCGACAAACCCACAGACATTGCCACCTTTGTGTCTTCCAGGTCGAGGAATCGACCAAAGTTCGCTGTGCGCACTCCGCTGGAAGAGGTTGCTATCAAATATGAGAATCGTTTGGGCGGGAGAAAGGAACGAAGTCAACTTCTCTCCGTCAGCTCGCTCTCGAAAAGCATAACCAAACTGCCCTGGCTTCGTCCCCTCCGGGTCTCGCTTAATTTCCTCGGTCTTTTCATAGGGGGTGACCGCATCCATCCAGGCCGTCGCCCTTGTAAACCGATCATCAAAATCACTTGAGTACATGATTTCCGATAGGACTAGCTGCTTCACATTGGAGAGGCAACGGGCGCGTGGCGCAGCTCCTCGTTCACCTGTGCTGACGGGCATGAAGATGGCTGCCAAAACCAGCACGACGAGGACGATCACAAGGGCCCCCCAAACCGTTAGTGCTCTCTGCCTTTTCATAACACCTCTGTGTGGAAACCTATGTTCAGAATGATCATGTTAGGAGTCCGGTCTTATTTTTTGTAGTCTCGAATAGCCATATCATCGGCTGCAAGTGCTTGTGCTAAACCACCCACCTGGTTTGGCCCTGACGGGGTAATCGTGCTAAATCCTCTAGCATGTCCATCGGCAAAAGCTAAATTATCGACGGCGACCGAGCCATCTGCGGACCGGTGTCGGCCCGGCTGAGGGACCGACCAGAGTTCACTGTGGGCGTTTTTGTAAAGAAGGGTGCTATCAAAAATGAGAACTGTTGACTCAGGGTGCTGAAAGCCGGATTGTTTAGCGCTGCCTGCTCGCTCCCGAAAAGCATAGCCATATTGGTTTGCTTCGACGCCCTCAGTGTCATGCATGATTGAGTCGGTTCTCGCGTATTCCTTTATTCGATCTCCCCAGCCTTCTGCTTGAGAAAACCGATCGTCATAGTCGCCGGAGTAGATCAATTCGGCCAAACAAATCTGCTTGATATTGGACAGGCAGTAGTGCGGGTGGGACAATGTGGGCCTTGTAAACCAAGTGACCGCGATGAAGGCAAGCGCGACAAGGGTTACGACAACACAAATCAACTCCACTATCGCAATCGCGCGGACCCGAACCATATTTCTATTGTAAGGCTCTTTTTACGATCCGGCGATGAGACTCTTCGGGAATTGCTTGCCAACGCGCATCTAAGGCTCTCTAGGGAACACCAACTTAATGGTTTCCGCTGCGTCTCCTTCACTTATGGCGAAGGAGCAAATTCTCGAGAGGTTGTCCTGCCGCCTACTCGAGATAGGTGCCGTTCACGTTCAAAGTGAATCGATATCCTAACATTTCGGCCGATTTCCTACACATAACCATGCGGCTTAGGAAGATTTCGAAGTACTCCATAACTGTAGCTTGAGTCGTATCGATTTCCAAAATCAGCTCAATGGTCTGCGCATCTGGCTTAATCTCCACCCGGCTCTTCTGAACCGCGTAGTTCACACGGTCATGAATGTCGAAGCTCTCAATAATCGGGTTTTGAACTCGACTTCGGTGGACATCGCTCTTGTCCGCAATGATGAGCGCAGCGGACATCAGCGAAACCGGACCACCGGTCAATTCTTCGTGGTTGCCAATTGCGCCAAGTATGGGTGCGATTTCGGAGGCATCCATTCCCATTTCATTCAAGATCGTGAACGCAATTGCCGCCCCATGCATGGGGTGGTTGAGCCGACTAATAACGTTTCCAATATCGTGCATGTGGGCCGCGATCTGGGCCAACTCAACTTCACGGGGTGGGAGTGCTTGATGGTCAAGAATGTATCGGGTGATTGAAGAGACCACCGTGACATGGCGCAAACCATGTTCGGTATAACCCATGGCCTTCATCACTTCATTCGCGCCGTCGATGAGCTTACGAATCTTTGGGTTCGAGCGGACATCTTTCAGAGTGATGATTTTGGGGCCGACGACTGTGACGGGTTCCATATTGCTATCTTAGGCGATCCAGGTTCGCCGTATCGTACTTCTACGCTCCGAAATGCAGACAAGATGCATAGACTTAGGAGTGACTCACTAGTGATAATTGGACGATTCTTGTCCCGTTTGTTCGTTGCTCCTGTTGAATAAGCCCCACACCCGACTGATACCAAGATTGGAGTTCAAGTACACCATTCGGGATGCGGATTGTCAGAGTCGCCAAAATGGCATTGACTTTACGAGTTCCAAAGTCAACGGTATCAAGTTGCTCAGTCAGAACTGCACTTGCGGGCTTTTCTTGTCCGAGAGCAATGATCCTTCCGTGCCACGTTTCAACCTGCTTCACTTTCTTCGAATCGAGCTTGGCGCCTGGAACGAGTAGGGGTATTGGAGGAATGAATTGGGCATTAACGGTGCTGTCCGCTACAAGCTTTCCTGACTTCCAAGCGATTCGAGAAACTCCGAGTGGGCTTGCCAGTTCGTAGCCCGTTGTCGATGCAACCGTCAGTTCGCGAACGACCCGGATGGGTACCGTGTGCCTCTCAAACCCAGCTCGGACTCGATAGGTCCACTTTTTATTGACCTGCATCGGCATGTAGTTGTCGTTGGCTCCGCAGCCAACAACCGCCAAACTCGCGCCACAAATCCAAGCTAGCCGAATGAGACCTGATTGAATTCGTAACTTCATTTTTTGCTTACACCGCTTCAAGTTTGGCTAGCTTCTGAACAAGCTTCTTAACGCCGATAACACCTGGGAACGCGACGGTCACTTCAACATCGTCTTTAATTGGGTTACAGGAAACAACAACGCCCAATCCAAACTTTACGTGTCTGACTCGCTGACCAATTTCAAAGGGTGGTCGCCAACTGGGCGCCTTTGGTGCATCCACCTTCTTCGGCTCAGTCACAGTGTAGGTACCCGAACGCTCTTGGAAAACCGAACGTTGAGCAGGGGCTTGATAACCACCAACCGTGAGCGAATCCAGAAGTTGACTTGGGATATCGTCCAGGAAGCGAGAGCGTCGGTTAAAGTTTGGGGTTCCGTAAACGGATCGTCGGTGGGCATGGACGAGGTGCAGCTCTTGTCGAGCTCGTGTCATGCCGACATAGCAAAGCCGGCGCTCCTCTTCAATTTCACTATCTGAACCCAGAGACCTGGAATGGGGGAAAACGCCTTCCTCCAGGCCCGTCATAAATACCGCTGGAAACTCAAGCCCTTTTGCTGAATGAAGAGTCATGAGCGTGACAGCGTCTCCGTCTCCACTCAAGCTATCCACATCTGCTACAAGCGAAACACTCTCCAAGAAACCGCCCAGAGAAGGCTCGTCGGTCGTGGCATCGTATTCCGCAGTCACATTGAGAAGTTCTTGTAGGTTCTCAAGCCGTCCTAAAGCCTCCTGAGAATGTTCAGCTTTCAACATGTCGACATAGCCCGAGGAGGAGAGCAAAGACCTCAAAACGGGTGTCACCGGACCCGCTTCACTCAATTCTTGAGCGTCTGTAATGGCGCTCAAAAAGGCTCGCACGCCAGAAGCGGCCTTCTTAGGAAGTTCATGCTGCACTTCTTGGTCTTGCAAGGCTGCCCATAGGGTCGTACTGTGATCGTCGGCCCATTTGTTTACCCAGCCCATGCTCGTAGCCCCGATTCCACGGACCGGAACCGTGATGGACCTCCTCAGCGAGACATCATCTCTCGGATTCCACGTGAGACGGAGATAGGCAATCATGTCCTTGATTTCCTTGCGCTCATAGAACCTTTGACCACCCACCAGAATGTGCGGAATTCGCATCGTCAAGAAGGCTTCTTCCATGACACGGGACTGGGCGTTGGTTCGGTAGAGAACGGCAAAATCACTGTATCGCCGCCGCCCTGTTCGGGTGTCTTGCAGAATCCGCTCGGCGACCAGCATGCCTTCATCCTGCTCGGTGCCCGTTTGAGTCAGCGTGATAGGGACGCCATCGTCGTTGTCGGTCCAAAGCTGTTTGCTTGCCCGAGACCGGTTGTGACGAATCACCTCGTTGGCCGCGGCGAGAATCGTCTTGGTGCTGCGGTAATTCCGTTCAAGCTTAACAATCTTCGCGTCAGGATAGTCACTTCCAAACTTGAGGATCAGCGATACATCGGCTCCACGCCAGGCATAAATCGACTGATCATCGTCGCCGACAACCACGATATTTCGATGTTTTCCAGCGAGAAGGTGAACGATATTGTATTGCGCGAAATTAACGTCCTGATACTCGTCGACCAAAACGTGCATGAAGCGCTCTTGATATTTCTCAAGGACATCCTTTCGTTGCTCAAGAAGTCGATTGCTGTAAAAGAGGATATCGTCAAAGTCGAGAGCGTTTGCTTTATGCAGCAAAGCGTTGTAAGACTTATACACATCCGCACAGATCCGCTCAAAGAAGCCCGTCGCCTTATCGGCGTATTTTTCGGGAGTCAGGAGTTTTTCTTTTGCGCTTGAGATCTCATTGAGTACGCCTCGTGGCTGGATGGACTTGTCGTCAATGTTCTTCGCCTTGAAAACCTCGCGAATAAGTGACAACTGATCGGTGTCATCGTAAATCACGAAATTCGGGTCAAGGCCAATCGCTTTGCCATCGATTCTCAACATCCGAGCGCACAGGGAGTGGAATGTACCGATCCACATCGCGTTGGCGCCCGGACCCACCAATTCTTGAACTCGCTCCCGCATTTCACGGGCTGCTTTATTAGTAAAGGTGACTGCAAGAATCCTAGCGGACGGCACGCCTTCGCCAAGTAGGCGCGCAATACGATACGTAATAACTCTTGTCTTGCCCGATCCGGCGCCCGCAAAGATCAGTAAGGGGCCGCCTGAGTATTCCACGGCTTCCCGTTGCTCGGGATTCAAACTTTCTACATCGAGCACGGGCATATCCTTATAGTATGAATGAGGAACAAGGGTTCGGCGGGGTCTGAGCAAGCGGAATTTCAGGCAAATCCACCATGCCCTTGCGCCGCTTTCTCGTCTCGCAATCGAGACGTCGATTTTGATTTCCAAGTGGTTTTTAACGGATAAAAACAATTCTTGAACCCAAAATGAAAACCATGTGTTCGATAGTGTGACTTCGCCCTATCAATTGAACGTCATAATCACTAGAATACTCATGAAGCTTTTCGCAGGCGGTGAACGTCTCGCGAGGCGGTCGGGAGCACATCCGAATGAAGAAATGGATCGGCAGTTTGATACTAGCGGGGTTGACAAGCGTAGTCTTAGCCCAAGCACCTTTTACGATCGTTCGCCCAGCTGATGGCGCGAAGGTCCGTGAAACGGTTCACGTCCTTATTCCAAAGGGAAGCATTCCCGAGGGTGGATACATTGGCGTCTTCCTTGGCGGCAAGTTCCTTGAGGCAACCGTTCCACCTCTCAACGGCAAGTTTTACGATTACGCGTTGAACACCAAGAAGCTAGCCCTTGCTGATACCGAGCCAGGCAAGCCTCTTAAGCTTGAACTCGTATTGTACGTAGACTACGAAAAGACTTCACGCATCGTCGAGCGTACTTCGGTCGATATCAACATTGGCAACCAAGCAAACATTCCGGTTGGCAATAACGGCATTAAGCTGAGATATACATTCGTTCCAGGTTCAAAGATGATCTACCGTCTTGACCAGCAGGTTTCCGTATCAGAGATCTCGGATACACAAAACAGTCTGGGTGGTAAAGCTGCCGAATTCACCCAAGATGGCGAGTCGATCCGATTGGCTTACGAAGTCATGAACTCCTATGGCGACGGTGATGGCCTCCTCAGAATTCAGCCCCTTCCTGAAAAAGGCAAGGACTATGCGCTGCTCACTGCGGGTGCTGACACTACGCAGAGGAAGTACATGGACTACGACATGGCTCCGATCTACATGAGAATCAAGAGCACCGGTCAGGAAGTCTTTGGCTCTCTCCCTCTCTACACACCGATGGACGGTGCAACGAGTGGGCAGAGCATCACAGAAAATCTGTTTGCGACATTCCCACTTCCAACCCTACCGGCCAAGGCCGTTCGAGTTGGCGATTCATGGGCATCGCAATTTCAAGAAGGTGCGGTGGACATGAACAATCCGTTCGAAGTCAGCACACTTGTCGAGCAATTCCCTGCACGCGGCGAGTTTGTGGACACCGAATGGGAAGGCGGTCACCCATGTGCAAAGATTCGACACGTCATTGAAGCAGGCACGAAAACTTCCGATGGTAAGAAACTGAAGGGTCAAGGCGCTGATTTTGCTGACGACAAGATCTCCTTGGAAGAGACTATTTGGTTCGCTCTCGATAGCCACAAGGTTCTCAAGATCGTTCGAGACGAAACGATCGAACGCAAGATCCAGACTCAAACGTCCGGCGCACCCGGCGGATTTGGACCTGGAGGGCCTGGTGGAATGCCAGGAGTACCTGGCGGAGGCCCCCGAATGGGTGGTACATCCGGTGCAGGCGGCGGCGGCAAAGCGAGTCGCGGTGAAGAGCAAATGTTCTCACCACTCGGCAAGATGCAACGCGGTGCAAGACAGGGCGGGGGCAAGTCCGGCTTCATGGGCGGCATCGGTGGTCCGGGAGGACCTGGTGGCATGCCTGGCGGTATGGGACCTGGCGGACCGGGCAATTTTGGTCGACAAGGCGCTCCAGCAGCCTCAACGTCAACGTTTGTTCGAATTCGATCACTCAGAACGTTTACTCTTGAGCAGTAATTAGCGTATACCGTAAGCATGTCATCCCTATTTAAGGGACCCAAGAAACCAGACGACGAGGAAAGGCGGAAATTCACCGGAGATCCGGAGGATTACCGCCTTAGCCTTATTGAGCACCTAGAAGAACTTCGCGACCGCATCATTCGGTCGATGTTCATCATTTGTATTGGCTGGACCATTGGTTGGTTTGCCGAGCCCAAGCTATACGGGTATCTCGACAAACTCACGGTTCAAGCGGTCAAGGCTACGATTCCCAAAAACTCCGACTTTAAGGAGGTCTTCCATAACATCCCTGAGATGTTCATGTTGAAGCTAAAGCTCTCCTTCATGATCGGCGTGATCCTCGCCTTTCCGTTTCTTGTTCTTCAGCTCTGGGGCTTCATCATGCCCGCTCTCAAGCAGAAGGAACAGGCACCCCTCAAAAGGCTCGCTCCTGTAAGCGTCATTTTGTTCCTGATCGGTGTTGTGTTCGCTTGGTTGATCCTTCCTAGCTGCATTCACTGGTTCGCGACATATCTTGAAGAATTCCCAGGCACCAGTCTTTATCAAGATGCTGGCTCGATGGTCTTCTTGGTCTTGAAGCTACTCGCTGCCTTCGGTGTAGCTTTCCAGCTTCCTTTGATCGTGTACATCCTGGGAGAACTCGACCTTCTTTCAGCTGAGACGCTTATCAAACACTGGCGACAGTCTGCGACCGCGATCTTTGTTGTCGCAATGATCGTTACACCCAGCCAAGACCCGATGACCATGCTGATGATGGCCATTCCGCTCGTCATCCTCTTCATGGGAAGCGTCTACATTGTTAGACTCAGCCAAAATCGAAGGAAGAAGAAGGCAAAGATGCTCGAACCGGACGAGGCTGAAACGGACACTTATCCGCTTGAATAGCGAACAGCCGATCTTTAGCGACCCGCGCATTTCTGATCAAATCGCCTACTTAAAGGAGATTCCCCCCAGAAATGCGCGATACGCGATTCCAAGAACCAAGTTCCATCACAGTATTCAGGGCAGTCTCGACAAGCTTGAAATTAAACAGCTCTTTACGCATCAGGCATCAGCCTACGATAACGCCATGGCCGGAAAGGACCTCATGGTTGTTACAGCCACAAACTCCGGTAAGACATTTTGCTATAACTTGCCTGCGGTACAAATTTGTATGTCGGAGCCGGCCGCCCGATGCCTGTATCTCTTCCCTACAAAAGCCCTCGCTCAGGATCAACTCAGCCGCCTAGAAGCACTCGTCCCTGGTCCTGAAATCCGCGTCGGTACTTACGATGGCGATACCCCCAAGAATCAGCGAGCCGCCCTCAGAAAGCTCGGACACATTATCCTGACGAATCCGGACATGCTTCATGTAGGCATGCTGCCCGGGCATGAGAACTGGACTAAGTTTCTAAAGTCGTTACGCCTCATCGTCATTGACGAAATGCACGTCTACCGAGGAGTCTTTGGCTCCAACGTAGGCAACGTGATCAGAAGGCTCCTCAGGCTCTGTGAGTGGCATAAGAACCGCCCCCAAATCATCGGATGCAGTGCGACCATCGGAAATCCTGAAGAGCTGTTTAAGAAACTGACAGGACGAAAGGCTACGCTGATTGATGACGATGGATCGCCGAGTGGAAAGCGCACCTTCGTTTTCTGGAATCCCCCTGAGCTCGGCAACGGGCAACGGTTGAGCGCCAACGTCGCCACGTCGGAAATTCTCTCCTCACTTGCCGAAACCGGGTTTCGCACCCTGGCATTTAGCCGTGCGCGGGTTTCTGCCGAACTTGTGCTCCGCTATACGCGTAAGCGCGTCGAGGAAGGCGGGTTGGTTCAACCAAACCGGATCGAGAGCTACCGAGCCGGATACACCCCCAAAGAGCGACGCGAGATCGAACGCTCTCTCTTTAAGGGCGAGTTACTCGGATTATCCGCAACCAATGCGATGGAGCTTGGAGTGGATGTCGGTGCCCTCGATGCCGTCATTCTGAACGGCTATCCCGGCACGGCATCGAGTTTTTGGCAACAGGCCGGTCGTGCCGGCCGAGGAATTCGAGATGGACTGGCGGTGTTTGTGGCCCATGACGATCCCCTTGAGCAGTTCTTAGTTCGCGAACCTTCGATGCTGCTTGAAACGCGTATTGAGAACGTAGCGGTCAATCCACAGAACACCCAGATCCTAAGCCAACACCTGCTTTGTGCTGCTCATGAGCGCCCGATTTCACCAACCGAACTTCCGAAGTTTGGAGAAAACGCCTTAGAAGTCGCGGAAAATATGGATCGAAGTGGCGAACTGGAGTTTCGAGCGGGTCTCTTCTTCTATCCGTCCATGGAGCCGCCTGCTCCAAACGTCAGTATCCGGGGATCGGGAGGTGATCAAATTCGATTGCTCGCGGGAGACGTCGAAATTGGAACGATGGAAAGATGGCGGGCGATGAACTCGGCTCATGCGGGTGCGGTTTACCTCCATCGCGGAACCACTTTCTTCGTCACGGCTTTGTTTCTCGACCAAGCTCGGGCAGAGCTGGAACCTTGCCAGGTCGACTTCTACACGCAGAGCATCACTCAATCAGTGCTCGATCCGAAAGCGTCGTTTAGAGACGCCAAGCTCCCAAATGCCCAAGTCGGCATCGCCGGCGTGAACGTCACCGATAGCGTTATCGGCTATCGCACGAAATCGCTCGATGGCGACACGATCCTGGGTATCGACACCTTGGAGTTGCCCCCCATCTCGTACAACACTGTGTGTATTCGTTTCGACTTGCCTATGCTCGACGAGGAAGGCAGTATGGAGGAACAGATCGGAGGAGTACACGCGATTGAACATGCTCTTCTCGCGGTCGCTCCCATCATTGCCGGTTGTGACCGAGGGGATCTTGGAAGTGCCTGGTATACCGTGTTTCACGACACGATGCGTCCTGCGGTCTTCATCTTCGATCGTACGCCAGGAGGAGTGGGGCTCTGCGAGAAACTATTTGATTCTCTGACGGGCTGGATACATGCCGCCTTACAAATCCTCAAAAGCTGCCCATGCGAGACGGGCTGCCCAGCATGCCTGATGAGCGCCAGATGCGAAGCTTATAACGAAATGCTCGACAAGAAATCAGCCATTCTGCTTATGCAAGGCATGATTAATGTAACTCCCCGTTGATCTAGTTTTCGGTGGGATTACCGCCCGACTTATTTTTGGCGGGCTTCAAATTTTCCAGACTTTCGGATGAAACGTCGAACGTATTCAACCGATGAACGTCATAGAAAGTGTAGAGAGCTCAAAACATTCTTCTCCAAAAATGAAGAAATGTGATGGACAATCTAGATAGACCACATCGGTCAATCGGGCTATAGGCCCTCGGAGGTTAGCGTTGATGACGAATCGAAACCGAGCTTGGAGACGCCGAAAGGCAAGATTGATTCTCGGAAAGATTGAAACAACGAAAAACTGGTTGGTTATCCAGTTCCAGGACCCCAAAGCGAAACCGATCGCCGCTTTGAAGCAACACAAGCCAGGCAAGCTCACAAGGGTGCAAGCTCTCCGGCAAAAATGGCAGTTGAACGAGGAAATGCTCGTCGACGGAGCCGTCATCTAGGCGGACCCCCAACACAAACAAAACAAGGGGCTGTCTCACAAGTTGAGGCAGCCCCTTCTTTTTGTCTTCTTGTTTCGTCTTTAGTCTATGGCATCGGTTAATCGTCGGGCAACTTTCAAGCCCTACACTCAGTCTCAACCGAGCCTTCTTCCTCCGAGTTTGGACGA
>CAIUHP010000065.1 GCA_903899015.1 uncultured Armatimonadota bacterium | reverse complement strand
TCGTCCAAACTCGGAGGAAGAAGGCTCGGTTGAGACTGAGTGTAGGGCTTGAAAGTTGCCCGACGATTAACCGATGTCATAGACTAAAGACGAAACAAGAAGACAAAAAGAAGGGGCTGCCTCAACTTGTGAGACAGCCCCAGTGTTTTGGAGTCTTTCTATTTCTTAGAAATCTTCACCGGAGCCTGATCTTCCGGAACGTTGGGACAATCGTCTTTCCAAAGGGTGCCGCGAGGAGCAACATACTTGACCGCGTTCTTCAGGACCAGCTTAACCGTTTCGTGATGATAAATCGGATAAGTTTCATGGCCCGGCTGGAAGTAGAAAATGGTGCCATTGCCGCGAAGGAAGACGCATCCGGATCGGAAGACGTTACCACCTTCAAAATGTCCGATCATGACGGTTTCGTTTGGTTCAGGAATACCAAACGGCTCACCGTACATCTCTTCCATCGGGATCTCGAAGTAAGGACCTTCGATGCCTTTAACGATGGGATGCCCTGGATTGCAAATCCAAATCCGCTCAAGCTCATCCGCTTCGCGCCAAACCAATGAGCAAGTGGTGCCCATCAATGAGCGAAAAATCTTCGAGTAGTGACCCGAGTGAAGGACGATTAGGCCCATCCCTTCCAGAACGCGCTTCTTAACTTTTGCGACGATCGCATCGTCCACCTTGTCGTGAGCCATATGGCCCCACCATGTCATGACGTCGGTGTTTGCGAGAATCTCGTCCGTCAAACCGTGCTCGGGCATATCTAAGGTTGCAACCGTTACTTCAAAGGCTGGATCTTCTAGTAGGCCATCCGCAATACACCCGTGCATTCCCTTCGGGTAGTTCGCGGCTACCTTTTCATTCTTGTGCTCGTGTACGTTCTCGCCCCAAACTGTCACTCTAATTTTGTTCGCCATAAATCTCTGAGACGCCGCCTCGCAGCTTTCTCCTGGAAGGCAGATTACCCAAGCCGAACTCTCCAACTTGGTAGAATTCGCACGACCGCAAAGCTATGACTCACCTTCTTCTCGCCCCATTCCTCGCAACTGCGATCCAAGCCAAATCCGCTCCGTGGATCACTCAGAATCTAGCTCCGGGGATATCGGTTTCTGTTCCCGTTACGCTCGTGGCGAGTCATGAAACTCCAATAGACCCCAGGATTTCGAGAATTGATGATTGGGGCGGCAAAGTTGGTAACCATTCCTTCATAGCGAGCATTACCGTGCTCAATAAGATGTCGGTGTCAGAAATGTCTTCAATGCTTTCGGCCACCGCAGTTCAAGCCGTCAATCGCCCTGGAAACAGTCTGCTCGACGCAAGCGATCTCCTTCTGAACGGTTGGTCGGGACTTGGTTTGAGGGCACGAGAATCTTCACAACTCAACTTGGCTTCGTATAGCTACCGATATGGTCGCATGCTGGTCACCGTGGCGACCTTCGCTCCTGCGTCCGACGGACAATCTAAAGACACCGAGAGATTCCTCCACTCATTGAGACTAGCCGTGAAGGGCGATCAGGTCATACCTGGGCCTCACATGGTGCGATTTCGACTTGGCAGTAGTAATCTCTCCGCCAATTTCCCTTGCGCTCCCATTCGCAAGGATTCTCCTGTAAGTCCTTCGAAAGGATTGGGTCCTATTCATAGCGCGATCGCCGATTACGGAATGCGGAGCTATATGGTCACTTATCAAGATGTGATTTCCCAAAAGAAGATCACGAACATCGCGATTTCGGCAGAAGTTCTCAAAGGATTTCAAGCAACGCTGGGCAAACAACAACCGATCGCGATGGGTTCGGATTCCGGATTGAAATCAACCTTCACATTTGGTGGCCAAACGATCGGCACACTCGTCGTTTTCCAGCACGGAAAACAAGTCATCACTGTTCTGGAAGTTGAGCCGAGGGCTTATAAGAATCACAAATGCGTGGACGCATTCCTCAAATCAGTTCGATTTGGGAAATAGGGGATTGGGCGATGTGTCTCTTATCCGGAAGCTACTCTTTCAACCGTTCACAGCTACCGTCTCATCTGACTTGACGCTTCCTTCGCGACAGGAAACGTACGAACCAAACTTAGAAACGCTTATATCGGTTTCGCGCTGTATTTCGGATTCTCTCAGGGAAGATTCACCGACCAGCACACCGCCTTGTCAATAGAGTAACTCACCCTAAGATAACAAGGCAGTCGTCGTTTATTTGTCCTATAAACCATTGACGATAAACTACCGACTTGTCCCGATTTCAGCAGTTTGCAAGAATGATGGTGCGGCGACGCGCGGTGGGATCATCCAAGATAAGGCCCTCTACACGAGATGAGAGAATCTTTGGAACCCCATTGGAATGGAGGTGCTTCTCGTGGTATCGATTTGGTTCGGGACAGCCAATTGATATTAACGAGAACGCGCCGCCGCAATTAACTCTTAATCATCCGCCTCGACGGATGATTTTTTATGTCAGGGCAGTGTCTCCACGTTCGCCGGTTCGAATTCGAACCGCTTCCCCTAACGGATAGGTGAAGATCTTTCCATCCCCTACTTCCCCAGTTCGAGCGACTTCTGTGATCGCCGCAATTACGGCTTCGACTTCATGGTCGTGCACAACGATTTCGAGTTTGTATCTTGGAGTCAGGCTTAGCGTGTATTGAGAGCCCCGGTAGGTGTGCGTTATCCCTTTCGATCGGCCCATTCCTTTAACTTCGGTAACGGTCATGCCCGAAATATCGAGTTCGGTCAGTGCGTCTTGAACAGCTTCCAAACGCTGCATTCGGATAATGGCTTCGATTTTCGTCATTGATTCTTCCTTAGAGGTTATAGCCCGCTTCTCCATGGAGCGAGATGTCAAGTCCAGCATCTTCCTCAGCACTGGTTGCTCGAACGCCGGTTATTTTTTGGGTCAGCTTGATTAATAAGTAGGAGCCAACAAAGGCGAACGCTCCCACCGCCAAGACTCCCAAAACCTGAGTGAACACGAGACCCACACGTCCGTGATTAGATTTTAATGAGTCCGCTACCGAGGGGTTTACGGCAGCGGAGGCTAACACTCCGGTGAGAATCGCGCCTGTCGCCCCACCGATTCCATGAACCCCCACTACATCCAGTGAGTCATCGAACTTGAGCTTGATTTTGATTCCCACTGCAAAACAGCAAAGTGACCCTACAAAGAGTCCGATCAAAATCGCAGGCATCGGCGCAACGTACCCCGCGGCAGGGGTAATTCCCACGAGTCCGGCCACCAGTCCTGAAGCTGCTCCCAAAGCGGTCGGTTTCCCAAAGTGCAACTTCTCACAGATGAGCCAGCCTATCATTCCCGCCGCAGCCGCCAAATGGGTCGCGAGAAAAGCTGAAAGTGCAATGTCGTTCATCGCGAGAGCCGAACCCGCATTAAATCCGATCCAGCCAACCCATAAGAGTCCCGCACCCAATAATGTCGTCGTGAGGTTGTTAGGCAAAATCGGATCACGGTGTTCAAGTGCTCGACGACGGCCAAGTGCGATACACGCTGCAAGCGCAGATGCTCCACTCGCTAGGTGGACAACCGTGCCGCCGGCAAAATCAAGCGCTCCCCGCGCAAAGAGCCATCCACCCGGATTCCAAACCCAACAAGCAACCGGGGCATAAATTAAAATGGCCCAAAGGGTGGTGAAAAGAACGTAGCCGCCGAACTTCATTCGTTCGGCAATCGCACCCGAGATGAGGGCGGGAGTGATGATTGCAAACATCATCTGGAAGATCATGAATATTCCGGCTGGAATCGTTCCAAGCGGAGTCGTGTAAGGGTAGGCCGCCTTCATCGAGATCCCGTTGCCGAACAGATACTCGAAACCGCCGATAAACCCGTTACTTGTCTTGCCGAACGAAAGCGAGTAAGTAAGAACAACCCAGACAACGCTGACGATTCCCATCATCGTAAAGGAATGCATCATCGTGCTGAGAATGTTCTTCCTTCGAACCATGCCGCCGTAGAACAATGCCAATGCGGGAGTCATCAACAAAACCAAGACCGAAGCGACCAGCACCCACAAGGTGTCCGTCTTATCAATTGCGACCGTGGTTGGTTTCAGGCCGTCCTGCTGCGCGAAAGCGGAGGTCACTCCTAATAGGAGGAGGCTAATTAAAGTGGCAACCTTACCGGAGATGCATAGTGAAGCGATCGGTTTAGGACCTAGCTTGTC
Organism: uncultured Armatimonadota bacterium; assembly: GCA_903899015.1. GTDB lineage: Bacteria > Armatimonadota > Fimbriimonadia > Fimbriimonadales > Fimbriimonadaceae > Fimbriimonas. The sequence goes on along the minus strand of CAIUHP010000065.1, from coordinate 35,249 downwards.
GTGGGTGATCGGTATTTCGTTGTGTCCGTACAATCTTTACTCCGGCCGACAGATATACCAGACATTCTGTGATTGCGACACTTCGATTCCTGCGCATTGGCTTGGATAGCTTCGAAGCGTAGCTAATGACCGTCAATTGCCGAATCATCACACCGAATAGAGCTGCTTTAACGCATCGATACAATCATGGTCTAAATGAGCTCCCGCTCCCTCGTCCATGATGGCGAAGACTTTTTCCATCGGCAAGGCTTCTCGATACGGTCTGGCCGCCGATAACGCATCGAACACATCGGCAGCAGCGAGAATTCGCATATCTAAATCTAACTGCTCTGCTTCCAACCCGCGCCAATATCCTCGCCCATCGAGCCTTTCATGATGGTTGGCGGCAATTTCAGTCATGCGTTCTTGACCTCGAATCTGACCTAGAATTTCGAACGTAAAACGAGGATGTAACTTAATTTGGTCAAATTCTGAGTCCGTCAACTTGGCCGGTTTATCAAGCACTGAGTTAGGAACTCCGAGCTTTCCAACATCATGTAACAAGGCGGCTCGACTCAATGTTTTCGTGCGCCTACCATCAAACCCAAAAAACTTGGCAAGAGCCATGGAGTATTTGTGGACTCGCGACGAGTGCTCGAAAGTAAAGGCAGACTTAGCATCAATAACGGTCGCAAAAGCCTCGGCAACTTTGTCGATTGTTGTGAGCGGTCGTGTGAGGGCTAACTCGGGTTCGTTAAGCGGGACCTGCTCGCCGTTTACATGCTTCCAATGATCTTCCCAAAAGCACTCTTGACTCAGACATAGCGCCGCTTTCACGACTTCAGGATCAAACCAAGTGCCCGAGCGCGCACGGATCATCTCAAAGCCTGCATCACACCCAAAGCTCGTCACAAATATCTCGAGCGTCTGAGAAAGGCAGAGAATCCTCGCAAGAATCGAAATGGATTCGCCAACTTGGTGGGTTGGAGACCCGCGCCCGTCCCAATGTTCATCGAGATACTGGATCGCCTTAGAGGTATGAACGTCAAATCCTAATTGAAGCGCAATCGATGCCCCGCGTGTACAACGAGCAGCGGTCGCTTCGTCCATTGCCTTTACTGGTGAGCCTGTCATCGCCGCCATTTTGCGTAGTTTTTCGATGACACTCGCATTTGGATCAATCGTCGTAACTGCGTATTTGACGGACTCAAAGGGATTCGTCCAATCAATATATTTCACTTTTCGCTTGGCAAGAAATTCGTCTCCGCCAAACATTTTATGAATACGAGCTGAGTTCGTGGAGCAGCCACTATCCTTGAGCAGAGCCGCGTAGAACAGACTCTCGCAAAGGGAAGGTTCAAGCCCCATCTCGTTCGCAATTCGCATAGCGATCATAGATGTGCGAACGGAATGCCCGCGAGGTTGCCCTTCGACAAGATCGAGAGCATGGCTTAAGGCCGCAAGAACTTCACCGGCAGTTGATTTCTCTTCCACTTCTTATCATCTTCGAGGCGAAGGTTACTGACAGCGGCAGGAATAGGAAATATATGAGAATTGCGCCCAAATTCTAACTCAACAATCTCCTAACAAGCGCCAATTAGCAGGCATTTACTGACACGTCATGGAAACCATCGACTTGAGACTAGGCAGGTGTAGAGTTCAAACTACTCCAGAAGATAGGGAGTATGAATCGCCCATATCTACCAAGCGAATCGCTTAAGGAAAACTAGATGTCCAAGCTCAATGCTGACGCGCTCGATTACCACGACAACGGTCGGCCGGGAAAGATCGAAGTCGTTCCTACCAAGCCTTGCCTTACCGCACGCGACCTATCGCTTGCCTACACACCGGGAGTCGCATCTCCCTGTCTCGCCATTGAGAAGGACGAACAACTCGCTTATCGGTATACCAATAAAGGCAATCTAGTCGCGGTTGTATCCAATGGGACGGCGGTTTTAGGACTGGGCGACATCGGGGCTTTGGCCGGGAAGCCGGTTATGGAAGGCAAGGCAGTGCTTTTCAAGCGGTTTGCTCAGGTCGATGTTTTTGATATCGAGCTCAAGACCCACGATCCCAAGGAAATCATTCGTACTTGCCAGTTGCTGGAACCCACATTCGGAGGCATCAATCTTGAAGACATCAAGGCTCCAGATTGCTTCGAAGTTGAAGAAGAGCTCAAGCGGACCATGAAAATCCCCGTTTTTCATGACGATCAGCATGGCACTGCGATTATCTCGGGAGCAGCTCTCCTCAATGCGCTTCACCTCAGTGGAAAGAAAATCGAGGATGTCATCGTGGTGGTGAACGGCGCAGGAGCTTCAGCTTTGGCTTGCGCAAAGTTTTATGAATCACTTGGCGTCTTACGTCGAAACATCACCCTTGTCGACACCAAAGGCGTTGTTTATACCGGGCGTTCGAGCGGTATGAACCCATACAAGGAGTACTTTGCCCGCGAAACTTCCTTGAGAACGCTGGAGGATGCGCTTGCTGGTGCAGACGTCTTTTTAGGTTGTTCGGTCGCCAACATTCTCACCGACGAAATGATGCAATCGATGGCGCCCAATCCGATCATCTTTGCGCTTGCGAATCCGGACCCGGAAGTCACCTTTGACAACGCACGGAGCGCTCGCCCCGATGCAATCGTCGCGACAGGAAGGAGTGATTATCCGAACCAGGTCAACAACGTTTTGGGATTTCCGTTCATTTTCCGAGGAGCACTTGACGTCCGAGCTTCGACCATCAATGAAGAAATGAAAATGGCCGCCGCGCACGCCTTAGCGAAACTCGCGCGCGAGCCTGTTCCCGACGAAGTAACGATGGCATACGGTGGAACCCATTTTGAGTTCGGGCCGGACTATATCATTCCTAAGCCATTTGACCGACGATTACTCCGTCACGTATCCGTAGCGGTTGCTCAGGCCGCTTGCTCAACTGGGGTTGCGCGGGAACCGATCGAAGATTGGGAAGCTTATGGGGTTCGACTCGATGGAATGACAAGCAAGTCAGAAATCGTGATGCAACGCATACGCTCCGGTGCTCGAAGCCGTCACCCTCGGATCGTATTTGCTGAAGGGGAAAATCCTCGTGTCATCGACGCCTGCCGAATCGTTCTGCAAGAGGGAACCGGAACTCCAATCCTTGTCGGCAATACCGATCTCATCAAGCAATCTGCATCGCGAGTAGGACTACAGGAAGGAGAATTCCAGATTGTGGATCCCAATAAATTCGAAGATATCGAGGATCTTGTCAAAGAGCTTGTTCTTATTGGTTCTCGCGATGGGATAACGGCGCCCAAGGCTCGCAGGCTCATCACGACCTCAACCTACTTCGGAATGATGCTGTTGCGCCTCGGAAAAGCAGATGCGATGATCGTAGGTGCAGACGATTCCTACGGTGAAACCATGCGGATTTTACTTCCGCTCACCGAAACGGAACCTAAAGTTCATCGAGCAGCCGGGTTCCATGTGATTCTCATTGAGGGGCAAGTTTTCGTCATCGGCGATACGACGCTCAATATCGACCCAACTTCCGAATATCTCGCCGAGATCGCACTGCAAGGCGCGGAACTCGCGGGGGAACTTGGCCTTACACCGAAAGTAGCACTCCTATCCTTCTCCAACTTCGGCGAGAGCCATCACCCCCGAGCTAAGAAGGTTCGTAGGGCAGCTGAGATCCTACGCAAGAGTCATCCCAACATCATTTGCGATGGCGAAATGCACGGAGACGTGGCGGTCTTACCTGGGTTTGCAAGCCAAAACTTCCCTCATAGCCGCATACAGGGAGATGCCAATGTCCTGATCTGCCCGGATCTTGACTCAGCAAACATCGCCTATAAGTTGTTGGCGTCCATCAGCCAACAGTCGGAGTTTATTGGACCCATCCTCAGAGGGCTTCGCTTGCCTGTCAATATGGTGTCGATAAACTCAACCGCCCGGGACATTGCCAACTTGGCCGCGTTTAGTGCCTATCGCTGCATGAAGTAGGCGAAACTTGGATCTGATCGGTTGGCTCAACCGATCAGATCGTTTACGTTTAGTTCCCCACTTGGTAGAAGTGCTTCAAAGTTACTTCGTCAAGATGAACTTTGCCATCGGAGGTTTTTTCTCGCCCAAGTCCAAGTGCATCGTCATAGCCCCAGATAGCGTTCGGCAATCCGAGTTGATCGATTGCTTGTCGCATGCCCTCAAACCAACGGCCACGCGAATCTTTTGGAGACACCGGCGGGAACGCTCCAAATTCACCAAGCAGAACCGGGACATGATTTCGCACTCCCCAGGTTTTTGCGAGTTCTAAGCGGTTCAATAAGTATTTACTGTCGTATCGCTGCTTTCCGTAGTCCAGAACCCCGGCCCGAAATTGCTCGGGAATCTTATCAATCATCGCTGAGACAGCTTCCGGGCTCGACGGAAACGGAATGTCTCGCATTGCCTTCTGTTCGTCGCCGGTCCAGGACGCTCCTTGGTGCGTAAAGCGAAATGGGTCGTAACAATGGAAGCTGTAAATCAGGTTCTTCTCTTCCAGCGGCGTCATTTGAGACATCGTGTCGATGCTATTCCAAAAAGTGGATGCCACGAGGATCGTTCGCGCCGAGTCTATGGCGCGAATCGCTGCAACAGCTTTCGTCTGTAACTTGTACCAAGCATCAGGATTCTTCAGAAACTGAGGTTCATTGAGTAATTCAAAAACCGTTGAAGATTCTTGCTTGCCTTTGTAGTGTCTCGCCAAAGCTTCCCAGAATCGTATAAAGCCCGATTGATCGTGATCAGGTGTGTCAAGCTTCATCTGGCCGTTATCATGAAGATCCCAAATCACCGCGATGCCAGCTTTTTCGAGCTTTTCAATTCCTTTGTCGATAAAGGATAGGTTCGTTGGATCCGGAGTGCCATTACGATAGATCAGGTCCGGATTCACGCATAAGCGCACGTAAGTGACATGCAGTCGCTTGAAGTTCTGAAGGTCATCCTCAACAAGGTAGTTCTCAAAAAGCGCAGTGTCGTCTGGCTTAACGTATCCAAACCACCTCGTAATATTTACGCCTCGAGTCAGCTTCTTCATCAAAGCTGTAGGAACTCCGTTCGGTGCTTGTGAAGCTTGAGTTCCCGCCCAAGCGGTCACAGCCACCAAGCTAGCGGATACCGCAACGGCCCCTTTACGCCAAGAAAACATTTGCCCCATTGCTCATTCTCTCCTTCGGATTTTCGATGCGAAGAACTCGCACTTGTTCCAAACCGAACTTACCTGAGGGGCGATAGGAGATGCTGAATCTTCGACAATGCGGTTGGCATGCTTGGTCTCCTACTCGACCGTAGACTTCCTACCAAACGTCATCTCTTGAAAGTAACGGGCGTGAATTTGTCCGGCATGTGGGTGTCGTAAACGCCGTGAGGGGAAAGACACCAAGCAGCCTGAACTTGCTCCGTACCGATATCAACTTTTTGAAAGCGACCCAGAAACAGGTTCCAAACATCCCCGTCAGTTGGAGGTAAAGATCGACCATTCGCAAGGTCTTTCAAGCTTTGCCATGGGAAGACAAGCATTGCACTCCATCCTTCACTCGGTTCAGTTGAATCATTCAACCTTCCGCGAACATGAACGGCAGTTTCTAGTCCGGGCATGTCCCAATCCAGAAAAGCCCAACGGATGCCATGCGGGTGGGTTCCCTTCCAAAAGTGGTCTTCAGTCCGATCGAAGTTGCCACCAAAGGTGTAAGCCGCTCGATCGATTAAGTCGAATTCGGGTTTATCGAATCTACTGCCACGCTTATACGCGTCTCGCCATATGAAGAACACTTCGTAGACGGTGTTGAGCGCGTTCAGTTCAAACTCGTAATAACAATCGCCCCCGTCGATGAAGACCTCAATGTCATTCTCCTTAAAGATCAAGGAGTCTCGGTCAGTGAGCTTGGCATTGGGGTAAGGCTCTTCCACCCAGAAACCGATGTACATGTTGACATCGTCCCAAACGATCGCGGTTCGGGTTTCAAGCAAGGCAGGCTTGCCAGTGGCCATATCGACAAAACGCTCCGACTTAAGGGCTGACTGCCAAATTGGATCGGAGAGTGATCCGTCACGGGCCAAGGGTTTGTCAATTCGGTGCGCTGTGTAAGATCTCACTTCGACCAAACTGTACCTAGCCTTTAACCCTCGAAAGGTAGTTTAAGACGACTTCAGTAGCTTGAGTTTGACCTTGTCAAAGAGCACCGCTAGAAGCAGAATCGTTCCGGTTACGACCAACTGGTAGAAGGCATCAATACTCTTGAGGCGCATCACGTTTTCGACGATCCCCATGATGAGGACACCTACAACGGTACCGCTCATGGTGCCAATGCCTCCACTGAGAGATACTCCACCAAGAACGCAAGCAGAAATAGCCTGAAGCTCGAGCTTCTCACCCGCGTTATTGCTAGCCACAACCAGTCGAGACGCCGCCACAATGCCAGAGAAAGCGGCCGCCATACCAGAAAGAGCAAATATCGCGATTTTGGTGCGATCGACTTGAATGCCCGCTAACAAAGCCGCTTCCTTGTTGCCGCCGATCGCGAGTGTATTTCTACCGAACACCGTCCGATTGAGCAACACACCAAAGACGATAAAGGACAAGATCATGATCCAAATCGGCAGGGGAATTGAAAGGTAGGCTTGATTTCCTAAAAAGTCAAAGCCCGGTTTCGCGGCCGTTTGTGGTGTTCCGTGACCCAAAATATTGGTCAAACCTCGGACGATTTGCATCGTTGCCAAAGTTGTGATCAACGCGTTGATCTTGAACTTTGCGACCACGACGCCGTTGATAAGTCCCACAACCGCTCCGGTAGCGATGGCACCGAGCGCGCCGAAAAGTAGACTGCCGGTTGAGTTTCCGATGGTGACTCCCACCATGCCACCCAACGCAAAGGTCGAACCAACCGAGAGATCGAAGTCACCCGCTGCCAAGCAGAAAAGCATCGTGCACGAGACGACACCGATAGAGGAGACCTGTAGCCCCAAGCTAATCATGTTGTCCTTGCTCATGAACTGAGGGGCGATGATGTACGCAGCGATCACCACAACCACAAAGACTAGCAACATGCCGGACTGCGCAAGAAATTGCTTAACGTTCACGCGGCACCGCCTTTAGGAAGTGCCAGAGACAGGAGTTTCGACTCCGTGGCTTCCTTCGTGGGCATCGAGCCAACAACACGTCCTTCGCACATTACAAATACTCGATCACTCAATGCCAAGATCTCCGGCAGTTCACTGCTCACAAACAACACTCCAATTCCCTTCTTTGCGAGATCACGAACGATCGCATAGATCTCCGCTTTTGATCCCACATCAATGCCTCGAGTGGGCTCATCTAAAAGCACCACTTTGATGCGCTCGCTCAGCCAACGAGCCAGAATAACCTTCTGCTGGTTACCACCACTCAGGTTCGAAATAGGCGTCTGCAGCGACGCGGTTTTGATTCTTAGTTTCTCGACAAAGCTGACTGCGTTCTCCTTTTCAGCCCCATAGGCGATCCAAAAACCGAGCTTGGCCAAGGTTCTTCGAATGCTGATGTTTAGGTTCTCACCGACACCAAGCATCGGAACAATCGCTTCATGTTTTCGATCTTCCGGGCAAAGTACGAGACCACTTTTGATAGACGAAACGGCACCCTTGCGGGGGACTGTTTCCTTTCCGATCAATACTTGACCTGCCGTTCCAAGGTAAATCGCCTTCAGCAGCTCAGTTCTTCCTGCTCCAATCAGGCCAAAAATTCCGACTATTTCGCCCTCTTTGACCGTTAGGCTCACCGGATCTACCAAGCCTGGACCGGTTACGTTGCGTAGTTCTAAAAGGTCTTGTCCAACGTCCCGGCCCGAATCAGTCATGGCAGCCGCAAGTTCACGACCGACCATTCGGTTCACGATCATTCCCGCATCGACTCCCTTCATGGACTCGAAAGTTTCGATGTGCTTTCCGTCCCGCAGAACCGTACACGCATCGCAGAGGGATGTAATTTCGTCCATGCGGTGAGATACATAGAGGATGGCGAGTCCTCGACCTCTTAACTCATGAATCAAACCGAATAGAGTTTCGACTTCTCGTGCGCTCAAGCTACTGGTAGGTTCATCAAAAGCGATTACTTGAGCGTTGCGAGTCAGAGCCTTCGCAATCTCGACCATCTGCTTTTGACCGATACTCAGGGAGCCCAGTTTTGTCGATGGATCGACATCCAGTCCAACTTGTTTGAGCGATTCACGGGTTTTGCGTTCGAGCTCCTTGAAGTCTACAAAAGGCCCTTTCGTTGAGAAGTGCCCCAGCCAAACGTTTTCGGCAATCGACATTTCCGAGACGAGGTTAAGCTCCTGGTAAATGACGGCAACACCCCCATTAAGGGCATCGAGGGCGGATCGAAATTGACACTTCTTACCGTCAATTTCCAGATAGCCAGTATCTGGTTGGTGGACCCCGCTTAGCGTCTTTAGTAGCGTGCTTTTGCCCGCACCATTCTCGCCACACAGGCCATGAACCGAGCCCCCCGAAACGCTAAATGAAACGTCTTGGAGGGCTTGGACTCCACTGAATCCCTTTGAGATTTTGTGAAAGGTAAGCAACTTACTTAAGCGGAACGCCCGCCTTTTGCATTGCATCCTTGTAGTTGGACTTATCGATCACTGTGCCCGAGGTATAAGTCTCAGCCTGAGGTTGAGTGCCGTCCTTGATCCATTTGAACATCGCTTCGACGGTGCTAGCTCCGTGAACTTTAGGCTGCAGGAGGATCGAAGCGTACATACCAGTTGGTTGTCCCTTTTCCCATTCGCCAGCGGCCAGCATGCCGTTGATACCAACTCCGATAATATCCGTCGGAGGAATGCCACGGTTCGAAATGCTTCGAATGCCACCAAGAACGCCGTCGTCGTTCGAACTGAAAACAACCCACTTCTTCATGGCGCTGTGGGCAGTCAAGACTGCATTGGCAGCGTCACTTGCGCTAGCAATATCAACCGAACCCGTCCAAGGCGCTTCAAAAATGTTCGCAGCTTTAAATCCGCCGGCGGTGAGTACTTCCTCAGCACCTTTAACTCGTTGCTGAGCGGTTTCGAGGTTAGGAGCCGTAATTGCGAGAGCTCCCACTTCTTCTGGCTTCCATCCTCGCTTCTTCATTTCATCGGCGATGGCACCACCAACTTGCTTTCCAATGTTGAACGCAGAAATTCCAAGGTGGGGAATTTCGGTCAGAGGTTTTTTATCCGAGCCTACAAGCCGATCGTCGACGCTCATTAGTTTCATCTTATGGCGGTCAGTAGCGGCCTTAATTGCGGTACCGAGCTGGGTTTCGGGCGAGCAGATAATGATTCCCTGAACACCGTTTGTTGCCATGGTATCAATGGTTTCAAGAACAGCGTTTCCGTTGAGAGCTTCCTGCACCGTGAGGTCAACTCCGAGAGTCTTAGCTTCCTCTTTTGCGAAATTGGTTTCGGTCTGGAACCAGCTATCGCCCATCGACTTCACGATGAATCCGATCTTGACCGCACCCTTGGCAGGGGCCGTTGCACCACCAGCGGGAGTCGTCTCGGCGGCTTTATCACCGGATCCACAACCAGATACGATCAGCGCTAATCCAGCTAGCGCGCAGTAAGCAAAACTCTTCTTCATTTTCATCATCAGCTACTCTGCCTCAAAGCTTAACCTAAATCGGTATTCGACGGTGACAAGTCAACGTTGCGGGATAGGTCGTTCCTCTGCGTAACCAGTTTTGTACCCGGTTCAGCCTAAATTGAGTCTAAAGGCAAGCACAACCAGCACGTCAAGATCCACCTGTTGCAGCATTATCGCCCGCCGATCACTTTCACCATCACGACTCCGTGACGCGGAACCTTGGCGCTAAACGAACCGTGAAACTTTCCGAGGTTCCTTTGACGCCACAAATCTCGGACCATCGCTGAGTGCTTAAGGCCAAGATCTTTCCAATTGACCTGGACGGTGGCTTCCTCTTCTCCCATGTTGAACAAGCCAACTGCTTGACTGCCATCTTCCAAAGGTCGAGCCCAAACTTCGGACTCGCCAACCTTAGCAACGCGGCTCGCTGCCTTGACAAGGGAGTCTTGGTCCACCGAAATGACTTCGTCATTGGTCAACAAGTTCAAAGTAAACGGATCTAGCGTGGCAATGTCTCCTCCAAGAATCAGCGGAGCGGCAACCAGGCACCAAAACGACATTTGAGAATATTGCTCATTAGGAGTGAAGGGACTCTTCTTGGGCTTCCCCCCTGGTCCTGCGAGATTCCCTACCAAGATGTAGTCGGGATCGTTGAACGCACCCACTCCCGCATATTTCTCCAAGTGAGAGCGGCCATAAAGATCGAATCCGTCTTGGTACATGGTGTAACCCGCTCCCAGATCGCCGGCCGTCCGCCAGCTATGCCCACCAACTGACTTGCCCCACTTCCAAACTTGCCCCATGCCGTATTGGCATAAGTTGAGCACCATATCCCGATTTTGTTGCCTCAATAAGGAGCCCATCAATCGATAGGGCTTCTTCAAACCTTCGTCGCCTTTCTCGGTTGCTTGGTAGCTGCACCAGTCATATTTCAAAAGGTCATAACCCCAGTCAGCAAAAGTCTTGGCGTCAATCGCCTCATGTCCGAGCGCACCTTCAAACCCAGCGCATGTGGTTGGCCCAGGCGAGGTGTAAATTCCCGCTTTTAATCCTTTTGAGTGAATGTAATCGGTAAGTCCCTTCATATTGGGGAACTTGGAGCTGGGAATGATCCGACCCTCTGCGTCGCGAGTTGGCCCTCCAATCTGTCGATCGTTGCTTCCCGGAACACGAGCCCAACAGTCGTCGATGTTCACGTACTGCCAACCGTGCTGAATCATGCCATTCCGAACCATTGCGTCGGCGGCTTGCCGCATGATCGAATCATTTACCTGTCCAAGCCAGATGTACCAACTGTTCCACCCCATCTGCGGAGTCAGTGCAATTTCGTCTCCACACACGATTTGGATCGTTCTCTTAATCGTTCCTTTTTGGTTCTTTGCCGTTACGACAATCGGATAAGTTCCAGCTTTCGAAACTCGACCCGTGATAAGCCCCGAAGAAGGGTTCAAGTTCAAGCCGCTCGGCAGACCATGAACCACCAACTTCATTGGACGCAGCCCGGTAATAGGCAAAGTATAAAGAAATGGATGACCCGGCCGGACACCCACTCGACTTGGCCCGTTTATTTTGGGCTTGGGTGATGGGGGAGGAGTAAGAATATATTCTTTTTCAATAGGGGGAACGAGCGTCTCAGGAGCTCGTCCCGAGAACTGAATACTCGCATCTGCCCAATCACCATGATCGTAGTCGATTCCATCTCCGGCATCGTCGACCGTAAGATTAAGTGTCTTGATTCCCTTTAGGGAAACATTGACCTCCACCGCATCACGTTTCCAGCCCATGAGGGGACTCTTCCAAATCTCTTTCCCGTCGCCGATGATGTGGAAATAGGCGCTGGCTCGGTTGACCTTTGCATTGTCATCAATTCCGACGAGAGCGTGGAACTGGGTTGCTTTGCCAAACAGTCGAATACGAAAGGTGCTGATGGCATGGGTACCGACTCCCTTATCGAATTTCCGACCATTGATTGACAACACAGTGTCCGTGACCGATCGGTTCTTCATCGCGTGTCCCCAGCCTTGATGGATAGGCGCAAGGTTGAGGTCCGAAAGCGACACAGACGAAAGCTGAGTGGATGCGAGGGCAATGCAGAGTAGATTCACGGCGTTTTCGCCAGATTACCGACTCCGCATGCCTTCCACTTAACTCTTGCCGGTCAGGGTGCGAAAGATTTCGATCTCTTCGATATCGAAAGGTGTTCCATCTGGTCGGAATAGATCGTGAAACCATAGTTCGGGCTCGGGAGTGCCAGCTTCCGAACCCCACGGATAGATGGTTTGGGTTTTGCCGTAGACCAATCCCCAAATAATGCAGCCAACACCAAGTTCCTTGAAGACCTGCAAATTGGTTTGAACCTTGCTTCCATGTGTTCGAGCCATCCATTCAGTGCAGATAATCGGTCGATTCTCAGCGAGCAACTCTCCCAGAAATACTCGGAGATCGTCGGGGAATCCGTAGTGGTGGCAAGTGATGACGTCGGAGGCCGCGATTTGGTAAGCAGCAACATCAGCTCCCGCCGCATCCCGATTGAACTTTCCGGACGAAATTGGTTGGCTCGGTTGTGCGTTTCGGACCCACTTAAAAACTTCTTTCAGAAGCGGCAGGGCCTGATTCGCGGGCTCATTGTAAACATCCCATAAAAGGATTCTCTCATCGTCTCGGAAGCTTGAGACAATATCGTGTACATACGCTTCCAAGTTGGGCCAAGTAGATTCATCAACCTCGGACTTAGCACCGGGCGACTGAACCCATCCGCAGTTGTGTACGCCAATGATGGTTTCTGGTTGCTTACCGATTTTTGGTTCAGGGTTCCAGCAGCTATCAAACAGCACCAGCATCGGACAGATTCCATGTCTCTTTGCTATATCAAGAAACGCCGAGATTCTGGATTTAAAGCCTTCAGGGTCCTGACTCCAGGCGAGATCATGAAGATAAACTCGAGCCGTATTCATTCCGATCGAGGCCGCCCAACCAAGTTCTCGATCGATCGTCTCCAAGTCAAACGTATCTGCCTGCCACATTTCCAACTCGTTGATTGCAGTGCTTGGGATGAAGTTACATCCTACAAGCCAGGGCAGTTTGGAATACCAGTCCCGAGCTCGATCAGCGGTCCAGCGAGTGTTTAGATCCTTTGTTTCCGTCATATATTTCGCTTGGAGAATACATCAGATCCTTCAACCGCGAGAGAACGTTAGGATGCCACTTTCGCAATTTCAATAAATCCGTCAGAATCAGCCGTTGTGGGACGGGCTTTAAGGTTAGGTTGGATTGCGGTAGTTTCCTTGTCATTTCTGAACATCGTTTATGGTCAGCAGAAACGATGGGAGCCGGTGGGCCTATCGGGTGGGGGAGCGATGTTCACCCCTGCGATCAGTCCGGCAGATCCGAAAGAAATGATGCTCAACTGCGATATGAGTGGGGCTTACATTTCACGCGACGGCGGAGCCTACTGGAAGATGATCAACCATCTTCAACTTCGATCGAATACTCAATGCCGCCCCGCATTTCATCCCATGGATTCCGCCACTATTTTTGCGGCCAATGCGTGGTCCGGCTTGGCGGTGAGTCACGATCATGGCGACCATTGGTCACCTATTGGTGGCATTAAAGGTTCGCTTTTGGGAGACATCGTCATCGACGAAAGCAACCCCGATAACATGATTGTAGGAACGGATAAGGACGTTCTCTTATCCACCGACGAAGGCAAGACGTTTACTTCCTGCGACGAGATTTCAGGAACGTACCTGACTGCTCACTTTGACCAAACAAGCCCGCTGAATCTTCGGGTTTGCTATATTGCGACGACCAATGGAGTATGGCGGTCGGACGACGCAGGTAGAACGTGGAAACCCAAAGTAGGAGGCTTGTCGGACCTACGTTTAAAGTCGTTTTCAGCTGGCTCCAACCACGTTAAAAACGAGGTGATCTTGTACTGTACGGTCGCAGTTCAGGTCATCAATGGTCGACTTTCGGGTGGACTTTATAAATCAACCGATCGTGGTGAAACATGGGTCTCCGCAATGGGGAATGGTCTGAACTCGGACACTACTGCCTTCGACCAATGGTCCATGGGTTCTGTTGCTCAATATCCACACATCATCACAAACAATGCGAATCCAAGTCAAGTTTATGTTTGCAACACCAACACGGGAATTCCACCTCCCCACCATGCCAGTGTCTATCGGTCAAAAGATGCGGGGCGAAATTGGAAACCTACTTTTCAAGGCGATCCTCGATTTCCAGACTGCAATGTAGAACGGGACTATACAGTAGCGGTTGACGGACAGTTTTACCAAGATGTCCCGAATATTTCTGTAGCATCCACCGATCCTAATCGGCTCGTGATAGTGAACGGGGGAACTTGCTACACCACTCAGGATGCAGGAGAACATTGGGCTTGCGGGCATAGCCGGCCTGCTTCTGCCTTTGGCCACGATGCTCCACAATGGGATTGCAACGGCCTCGTAGTTACGACGACTTGGAACTATTACGTCGATCCCTTCGACCCGAAGCGACACTTCATTTGCTACACCGACATCGGATTTGCACGTTCAACCGACTCTGGTCACAGTTGGGAATGGTGGTCTCAAAGGGGAAGAGCCCCTTGGACTAATACGTGTTACGAACTTGCGTTCGACCCCAAATCACCCGGCCGGGTATGGGGAGCATTTTCCAACGTTCACGATATTCCCAACGGAAACATTATTTGGGGTTCCCACAGAGCTACCGGCACGGGAGGAATTTGTAAGAGCGATGACCATGGGGCAACATGGAAAAAGTGCAACGATGGATTGCCAATTACTCCCGCTACGAGCATCGCACTAGACACACACAGCGGCATAGAAAATCGCACGTTATTCGCAGGTTTCTTTGGCGAAGGCGTGTTTCGGTCGGATAATGGCGGGGTTACATGGTCGGAGAAGAACACCGGACTAGGTTCGCCGACCAATCGTCGTGTAAGTCGCGTGTTGGTGCATCCAGACGGCACAGTTTTTGCGCTCATCACGGCCCATCAAGAGAGTCGGAACTTTCTAAACGACGGTGCCGGGATCTATCGGTCGCGTGATAGAGGGGAGCATTGGGTCAAAGTCACTGAATCGCGTTCTCTTTTGTGGCCAAAGGATATAACCGTGGATCCGCTCGATAGCCGAGTTATTTATGTCGGAGCTTCGGACGCGCGGCAGGGCCAAGCGGGATTATGGAAAACGCGGGACGGTGGAGACCATTGGACGATGATTTTTCAAGCTGGCCCCGAGCACTTTGGCGGTTACCTGCACCCCAATCATCCCGGCTGGGTCTACGCAACCCTGACGGAGGGCGCTCCGAAAGCTGGGGTGTGGCTCAGCAAAGATGGTGGGCAAAGTTGGAAGTCTATCAGCGCCCTTCCCTTCTCAAACATCCAACGAGTGGTGGTTGACCCGAGAGATCCGGGCACGATCTTCGTTACCACGTTTGGTGGAAGCATATGGAAAGGGCCTGCCGATCCTGGCGACGAATAATCGCCTCTTTGGGTTCATTCCTCTTGCAGAGCTTGAGGCATCGTACATTCAGTTTCCCAGGAGCGAGCAAATAGAATATGCTGGGCTAAGTTTGCCGGTTCAATGACGGAGCCGGCGGAGTAAGGGGACTCACTGAATGATAAGGTTTGGAAGAATTACAACCGTTTTAGCTTCGATCGCCGTTGCGGGGGCGATGATGACAACTTCGGCTCACGCAACCGCATCTCATGCCAAGTTTCGCGGCTACAACGTGGGGCTGGAGCTCTACACGGTTCGCGATGAGTGCGCAAAGGACTTTCCTGGTGTCCTCAAAAAGGTGGCTGAAATGGGCTACAAGGGCGTTGAGTTTGCCGGTTATTGGGGCAAGTCAGCTGAAGACATCAAGAAGATGCTTGATGAAGACCATCTGCAGTGCTACGGGTCGCACACTCCCTGGAATGACCTCCAACCGGAAAACATCGCCAAGACGATCGCATTCAACCACACGATTGGTAACAAGTTAATCGTGGTGCCCTGGATTCCGACTGAAAAGCGAAATTCTAAGGCCGCCATTCTGGCTACCTGCAAAGAGTTCAACGCGATTGCGAAGACCCTTGAAAAGGAAGGCATCATGCTTGGCTATCACAACCACATGGATGAATTTAAGCCCGTTGATGGTGAGATGCCTTGGGACACCTTCTTCGCGAATACAGACTCTCGAGTGAAGATTCAATTCGACACAGGAAACGCAATGGATGCCGGGCAACAGGCTGCTCCATTCCTAGTGAAGTATCCCGGTCGGATCATCTCCATCCACTTTAAGGACCACTCGACAACAAATCCAAACGCTTTGCTGGGCGAAGGCGACGAGCATTGGAACGAAGTCGTGCCGATCCTCAAGAAGATCACGAAGCCCAAGTACTACATCATTGAGCAAGAGGTTTATCCTTTCGGCTCCCTTGAGTGCGCTCGCAGATGCCTGCGCACTTTCGAAAAGATGATGAACTAGGCAGAGAGTTAAAGACAACAAAAGGGACGCGTGAAGCAGAGAAAGCTCTGGCTCATGCGTCCCTTTGAATTTTTAGCCCTTGTCGTATCCAGGGATCTTTCGTATCCAAATATTTCGATAATGAACCGGGTGCTTCGGACCGTGGTCTTGCAGATAAAGCCTCTCTTCTGGACCAGAGAAATCATAAGGAAGGACCGCTCGGTGAGCGCTTAAGCCATTAAGCTTCTCGTGGTTGTGCACCATGACTCCGTTAAAGAACAGAGTCACGTAGGCCGGCGACAGGACCGTCTTACCTTCAAATCTAGGAGCCTCAAAGATGATGTCGTAGGTCTGCCATTGCCCCGGCTTGCGCTGAGGATTGACCATGGGTGGCCACTGACCGTAAATCGCACCCGCTTGACCGTCGGCGTAAGTTGGGGCGCGGTATGAGTCCAAAACCTGAATCTCGTAGCGACTCATCAGAAAAACGCCGCTGTTGCCGCGTCCCTGGCCAAAACCCTCGATATCCGGTGCTTCCTGCCATTCGATATGCAACTGGCAGTCACCGAATTTCTCTTTGGTGTAGAGATTGCCCGTTCCACCCACAATTTCGATGGTTCCGTTCTTAAGCTTCCACTTCGGTGCGACCTCGGTTCCGTTTTCGAACTGACAGAATTTCGAGAGATCTTTTCCGTCGAAAAGCACAATCGCGTCGGATGGGGCAGCTCCAGGCTTATTGCCAGGATCGACTTCCTTAGGATAAGGTCGGTCGGAATCGTGGACGTGCCACTTCTGACCGGGAAGAATCGGGGTGTCCTTATAGCCGTCGCGATTGGTCTGGACGACAAACGCGGCGCTGAAGCAGGCTGCTAAGGTGCCAATGACGAATAAGGCGGACTTTCGAATGGGGCCTGAACTCACGCCGCCATGCTACCTCAGCATGGCGGCGCGGTTGAACTTAGCCTTTGGCGTCGCCGTCCGCTGGTTCACATACGATGCGGAATCCGGCAAAGGGCGCGTCCGATAGCCACCAACGGCTTTTCGGAATTTGAGGGTCGGTCGTTTGCCACTTGGGCGTAAATCGCTTGCGGTTGGCTGGGTTCAAGTCGTCAAGAACGTCTTGAAAAGTCGCACCGCACAAGACCGGCTTGCCCTCCATGTCAGTCGCCCACTCACCAACATTTCCAAGCATGTCAAACAAGCCCAATTTGTTGGCGGCTTTCGTTGCTACCGGGTGGGTCATGCGCTCGGAGGTTGCTTTGTACCAGGAGACTTTCTCGGCCGCAGCCTTGTCAAGCTTGACCTCGGTTGAGCCATCGCCTTCGCGACAGGCCAATTCCCACTCCGCTTCGGTCGGCAATCGGAACTTCATCTTCGTACTTGCCGCCAACCATCGAGTGAACATTTGAACGTTGGTAAAGCTCACGTTGATGACAGGATAGCCATGATGCCCCCATCCCAAGTCAGGAAGGATGTAACTCTTACTTGGGCGCGCGACTGCGTCAACGGGAAAGGCTGTTTGATCGTAAGGAGGAGAAGGAGGTCCACTGCCGAGGAATACGTCAAATGCTTCCCAGGGGGTCTCCGTTTCCGCGATCCAATAAGGTTTGACGGTTACGGTCGCCGTACCGATCTTAATTGTTCCTCCTTGAACCGGAATCATCTTTATCTTGACGACGGAACCGGGTAGGGTTTGAACGAAAGGAGCGAGCTTCGCCGAAGCACCCGCTTGATGACCCGATAAGATCAGGGGCCCGATCATGAGAATTCCCAAAGTTAGCATGTTAAATTCTGATACGCCGAAGTTGAAGCGAGCTTCTCGGCATTATAGCTGGACGTTCCTGGCCACCTGTTTGGCACTGATACCTGCTATTTCCTCTGCCACACCGCATTCGGACGAACTCACTCGTTTTACCTTCAAGGAATACCACATGGGGGTAGATGCCCGCATTGTTGTGTACGCTCCTGACCAAACGACAGCAGAAAATGGCTGCACCGCCGCTTTTGCCCGAATGGCTGAACTCGACACAATGATGAGTGACTATCGAAAGACAAGCGAGCTCATGCGGCTGTGCGATAAAGCAGGGGGACCACCGGTCAAAGTCTCGCCGGAACTTTTCCTTGTGCTTAACCGAGCCCAAGAAGTCTCCCAACTTACCGATGGACTCTTTGATGTAACGATTGGCCCCTTAGTTCAACTTTGGCGGAAGGCGAGGAAAGTTGGCATGGCTCCAACCAAGGCAGAGGTTGCGGCCGCGCGAAAACTTGTGGGCTGGAAGAAAATAAAACTGGACGCCAAAGCAGGCACCGTGCAACTCACAACGCCGGGAATGAAGCTTGATCTAGGGGCGATCGCCAAGGGTTATGCCGACGACGAGGCACAAAAGGCGCTCAAGAAATTCGGAATTAGTCACGCGCTTGTGGAGATGGGAGGCGATATTGTCGTGACTTCCCCACCGCCCGGCACGAAAGGTTGGACCATTCGCGTTCCAAATGCAGAAAACGGATCGGGAGAAAAGGAAATGCTCTTTAAGGATTGCGCCATTTCTTCAAGTGGCGACACGGAGCAGTTCGTAATGATCGGAAACGTGAAGTACTCCCACGTCATCAACCCTAAGACGGGACTAGCTCTACATGAAGGAGTTCAGGCGACCGTCATCTGTCCCGATGGCATAACGGCGGATTCTCTTTCGACGGCTTTTACGCTCGTAAGAGGAAGGGGACGCGCACGACTAATGAAAGCCTATCCGGGCATCACTGAATTCGTGCGCGTCCTATCGTTCAATACTCGTGCTGTTTCATTCCGGGCATCGGAACGGGATATCGTCCGTCCGCGCCTGGCATAAGGGGCGAGTCTGAGGTTGCAGTGAGATTCATGAGGTCCGGTGCGAACTCATGATCGCAATTCAACATGGATTCGAATGTGATAACTTGACCAGTGTGAGCAGCCATGCGGCCCATGCTGGTCACCAAGCTTGCTTCAACACCGCGCTTCACTTCGTTATAAGGCTTGTTATCGCGAATCGCATGGACGAGTTCGTCCCACTCGTTCTGGTAGGGGTTGCTGGTATCGGTCGACTGCCATAGTGGCTTACCAGTTGGATTCTGGCCCTTGAAGATGGCAGAAGGTCCACTACAGTCGTTGGCACGAGCCGCAATGGCAACACCCTTCGTACCGTGAACGTAGCTGGAATAAATTCCTTCCGCTCCGTTGACGCATCGGCCGTCAAAGTACATCTTGGCACCGTCCGGAAATGTGTACTCGACCGAGTAGGTATCCAGATTCTGGTCAACAAATGTTGCACCGCTGGCGTCTTGGCGATAGTGTCGTCCACCGAGTGCTTGAGCACTTACTGGCCACGCATTCTTCATCCAAGAGAGGTGGTCGATGTGGTGGATGTAGAAGTCGCTGAAGCAACCGCCGCTGGCCCACAGGAAGCTATGGAATCGTCGAATCTGATATTCCAAGTGCGTCATGTTGTCTGGCTTAGGTAGTGACTCGAAATATCCGGCTGGGCCGTGCATTCGGTATCCGCGCATCAACATGATCTCGCCGAGCTGACCCTTGTCAACGCGCTCCTTGAGCTCTTGAATGTTTCGTGCATGTCGCGACATGAGGCCAACGCCGACTTTTAGATTTTTCGCATTAGCTTCTTCTGCGAGCGCGAACATCTTCTTGCTCGTCGGACCGTCAACGGTCACTGGCTTCTCCATGAAGACATTTAAGCCCTTCGAAATCGCGTAGGTGAAGTGAACCCATCGGAATGCGGGAGGAGTCGTGAGGATGACGATGTCGCCAGGTCTGAGGGCATCCATCGCATGTTTGTAGGCATCGAAGCCAATGAACTTGCGCTCCTCAGGAATATCCATCTTGTCGCCGATGGTGCCTTTGAGGTTGTCGTATGAACTCTTGAGTCGGTCCGGGAATGCGTCTGCCATCGCAATCAACTTGATCGGTCCGCTGGTCGTGGAACAAGCATTAACGGCTGCGCCGCTTCCTCTTCCTCCGCATCCAACCAAGGCAACTTGGATCAAATCGCTTCCAACTACGTGTACTTTTGGTAGTCGGAGGCCACCTAGCATGGTGGCAGCAGCCAGGCCGCCGGTGGCCTGGAGAAACTCTCTTCGTGATGGTGGGGTCTTAGAATCTTTGCTCATGATTGCTAGCTCGTTCACATTCTAGTAAGATCGGAGAGGGAATTGTAGCTTTTCCCGTTTTGATTTTGGGGGTATTTACCTTGGCTAACGAAGAACACGATAAAGATTGGACGCGTAGGCAGTTCATTGTGCGCACTGGAGCGGTTGCTGCTGCTAGTGCTGCCGCGCCGTTTGTACGGATGACAGAGGCGTCACCGTGGAAGGGAATCTCGAATTCTCCGAACGAAAAACTCGTACTTGGCCTCATCGGATGTGGCGGAATGGGAGCCGCTAACATGCGAAACCTCATGAACTTCCCAGACGTTTCCGTAGCCGCGATTTGCGATGTCGATGACAACCGCATGACCGGAGACTATAACGACGTCGAAAAGAAATATGGTCGCAAGCCGGATGTCTACAAGGACTACCGAAAAATGCTTGAGCGAAAGGATATCGACGCCGTCATCGTCGGTACCCCTGACCATTGGCACGCTCTCAACCTGATCCACGCAGTGGAAGCAGGAAAGGATGCTTATTGCGAAAAGCCTGTTTCGCATGACATTCACGAAGCAGTCACGATGGCGGCCGCGGTGAAGCACCATCAAAAGATCGTTCAGTGCGGTACTTGGCAGCGCAGCACCAAAGAGTTCACCGATTCGATTGAATACATTCGAGCAGGCAAGCTTGGCAAAATCACCCTTTGCCGGGCGTGGATCAACGATAGCTTCCGTGCCGGTCGTGTGAAGCCAAGTGATCCTCCCAAAGGCTTGGACTACGATATGTGGGTAGGGCCAGCCGGTTGGCTTCCTTACCAGACTAATCGATGCCACTGGAACTGGAGATGGTTCCTCAACTTTGGTGGCGGTTTGAGCACCGACTGGGGCGTTCACATGATGGACATCGCCCTGCTTGGTATGAGCAAGGACAACGACTTGGTCATGCCAACCGCAGTGAGTTCATTCGGCGGAAACCTTGCAATCAGCGACGATGATCGAACCGCTCCTGACGTGATGGAGTGCATCTATAACTTCAAGGACCCTAACTTCACGATGCATTGGGCGATCGGTCAAGACCACCCTGGCAAAGAAGGACACGGCACGGAGTTTGTGAGCGCTGACGGACGCACCCTGCGAGTTTGGAGAGGCGGTTGGAAGATCCTTGATCCAGGTGGCAAAGAGCTGGAGAAGGAAGAGGCACCGAACCCTCCCAATCACTGGCGAAACTGGGTCGACTGTGTGAAAACACGAACCCAGCCTCGCGCGAACTTTGCTTCCGTCGCACAGACGACAATCGTATGTCACTTGTCCAACGTTGCCCTTCAGGCAGGCGAAATGGTCAAATGGGACAATGCAAAGCTCGACCTCATGGGACGAGCAGGAAAGAACACCAACGCTTACAAGCGAGCCTATCGAAAGGGTTACACCCTTCCCGATTACAAGCCCACAGCATAGGGTTCCAAGGAAAGCGCACCTCGAACGCCGGGGTGCGCTTTTTTTTATTGCGTCGGCGGAAGCGGAGTGTCTGGGCTCGGTTTGGGTGGAACCGTATTACGGTAGCGGAGCTCCATTCTGCCTAAGCCAGGAATTCCCATGCTGTAAATGCGATACGAACCGTCCTTGAGTTCATAGTGAAACGGCTCGTTGGCAATAGGGTCGAAGCCCGCGTGATCCTTGGCAAAGTCTTCCAGCTTCGTTGGCAGCTTGTTGTGTTGCCATTTGTATTCAATAACTTGAGCATGGAGGCGGAGTAATCGAAGCTGAATTCGACCTTTTGCTACCGCGTTGGCATACTGAGTCTTAATCGCTTTTCCTTGCAAGGCATTCACCACGATCAGTGCCAAATTCGAGATGGAAAGATCGGATTTTGAGGCAACCGGATCGGGACTCTGATCACGAAGCATCCAACCGGTCTCTGGGCCGTCAAATCGGCGCATTTCTTCGCCCATACGGGCATCCAGGCCACTGACAATGAGGGGTTTGATGTTCTCACGCTCAGAAGGGCTAATGTGGGCAATCTGATTCACGAATGACTTGTCCTTATCATCCACGAACAAGATCTCGGGCTTCTCAAAAATTGTGTCGAGATCATTGATCCAGGCTTGGTATTCCATCCTGAGCAGGTCTTTCAACGCCAAAGGCTGGCTTAGCATTGCCTTGCAAGACCGATCAATATCCATGGCGTCTCCGTTGGATAACTGGCTCAGATGATTTTCGAATTCAGAAAAAACAATTGTTTGACTGCCGATTGAAACAAGACTTGACAGCCGACTGGTGCCAAAGAAGTTTTGACTGAACTTGAGACCTTCGAGTAAATCTTTAACTGCGGACGATGTGCGACCGTCGGCAAACTCGACATGAGCTTTGTTGGCATCGACTCTTGCCAATAATCGAAAGCCAGCATATTCAGGGAACGTCGTGTCCACTGAAATTTCTCGTCGCGGGCTGGTGACGCCTTTTCGGTTTCCTTCGGAAATCCAGTGAATCGCATTGCTGAACTTTTCATCCATGATTTTCCGGACGTCGAGGTCGGTCATCTCAGGGCTCACACCGGGCGGAACGGGCGGAACATCATCGTCCGACTGCATCTTCTTCTCTTGCTCCTTTCGGCTCAGATAAGCAAGCCACTGATCGTAAGTGTTCCAAAGATTACGATCTGCATAATCGACAGCCATCACATATTCCTCGTAACCATTCTTTCCAGAAGGACTTGGGAAAAGCTTTTGAAATAATGCGCCGTCGTCTTGGGGATTCCCAAACGCAACTGCTGCAATAAAAGATGTCAATAACATCATGACTTCAAGACGCAAAAAGGCCCGGTGAGCGTTCAAGAACCTCACCGGGCCGATGTCTACGCTTAGTAGATGGAATCCGGGAAGTAGTAATCCTTTGCGTTATCAGGAGTGATCAGATCAAGATCAATCATGACGTGGCGAGGAATGAACTTCTTACCGTTGTCTTTGCCTGCTCGAAGCATTCCTGCGGCTGTCTGGATGCCAAATGCGATCATGGACGGCGGATAAGTTATGTCAGATGGATAGATCGGATCTTTATCCATAACGCGCTTCACGATGTCCTTCATACCGCCGCCACCTAGAATCCAGGTGTTCTTTCGTCCTGCAGCTTTGAGTGCATTTTCGACACCAAGAGCCATATCGTCATCACTTGCCCAGACTGCATCAATCTGAGGGTTCGCAACGAGCATGTTTTGCATGATCTTCTCGGCCTTTTCTCGGTTCCACATACCGCTGTCTTCCGCAACGATTTGAATTCCTGGAAAACCTTTAAAAACTTCTTTCGCAGCCGTCACTCGGTCGGTGTTAACGGTGCAAGGAATGCCTTCGAGAACGGCAATCTTGCCCTTCCCGTTAAGCTGCTTGGCCATGAACTCGGCCGATTTTCGACCAAATGCCTTGTTATCTCCTTCGATGAAGACATCCGCAACCGGCTTCGTAAAGCCTCGGTCCACGTTGATGATCAAGATACCGGCGTTGTGCAGTTTCTCAGCAATCGGAGTAATGGGAGCGCTTTCGGTTGCAAGGATGACCAAGGCATCAACGCCCTGAGTCTGCATATTTTCCAGACCGCTGATTTGCTCGCCCGGCTCCTTCGCATCTTGAATGATCCACTCAATATCTGGGTTTTGCTTGGTAGCCTGTTCTGCCCAATATTTGACACCAGCCGTCCAACCGTGGTCGGCTGCAGGAATCGAGACGCCTACTTTAAACTTCTTGCCCGCCTTACCTGCAGTTGCACCACCAGATGTGGCGTTACCTGCACCCGAATCGGTACCGGTTTGGCATCCCACCATCGTAATTGCCGCAAGTCCTGCCACGGCATACATGAATGCTTTCTTTCTAATCATTTTCCTTCCTTCCCCTTTGAATCAGCACGGCGACCAGAATGACAATTCCCCTCACTAGTCCCTGCCAGTTTGTATCGATGCGGTACGCCGTAATCATATTCGAGATCAGTGTTAAGAGCAAGACTCCAACCACTGTTCCCCAAATGCGACCTTTGCCACCTCGCAAGCTTGTGCCGCCAATAACAACGGCAGCAATCGCATCCAATTCGTAATAGAGACCCACCGATCCAGTTCCGACCGAGTTCATTCTCGCTCCAACCAGAACCGAGGCCAAGCCAACCAAGCCACCAAGTAACGTATAAACCGCTAGTCGGACGGTCTGAGTGTTAATGGCGGAATACTCAGATGCTCGCTGATTTGCGCCAACCGCGATCACGTAGCGTCCAAACCGTGTCTTGTTCAAAATGAAGCCCGCCAATAAGGCGATCACGATGAATGTAATGGCGCTCCAGTAGATGAGGACCGGTCCGCCGCTTGCGTCTTTCACAAATGGGATCGCAACGCCACCGAAACCGAAATCCTGCAAGGCTGGAACCTGAGAGCGAATTTCGCCTCCATTTCCAAGAACCAGAGCGATTGATCGGAAACCTGCAAGACCACCCAACGTGACTACGAATGCGGCAACTCGACCGTAGGCGATGATTGCCCCATTAATTAGTCCGGCAAGGGCTCCGACTCCGATGGCACAAAGGGCAGCCATGAGGATCGCCATGTTGGGACTCATTCCGCCAGTTGAGAACTTGTTGACGATCAAGATCGCGGCCGCCCCACACATTGCAGTTAAGCTTCCGACCGATAAGTCGATTCCGCCTGCGATGATTACGAGCGTCATTCCGACTGCGATGATTCCGACCGCCGCGTTTTGACTCACCATGTTCCTCAGGTTCTCAATCTGGAGGAAGTTCCCGCCCCGCGTCACCACGTTGATGACGAACAGGAGGATGAGCGCAAACAGAGCGCCGTATTCACTAAGGACATTTGACTTCTTCAAGCTGCTTCCACTCCGGCTGCTAAGTGCATGATCGATTCTTCATTCAATTCGTTACTTCCCAATTCCCCCATTACTTTTCCTTCTCGCATAACGACCGTGCGATGACACAGACCAATAATTTCTGGTAACTCCGACGAGATCACAATGCAGGCCATCCCCTCACCTGCTAATCGCTGGATGATGTTGTACATCTCTCGTTTGGCACCCACGTCCACCCCTCGTGTGGGTTCATCTAGAATCAAAACTTTAGGCTTGATCTCGAGCCATTTCGCAATCGCGACCTTTTGTTGATTGCCTCCGCTCATGCTGGCAACGGGAGCATTTAGGTCGCCAACTCGAACGTCAAGGTCCGACTTCCAAGTGTCCGCAGATTTTCGTTCTTGCTGCAAGCTGATGACCGCCTTGCCGTAGGCCCTCAGGTTCGCCATCGTGACGTTGTGGACCACGCTCAGTGAAGTGTGAAGCCCCAAGCCCTTTCGGTCTTCGCTAACGTAGGCAATTCCGTGGCTCATAGCCTGCTTCGTGTTGTGAATTCGAACCGGCTTGCCATCAATGAGAACGGTTCCCTGGCCTATTGGGCGCGTTCCGATAATCGCTTCCGCGAGTTCCGTTCGTCCGGCTCCAACCAAGCCAGCTAGTCCGAGGATTTCGCCAGGTCGGACCGAAAGGCTAGCTCCTCCGATATTCTTTACTTCAAGGATTGGATTACCGTTTGGCGCAGGAACTTTTGGCGGGTAGAAATCTTGAAGGGCCCGACCGACCATCAATCGCGCAAGCTCAGCCGGATTGGCCTTTTTGGCATCCATCGTTTCGACCCAAGTTCCGTCTCGCAAAACCGTCACCCGGTCACAGATTTTGCAGACTTCAACCAACCGGTGCGAAATATAGAGAACGGTGGTGCCCTGCTCCTTCAACTTGGCGATCAGTTCGAACAATGAATCCGCTTCTGGGTCACTGAGCACCGCAGTTGGCTCGTCCATGATGAGGATCGAAGCATTCACCGCAACGGCCTTTGCGATTTCTACCAATTGCTTGCCCGCAATCGAAAGGTCTTTGACCTTTGTTGTGGCGGGAAAACCGGCATGAACCTGCTTCAAAAAGCCTTCTGTTTCAGAAACCATTTGGGCTCGATTGAGAAGGCCTCCCTTTGTAATTTCCCGTCCTAAAAAGACGTTTTCGGCAACCGTGAGCTCATCAATCAGGTTGAGTTCTTGATGAATCATCGCGATTCCACGACGTAGCGCATCTTTCACGCCATGAAGCAAAACGGGAGTGCCGTCGAGTTTCATAGTTCCCGATGTAGCCTGTTGGACCCCGCTCAGAATCTTCATGAGGGTGCTCTTTCCAGCACCGTTTTCACCCACGATTCCGTGAACTTCGCCGGAAGCGAACGCGATGGAAACTCCATCTAGCGCCCGCACTGCGGGAAATTCCATGACAATGTTCTCGACTTCGAGTCTGGACACGAGCCCAATTCTATCTCAGCAAGCTCCGTCACACCAGTGTTTTGCATGTGTTTCGCTCATTCCCTTACACTTCGAAGCTTTTCAGGCTAAAAATGGCGGGTTTTTAGAAGTTTTCGAGCCATCAAATCTGTAGGGAGAGAATCCATGCGCCATCGCGGTAATCTGCGCGAATGCTGTTATCTGCTCTTGCCGGTACCCTTGCTATGGTCGGCAGCTTCGCAATGCCAACGACGGCGCCAGCTACAAGCCGATCGATCCTCGTCTATTCGAAATCAGTCGGTTTCCGTCATGATTCCATTCCTCTCGGACGACGCGCTATTGTGGATTTAGGAATTGAGCGCGGTTGGACCGTTACCTGCACCGAGGACCCTAAGGCCTTGGATGCAAAGAAGCTGAAAGCTTTCGATGCCATCGTTTTTGTTAGCACCACCGGTAAGTTCCTGGGGCCTAATGAGGAAAAGGCGCTTCAGTCATTCGTCCACCATGGCGGCGGAGTGGTCGGCATCCATGCGGCGGCAGATGCGGAATATGATTGGCCCTGGTACGGCGAGTTGATTGGCGGCTACTTCCTCTCCCACCCCGCCCAGCAGGAAGCGGTCGTGAACATTGAAGATGCGACGCACCCGAGCACCCAGCACTTGCCCAACCCATGGAAACGCAAAGATGAGTGGTACGACTACAAAGTTTCGCCACGAGGGAAAGTTCAAGTGCTTGCATCGCTCGATCAGAAGAGCTATCAAGGTTCTAAGATGGCTTCTGATCACCCGATCATGTGGTGCCACGAATTCGAAGGGGGACGATGCTGGTACACCGGCATGGGTCACACTCAAGAATCCTATCAAGACCCGCTTTACTTAAAGATGCTTGCGGAAGGCATTGAGTGGGCCTGCGGAAAGAGCAAACGATAAGATTTTGGTCGACAGATTAGCCTCAAAGGAGGCTAATCAAGTTAGACTAATCGCCCGAGGGAAATACATGGCTAAGGAAATTAGTAGAAGAGACATTATTCGCGGCTCTGCCGCCGCGGTTGTGGGCCTAACGATGGGCAAAGTTGGGGCCGCTGTGCCTCAGCCCCAGCCTGAAACGCCGAAGATTGACAAGTTGAAATTTGGCATCATCGGTTGCGGAGGAAAAGGCTGGAGCGGCATGCAAGCAGCTGCCGAATTTGGTGAGATCACCGCACTTTGCGACGTAGACGCTCAAAATCGAACCAAGGCAATGCTGGAGCATCCTCGAGCAACTTCGTTCGACGACTATCGAGTGATGTTGGAGTCCATGCGCGGCAAGATCAACGCCGTTGTCATCAGCATTCCAGACCACCATCACGCTATCGCGTCCGCTACGGCGATGAAGATGGGCCTCCACACTTACTGTGAAAAGCCTCTCACCCGAACCATTTGGGAAGCTCGACAGATTGCTCGAATCGCGCGCGAGAAGGGTGTTGCCACTCAGATGGGCAACCAAAGCACCGCAAGCACTCCTATGCGCAAGACCGCTGCCCTCATTCGATCGGGTGCTTTTGGTCATGCCAAGGAAGTTCACCTCTGGACCGACCGCGCAAAGGGTTGGTGGAAGCAAGGCGTTGAGCGACCTGCTCCTTCGAAGGCTCCGAAGGTACTTGACTGGGATATTTGGCTAGGACCAAGACCAGATCGTCCCTACGCCGACGGTTATCACCCCTTCTCCTGGAGAGGCTGGTGGGATTTCGGAACAGGGTCACTCGGAGATATGGGTTGCCACATTTTCAACATGGCTTTCATGGCTCTTGACCTTCGAGATCCTCTCACAGTTCAGGCAGAAACAAGCGGCCATAACAAGGATAGCTACCCAGAGTGGTCTCACGTTCATTACGAATTCGGCGAGCGAAATGGTCGACCACCGGTTACTGTCCACTGGCACGATGGTGGCAAGCGGCCAGACGCATCGCTTGCACCAGGCTTCGAGTTTGGCGGAAACGGTTCGATCGTCGTATGCGAAAAGGCAACCATCTATAGCCCTGACGAGTCGAACACTCAGTTCTTCATCGTTGGTGGTGGCAAGATGCCAGATATCGAAGTAGACGAGTCACCTGGCCACATGGCTGAGTTTGCTCGAGCCGCGATGGGCGGAAAGCCTGCTGTTTCAAACTTCCCTGGCTACGCCGGACCGCTCGCTGAGACGGTTCTTCTTGGCAACCTTGCGATCTGGGCCAACGGTCCGAAGCTCGAGTGGGATGCAAAGCACATGAAAGTTAAGGGCACTGATGAGTTCGATTCATTGATCCACCCTGCCTTCAAGCCAGGCTGGTCCCTCTAAAACAAAAAAAACCTCTCTGCCTACCGATCGGTGGGCAGGGAGGCTTTTTTGTTTGCGTTAGCCCTTGAGCGGCTTGAGTTTGATGTTCTTGAATGAGACCACACCGTGGTCGCCCTGAATGCAGATCGTTCCTGTTGGCAGAGTTGCAAACTGAGGAAATTCGTGGAATTTGCTCTTCGCGACGCGCTCTTTGAAGTCGGGACTGTTGAGGACGTATTCGTAATACTTGACGCCATTAACGTAGGTCGCGCACTTCTTCGGCGAAATGATAATTCGGAAGTGATTCCACTGGCCGACTGGCTTGGTTGAGTCTACAGGAGACGAGTAAAGGTCATACAAGTAACCCGATTTCTGAGCATGTTCTTCACCGTGATCGTCATAGATCTGAATTTCTGGACCTGAGAACCAGGTCGCGCCTCCGTCGTCTGCAACATGGAACATGATTCCACTGTTTTGGCCCTTTTCGAGTTTGTAATCGAGTTGGAGTTCAAACCAGTCGTACTTGTCATTCGTAACGATGTCGCCCGCATCACCCGCGTTTACGGACTTGAGAACGCCATCCTTAACTTCCCAACCAGAATGGATCCCGGTTTCCTTGAAGTTGTGCCACCCGTTGGTGGTCTTTCCGTCGAAGAGGAGCTTCCAGCCCTCATGAACTTCCCGAGGAGTCAGGGTGTTGTCGGGAGTTGGGGCATGAAGTAGAACGATGGCGGCAACTGCTGCAAGCATAGGTGCATTTTAAGCGAATGCGACCATGTTGTGCATCAAGTTGCCGAAAACGTTAGTGGAATCACAGCACTATCAATGCCTAGGCAATGGAATTTCGGCGCGTCCGAACCTTCGTCTAGACTGATCCGTTCCAAACGACAGGAATATTCCCGGCTCGATCGCGTCGAATACGATGCACTAAACCTCTCGTTGCCATGACACCGCCAACGCAGAGGCCCACTTGCCAACCAAGAACGAGCGTCAGTGCAGTCAACGCGATGACATACGATAAGGCGATGAAATAACGGTCCAGCGGTAACTCGTGAAGGAAGATCTCATCGACGGCATTGTCCGATCGTTTGGCGCTTACCCGAGTTTCAACGGATGGCTGGATGCGATGGGTAACGGAGGTTTTGCGAGTGGCGATCATGTTGTTTCTGGTCCTCAAGGGGTTAGAGGAGGTATCGGCTACTGGTTCAAGATTCCTAACAGTCGCTCCTCAATTTGTCTCAAATTCCGAGGCACTGTCCCTAGCGCCTGCTCCATCTCGAATTCCAGCTGGACAACGATGTCTATTCAATTGCGTACTAACATGAGGTGGCACGACTGGTTAGAAATTTTTCGGCAGCATGGCAGAGCCTCCATGAACAAAGACTTCGATCTTTGCTGAGTGCCCTCGGCATCATGGTAGGTGCTTCCGCGATCATCTTATTGGTGTCTATCGCAACCGGAGTTCAAGATGACGTGCGATCTCAGGTTCGGGATTTGGGAGTCAACGTTCTCGTCGTTGTCCCAGGACGCATCGAGGAAGGAACTTTTAACCCGAACTTTGGCGGCATGAGCTATCTCAAAGATATCGATGCCGAGAGGTGCTCTCGCGTTCAGGGAGTGGTGCGGGCCGAACCGTTTACGTTTGTGGGCGGTGGAATTCGAAACGGTGATAAGGTCGCATCTCCCTTACTCGCAGCCGCTACCCCCGGCTGGTTTGCCATGCGACCCTTAAGAATGCAAGAGGGGCGAGTTTTTGACGCCAGCAATGAAAACTCAGATGTGGTAGTCCTTGGATCCATCGCCAAGAAGCAACTCTTTGGTTCCGTAAGTGCGGTTGGAAAGTCAGTTGAGATCAACCAACGGAAATATCAAATCGTTGGAGTCACGGAAGACAAGAAGCAAGAGCAGAGCCTTCTCAGTTTTGGCAGTCTTCAAAACATGGTTTATATGCCGTATCGACGGCTCAAACAGGTTCAACCCGACTTACAAACAGATCGAATCATGATTCAGATACGCCCAGACGCAGAGCCAAAAGCCTTGATCAAGGCGCTCGATCGGGTGTTTCAAAAACGGCTCGATCGCCAGCAATTCCAGGTACTTACCCAGGAAGACTTGCTCGGACTTGTCTACAAACTGATGGGGATTCTCACTTGGCTCCTTACCGGACTCACAAGCATCGCTTTGTTCGTCGGAGGAGTTGGCATCATGACCGTCATGCTCATGGCAGTAAATGAACGTTCCTCAGAAATTGGAATCCGGAAAACCGTTGGTGCAAAGCGAGCAGATATCTTTCAGCAATTTCTAATCGAAGCCATCATTTTGGCGCTAGCCGGAGGAGTCGTGGGTCTCGCTTTTTCCTATATAATCGACTTGGCGCTCTACCGCTTCACGCCCGTTAAGCCCGAAATCACTTTTGGAATCATCGTGTTGGCATTCGCAGTTAGCGTGGTAGTGGGTGCCGTTTTTGGTCTGATCCCTGCCCTGAACGCAGCGAAGAAGGACCCCGTTGTCGCGCTGCGCGCCATCTAAAGTATAAAGGCACCCTGTGTCTGTCAGGGCGCCTTTTAAAAGCAGATATCCGATCGCTTGTCGACGATGGTCTAGCTGTCGGTTCGTGGAATCCGTGCGGTAAGGTCTCTCGATGAAACCCATGAGTCTGTAGGTTTCTTGGCGAAGTCTTGAACGGACATGTCAGGCTCCGGCTTGACAGGTTCTGATCTCGAAACCTCTGGGCCACCGAGTTCGTCCAACCACTTTTTAGCCATATCGATGGCAGCCTGGGCGGCTTGTTTACGCTTGGCGTAATCAGCTTCCAACGCCTTCAGCTCTTCCACCGCGGCGTCGTGTTTGTTATTCAGAAAAGTCTTGGCATCCATGGCACCATCATACAAATCTCGGGTGGCATCAACAAGTTACAGAAAACCGTTACACCTACTTAGTTCAAGTTCTCAATCGCAGGCTCGTGTATGCTTCAGGCATGAAAACGAGGCCGTTTGGGAAACATGGATTTCAGGTTTCTGAAATTGGATTTGGTGCATGGGCGATTGGTGGAAGTTGGGGACCGCAATCAGAAGAAGATTCAGTAGCGGCTCTTCACAAGGCACTTGATCTTGGTGTCAACTTTATCGACACAGCCGCAGGGTATGGAAACGGAAAGTCGGAACGAATCATCGGACAGGTGCTTAGGGATCGTAACTCGACCGAAGTATTCGTAGCGACCAAGACACCCCCCACTCCCGGCAATTGGCCCCCTTCACCGTATGACATCGCCGAAGAGCGGTACTCCGAGAGCTATTTGAGGGAAAACATTGACCAAAGGTTGGAGTGCCTCGGAGCAGAAAAGCTTGATCTACTGCAGCTTCACACTTGGACTCGGGCGTGGAATCGAAACCCGACACCGTTCGAATCGCTTCGCAAGATCCAGCAAGACGGAAAAGTTGGGCTCATCGGAGTTTCCACTCCTGAGCACGACCAGAACTCTGTGATCGACTTGATGCGTGGTGGGTTTATCGACTCAGTTCAAGTGATCTACAACATCTTTGAGCAAGAACCTGCGGCGGAACTTCTAGACGTAGCGGGTGAAACTGGAACGGGCGTTATCGTACGAGTGGTCTTTGACGAAGGCGTCCTAACCGGAAAGTTCACCAACGAAACCCGATTCGCAGCCGATGATTTCCGTAACGGATATTTTGCGGGTGATCGGTTAGAGCGAGCCGTCAAACGTGCGGAAGCAGTCCGCGCCGATCTCGAAGGAAGCGAACTTTCGATGGCAGAAGCGGCGTTGAAATTTGCGCTTGCTCACCCAGCCGTAAGCACGGTCATTCCTGGAATGAGAAACGCCCAGCAGGCAAGCCTCAACTGCGGTGTTTCTGATCTTCCCGATTTGGACCTGAATCTCTTATCCAAGCTTAGAACGCATAATTGGCGACGGGCATTCTGGTACGGCGGCAAAGGGTAGCGATTAGTCGCAGAAAGCAAAATCGAGCAAAATCTTTGTAAAACACCCTTGCTGAATGCAATCAGCAAGGGTGTTCTGCTTGTACACTAGCGCTTCATGTTGGAAGATGCATCCCCCACGTACAGCGTTGACGTGGATTCTGAGAACCGAATCCTATCGAACCCATACGGATACTTTGAGGCCCATTCTGGTGCTTTTATAATCACCGATGTCCTCACTCCCCGCCCATGGATCAATGTCTTATCAAACGATCTTTACGGAGTGGTCATCAGTCAGGTGGGGAGCGGTTTTTCTTGGGCAGATAACTGCCAGCTTTTCCGACTCAATCGTTGGGAACAGGACTTGGTTCAGGATACTTACGGCCGATATCTTTACGTTCAGGACCTCGAACAGCCGGATGAGCTTTGGTCCACGACATACCAACCAACACGAAAGAGAGCAGAATTTGATCAAGTTCGCCACGAGCTAGGTGCAACCACCTTTACGAGGCAATTCCTCGGACTCCAAACCAAGCAAACCGTCTTTGTACCGGAAGGTCAAACTGCGGAAGTTTGGATCATCGAAGTCAAAAATCTATCGAGCAGGGCGAGAAACCTGCGCATTGCCAGCTACTTAGAGTGGCATCTAGGTGGCGTTGGTGACACTCACCGCGAATTCCATCGCCTTTTTATGGAGAGCCAAGGACACGAGAATACTCTCGTCGCTTGGAAGCATCCTGGATTGACTGAAAATTGTCGAACGACGGTGTCGGAACCGCAACGAGCAATCGTCTCCTTGAACGGTGTTGAAAGCGTCCGTTGGATCACTGATAAACAAGAATGGCTTGGACGTTGTGGTTCCCTCGACGCACCGAAGGCATTCTTTGCACCGGTCGCCGAATCGAAAACCCCTCGGTGGGATGATCCGATCGCTGGCGGATTGGCTCATCTAGATCTCGGCCCTGGCGAAACCAAAACAATCGTTATTACCATCGGCACCGCGCCAACCGAACAAGCTGCTCTAGAGCTAGGCAAGCGTTTTGACGAGCAAACGGCACAAGAGGCACTAGAGGTCACTCGATCCAAGTGGCAAGAGACATGCCGGGGTGCCAATGTAGCTGTTGGTGACCCAACCATCGACTTAATGTGTAACACATGGCTTCCCTACCAAGCCATTGCGGGCCGTCTTTACGCGAAGTGTGCTTATTACCAACAAGGGGGAGCGTATGGTTTCCGCGACCAGCTACAAGACAGTTTGATGCTTCTTGACTGGGATCCCGCTCACACTTTGCTCCAATTGGGGCGCCACGCCGAAGCCATGTATGAAGATGGCGGAGTTCGCCACTGGTGGCACCCGAACACAGATATCTTTGTTCAGAGCCATCACAGCGACACCTGCCTTTGGCTGGCATTCGGAGTTCTGGCATATCTCGAAGCAACAGGCGAAAATGCAGCTCTCGATCAGAATTACAGTTTCCTAAGCCGACAAACTCAAAAGCCTCAAACGACCGGAACGCTATGGGAGCACTGTCTTCGGGGCATCGATCGAACACTAAGTCGACTGTCTCCGCGAGGATTGCCACTGATTGAAGCGGGAGATTGGAACGATGGCCTGAGCCATGCAGGCATTGAGGGTCGTGGGGAATCCGTTTGGCTCGCGATGTTCCTGTTTGACATTCTCACCCGCTGGCAACCGATCCTCATTAAGCTAGGTCAAACCGAATTGGCTTTGAAATTCGAGCAGCACGCTTCGGCACTTAAGAGTGCGGTGAACGACCATGCATGGGATGGTGAATGGTATATCGGCGGCACGCGCGACGATGGAAAGCCCTTTGGCAGTCACTCATGCGAAGAGGGCAAGATCTTCCTCAACCCGCAGACTTGGTCCGTTATCTCTGGAATCGCGCCTCCTGATCGGGCAGCAAAAGCCATGGAGTCGGTTACTCAACATTTACTTCGCCCGTTTGGAGCTCTCCTTCTTCAGCCTGCGTATAGCAAGGTCGACCCCTATATCGGTTACATCACTCGCTATGCGCCCGGCTTACGAGAGAACGGCGGTGTCTACAGTCACGCCTCGACTTGGGCTATCAAGGCTTACAGCATGATTGGAGACTCAGAGACGGCAATCGGCATCTTTCGAGGAATGTTGCCCCCGCTAAGGTCCGAGGCAAATGCGGAACTTTATGCCGCCGAGCCTTATGTTATGCCTGGAAATGTAGATGGTCCTGATTCGCCCTATGAAGGTCGAGCGGGTTGGACTTGGTACACCGGCTCTGCGGCTTGGATGGTTCGGGTAGCTAGACTGCTCGCTAACTCCTAAGAGTTCAAAATTATAAAGGGCGCTCGGCAAGAACGCCCTTTATTGGTTAGCGATTACCGCCCTGTTCTCCCCCTGGAGGCATAATCTTTCCACCGGGTCCAACCGCGAAAGGTTGGTTGCCACCGGCGATTTTGCCGTTGCCTCTTGGGTTTTGCATATGTGCCCAGAGGGACTCTGCGGCGGCTTGGTTTCCTTTG
>CAIUHP010000064.1 GCA_903899015.1 uncultured Armatimonadota bacterium | reverse complement strand
CTTCTCGCCGCGAGAGGCCTCAGAAAGGATCTTTACAATCTGATCCTCAGTGAACTTTGATTTCTTCAATGCAACTCCTTACGTCTTCAAGACGAGGAGACTAATCTAACGGCTGGTACAGATTTCTGAGGAGCACTCCAGGAGGTGCCGGCGGTAGCGCAGGCGGCCAGGGTGGCTCCGGTGGTAGTGCCGGGGGCGCGGGGGGACAAGGCGGTAGTTCAGGGAAAGGAACGATTTACCCCTAAGTTTCCACGAGCCCGTTAAGTGCTCTATCCAAACGCAACACGCTGCTTCATTGAGGCAGCGTGTTTATTTTTCAACTCTTACTCGATTGACCGCATGTTGCCAGCCAGCATAAAGCACTTCTCGATTTGCTTCGGTCATCGCAGGCACGAATCGACGGTCTATGGTCCATTGGCTTTCAATCTCGAGTTGAGATTTCCAGAAACCCACTGCGAGGCCAGCAAGGTAAGCGGCACCGAGTCCTGTAGTCTCTGTGAATTTCGGTCGCACAACCGGAAGTCCTAGAATATCGGCTTGGAACTGCATCAAAAAATCGTTGTTGGAGACGCCTCCATCTACGCGGATTTCTCGGAGGGGCTCGTCAAGATCATGAGCCATTGCATCCAGAACATCGCGGCATTGAAAAGCGATACTCTCAAGGGTCGCCCTCACTAAATGAGCCCGCCCAGTTCCCCGAGTTAACCCAAAGACGGCACCCCTTGCGTAGGAATCCCAATATGGCGCTCCTAACCCGGTGAAAGCTGGCACGACATAAACTCCTCCTGAGTCGGGAATCGACTTAGCAATCTCTTCAACCTCCGATGAGTGCCGGATAAGTCCCATCTCGTCTCGAAGCCACTGAACTGCCGCACCCGCTACGAAAACACTTCCTTCGAGTGCGTAGGTGGCTTGCTCCTTGCCAGAT
Organism: uncultured Armatimonadota bacterium; assembly: GCA_903899015.1. Lineage (GTDB taxonomy): Bacteria > Armatimonadota > Fimbriimonadia > Fimbriimonadales > Fimbriimonadaceae > Fimbriimonas. Next base: position 3,071 of record CAIUHP010000064.1, on the reverse strand, counting down.
GCCGCGAGGGTAGAGAGCAATCGATGACTGGATGCTTTCGGCTCAATACCAGTGTTCATTAGTAGGAAGCATCCCGTCCCATAGGTGCTCTTGGCCATCCCAGGATGAAAGCATGCTTGACCAAATGTTGCCGCCTGTTGATCACCTGCCATGCCAGCAATTGGAATAGCGGCTCCAAAAATTGCTTCATCAGTTTGACCCACAACCCCACTACTGCCGACAACCGTTGGCAAAAGTGACTTTGGAATGCGAAATAGATCCAGCAAATCAGGTGACCACTCCAAACGATGTATATCGAACAACATGGTTCGACTTGCGTTGGTCATGTCGGTTACGTGGACTCTTCCGCCTGTAAGTCGCCAAACCAAGTAAGAGTCGATCGTTCCGAATGCGAGCCTTCCCCGTTCGGCGTCGTTTCGGGCTCCTTCAACGTGATCTAACAGCCACGCCAATTTAGTGGCCGAGAAATAGCTGTCAATAACGAGCCCAGTTTGAGCGGCGATACCTTGCTCCAATCCGGCAGTTCGGAGTTCCGAACAACGATCTGCCGTTCGCCGGTCCTGCCAAACAATCGCAGGGTAGATCGGCTTCCCTGTTTCGCGATTCCAAACGAGAGTCGTTTCTCGCTGATTGGCAATCCCAATCGCCTGGATTTCCGAAACATCGATCCCAGCCATTAATATCGCTTGCTTGGCGGCTGAAATCTGGGTTTCCCAAATCTCTTCTGGGTCATGTTCAACCCACGCTGGCTCGGGATAATACTGGGTGATCTCCTTTTGTGAGACCGATCGAGGTTTTCCTGAACGGTCAAACACGATGGCGCGAGACGAGGTCGTTCCTTGATCGAGTGCGAGAATCATGGCGCAAGTTGTTGTAACTTAGGTGTCTGCACGTGCATCACTTCCTTCAACTTCGCCCAGTCCGATTATCCGTTCCGTTACTGAAGCAATCTCGGGCAAACATCCGTTGGCACAGTCTAGGTAGAAGTACGCAGTAGCCGACCAATCATCCTCTCGCCAAAAGTTACACCAACATTCTGGGAAGTCATCGTTTCGAATATCCCGTTCTTCCGGCTCTAAATCCATGAGAGGGATGAACCCTCGTTCAGTCAATGGGTGAAGCGACACCGGGATGATGGGCATGCCTGCCTCCATCATTGCAATAGTCTTTGCTTTTCCTGCTCCACCAATGGTCTGAATGGCGATCCGACAGCCTTCGCTAAAATAAACCGGATCGTCGACATGATAGCGGTAGAAAGCCCATTGACCCGCTTGGTCATCAGCGATGTGGCATCCCTGAGTGCGTTGAATGTATTTGCCTTGACCCCATCCCGTTCCGATGTAGTCCTCGGTTCCCGTACCACAGAGAGTCGGAAACTCGTCCTCTCCAAACCACACTTTTACTTCGCCTTCGCCGAACCAAGAACCCGCGTAGCCAGGGTTGGTGATCACGCCAAAGTTACAACCAAGGAATCTTCCTGAACCAGCTACCTTAGGCAAGATATCAAAATCTTTGCCCAATTGATTTGGGTTCTCCCTCCGCCAGTGGGCATGAAAGTAGAGCATGTCAGGCGAATGCTGTTCGTTAATCAGGATGTCAATGTCGTAAAACAGAAGCGGCAAAGGCTTATCGAGGTCGTTAGTGATCGTAATCCTCGCCGCGGTTCGAAAAGGCATCGGGATAAAGCAATTGAAACTACGACCTTCCGCATCCGAGAACAGAGCACATTCAAAGGTCACTCGTCTTCCAAGGCTCACGCCAAAAAAGTCACCCAGTGGAGCGGAAACTGCGGGGCGATCTGAGTTGTCCCAAAACATTTCGATTCGAAGTCCACGAAGCATCTCCGGGCTCCGATCATTGATCGTCAGCCAAATTCGCCGAATGGACCCGCTTCCTTGTATGTCTAGGAGGGTCTTCGTCTCACCGGCTCGAATGTTATCAAAAGCATGTCCTTTTGCAGTTTTGTTCTCGAGGCCCGCTTTTCCGCGATCAAGGGTCGTGTTTTCAAAACTGATCCAGCGCGTCTCAACGCCTCTTGGTTTTTCGTATAAGTTCATGAGTAGGTAGCTACCGCCGTTGGCTTCTAACCTACAATAATGGCATCAGCATCGGAAGTTAATTGATGCCTTTTACTTTAAATTGACTGAGGTCAAAAGAATAGACCCATAATATGAATAATAACGACCTATCCCGTCAATCAGGTTCAACTAATATTGAAATTCCCTTTCTATTGGTGTCGACTAACATATCATTTCCATCATTGATAAATCTAATCTGCCTTGCTCCGAATATTAACTTCGTTATTTCAGAAATCTCATTTCCCGAATAGTTTAGGGCCACATAGCCCCGTCGAAGGGAGTGATTTGAAAGCGCTACCACAAAGAATAGCTTGCCAACTTGGCAATCATCGAATTGATCTTGATGCCTGATTTTCAATGTACTGTGGTGACCAAGCCTAGGATAAAGTTCAACTTTATGATTCCAATGCGTGTCAAAATCTCCAAACTTGAAGGTCGTTTCTTCGGGCATACACACAATGTCATCGTTACCGGACACACCACCAATTTGCGGGCAGTCAAGTAGCTCTGATCTTCCTGTAAGCAGATCGTACCTAAAGGTATGGTATTTCCAGCCTTCTGATCTACCACCGCTATATTTTCCGTACACTATAGGCAAGTTAATAGCTTTTATATAGGAGACTTGAGTGGGACCTAGTCCCGAATCTATATTGATCACAGATCCATTCCTGAAAAGACAAGTTTGAACATGATCCACTGGAGGATGGCTACAGTATCGATTGAAAAGGAAGCTTGATTCGTCGATTAACTTGAATCCAGTCATGAACGGAAAATCTTTGCTAGCACGGATGACATTTTGGGTTGACGAATTATTGAATTTGGCGGCATTCATGGGTCCTGGTTCATATCGAATCTGACCGGTCCCCGGATGTTGACCCACCTAGAGTGTTAGTGCCTCTGCCTCCATTTTAACTAGATTTGCTTTGTAAGTCGCGGGAGAGATTCCTCCAAGTGCCGAGTGAGGACGACGTTTGTTGTAGAACTCTAGGAAGT
>CAIUHP010000063.1 GCA_903899015.1 uncultured Armatimonadota bacterium | reverse complement strand
CAGGGTTTTCAGACGAGCTTCTTGTCTCTGCTTTGCAGTCGGTTCGTCATCTTCTGGCAATAAGCCCATGAAGTAGTCATTGACCTGCGCACGGATGGCGTCATCGGGCAACGATTGAGGAAGATGCTCAAATTGTGCTGAGAGGTCAGAGTTATTTATCCAAGTGTCGTCCCTAGCTAGAATGTCGGCGGGGACAAGAAGAACAAATTCACCTTTGAATACTGGGAGTTCATAGGTCACTGTCACCCAAGCTCGCGTCGTGAAGTTGAACTCAGCTTTCTCGACACGCCTTGTTTGACGTTGGTTTGGCCGAAGGTGCTGGATCGCAAATGATTGCGTGAATTGGCACAGAAAGCCCTTGATTAGGTTCGTTGTGAAGTCACTGATGCGGTCGCGACCGACTCCACCGGCAATCAAGCAAAGTTTCTCTAGGTGATAGTCCTTGGTGACGGCCCCTTGTTGCGGGTCTAACAGCCTGCCAAAGTTCTGCCGCAGAGCTCGTGCGAACGTTACTCCAAGGCCGCTTCCTCTGTTTCCATCCATCGAGAAGCCGAGCCATGTGTTGTCTACTTCCTTGAAGAAGAACCATGCCTTTAACAAGCCGTCAGAAACTCGTCCGCTCACAGACTGATCTCGAAGAAACTTAAGATACTGGATGATTCCTTTGTGGAGGGCCTGATATTCAGGCTTCTCACTATGGAAGAGCAGAAAAGGATCGATGAACAGCGGTAGGTCTGCGACGAGTGAGATATCGAGTGCGCCGAATGTCTCAATCACTTCCGGATGAACTTCAAACACATCAGAGAAGAGAACTCCGAATTGGTTACCACCGCTCTGAGTTACGGTCGTAGTGGTCATTTAGGCTCCAAGATAAACAAGCTCCCCGTCGTAAGGGCTAGTGACGTAGGTTGCAAACCCGGTAAGTGCGATGGTTACAGCAACTAGGTCGCGAACCTCTAGAGGGCGGATCGCACTAGATGGAGTTCCGCCATGTCGAATTCCAGGATAGTCAGACGCGAATCCGTAGACGCTCTTCAGAGATGCTTTGAGTGCGTTATGTGGCCAACTACCTACCTGGTCGCAGATCGGACCAATTTCCGTCCCAGTTACGCCAGGGCAGCTCCTACCGAGTGCTTCCAAAAGGTTGACCTGCTTTTGAATGCATGTCTTCAGGCGAGTTTCACTACGGTCGGTCCGCAAGTCTCTGATCGAGGTCTCGAACTCTCCCAGGAGAGTTGAGAGGTGCGGATCGCCATTCGCAATGAGCTTGAGATTCGAGAAGTGTCGGGCAAAGACTCCGGAAAGTGTCGGGCAAAGGAGGCACGGTCGTCGAAGCTCATATCTGAGGCTAAAGTGGGCCAAGAATGCGTCTACAAGAACGAAGTATTCGTTGCTTAGCGCCTGCCCACCAAGGTCTACTAGAACATCACTAACCGATTCCAAGAACTTAACCAGGTCAATCTCACCTCGAAGTTGCACCGGCTTCACCTTACGGAATGCTGCTTTTGCCTGAAACGGATTGTCCGTAATGTCGGCCAGTTCTTCAATCGACTTCGGGGATGTCAGTGAGGGATTGAGTTCTCGGAATAACTCGCAAAACAGATCAGGATGGGCTTTAGCCTTGCGTTCTAGTTTCTTCCAAACATGGTCCCACGTGTCGATCCAAACCGGCAGTAATTCACCCCGCATCCGTGCCTCCAAATGAGTGCGCCCGCAATGCCGCAAAGAGTGCGTTTAGTTCGTCGAACGCGGACTGGTGGACGACTTTTGAGCGGCGAATGGACTCAATTCGTACACCGAATTCGTGTTGGAGTTTTATCGGCGGAAGTATTACCGGTAACTCACGAATCTGGTTTTGGAATAGATTCGCCTGACTGGAAGCGTTCGCACGTTGAACCATCCTTCTTCGCAGTGCTGGCGTTCTCAAGACCTCTACGAGAAATGGCGTATCTATAACTGCAAGCTTTGGCCTGACCAGGGCGGCACTTCGAACAAGAGAAAGTGGCTCATCGACCGCTACTGGAGCAACACGTCCAATCGTGCCCGAGCAACTGATCAGAATATCTCCTCGTTTTGGATCACAACGCTTGCTTATCCGGGCATATTCATCGTCGCTGACGTGATCGACATCCGAAAAATCGAGATACCCATCCTTAACATTTCTTGCAGAGAGCAACTTGATCCCTAAGGCTTGTCGCTTAGGAGTTTGGTGCTCACCGTCTGTTATCTGGAGCGCTATTTCGGATAAAGTGCCGCTCGCCCAGCCATGTGGATTGGAAACTGGATCGCCGAACTGTTCAAGGAAGATTGCTTGCGGGAGTTGGTCGAGAAGGTCGATGGCGACCCGGCGCATGGCACGAAGCTTTTCAGCTTGATCCAAAATCGCCGCAATTCGCTGCTGCTCATCGAGAGGCGGGAGAGGAAAGTCGAGGGAGAGCAACAGATCTCGAGAAACGGTTGCTTGATTAACCCATTGTTTGCACATTCGTTGAAACGCGCCGCTTTCAAACTGCTTGTGCATCCAGTGTGCCAGGAACTTCCCATCAAGTTTTTCTTGAATAGGACGCAGCCGAAGAAAGTGGTTGCTGAATGTTATTGGCTCATGGAAGCCATCAAAGAAGGCAGTTTTGCCCACGAGGTCAGGACTATTGGTTGCATTGAATAACACATCACCCGGGGCGAGGAGTAAGTGATCGACTTTTTTCGGCAGATCAACACGTCGTACTTTGCTCCAATCCAGTTTGCCGTCTCGGGTCAGATTGTTCATGCGTAACTGCGCGATCCCGTCTGATACATCGCTTCCTGACGCGAACCCCGGTCTTGCTTCAGCGATGACGTCACCGAGACGTACATACTGCCAATTCATGATTGCCCCTCGTAGGCTTTCAGAATAAGGTCCGTGGCTTGCTGGATTTCTTCTACACTTCGAATCTTGATTTCTAAGTCGCCGGTTCCCCAGTGCCCGATGGCGCGCACGTCACGCATTCCCTCCTTTATCTCAACGGAATCCGGGTTCAAATGAAGAAAAAGGAGCAGTTCATCCTTCTTGGCGACGATGCTCGCGAAATTTCGGGTGCGCTTGTAAGCGATATAGAGCTTGGTGGCCTTTTCTGAGACATCTTCGCCCTTACTGATGATGGCTTGCTTCAACGCCTCAAAGAGAACTTTAGTGCCTGGACTCGCCTCCTCAAGGATTTGAATAATTGGTTTGTCTGGCCCGGACTTAATTGCCGATGCTCCCGGGGTAGGTGTGGCAGTCAAATCCGAGGACGTTATTCGCTCCAAAAGGAGCTGTCTCTCGCCGAAGCGTCGATACCGAACAAGGTCGATATTGTTTGGCATGAGTTCGTATGCCCCAAGGTCGTCGCGACTGAAGTCGGAGGCGATGCAAATAAGCCGCGTTGAGCTATGGTCTATCGAGTCTGCAACTTCCCTGCCTAGCTTCTCAAAAACGACTTTCCAGAAGTCAGTCTTATGGCTACGGAGCCAGGCCATGTACGACATGCCCTGGTTGATCACGGTTCGGTTCGAATTGAGCTTGTACTCGATCACGACCGGAAAACCATTCTCATCAATTCCAAGGGTGTCAATCCGACCACCTTGTCCAGTCGAAAATTCTGAGGCAACGAATCGCACACCAAGGAGGGCATCGAGGTTCACTTCAAAGAGATTCTGGATTTCCCGTTCGAGCTTAAAGAAGGCAACGTGACACTCTTGCGCCTTGCCGTTCTCAACCGAAAAAAGACGAAGTTCGCTCATACCTGCCCCAAAATGCGGGTGATCTCGAGAATTGGGACCCAGGTCGCCAGCAGTGCATCTACTTGATCCTGGGCAGTTGTACTCCAATAGGATTCCCATGCGGACGAAGCAGAAAATTGGGCCAGATCTAGTGGTCCTGTCTGCAAGGGGTTACTAACTGGATAACTTAACGGCTCAAACAAACATTCAACATTGCGCTCAAGCTCATTCCTTGGGCTGTCGAACCGGTGCTGACGAAGCACAGCAAGTCTTGGGTGTGCCTTTTCGATGGGTTCCCAGTTCATAGCATGGCCTCCAATTCTTTCATGCCTTGTTGAATATCATCTTCAATTTCCCAAAGCTTTGCCAGAATGACCTTTGGATCGTGATGCTTAACTTCCTTGAGCTCAACTTCCTTATATCGGTTCAGACTGAGGTCGTACCCGTTTGCGACAAGGTCGGCCTTGGGGATACAGAAGCTCTGGTCAGTCCTCGGACGATCCATCTCACTTCCGGCACGGTTCACCCATCGTTCAAGAACATCAGGCAAGTTGTTCTTTGCATGCTCTGCGTCCGTGAGTTTAGCAACCGGACCAAGCTTATCTTCACTCAGGAGGGGTTGACGTTTATCATCAAGGCTCCATCCATCTGACTTCACATCGTAAAACCAAACGTTCTCGGTTCCGCCCGAATTGGTCTTCGTGAAGAACAAGATCGCGGTTGAAACGCCTGCGTATGGCTTGAAGGCTCCGCTTGGAAGGCTCACCACTGCATCGAGCTTGTGATCCTCCACGATCATCTGCCGAAGGGCCTTGTGAGCCGTGCTGGAGCCAAATAGAACGCCGTCGGGAACGATAACGGCAGCTCGTCCACCGGGCTTCATGATGCGTATAAATAGTGCTAAGAAAAGAAGTTCGGTCTTCTTTGTCTTGACTATCTGAAGCAGGTCTTTTGCGGTGTTCTCGTAGTCGAGTGATCCTGCAAACGGTGGGTTTGCTAGAACCAGCGTGTACTTATTGGCGTCACTACTGTGCTCGTCAGCCAGAGAGTCCTTATACACAACATCAGGGTCTTCCACACCATGCAGCATCATGTTCATGCTGCCAATACGAAGCATGGTGTTGTCAAAGTCGAAGCCGTGAAACATATTCGAGTGGAAATGCTCGCGAAGTTTCGGATCTCTTAGAGCTTCTGGGTGTTTGTGGCGCAGGAATTCTCCGGCCTCCACAAGGAACCCACATGTACCGCTTGCCGGATCACATATTAAGTCATCCGGCTTTGGTGCTGTCATCTCGACCATGAGGCGGATGATGTGCCTAGGCGTTCGGAACTGACCGTTTTGGCCAGCGCTGGCAATTTTACCAAGCATGTATTCGTAGAGATCACCCTTTGTGTCACGGTCTTCCATCGGAACTTTGTCCACCATGTCAACAACCTTAGCTAGGAGTGCAGCTGTTGGAATAGTGAAACGAGCGTCCTTCATATGCTTGGCATGGCCGGTATTACCGCCAAGTGTTCTCAAGAACGGGAAAACATTCTCGCCAACGACCTCATACATCTCAGACGGGGACATATGTTTGAAGCGACTCCACCGAAGTTCATCAAAGTTACGCCCCTTGGGGTCTTTACCCTCAGGATAAAACCGCATCTCCACAGGTGTACCGAAGCGGTTCGCCTTGTTTTCCTCAAGCTGCTGAAGCTCGTCAAGACGACGTAAAAATAGCAGATAGGTGATCTGCTCCATAACTTCAAGCGGGTTCGATATCCCTCCAGACCAGAATGAGTCCCAGAGTTTGTCAATTTGATTTCGTAAGTCGCCTGTCAGCATAGTTGTATTCTTAACTTCACTTTGAACGCGCAGATGTGCAATAAGCTTGTCTCACGCTTGGAATCCTTCCAACCTTAGCATAGCCCCCTCACGGCCTTAAATCCAGGTCTAGGCAAGGCGAGCTCGTACACTTTCAAATTCGAAGTAGGATTTCAACGACAGACCGTCTGTTATTGACTTGTATTGCAATCACCAATTTCCCGGATGCCATCCAACCATTCAAGCAAATTTTGCGAAAACTCGAACCTTGGGTCTACCAAACGCGAAATATCACCAGAAATAGCCCTTCGAAACTGCTCTGAGAGCGAGTTCTCGTGGGTTCGAAAGCCACGATCTGGGCTAAAAAGGATCCCTTTTGGAAACATGAAGTGAAGGAGGTCCTTTTTTGTTTTCAGAGTAAACCCATTCCAAACACTTCCAAGATCATTGAAGAATCTCTTTCCAAAGTCCACGAGTTCTTTGGCGTCAGTCTGAATCTGGTCAGCAGGAATGTCCGCAGCAAGGGTCACGATGTCATTGGCAAAGCGCTTTATCTGTCTCTGGGCCAGATCATCTGGAATTACACCTGAAGCATTTTTTATCGCTATCACATCCTGGAGGTCTTGAAGTTCCTTGATGCGGTTTAGACGATCCTGCTTAAAAGTCCCTGTTTGTGACTTGAACTCACCTTCCATTTCAATAAGCTTCGCTTCGAGTCTCTGCCATGCACTGGGTACACCTTTATAGGTTCTGAGATAGTCTTTGAAGTACGCCTCAACGTTCTTGCGCGTGTAGTTTTGACCGATGCATCGAGCACAACGGTAATAGGCATAGCGCTTAGCTTTCTTGCCTTTGGACCATGAAGCTGTAAATCGATGGCCACAATCGCAGAGCATTGAGCCACGAAGCGGAAAGTCTCCCGACTCCATTTGATAGTGCTGAGGCAAATTGGATGGACGGAGAGCGGCCTGCGCTTGCAGAAACGTCAGTTCATCGACAAGAGGTACAAACGGTGGCTTTGCATCGAAAACTTTCCCAAATGCGTGGATCTTTCCGATATAGACTTCGTTTGCAATCATTCGATAAAAGCTCGACTGACTTCTGCATACTCCTTCTCGTTTGAGATACTCACGAACAGCAGGCCCGCTCTGATGTCCCTTTGCAAGGAGATTGAAGGCATTTTGAATTACAGGACCAAACTTAGGATCAGGCTCAATCGTGCCCTTGCCTTCATAGCGAAGCGTTTGAAAACCGGTCGGAGCCTTCCACACCCATCGACCTTGTGAAACTGCTTCGATCATTCCTCCTTTACTTCGCTCGGCCCGAATCTCGTTGTCGAATTGAGCAACAGAAGCGAGGATAGTTTCGGTAAAGCGGCCAACGGGTGAATCCTCGATCCGCTCCCCAAGAGATTCCAATCGGATTCCGAGTCGACTCAGCTGAAGCTTCAGGTTCGTGTAGTCGGCAACGTTGCGTGCTAGTCGATCGATCTTGGGGACGATAACTACCGAGACATTATTCTTGCGGTCACGGCAATACGTAAGCATCTCTTGAAGTCTTGGACGTTGATCTGTCTTCGCGCTCTGGCCTTCCTCACGAAAGAGATTCCTCAGCTCGTATCCATGTGTTAGAGCAAAATGCTCCACCTGCTTGGTCTGGCTATCGAGTGAGCTCCCTTCATCAACTTGTCGTTGGCTTGAAACGCGGATATAAGCTACTGCTGCTTCCATTCGATGTAAGCGTTAAAGATGAGCTGAGCAAGTGCGGCAACTTCCTCTTCGTTAATGTCTCTCATTTTTCCGTCAACGGCAAGTGCTTGCGATCTTACAAAGAAAGGTCCCGGTGGCAATATAGAGTCCGGGACAAGAATCTTCAGTGGGGTCTCAGGGATTGTGGAGTTTTTGGCTGGCATGTTTTCCAGTCTTCAGCAAACTTACTTGAACGTACAAATGGCTCCACATCCATGCAATCGTTGCATCGACGAAGGACGCCTTGCACGGTCTTTGTTCGGTGTGATGCAATGGATGCATGAACAACCAACCCCCTAACCAGGCCTTCGGGCCGACCATCAATCGGGCTTCCGACGTGATGGCACATACAACCAAGTACTCCTTCTGGGGAGTGAGCCGCCTCGCTGAAGATGCGCGTGTTAGCGCTTCGGCAGTATCACGGTTAATCAATGGGAAGATGAATCCCAGCTTTTCGATGGTCGCACGCCTAACCTATGCGTTGGAGCGCGAACTCGGTATCCATATTGATCCAAGGGATCTCGTTGCAGAGAACGGGCTCTTTCTGACGCGCTTTGTCTGCGATCTAGCGGCATGTCCGGGGTGTCTTCCCGAACGTGCCATTGATGAGTTTGGAGATCTCAAGTCAACGTTCGCCGGAATTCAGAAGGGTCACTGGGTGACTTCAAAGTATCCGAAAGGATATGAATCTTCGAAAGGAGGACGATGAATGACGCTGCACTCGAAGAAATGCTCAAGCAATGCTCGTTGCATTCACTCCTCATGCTGACATCTAAGGTCTTGTCTCGTTCTGGATTTGGTGACGTCCAATTACTAGACCGCAGACAGAGCAAGCAGAAATCCCGCTATGGTGGACATGAACTTCTCTGTGAATCTTCGATGGGAATGTTTCCCACCCGAATCATTGTCAAGGTAATTCAAGACTCTGTTCGGCTCCGGATGCTCGATGAATTGGCAGGCAGTGTGCGTCGGACCAATGCCGATATGGGCATCATTGTGAGTCCTCATCACCTTACCGCCAATGCACAGCGGCACATAACCTCCTATGCGCCAATGCGTATCGAGGCCATCGCAGGCCGAACATTGTCTGAACTTCTTTCAACGTATCACATCGGCGTCAGAAGTCGAGGGGATGTGGATTATGCCTTTTTTGGCAACCTCGAAGCTGCCTCTCTGCGCCTTCTTTCATTCCTAAAAATCAACGCCATATGACTGATGATCGAGCTGTGCAAATCGCTCTGCAACTTAAGAAGCTCAATGTGAGCCAAGCAGGAATTGTCGATCTCCTTTCGAGCTACCCGTACGACGTCATTGAGCGGCAGCTCAAGTTCTTGCCGTATCGCAAGGCAAAACGAAAGGAAGCGTTCATCATCGACGCCATTCGAAACAACTACTCACCCCCTAAAGAGTTCTACTATGCCCCGCATGAAACTACTGCTTCCCCGAACAACCCAGCACTGGACCAAAACTCCGAACCAGATTTTGGACAAGCTGATGCCAACGCTCAAGGATACGGAACTCCGAGTACTCCTGGTCCTACTGAGAGCTACCAGTGGCTGGAATCGGGAGGGCTCGATGGTGATCTTGAGTTACCGGATTCTTCAACAGAGGACGGGCCGCAGTAGCGAAGCAGTGAGCAGGGCGCTGACAGCACTCAAAGACAAAGGACTTATCCACAGACCGACTACAACGAAGAAATATCGACCGCTTAAATCGGAGTGAAGTTCACCGCAAATCGAAGGGCAACAATACAAAGAAAAAGAATAAATAAACAACGACTCGCCCGACGGTTAT
>CAIUHP010000062.1 GCA_903899015.1 uncultured Armatimonadota bacterium | reverse complement strand
TGTCGAGACCTGGAATCTCGTCCAATTGGTCGAGTCCCTTCTCGAGAATGGATTTAACGTTTCTATATTGGGTTGCTCCCGCGCGAAGCGCTCTTGCGCAAGCCCGCTCCAAACGTTCATGCCCATAGCGTTTGGCAAGACCGATGAGCCCGAACGCGGGCCTGAATCCGTGTTCGGGCCGAACATAGGTCAGAAGCATTGTTTGGACGAATTCTCCGACGCAGGGTCCAGATTCAGACGCCCACCGAGACAGTCTCTGAGGCGTCCACTCGGCATATTCACGGTGTGACTCAGGCATGTGCTCGGGTGTCGTTGAGATATATCTGGGCCCTGGCTGTCGATTGTGGGAAGCTACCATAACCGAGTTCTGGAAGATTTCGACTCTGGAGTTCGTCAATCGCACGTCAAGGCTTTGCCCGCAAAGGCGGTGAGGAACGCTGTAGGCTTGAGACTCGAACCGCACATGGTAGTCAGGGCCGACTTTGGCTTTGCGCCACTCGGCGTAGACATACCGCTCTGCCGGCAGGGGATGAAGTAACTTCTTTTCTTCCGAGTCAAAGAACTGGCGTCTTGAACACGGCATGTCCGAGAGCTTGCGAGAGTTGACTTTAAGGAGTTCAGATTCAACCGCTTCTTGAGCGTCTTCAATGGTGAAGAAGATGCGATCCCGAAGGGGTGCGAGCGCCCACCTCTCGATTTGCTGCACACCGTTTTCGACTTTAGATTTGTCTTGAGGTTTGCGAACACGGGCCGGAAGCACCGTGACTTTGTAATGCTGTGCCAGATCTGCGTAGGCCGGATTCATTTCAGGGTCGTACCTGCACGTCTTCTTTACACCTGACTTGAGGTTGTCGATAACGACCACCTCCGACACGCCCCCGAAAAATTCGAACATGAGACAGTGGCAGTCCAGCCAATCTCGAAGTCCTTGAGTGCGGCACACACGGGCATAAAGCAATTGGGAGTAACCAGTCGCCGCGCAGAACACCTGAGCCTGTGTCTGCTCCCCGGTTGCAGGGTCCGTCAGAGTAATTGTCATCCCAGAGAAATCCACGTAGATTTTCTCGCCGGGTCGATGATGCTGAATCATCGTAAACCCGTGCGCCCCTTCCCACGCGCGGAACAGTTCGACGAAACGGCTATAACCAAAGCCACCCTGCGTTCCTTCGTCGTATTCTTTCCAAAGCAAAGACAGAGTTACGCCTTTTCGAGAGAGCTCCGAACGAATGTGGCTCCAGTTGGGAACATCGCGAGTCTTCGCCTTGGATTGCTTGGGTGGAAACAGCAACGCATCCAGCGCGCTATCTGTCATCTCAGCTGGAAGAGGCCACTCAAGGCCAGCGGCCTCGGCCAAGTTGATATAGTTAATTACGGTTCCGAATCCGATGCCGCACGAGACGGACACATCGCGGATACTCATCTTATGCTCCAGCCGTAGCCGGAGAACTTCATGGATCTTTCTCATATTCAGTCGTTTCCTTGCCATCTTTCGATCACGAAAGAGGATGCTCAGGAACCAACCGACAAACTCGAAAACGAGTGATCACTTTGGACAGTTAGGGTGATCATCTATTTCCGGCAAAGTGATCACTTTCCAGCGGTACAGTGATCATTTATTTCCGGTAGGGTGATCACTTTCGAGCGGTCCATGCACCCTAATTATGGTCCGAAGCAATTCGGCACTGTGTTGCATTCAATTAGCATTGGTAGAAGTGGAATGAGTTCCCGAATTTAAAAGATATTCAACGTGAGCGTAATGCAAAAAAAAGTAATTAATGGTTGTGAACGTGTATGAATTGTGATACAGTGTTGCTGTTATGAAGACAGATAGTTTATTTGTAGTAAGAAAGGCACGGTGGTTTCGAGGTGCTAGGTTAATCGCAGCTACCTATGGTCTTACTGTTGGCGTCATTATTGCTCTTGGAGCTAGTAATCCGATTCATCACCTAAGTCCAGAAGGTGGTGCTGGATGTACTGGATCTTCTGCATGTCCCACTGGCTGTATGACATACCCCAATAATGGATACGTCAAATGGTGGCACGAGAGTGCCCGTGGTTGCGCCTCAGGAACCTGTCTCAACTTGACTTGTTGGTTCCAAAAGATGACGGATTCGAGTTGCACTAGCATCACGGCTAATGGAAATGAGTTTCATCAATCTTGCGAGCCAGCATTAAATGGTTCACCACCCCCAGTTAACTAGAAGTTATCCAAGTTAGGTATTGAAAAACTTGGAGAAAGCAGCGCCTGTGCTTTGGATATTTACCAGACAGGCGCATTCAGAAAGACTAATGCCATAAGCGGTGACCTTAGCTTAAGAGTGCAGCCAGGAGCACAATTCGTGTCCAATATTCAGCATAAAGAATCTCGAAGAACCATCGTCAGAGGAGCATCCCTCATCGAACTGATGGTCGTGTTTGGAATTATTGCGATCCTTACAGGATTGACTACGACCGTTGCGATAATGGTCTTCCGAAGGGGGAAGGCCTCTGTATGTGGATCAAATCTGGGGCAGATCGGTAAAGCAATGCTGACCTATGCCAACGACAATGATGATTTAGTTCCCGCGTTCTTAACGACCGACCAAAGGGATTGGCGCACACACCCGGAGCCCATGTCGGGAACTCAAGCTTGGATGGAAGCTTTAGGCGTATATGGAGCCTCAAAGCCAGTTTTTCGTTGCCCTTCTGATCAGTATTTTGGGGGTGATACAAAGGACTTCACAGGAGATACATTCAAATACACATCGTATTTTGTGCACTCCGATGTTGGTTCGGGTTACCCAGCCAAAGGGGGCGGCACTACTTATACAATTTCCCAAATTGATGAACCCAGTTTTCGCGTATACGCTGGAGATAAGTCATTCGCAGACAAAAAGGATTTACCCGGCGGAGGATGGCAACCTCAGTTTTTTGGTGCCCATGGTCAAATGTATAATGCGGTCTGCATGGATGGCAGGTTAGTCTACGGTCGATACGATCACACCGACGGAAAATTTGGAAAGTTCTAGGCGAGAATTGTCGTCATTTGAATGCACACCTCGCGCCGATCTACTTGTGCCTTGCGCAATAATCAACGTCTATGACGGCGACACTGCGGAAATGGAGGGCGGTCTTTTCGATCTACTTCCAGGATGGAATCGCCTATCGGGCTAGTGGGCTCATTTGGGTGACGACCGACGTCGCTACCGCCGTCACCATGCCGCTTGTTTGGGCCGCCGCAAGTAAGTCGGGACCGTTAGGTGGTTTCACCTCAAGTGACTTCATCCTTTACTATCTCTGCATGCTATTTTTGGGCAGCTTCATCATGAGCCACATCATGTGGGAACTCGCGATGGAGATCAAAGAGGGGCAGTTCTCAACGATGTTGCTTCGACCCATGAGCTTCTACCAGCTCAACTTCTTTCGTAACCTGTCATGGCGGGTGATCCGCCCTGTGCTGTTTGCGCCATTTTTCTTTGCCCTTCTCTTCGCCTATCGAGGATTACTGACCCACGCGGTCGTGCATGTTAGCCCGGCTTTCCTTTTGTCGGTTTTCATGGGGCACTTGGTGAGCTTTACCTTTGTCATGATGATGGCGATGCTGGCCTTGTTCACTCAAGAGGTCACGTCGATTTTTGAGCTCTACTACATTCCGATGCTCTTTCTTTCGGGACAGCTCTTTCCGATTGCGATGTTGCCGGACTGGGCAGGCAAGTTGGCTAAGCTTTTCCCGTTTTACTTTATGACGGGCGCGCCGACCGAGATTTTGATCGGTCGCGTGACCGGTTCCGGGATCACCAACGTTCTGATGACCCAAGCGGCTTGGATTGCCGTCTGTTACGTGGTCTCACGAGTTCTGTGGTCGAAAGGTCTGAAACATTACACCGGCGTCGGCATGTAGCAACCAGTCCGGCTGCCCTTTGGTAGTGAGATTGTCCAAACCGGTAAAATCGGTTCATGCGGTTTAAAAGGGTCCTCGTGACCGGTAGTTCGCGTGGAATCGGGCGAGCGATTGCTCAACGTCTTGCACAAACTGGATGGTCCGTCGCCATTCATTACACATCTTCAGAAGCCGAGGCACACCAAACTGAAAAGCTGCTTGGAAGCGCGTGTGCGGGAATCTATCAAGCCGACCTATCCAACCCGAAGAAAGCCCCGCTTCTATTCGAAGCCGCGCTAGCAGACGGTCCCATCCAGGCAATCGTCAACAATGCGGGTGTCTACATGCCGCTTGATTTCTTGCACTCGGGAGACGCTGCATTCAGTGCCAACTTCCATAAGACCTTTGCCGTGAATTTCGAATCACCACTTGCTCTCATCCGTGCTTCTGCAAAGCATTTTGAAACCCAGGAGGGTGGAAAGATTCTCAACGTCGCCAGTCGAGTTGGGTTTAGAGGAGAAGGCGGAGCCGCTCTTTACGCGGCTTCCAAAGCTGCTCTCATCAATATGACTCGTAGCCTCGCGGTGGAACTTGCCCCCAAGAACATTCAACTTTTCGGAATCGCGCCTGGCTGGGTAGATACAGCCATGGCTCGTGCGGGCATGGAAGAGCGATACGAGCAAATCAAGGAGTCGATCCCGCTTGGACGAATGGCTTCTCCCAAAGATTGTGCGGCTACCGCTGCATTCCTCCTTTCGGAAGATGCGGCTTACCTTAGCGGCGTCGTGATCGATATCAACGGCGCAAGTTACTTCCACTAACCAATTGAGCTAACCAACCCGTCTAGGGAAGACCACCTCACAAACGCCAGACAGAAAGACCACCCAAATGCTCGCTTGCTTAGCCTGTTTCCTTACGCTTCAAGTCCCTCTCGAACAGCCGCCTCGTCTTCGGACCGTTTTACCGAACGGAGCCGTGACTCTCGTTGAAAAGGTTCCGGGAGCGAAAACGATCGCCGTTCAGCTTTTTGCGTCCTCGCGGGGAACGGAAGAAACGCCGATTACAAACGGCCTCAGACATTTGCTTGAACATTTGATTGCTAAAGGGCCGAAAGGAGACCTGGATCGAAGATTGGAAAGAGCGGGTGGCTTCCTAACCGCAGAAACTACGCGAGATGCGATGGTTTTCAAGTTGAGTCTTCCCGTTGGCAAATTGGATCTTGGAATCAAGTGCCTTACGGAGTTGATGCAAGCTCCCGATATCACAACCGAATCCATCAAGCACGAGGCAGATATCCTTGACCAAGAAGCGGCACTAAGAGACGACTCAGCAAAGTTCTCGGCTGCCGCATGGTTTCAAGCCTATGGCGAGAGCGGACTCGATCCGGCTGGTAACCTTGATGTCATTAGGGACGCGACTCCTGCGATGCTCAAGAGCATTCACAAGATCCAGTTTTCAGGCTCAAACTTGGTAATTGCGGTCGCCGGCGACCTGGACCTCGATAAAACCACTAATGCGTTTTCGTCGTTGCTTATGAGCGCTCCAAAGACCACGGTTGTCCCGCATGTTCGGAAAGAAGGTGTCGGTGGAACCACGACAGTTGAAGCATTAGGTTTAGCGTATGCGGTGCCGGTTCCTGGCTTTCGAAAGCCGGAAACGGTGGCTCGATTGGCTGCTGCGTTAGCGCTGGCTTCAGAATCCGATCATTGTTACGTCATCTACACGCCTTCAAATAATCCTGGTTTGATCACGATCGGGCGTTCCGAAGATAAGCCGGGATTAGCTCGAGCCGTTTCCACCGCAAAGCCGGAGCAGCTCTATTCAAGGGGACGTATCCTTGCCAAAGCCTGGATCAGCCGCATGCTAAACACTCCTGAACAGATCGCAGGCATCCGTGGATTGTTGATCGTAAATGCGATTGATTTGAAGCCAGATACGCTCATTGAGAACCTTAACGCAATGACTTTCAAGCAATTTACCGCCGCAGTTGACTTCTTTCGATCCTCTGATGCGATCGTGGTGAACGGAAGATGATTGCTCTTTTGCTTTCGACTGTCGTTGCAAGCTCGAGCGTCGTCGAGATTCCTGATGCTACCGCGCATGAGGTCACCATTCAGGCCATCATTAGGATTCCCAAACTCGGTGCGAAGGATCTGGCGAAGCTTCAGATAATCGTCAAAGCGATTCCTAAGCAGACGGAAGACTATGCGCGCCGCGAGATGTTGGTGGTGACTTCCGGACAGCCGGTCCAATGTCATCTGACAAACGACGTCATTCGCATTTCCGCCTCGGTTCAGCCAGATAACGTAGCGGCTGGACTCAGCCTCATGGAGTCACTCGTCCGAAAGGCTAGCCTTTTCCAAGAGAATCTGGACGCTGCCGCATCTGAAATTGAGCGCCCCGATTACTGGTCGGCAGCCCTCAATCCTATTGAATATCCCGCGGTCAAGCTTGGTCCAGACGAAGCCCAAGCGCTCTACCATCGCGTAATTCGGCCCGAGAACTTGATGCTCGCAGTTGGAGGCAAAATCGTTCCTGGCGACGCTCAAGATAAGTGGGAACGTCGAATGGAGGCTTGGAGCCCGGGCCCCAAACCAAAGGGGTACTTCGATGAATCGGTGCCAACCCAACTCTTGCATAACACTTCCGCAGTCTCCGTGATCACACTTGCCGGCTCTTCAATTCCTTCGGGAGATGCCGCACTTTCGACCGAAGCTCTTGCGATGTTCGCTTTGGGAAGCGGCAAAGGAGCGAGTCTTTTTCGCGTCGTTCGCGAGAAGCATGGTTGGAGCTACCGCCAGGAAGCAGTTTTGCTGCCAACCCTAGATGGCTGGCAACCTCAGATCGTCATTGCCATGAAACCAACCGACGATATCTCTCAAAAAGTTGAAACGATCAAGTCGGATCTGATGGAGGACGTCAAAAATTGGAACGCAGCGGACCTTGCGCGTGCGCTTGGGATGGCTTCCGCGGTGCTCGACCGAAACGTGCCTTTCAGTCCGTTGTATGTGCTTGGAAACTCGCCCGCCGGCACCTCACTAGAAGATCGAACTTTCTTGGCGGGTTACTGGATGATGAAGACGGGCAAGCCTTGGAGTCCCATGGGCATGCTTGAGTCAATGAGCCATGTCACGCTGGAAGACTTGAAGGATCAGGCGACGGGAATCTTAAACGGAGCTACGGTTCGTATCTTGCCTGGCAACTGACGCTTCAGAAATCGGGGTCCTGTTGGCAAATCACGAGGAAGTCACATGACTCGCACATGGGTTTACGGACAGGTTTTCGTTCGTCAAAATTCTCAGTGATGATCTCGCGAGCAATCATCGAGATGTCTCGCTCAAACTCTTCTAGCTCGATGTCACTCATAGAATGAGAGGCTGAACTGGCACTTCGAAGGGCAATAATTCTTGAACGTACGTTGCGGTCCGGGAATTTCTTCTTCAGAAGCAACTGGTAGCAGTTCATCGCGATATCGGCAGCGACATCTTCGTCAGTTACCGACTGACGGCCAGATTTGTAGTCGACGACTTCTAACGTGCCATCTTCATATTCGTCCACCCGGTCCACTCGACCGATTAAGACGAAGTCACCAAAGTCGAAGCGGAATTGTCGTTCGACAAAAAGGGTTTTAGCCCCCGTTGGTTGACTTAGGGCGTCGCCGACGTAGCGCTCCAAAATCTGTCGACCTTCTCCAAATGCTTCTGCCATCTCCTCGGCCGAGTTGTATCCCGCGTCAATCCAACTTTCTTCGTAGGCAGCCAAGACCTCAGAAGTTGTTTCAACGCCAGTATCGCCCGAGTCGTGAAACCGCTGAAGCACTCGGTGGAGAGTCGTGCCAAAGGAATAGTAGCTCTTCGATCGCAAAAGCCATCGAGCTCGCGGGTCCAGGTACGTATATCGAAACTTTACTGGACAGGCAAGATAAGTCGTTATTTTGCTTGGGCTTACAGAGGGCTTTCGCGGCACGTTACCAGTTTGTCGCATCAGATGCTAAGAATGGTAATTTACGGTTTGAGTAGAAGAAGATCGGGTGAATCAGTAACTTTCAAAGAAATTTGAAAGTAAAATAGATCAGTGAGTACGACGACCCCAACCAAGATTCGACTTGGACATTCTCCTGACTCTGACGATGCCTTTATGTTCTGGGGGCTTGCCAGCGGTGAGGTGAAGTCAAACTACGAATTCGAGCACATTCTTCGAGACATTCAAACCCTAAACGAATGGGCGATGGAAGGGAAGTTAGAGTCGACTGCCATTTCCGTTCACGCTTTCTCACACGTTGCCGATAAATATGCCTTGCTTCGTCATGGCGGTTCGTTTGGCGAGAATTACGGTCCGATGATCGTTTCCAAAAAGGCTTTGACTCCAGACGAACTCAAAGAAACAGTCATCGCGGTACCAGGGCTCCAAACATCGGCATACCTGGCCTTGAACCTGTACTTTGCCGATCAATTCGGACCAAACGTGAAGCCAAAATTCGAAGTCGTCAACTTTGACGACATCATCCCCGCGATTTTGGACGGCAGATACGATGCCGGTCTCATCATCCACGAAGGTCAGCTAACTTACGAGCGAGACGGCTTGAAGCTGATCGCCGACATGGGAGTATGGTGGAAGGGACTAACCGGCCTACCGCTTCCGCTCGGCGTTAACGTCGTTCGAAAAGATCTCGGTCCTGAAGCAGTGGTAGAAGTCAGTCGCTGCATGAGAGAATCGATCTCAGCCGGCTTGAATAATCGTACGAAGGCTTTGGACCATGCACTTCAATTCGCACGAGGCATGGACGTTCCAACAAGCGACGAGTTTGTGGGAATGTACGTAAACAACCGCACACTTGACATGGGAGACGAAGGAATTACTTCTATTCGACTTTTCTTGAAGAAGGGAAGCGAGATTGGTATCGTGCCCGAAGTCACCGTTGACGTGGTTGACTAAACAGCAACCTCAATAAGGAAAAGGACCGGGAAGTTTATTTTTCCCGGTCCTTTATTTTTATGGCCCTTCGTAGGTTGAGACTAATTTGTCGTAGGGTTGGGAATATACGAGCCGCCCCGGCAAGCCTGCAGATACTTTAGGCTGTGAACCTGACCAGTCATCTCCAACTCATCTCGATACACCGGATCATGCCAACCTTCGATGTCGATGGCTCCTTGGAATCCTGCCAATCTCAAGATGGAAATGATGTCCGTCCAGTTAGTATCGCCAAAACCAGGGGTGCGATGATGAACCACGGGTTGTCCTCCGCGTAGGCCATCTTTCTTGATCACATCCCATTGAATCGTCGCATCCTTTCCGTGAACGTGGAAGACCTTGCCGACCCATTGGCGAAGATTGGCGATCGGGTCCACAAGGGAAACCATCTGGTGGCAGGGTTCCCACTCCAGCCCTAAGGAGGTACTTTCAACGGTGTTAAACATCATCTCCCAAGCGCGAGGAGAGTGAGCGATATTCCATTTAGGCGAAGACCACGTTCCGCCCATGTCGCAGTTTTCAAAAGCGATTCGTACGCCGTTGTCTTCGGCCAACTTGGCTAGTGGTCCCCAAACTTCCTTGAAGCGGGACATATTCTCGTCGACCGGTAGGCTCTCAACCGCACCCGCAAATCCGCAGACAACATTGCATCCAAATTCATTTGCCGAGAGAATCAGCCTTTCCCATCCACGAACCGTTTCTTCGTCTTGGAGCGGATTTCCGTAGACACCGATGCTACTGATAATCGCCTGATCGCCGCAGACATCGAGAGTTTCCTTTGCTAGGGCCGGGAGATCGAGATCACCTACATGCATCCAAGCAGTGAGTTCAAAAGATTCAAACCCATGAGGAATGATTTGACGAAGATAATTGGGAGCTCCGGATAGGGAAGCAAGAGTGCCTATCCGGATGTCTTGATGCTGAGAACGATCCATCTTGAAGCAGATTACTTCAAAAGTCCGATGGTTCTATTTACCGCCGGTCTCAAGTTCGAAGCCAAAAGTCTTGCCTTTCATGGTGGCGGGGACGCCCTTTGACATCCACACTGGCATCGGCTTATCCATCAAGAAGTGATCGAAGAATTGAGACATTCTCACGGACCAATCTTTTCGGTTTTTACGCTCGACCAGGTTGTGATCTTCACCGTTATAGACGCACATCCAAGCTGGTTTAGACAGTCGTCGTAAGCCGGAAAGCAACTCGATGCCCTGAGTGAACGGCACGGCACCGTCCTTATCGTTGTGCATCATGAGGAGTGGCGTTTCGACTTTGTCGAGCCAGAATAATGGCGAGTTTTCCAAGTATCGGAGAGGCTTATCCCATGGTGAGCCACCGATGCGGCTTTGGCCGTGCTCGTACTGACCCTCACGCAGAATGCCTGTTCCATACCGAATGCCGCCATAGGCACTGAACATGTCGGATACGGCCGCCCCTGAACACGCGCAAGCGAATAGATTCGTTCGTGTGACTAGGTAAGCAACGGCGTAACCACCCCAACTCTGCCCCTGAATGCCGAGTCGCTTAGAATCAACATAGCCTCGATTGACAATGTTCAGAACGCCCGAAACAATCGCGGAAACCGAGCTTTCGCCGGGGTAACCGGTCTTGTATGGAATATCGGGGATAAAGACGACATAGCCATTGCTAGCGAAGTAGGGCAGATTAATCGTCGATGCACTGGGTGCGGGCGGGTGGTAAGCATTCAGCGTGTCCGAAAGTCGCTCATAGAAGTAAGTCACCATCGGATACTTCTTTCCGTAGCTGAAGTTTTCGGGCTTGATCAAAATGCCTTGTAGCTTCTGACCGTCGCCGGAGACCCAGTTGACCAACTCGGCGGTGCCCCAGTTGTACTGAGATTGCTGCGGATTGGCATTGCTGATTTTCTTAGCGTCTTTGAAATCAGGTTTCGCGACCCAAACGTCGGGATATTCCACGAAGTCTTGCTGAGTGAATGTAACTGCGCTGCCGTCTTTCGAAAAGATGGGAGCCGAATAGGTTTTGTTTCCGTAAACCAGCTTGCGGGGTCTGGCCATTGGTTTCAAAGCATCTTCCGTTGAATAACCAGCCGCTTTGGTATCGGGATCAAATGTAGAGAGCAGTATCGGCTTGGCGAGGTCGACAAAACGAGCTTCGGGATCGGTGTTTAGGTAGCGATAACGAAGGTTGCTGAGCCTGCCTGCGCCCCCGGTAACGCTCATTGCTGGCTTTTTGCCCGTTGGATCGATCGACCAAATGTCGAATTCATCGTAGACCAGTAATCGGTCGTCGCCGTTAGTCCAGCCGGCCTCACCATAGGCGGGCGGAGTGCTGGGTGTGTCGGTCAACTGGTTGTAAAGAACGGTAGGGATATTGCTGTCCGTTCTCTTGAGGGTAGCGGGATCGAAGAAGAAGTATTGCTTAGTGCCGAACTCGAAACCAGCAACATATCTCCCGTCGGGTGAAAATGAAGGACGAGCTTCGGATCGGTGAAGGAATTCTCGGGCAGCTCCCGTAGCTACGTCAACCACGTAATAGTCGCTATAGCCATCATCCCATGAGGATTCAAGTCGATAATCGTTATCGGACGTGCCTAACGCATAAGCGCCTTCTCCCCGTTGGCTCACCGAAACGCTTGGGATCTTCTCCGATTCAAGTTGGACTGCCTTGCTTCCATCTCGTGTGACCATGGCGAGGTAAGTCTTCTTCTGGTCAGCTGCTGCTTGCAGAAGCTGTTGCGGCATGATTTTTTTGTCTTTCCATGTCCAAACGTCAACGCTTACTTTCTCGCTGTCTGGCGTATCATCTTTCTTTTCTTCTGCTGGCTTGGGAGCCATGCCGAAAAAGATTCGATTGCCTTTTTCCGAGAAGCTAACCCCGCCGTTCTCGCTAATGATCCAACCTTTGGGAACTACGGAATGGGTGTCATCCACCAACGCTCGAACCTTCGAAAGTTTGGAATCGAACAGATAGACGGTCAGCCCGGTCTTTGCTTCGGTTGCTTTTGCCGTCGGAGACTCGTTCTTGGGTTTCTCTGCTTTTTCTGGTGCATCTAGCTTTCGATCTGTCAGAACGGCCAAGTCCTTTGTTTCGTCGTTCAAGGCAAGCTTTTGAGTCTTAGCTTTTCCTTTCAGAACTTCGGTTTTATGGTGTTTGGGGAGGTTCATCCAATAGACTCCATCCTCCTTGCCGTCCTTCGAAATGATCGTATAGGCAAGGGTCGTTCCGTCTTTAGATAAGAGAGCGTCCCCTACGTTCTCGAGCTTCTCTTCCTTGGCAGATGCTAGTTCCCGAATAACCATTGGTGAGCCAGCAGCGGCCGCAGGAGCAGAACCCGCTCTTGCGCCTGCACCCGCACCTGCACGTCTTGTACCGCCTGCGGCAGGTCTTGGATTGGCTGTCGGCGTTCCGCCTGAAGTGCCAGTCTCCGCTTTGGGAGCTTCGGGGCGGTAAGTAAACCAACCACTGTCTTCAGCGGGAAGCTGGAACGAAGTCACTCTCTCGACCTTGGTTTGCTCGCCGTTTGCCAAGTTCAAAATCATCAACGCGTTCTTGGGCGCGTCAGCGGGTGGAACTTTGTCCCGTGTCGCCTTCTTTGTATCGGCTAGCGGGGGGACAATCGTGGCAATGACGTAGTGAGAGTCATTGCTAAATTGAACGGCTCCTCCGCGAGGGAAAGTGTAAACCGTGTCGGTAACAAGCGACTTGATTTCAACCTTAGAATCGCCCTCTTGAGGGGCAATCACGTAAAGGATCCACTTACCGTCGTGAGACAGACTTGTACTTCGAATCGAGTTCCAAGAATCGTAAACGGAATGGTCGAGGGGCTTCTTTTGAGCGCCAGCAACTGACGTCAGTAAGCATAAGCTGAATAGAGCAAGAGAAGTATGGCGTGGCATGTGGCAGTGGCAAATCTTACCGCGTTGGAAGCCACTGCTATCGCTATGCTCAAACCTTCTAACTTGAATTACTCGCCGGTAACTTTAGGGAATTTGACTTCAGAAACGGTCCATCCCAACACATTGGACATTTTGAATTTGCCACCCAGCGCTCGGGCCAAGTTATCGACGATTTTGAGACCCAGGTTACTTACCACGGTTGGATCGAAATCTTCGGGAAGGCTGTCTCCACTGTTGGATACCCATACCGATACTTCATCGTCCTTATCTTCGACGTTGATGTGAATCTCCCCGCTTTGAGTTTGTTTGAATCCGTGCTCCATCGCGTTCTGGATCAACTCGTTGAGCACTAAGGCTAGCTGGGTAGCTTGCGACATGTTCAGGGTGACGTCCGAACCACGAACTTGGAACTGAATTTGACGGTCAGGCAACATCAGTGAGCTCTTCTGGTGGTGAACCAAAGTGTCAGCGATGGAACGAATGCCAACATGGTCTAAATCTTCTCGACTGAGCAAATCGTGGACCGAGGCAATCGCCAAGATACGACCGAGGCAATCGTTCAGGGCTTCTTCAAGCGACTTGTAGTTGCTATGACGCATCTGCAGTCGGAGGAGGGAAGCGACCTGCTGAAGGTTGTTCTTGACCCGGTGATGCATCTCCTGCATCAGCGTGTTTCGAACTTGGAGCTTGGCATGCTCAATCGAAACCGCAGCCGTCTTAGCGAGTGTTTCAAGCGCTTTGATCTCGTCGGGTAAGAAGTCGCGAACTTCGCTGGTGTAGCAGCTAATAACTCCCACCGGTTTGTCCTGAAGGGTCAGAGGCACGCAAACCATCGATCGCAACCCTTGTTCAACCGCTAGGTCGTGTCCGATGTAATCGTCCTCAACCTGAACGTCTCGTACGATGATGGGGCGATTTTCCGCGATTGCTCGTCCTGCGATCGACTCTCCGAGTTTGATCGCTCTTTTGCGCTGGTAAGCCTTTGCCTGAGCCTGGGTTGCTCGTAGCACTAATTCGCCTCGATTCTCATCCAGCAAACGAACCGTACAAACGCGATAGTTAAACTGCTGCGCCGTCAAATTCACCAGGAGTTGGAGGATTTCTTCGACATAGGGACTGGTAGCAATCGTTTTTGAAACTTCGCTAAGCGCTCCAAGTCGGTTGATCTGGGCTCCTGCTTGATAGGCCGCGTTATATCCCCGCAAACAGCCGGAAACGATTTGAGAGACTTCGATCAATCTCGCTTTTTCAGCGGGAGTCATCTTCCAGGCGGTTGCCTTTCGGAACAAGAGCACTCCAAAAGGAAGGGGGGAAGGACCCATCAACGGAAGGATGACCAACGCTTCGAAGTTGTGATCATCGAAGCCGGGATATTTTGTGTATTGAGGGTGCTTCGTAGCGTCTTTTGCCAAGAAGACAGGCTCGCCCGATAAAAGCACTCCTCCCGACAGCCCCACTCCTTTTCCGAGTTTTAATCGATTGTTGAGCTCGGGAAAGACGGTGCTGGCCCGTAAGACCAGGCCGTCGCCCGTTTCTCGATAAAGAATGTCGCACGAGTCACATCCAAATGTGGAGAGGCACGTGGCAACCAACTCTGACAACAACTCCTCACGCGAGTCCGCGTGAGTGGTTGCATCAAGAAAAGAAAGGAGGGACTTGCCGGTGGAGGTTGATGGCATGATTATTCTGAGATAGGTCCAATCGCAGTGGTGTTCACCAGTTCAGGAGTGAGTATTCGATTGGCTAATTCCATGATGGATTCGTTCGTGACCGCGTTGATCTTTTGAAGGGTTTCCTCGATGGGAATATCTCGCTCATGCGACAACTCGTTACGACTCATTCGCATCATTCGAGAACTCATTCCTTCAAGGGCCAAAACGACGCTGCCCGCAATGTGACGCTTGGTTCGACCCAATTCGTCAGCATCGAGTCCGTCTTTCATGACCTTGTCGAACTCTTGGCGAACCAATTCTTGAACCAGCGGCCAATGCTGTGGACCGGTACCGCCATAGACAGTAAACGCGCCCCCTGCAGAGTAGCTCAGGGTATAGCTACCCACACTGTAAACCAGACCCCGCTTTTCGCGGATTTCCTGGAACAAGCGGCTTGACATACTTCCACCCAATGCCGCGTCGAGAACGACGAGCGTGTAATATTCGGGGTCGTAAATGGAAGTGCCATCGGTACCGATGCAGAAGTGAACTTGCTCAACATCCTTCTCGATAAATTGGAAGGAAGCCTTACCGCTTGGGCGAGATGGAGGGGCGTCGTTCTTGGTGTGTGGGAGTCGCCCTAAGGTCGCCTCGGCAGCCTTGAGGACTTCCTGGGGATCGACGTTGCCAGCGACTGAAAGAACGACACTTTCGGCTCGGTAGTGCTTGTCGATGTAAGAGCGAATATCTTCGCTGGTAAATGAACTCACCGACTCAGGAGTACCGATAATGGGCCGTCCAAGAGGATGGTCTCCCCATCGATTGCCTAGATGGAGTTCGTGTACGTGATCACTCGGTTCGTCTTCGCTTCGCTTGATTTCTTCGAGGACAACCCCCTGCTCCCGACTCAACTCATTGGGGTCGATCAGTGAGTGAAGCATCATGTCGCAGAGAACATCCACCCCGCCCGTCACTTCATCGGCGAGCACTCGGCAGTAATAGCAGGTTGATTCCTTGTCTGTAAATGCGTTGAGGGATCCACCTTGCCCTTCAATTGCCTCGGCAATTTGCTTGGCTGTTCGATTTTGGGTGCCCTTGAAGAGCATATGCTCAATAAGGTGGGTGATGCCTGCTTCGTTGGCAAGTTCGTGGCGACTTCCCGTCTTGCACCAAAGGCCGACTGCGGCTGATTTTACGTGTCCGATTGGTTCGACGAGAACGCGAACACCATTGTCGAGGGTCAATTTTTGAACTTGGCTCATTGGAGTAAAGAAAGTTTGAGAGAGATGGCACCGAGATTTTCGACTGCAAGCTGAACCTCGTCACCAGGATCGAGTGTGAGTGGTTCGAGGGTTGCGTCGACAAGTGGTCCCAAAGCGATAATGTCTCCTGCCTTCAAAGTGCAGGTTTGGCTGGCTGAACTAATAGCTTGAGCGAAGGTGAAAGGCAGGTTTTCGAGGTTGCCGCGCTCTCGCTCGACTCCGTTGATGCGGGTAACTGCGCTCAAAGCGTATCGTTTGCCGAACTCGGCATCGATTACATAATCTTCGAGTTCATCGGGGGTGGTTAAAACCGGTCCGAGAGCTCCTCCCAAGTCGTGCGAAGATCCGATCGCACCGGTGCGGCGCTCGATCCTTTCGCGGTCCCGAGAGACCAATGTGTTTAGCAAGGTGATTCCAAGAATCAGGTCGTCTGCCATCTCTACGTCAATTTGATAGGCGTCAGCAACAAGGACGGCAGCGACAAACGTTTCGATTCCGAGTTCCATGACGGAATCAGGATAGTTGATCAGCTGGCTAGCTCCGACGAGGCTCATCGGGTTGCCATAAAAAAATCTTGGTTCTTCTGGACCCTCGTTACCGAAGCTGTCTGGCTGAAGGTCGGTTCGGAAATATCGAAGGCTTGGGGCATGAGGAACAGGAGATAGAGGTCGGATTGCCTCTGCTTCATGAACGGCGATGGCACTCGCCCCATCGGTTTCATAAATTTTGCCACTGTAGACCATTCCTGAGCGGGCTTCGCCTGGACTGGATTTGAGCTCGAATCGGCACAATTTCACTCTATAAGGTTACCTGTTGGGCTCTTTGTCCTTTTAATCGCAACCTAATCTTGTCGAGAAGCACTAAGATGCATTGATTGTCCGTCTTAATTCGTGACCGCAGGATAGATTCATGTCCCTCAAAGTTCTTGTGTGCGATGATGAGAGAAATATTGTTCGACTGATTCAAGTGAATCTCGAACGACAAGGACATGTCGTCGTGACGGCCTACGACGGGAGGGAAGCGCTTGAGAAAGTGACTTCCGAAAAACCGGATCTGATCTTGTTGGATGTGATGATGCCGTATGTTGACGGCATTGAAGTTTTGAAGACAATTCGAAAGGACCCAGAAACGGCAAAAATACCTGTCATTATGTTAACTGTGAAGGCTCAGCAGGGAGATGACTTGAAAGGACTCGCTGCTGGTGCCAATATGTACATGACGAAACCATTTAATCCAATCGACCTTCAAGTATTTCTTGAGAGAGTTGGACTAGTTTCGTGATTTGTGGTGTCCGAAATTGATGTTTTTGGCTCACGTGAACCTTATTGATGATCGAAAGGTTGTCAGTGTTGTGTGTGAGCGTTTAAATTGGCTGAAAACATCAGGTAGGATGCGAACAACCTTTAATAGAGGACAAGCTTAGGAGAACCCATGCCCCTGAAAGTTTTGGTTTGTGACGACGAAAGACACATAGTGCGCTTGATTCAGGTTAACCTGGAAAGACAAGGATATACCGTTGTCACCGCGTTCGACGGCAAAGAAGGATTAGAAAAGATCCGCGCAGAGAAACCTAATCTGGTTGTCTTGGACGTGATGATGCCCTATATGGACGGTTTTGAAGTTCTCAAAACACTCCGACGAGAACCAGAGACTGAGAATTTGCCTGTCATTATGTTGACGGCGAAAGCTCAGGATAAGGACGTTTTCGAAGGCTATCATTACGGCGCCGACATGTACCTTACCAAGCCATTTAACCCAATGGAACTTGTAACGTTCGTTAAGAGAATCGCTCAGGGTCATGACGATACGGGCGGAAGCAAGCGTTACGAGATTTAATCAATCCCCAAGCTAGTCTCATGGAAGACTCCATTCTTAAGGAAAGGAGTCTTCTTTTTTTGTGGGACCGTTACGTACCTGCGGTATCTTGTATCGATTATTCGGGCTCACCGGATATTTAAATCAAAAAATTATTCGTCGTTATAAGAGTTGGAAGCACATCGAAGTGACTCCAAGAATTCTTCGAATACGTTACGAGACCGATAAAGAAAGGAGAGCAAAGTGGCTCACACAACTGTAAATGAACTAAAGGCATTCATGGGTCTTACGACGAACGAAGCCAAATTTATTGAGCAGGCCCGCGAGAGAGGCGAACTTTATATTGTTCAGCCGTATGACCTGTACTCCCCAGAGAACCATGAATCGTGGCGAAAGCTGTTCTCTCGTATGCATGGACGCTGGGAAAAGTATGCCAACGAGCATTTTCAACTGGGAATTGATTCTCTCTGCCTGAATCCAAACGCAGTCCCTCGGCTCGAAGATGTCAACCAGTTTCTGGAACCGCTGACACATTTCAAGGCAAAGCCGGTTAGCGGTTACGTTCCGGCCTATAAGTTCTTTGATTGCTTGAGAAACCGGGAATTTCCAACAACGATCACCATTCGGCGTTCGGACAAGTTGGATTATCTTCCGGAACCCGACATTTTTCATGACATTGCCGGGCATGTGCCCATGCATACCGATCCTGCATTCGCCGACGCCCTCGTTCGATTTGGGGATTGTGCCCATACGGCGGCTGAAATAGTCAGCGGCATCTCCGACAAAGAAGAGCAAATCCGGCGGCTGACAAGCATTATTCGGGCAATGGCCCGATTTTTCTGGTTCACGATCGAATTTGGCCTCATGAATTCAAAAGATGGCCTCAAGGTCTATGGAAGTGGGCTTCTCAGCTCATACGGTGAGATTGAGCACTGCATTGAATCGCCCGATGTCCAACGATTCCCGATCCAATTGGAATGGGTTATCAACCAATCGTTCGAAATTGATCACTATCAACCACTACTTTTCCACGTTGAGAATTTCAGCCACCTATTCGAGCTAGTAGATGAACTTGAGAAATGGATGAAAGACGGCAAGCTTGGAAACGTGGCACCGGGGGAACCGGGTGTCAACGAGGAAGATCTGGTCAGCTTCCTTCATATCTAGCAAAATTTCGGCTTTCACGACGCTTGTTGCGAAAGTCTTGATTCGCGAACGAACCCCTTACGAAGAACGTAGTGAGGGTTATTAAGGAAAAGGCGAGGGTGACGGTTTGATTTTAGACACCCTCGGTAAAATAAACCCCATGCCAGTCGAGATTTTGATGCCCGAGTTGGGCGAGTCTGTCCACGAAGGAACAATAAGCCGTTGGCTTAAGAAAGAAGGCGAGTTCGTAAAGGAAGACGAACCAATTGTCGAAATCATGACCGATAAGGTCAACACCGAATTGCCGTCTCCAGTATCGGGAATTCTCACCAAGATCTTGATTCAAGAAGGTGAGCAAGTTGAAGTCTTCCATGCGATGGGGATTGTCGAACCAGAGGGAGGAGTCGCGGTTGCTGCCACTCCCACTCCGGAGACTGCTTCTGTAGCACCTGAATCTGCTCCAACTGCCGTTTCCGTGCCCGAAACAATAACTCCCGCTTCATCTTCTGACAAGAAGTGGTTCACGCCGGTAGTAAAGGCCATTGCCAAAGAGCAGGGGATTTCTGACGAAGAGCTTGCTTCGGTTCCTGGGACCGGTGAAGGCGGAAGAGTTACCAAAAAGGACGTAGAATCCTATATTGCCGCGAGACAGGCTCCAGCAGCACCCAAGCCTGCCGCTCCGGTTGCTCCAACCCCGGCTCCCCAAGTGAAACCAGCGGCTCCTTCAGTAGCGGGGCCTGATCAGACGATGACGCCACTGGTGGGGATGCGCAAGATGATTGCGGACCATATGGTTCGCAGTTCGCAAGTTCCGACCGTTTCAACGGTAACTCAGGTGGATGTCACGAACATGGTGAAGTTCCGAGAGCGAAACAAGGATTCGTTCCTGGAAACTTACAAGGTCAAGCTGACCTATACTCCGTTCTTCATCAAGGCATTGGCTGAGACCCTGCAAGAATTTCCGCTTGCGAATTCGAGCCTGACTCCCGACAACCAGATCCTGACGACTAAGGGCGTACACATTGGAGTTGCGGTCGCGCTTGGTGCAAAAGGGGATGAAGGACTTATCGTCCCGGTCATCCGAGATTGCCATACGAAAACACTGATTGAGATCGCCAGAGACTTGGAAGGCATTGCAAAGGCGGCGCGTTCCAATTCGTTGAAGCCAACCGATGTCCAAGGGGGGACGTTTACTTTAACGAACCCAGGAACTTACGGTGCTCTGTTCGGTACCCCGATGATCAACGCTCCTCAAGCGGGCATCTTGGGGACCTACAGTATCCAGAAGACTCCGGTGATCATCGACGACATGATTGCGATCCGCTCGATCATGCATCTTGTGCTCACCTACGATCACCGAATCATCGATGGTTTGGTAGCAGGGAAGTTCCTCGCTGCCATTCGAGATCGGCTTCAAGCGTTCGACTTCTTTAAGTAAGCGTCCGCTCGAAATAGGCTACATCGGGCTCAGGGTTGAAGTTGTACGGAGTGATCTCTTGGAATCCAAGAGACTCGTATAACTTCAACGCTGGGCCCAATCGCCTTAGGGTATCAAGCCGGACAACGGCGTAACCCAACTGGATCGCTCGATCCATCAGGTCCACCGTGATGCTTCGTCCTAACCCCAGACCTCGATGTGTTGGTCGAACGTAGATTCTCTTGAGTTCGCACGCATCGTCATCGTGGGGGCGTAACGCTCCGCATGCGACGGGACGATCATCATCGAAAACGACGGTGAGGACTCCCATAGGTGGAGCATATTTGCCCGGCAGTTGAGCGAGCTCTTCCTCAAACCCCTGGAAACAAAGATCAATCGCTAATTCGTGAGAATATTCACGAAAGAGCTCACGTACGATTGGAATCAAGGGATGATCGACCGAATCGACCACTTCCGTTCTTAACATCGTAAGGTCCCTTCAAGAACCGTTACCGCCCTGCCGCGAAGTTTTACACGATCACCTTCCACCAAGACACCGACTTCGCCTCCCCGTTGGCTTGCTTGAAAGCCACGCATTTCAGATTTGCCCAGCTTTGCGGACCAGTAGGGAGCAAGGCTACAGTGAGCAGACCCGGTCACTGGATCTTCGGGTACGCCCGACTGAGGAGCGAAGAAACGAGACACAAAATCGAAAGTTTCCTTGCCTCGCGATGTGACGGTGAGTCCCCTCAATCCGAGCGAATTGATATTTGTAAAATCTGGCTCGAAATTTCGAAGTTCCTCTTCCGTTTCAACTTCCACGAACCAATCCATCCCATTCTTCCCGGTCCAAATCGGTTGGAGGCCGACGATAGCGTGAGGCAACATCGCTTCGAAGTTGTCGATTCGCGGGAAATCGAGTTCAATCTCGTTGTCCAACTTGGCTGTCAAGATGCCACTGCGAGTGTGGAAATGAAGATGCGAATTTTTGGGATGGCGCCCGGATTCCCAAAGGGTATGGGCGGTTGCTAAGGTGGCATGACCGCAAAGGTCAACTTCGACGGTGGGAGTCAGCCAACGGAGTTCAAACCCGCCATCAATCGGCCTAACGAAGGCAGTTTCCGCGTGCTTCATTTCAGCCGCTACTGACTGCATCCATTCTGTGGACTGTTCTGCCTGTAGTACGCATACACCCGCCGGGTTGCCTGTAAATGGAGATGAAGTAAAGGCATCTACAACGTAAATCGGATTACTCACCGAGATACTTTACCGATGCCCTTAGATCAGAATCACCCGTTCTGGCGATTAGACTCCCAACTGTCAAGAGACGAAGACCAAATACTCTATCGAGAGACGAGCATTCTGAGGTCGTCCTCATTGACTTCCTTTTTGGTATCGGCTACCTGGAGGAAGTTGTTGTAGATTTCTTCAAACCTTTCGTCAGAATAGGCAAATCCAATTTCAGCCAGCCGGTGCTTCAGTCCGTGTCTTCCTGAACGAGCGGTCAAGATGATTTCACTCTTTTCTGCTCCAACTAGAACGGGATCGATGATCTCATAGGTGCTTCTTTCCTTTAGCACGCCGTCCTGGTGAATTCCGCTACTGTGGGCGTAAGCATTTGCTCCCACGACCGCTTTGTTTCGTTGTACGACCATTCCCGTCAGCTTCGAGACAAGTCGTGAAGTTGGAAGCAGCTGAGTCGTGTCGATTCCGGTCTCGATACCGAACTTATCCTTACGAATGAAGAGCGCCATAACGACTTCTTCGAGCGCGGTGTTGCCCGCCCTCTCACCGATACCGTTCACTGTAACCTCAACCTGCCGTGCGCCACCCAGAACACCCGCTAGAGTATTTGCAGTCGCCATTCCAAGATCGTTGTGGCAGTGACAGCTAAACACGGCTTTATCCGAGTTGGGCACGTTGCTCATGATCCCGTGAATCAAGTGGTAGTACTCGTTGGGATAAGTGAATCCAGTCGTGTCGGGGACGTTGATCGTCGTGGCACCAGCTTTGATGACCTCTTCGACGACTTTGTAAACGTAGTCCAGATCCGCCCGTCCCGAATCTTCCATGAAGTACTCGATATCGTCAGTGAACTGGCGGGCATACTTGACCGCTTTCACGCCGGTCTCAAGGGCTTGCTCTCGAGACATGCGTAACTTATGCTGGAGATGGTTTTCGCTTACACCTAACCCTGTGTGAATACGTCGTCGCTCTGCAGGTTGGAGTGCCTCGGCTGCAACTTCGATGTCTTTTTCGCGGGCACGGGTCAGGCCACAGATCGTGACATTCTTTAGCTCTTTAGCGAGCATATTGACGCTTTGGAAATCACCTGGCGAGCTTATGGGAAAGCCAGCTTCGATGATGTCGACACCAAGGAGCACGAGTTGTTTTCCGATTTCAAGCTTCTCTTCAAGAGAAAGGCGTACTCCGGGGCTCTGCTCACCATCTCGAAGCGTTGTATCGAAAACAAGAACGCGGTCAATCACAAATGAATTATACGGTCCCAGCCGACCAAGCCGCTCATTCTAACGTAAAAGGTGGCTGTGGTTCGGTATCCTAAAACACATACTATGACGCGAGTCGATATCAATGTGACGGCTGGCAAAGCCCAAGTCCAGGAACCTTGGATTTGGCGACTTAGCCGTGATTTTAGCGTGCGAGTCAATATTCGAAAAGCAAACATCGATGCTGACTTTGGATGGATCCAACTGGAACTTGAGGGACCAGTGGAAGAGATTCAACGGGCTACGGCGTGGCTCATGACAACCGGACTCACGGTTGAAGCGCTACAACGTGCCGTCGGAGCATGAGCGAGTTGGCACCCTATGTGCCTGAAGATTTTGATGAGTTCTGGCATGAAGTAGTTGGCGAAGCTTCAAGCGTAAAGCTCGACTACCATCGAAGCCTCTCCAACGACTTTGATAA
The DNA here is from genome assembly GCA_903899015.1 of uncultured Armatimonadota bacterium. Taxonomy (GTDB): domain Bacteria; phylum Armatimonadota; class Fimbriimonadia; order Fimbriimonadales; family Fimbriimonadaceae; genus Fimbriimonas. Next base: position 21,351 of record CAIUHP010000062.1, on the reverse strand, counting down.
GCCAGGATTTATCGTTGAGACGATCAATTTTGCGACCATCGGCGGTCGTCGGCTGAATGGATGGTTCGCCTATCCGGAAGGAGCCCGTCGCCGTCCAGCTTTTGTTTGGGTTCCCCCTTACGGGCGGGAATCACTCTTGCCCAATGATTACGGTACGAGGGAAGGCTTTGCCAGCCTAAGCTTCAATTTTTTCGGACATGGGGCTTTTTACCAAGAAAAATACGTTCCATCGCGTGGCTACTTCTCGGATGGTGCAGAATCTCCTTATACTTGGATATACAGGCAAATGTTCCAGGATGCACTGATTGCAACGAGGGTCCTTCAGGCTCAAGTTGAAGTCGATGAAGATCGAATCGGTGCGATGGGAATGAGCCAAGGTGCAGGCATGGCAATCTGGTTAGGAGCTTGGAGCCCAATTGTTAAGGCAGTGTGTGCGGATATGCCTTTCTTGGCTGGCATCAACGAAACTTTGATGGGAAATATCTATCGCTATCCTATGAAAGAATTAACCGATTTCATAGCTAATTTACCAGTCGGAGAAGCTAGAGTTCTTAATACTGTTAGCTATTTCGACACCATCAATCAGGCGACTCGATGTCATGTTCCCACTCAAGTATCCCTTGGCCAAAAAGATCCCGCATCTCGTCCCGAATGCGTCCGAGCAGTATTTGAGGCATTGCCTGAGGTTAAAGTGTTAAGGGAATACGAAGGCGGTCATGATTGGCACACCGAGATGGTGGCGAACAATGCGTCTTGGTTAACGAATCATCTTCGAATCACAAACTGATGAAAATACTGCAGGTTGGAAGTTCCTTGATGTCCTGGGGCGGGATCGAGCGTTACGTGGCCTATCTAAGCGAAGGCTTAGCTGAGCGCGGTAACGATGTGACCGTTGCTTGTGCACCGAATACTCCTCTCTGTACTCATGTGTCCGCACCAAAGGTTCCCATCCTTAATCGCCGAAAACTCGATTTTCCTGCGATGGGTAAGTTCCTGAAACTTTTTCGAGCCAACCGGTTCGATGTTGTTCATATTCACTTCAGCCCAGACTTTTTGCTGCCAGCAATGGCCGCCCGAATGACGAAGCAGCCATGTACCATCATGACTCGTCACGTTGTTCTTCCATGGTCTCCGACGAAGGTTCGCCTTTACAGCACTCTGTTTGATCATTTCATTCCAGTGTCGAATGCGGTGCAGGATCAGTTGATTGCGTCTGGAATTCCAAAGCATAAATTGACCGTCGCTAAAGCGGGATGTCCACCTCTGACTCCGGCCAAAGTTCGAGGAGAAACTCGTCGCGAACTTGGAATTGAGGAAGATCTGTTTGCGATCGGATTCTTTGGTCGCCTTGTTGCTGAAAAGGGCGTTGAAACTCTCATCAGTGCTTCTCCTTCCATTGAAAAAGGGGTGAGCTTTGAAGTGTTTGGAGAAGGTCCTCTATCTGAGCCACTCGTCGAGTTGGCCCAGCAATCTGGTTCTCGAGTCCGATTCCATGGGTTCCGAGATGACGTGCCGGAATGTTTGCAGGCAATCGACGCGGTTGTGATTCCAAGTGTGTGGGAAGAAGCATTCCCCTATGCCGCTTTAGAAGCGATGTCGGTTGGCCGCACGGTTTTAGCGAGTCGGGTTGGCGGCATGTCAGAGATTGTTGAAGATGGTGCGACCGGTTATCTCTTCAACAAGAGAGATGCCTCTGGCTTGGCCGTCATGGCTTCGAAACTCGCCAACGACCCTCATACCAATCTGATGATGGGTACAAGGGCTAAGGAAGTCCATCGCTCGACTTACACCATCCAGAAGATGGCTGAGCGAATCGAAGCCGTTTACAACGAGCAATCACTCGCTCGAGTGGCCTGATTGAATCGTCAACGTTTGACGGCATCTCGGATCGACTTCACCTGTTCAAGCAGTTCGCGAGCACGAGCAAGCGGCCATTGAGTCGCTGAATCCGACAGTGCTTCTTCAGGATTGGGATGGATCTCTAAGAAGAGAGCATCGATGCCGACTGCAGTTGCAGCACGAGTCATTGCTGGGATGGATTCACGGACTCCTCCCGACGACGTTCCGCCCGCTCCTGGACGTTGGGCCGAGTGGGTGGCATCGAAGCATACGGGAACTCCGAAGCTTCTCATGATCTCCAAAGACGGCATGTCGACGATCAAGGTGTTGTAGCCAAACGTGGTTCCTCGCTCCGTCAAGATCGTGCCGACGGCACCAAATCCGCTGAGCTTCTCAACGATATTCTTGGTGTCTTGAGGGGCTAAAAACTGTCCTTTCTTGACGTTCACCGGCTTACCGGTGACTGCTGCCGCCTCGAGAAGATCGCTTTGACGGCAGAGGAAGGCTGGAATCTGGAGGATGTCGGCAACCTGGGCGACGGGTGCGGCTTGATCGGGAAGGTGGATATCGGTTGTAGCCGGCACACCAAAAGTGGATTTGATATCGGAAAGAATCTTCAGTCCTGCATCCATTCCGGCTCCGCGAACGGTACCTGCGGACGTGCGATTAGCCTTGTCATACGAAGCTTTGAACACGTAATTGAATCCGAGTTCTGAGCAGATGGATTGAACCGAACCGCAGACTTCTTGGCAAAGCTCCAATGATTCGGCTAAACATGGACCGGCGATGATCGTTAAGGAGCCATCGCCAATCTGAAATCCGTGGCAGTCAACGAGTTTCAACGACCTGCTGACTTTCCTTTCACTAGCTTTTTGACTGGCTTCGCGGTAGCTTTAGCCACCTTAATCGTTACCTTTGTGTCAACCGAGGAAGGCGGATAGCAGCTTCCTTCATTGCACTGCTGATAGTTCACTGCTAACTTGAGGTCGTAACTTCCAATTTTGGCGGGAGCCTTCAGAGTTACTGGAATCTTAATCGTTCCCGTGTACACATTGACTGGCTTATCCTCACCGGCAACTTTCGTTGGGGTGCCCTTTGGATATTTCACGTTCACAACCGAAAAAGTTGTTCCGTCGACCTTAACCACAACTGGGATGAAGGTATCGGCGGAAGGGGGATTCTGATAGGCATGCAACCCGTCTGCAAAAGTGACCGAAAGAACGGCTTCAAAAGGCTTACTGGCTTGGATGCTTGCCGGATTAACCGTAACCTTCACCGTTGGAGGGGTATCGCTTTGAGCGAAAGCTCCAACTGAAAGAGCGCCCATGCTGAGCAAGAGGGAGAGTCGCGAAAAAAGCGCCGTTCTCATGATATTAACCTTACGTGCCGCCTTGATTAAACGATCCCTACCCATTTCTTGAGTTTGTAAACCGTGCTATCGCGATTCAACTCTGCGATTGCCCGCGTGAGTGGCACGCTCTTTGGACAAACCTTCACGCAGTTTTGAGCATTACCGCAACCCGTGATGCCTTCCTCGCCCGTAATGAATTCCATTCTCTCGCCTTCAAGCATCTTGCCGATCGGGTGAACGTTGAAAAGCAAGGCTTGCCCGAGCGCTGCAGGACCTACGAAGGTCGAATGATCGTTGACCTGAGGGCAGGCCTCAAGGCAGCAACCGCAACTCATGCATCGCGAGAGCGCATATCGAAGTTGACGCACATGGTCATCTTGGGGTTGAGCCATTCCGCGATCGTAGCTACCGTCAATCGGAACCCAAGCTTTAACCTTCTTCAGGTTGTCAAACATCTTGCTTCGGTCAACGATGAGGTCGCGAATCAGAGGGAATTTCTTCATCGGCTCAAGCGTGATCTCATAGGTGTCACCCTTCTGTTCGGCAACATCTTCGATCAGAGCCGTGCATGCTTGGCGTATTCGGCCGTTAATGTTCATGGTGCAGGAACCACATACCTCTTCCAAGCAGGCTGCTTCCCATGCTGGCGGCTTAACCGCTTTGCCATCCGAAGTAACCGGATTCTTTCGAATCTCCATCAGGGCCGAAATAACGTTGAGCTTTTCTCGGAACGGAATCTCGAACTCTTCCCAGTGCTGAGGCGCATTTTGATCCTGCTGTCGCAGGACTTTCACACGAATCTTCGTCGGGTTTGCTGTGCCAGTCATATTTATCTATTCTACTTATTTGGAGTCCCTAACATTTCTAATGCTAGAGGGATTTAGAACCACTTCTCCAGAATCGCACTCCAGAATGCTTGTGGTTGCCAAGGGGAAGACGAGCGAAGGTGGCTTTAAGTCTTTCATAACCGTTTTACGAACGTCGGAACCATGTAAAATGTCTGGACGATGGCCAGCATGGGACAGGGGGCTGGGGCTCGCAATTGTGTAACAATTCTAGGTGTTCCGATCGATCAAGTTTCGATGGATCAAGCTCTGAATCGAATTGAGAATTTCATTCAGGAAGGTGGTACGCACCTTGTAGTAACGGCAGATGCAAACGGCATCATCATTGCCCAACAAGACGAAGGTTTCCGAAACCTTATTTCCCAAGCTGATTTGGCTACTCCGGATGGAGCAGGCGTGCTTTGGGCAGCCAAGCGAAAAGGTTCATCCATCAAAGAACGAGTCAGCGGAGTGGACATCGTTGAGAAGGTCTGCGCGCTCAGTGCTCAAAAGGGCTATCGAATCTATTTCTTAGGCGCTGAACCTGGAATAGCGGAACTCGCGGGCCAAAAGCTGACCGAAAAATATCCTGGCTGCAACATCGTCGGAACCCATCACGGCTACTTCAAGGCCGAGGACGAGTTGAAAATCGCGCAAGCAATTGCCGCCGCTCAGCCCGATGTTTTGTTCGTAGCATTGGGCATGCCGCGCCAAGAACGCTTTATTCAGTCCACTCGTCCAATTATTCAAGCTAAAGTGGCAGTAGGAGTAGGTGGTTCGTTCGACGTCTTTAGTGGCAAAACAAAGCGAGCCCCTAAGGTCATGCAAGCCATTCATTTAGAATGGATGTGGAGACTTCTGCTGAACCCGTCTAAGTTTGCAAAGGTTAAGAACCTGCCCAAGTTCGCCATCAAGGTACTGGGAGACCGGTCTTGAAGATCTACACGAAGACAGGTGACGACGGGACGACTGGTTTGTATGGTGGAGACCGTGTTTCAAAGTACTCGCGCCGAATTCACGCTATTGGCGAGGTTGATGAACTCAATGCTTCGATTGGCATAGCGAGGCTCTACGCAAACGGCGACCCACTAGACACCTTGCTTGAGAAGATTCAATCGTGGTTATTTGATTTAGGAGCTGAATTGGCATCGCCAGCGGGCGGAAAGTTTGACGTTAAGCTAATTCGGACTCAGCATATTGAAGAGTTGGAAGAATCGATCGACAAGCAAACCGAGGTTCTGCCCGAGCTAAAGGCTTTTATACTTCCCGGAGGAAGCCCGCTCGCGGGGCACCTCCACATGGCCCGAAGCGTTTGTCGACGAGCCGAGAGGGCCGTTTTGTGGCACCATGAAGAAGAATCGGTGAGCATCGAGGCAAGGCTGTTGTTGAACCGCCTCTCCGATTGGCTTTTCACCGCCGCACGAACCGCGAACCATTCCCGAAACGTCAACGATATCGAATGGAGAAAATCCTAAGGACTGAAAGATGATGACCCTGGCAATTGCTGTTCTAACTCTGAACCTCGTGACTCTTCAGGAACCAACGGGAACCCCTAAGACTTCAGCTTCTCAAGTACTTTCAAAAGTTTTGACGCATTACGCGGAGGCTCAATCGGTTTCTGGCTCCATCAAAATGACTCAATCTGCTCAAGGTGTGACCATTAATATCGTGTCTGACCTTCAATATGAGCGACCGTCCAAGATTTATCTGCGTCAAGAACGACTTGGATCCAAGGCAGCAACCTGGCTACTTACCAGTGATGGGAAAATTTTCTCCTATGACAATCCGGAAAGGATTCTCGGTGGGCCTCGGCATCGAGAGCTGGTTTCTCAAAACGGAAACGACCAGAAAATCTCGGACCTTTACATGGCCGCTGAATTTAGTTTAGGTGACCTGAACCCTATTCTCGACATCGCGATTTCGCACCCATCGAGGCTCAAGCGGCTCAAGTCTCAGTGGGCGACATTGAAGTACCAAGGACAAGTCAAGATTGGTGACGTACAAGTTCAAAAAATTGCCGGTGACTATAGAGAAGACGCGACGAAGGCGGCAGCCGGTACTTTTGAGATTTACGTGAACGACGCTGGCGACGTGGTTCGATATGTAACTACCCAGCGATTCATCTTCCCATCGGTAAGCAAAGAACCCGTTGAAGTCGTTACAACTTGGGATTCGACCGTGAAAGTGTCGGGCACTATTAATCCCGCTCTCTTCAAAGTCGTTTATCCCTAACCCCTCCCAATTAATAAAGGCAGGAGTGCGGAAATTTCCCGCCTCCTGCCTTTTTATGTCCGGTGCGCTAGGCGGTCTTAACGGCTGCAAACGCGATATCCAGCGCAGCAATTAACTCATCAATATCTGATTTTGTAGCAATGAGCGGCGGTCCGAGTCTGATAACGTTGCCGTAAAGTCCGCCCTTGCCAATTAAAACGCGTTGCTTTCTCGACTCTTCGAAGACTTGCGCTACATATTGAGGTGCGGGAACTTTAGAAGCTTTATCTATGACGACTTCGATGCCTTGCATCAAGCCCATTCCGCGAACATCGCCGATAATCTCGTGCTTATCCTTGAGCTCCTCAAGCTTCATTCGGAAATAGTCGCCGGTTACTTTTGCGTTGTGAAGAAGATCTTTGTCTTCGATTTCTTTAATCACCGCAAGAGCGGCCGCACAAGAAACCGGGTTTCCACCGAAAGTTGAGAAGGTCAGCCCCTTGAAGCTGTCTGCGATTTCAGATTTCGCAATGGTGAGGCCGATTGGGGCGCCATTTGCCATTCCCTTAGCCGAAGTCAGAATATCGGGTTCGACGTCCCAGTGTTCGATGCCAAACCACTTATCGCCTGTCCGACCCCAGCCCGTTTGAACCTCGTCAGCAATAAATAAACCGCCGTGGGCCTTGGTGATCTCAACCGCTCTCTCAAAATAGCCTGGGGGCGGGACGATAAATCCACCAACTCCTAAAATCGGCTCCGCCATAAATGCCGCAATCTCGCCGGTTGTCGTGGTCTGGATCAACTCTTCGATGTCTTCCGCGCATCGAATTCCGCAACTGGGATATTGAAGTCCAAATGGGCAGCGATAGCAATAAGGTGCGTGAGCATGCACGAAGCCTGCTACTTGAGAGGCCACAGGGCGCCAAGGTGCATGCCCCATCGACGAAAGTGCGGTTGCCGACCGACCTGCATAACTGTGACGGAGAACGACTATCTCCTGACGGTTCGTATGCATCTTCGCAGCTAGAATGGCCGTGTCGTCTGCTTCCGTTCCGGTGCTTGTCAGGAAGCTCTTTTTCAGGTCTCCAGGCGTGATTTCCGCAACCTTCTCGGCCAAGTCCGAAAGGTTCTTGTTCGCATAGAGGGTGGTCGAATGCTGCAATTTGCTGATCTGCTCGACTTCGGCTTTTACAACATTCGGATTGGCATGTCCAACACTGACGGTGAGGACACCTCCAAAGAAGTCAAGGTACTTGTTTCCCTCTTCATCCCAAACATGCATCCCCTCTCCATGGCTGATCGCCATAGGCTCCTTGTAATAGGTAGCAACGGCAGGGAAGAGAAACTCCTTATGTTTACGCGCGGTTTCGGACATATCTAAGGCTAGCAGTTTTTGATTGCGACAAAGAAGTGAGCGGAAGAAATCGGAGGGTCTTCGCTCTTCATTCGATCCCAACAATCAAACAACCTCCGGCCTCTTTGCTGAGCTTACCGTGACAACAACGTGACAAATATAGAAGTAAAGAAATGTCATCTTAGTGGGCATAAAGTCATATAAATTGGCGAATATTGCTGGGAAAGTCGGCCGCGAAGGATACGTGTGATACGGTACTTAACGTGATGAAACACCTATCCTCCGACATTGAAATGATTCACCGAGCTAGCGCTGAGCGCGCTCGGCGAGTGCCGCGACACCGCAAAGTCGCCATTCACCACTATCGTCCAACCAACGTTTTGCCCGATCAGCAATTGGCATTGGCGGGAACAATCACTGTGTTCTTTGCGCATCCTGGTAGCGGCCTTCTCAAAGAAATCGAGATGGCGGTTTCCAAGAACGATGGCTCCGATCGGCGAGTTGCTCGAAAGGTTCTCGATCTTTTTGCCGATCGAAAACGGTTCTCACTTGAAGAGGCGGTCAGTAAAACGACGCGTGCTCCAATCATTGCAGAACTCCGTTACGGTGGCAAAACATTGGTTGAGAACATCACTCTTCCCGGCGATCTCGAGGTCGGAGTGATCGTTCTTCCGTTTAATGGTGGCAACTTGCTGGAAGATGGTCTCCAATGGATCGAATTCCATCATCCCCACGTTGAAGCTGGCTTAGATGTCTATGCTGTCTACAATCAGCCCAATCTGACCCCGGCAGAAATTGCTGCTCTGAAACTTATCCCTGAGGAGATGGCAGAAATCAACGTTGGCTATGGTCCGGGAGACGTCGCCTGTTCGGTCCTCCTGCTTACCGTTGCGGTGGTGGTCGAAGTCGCAATTGTTGCTGCAACCTACGCGATCACGGGATCGGATCGTCGGTACAGCACCGAAATATCTCCTGATGCCATTGCCGCGCTCGGTCCAGTTGGCACCGCGAACGCCCTCCTTCAGATGCGAACGTCGATCCTTTTGGGGCGAACGTTAATCCACTACTAAAAAAGGAGCTTTGAAAGAAATGACCCTGCTTGAATCATCATTAGCGACTTTTCTCGGCGGGTACTGGTGTCTCAGTGCTTACTGCCAAAGAAAGTCGATTGGAGAAAAGGCGATACGAGCCTTCGATCCGTTCGGGGTCATTCCCTATTGGAACTTCTTCGCTCCAACACCAGGCATTTGGGATTATTCTTTGCTGTACCGGGACCGGTTGCAAAGTGGTGGTCATACCGCCTGGAGAGAGATCCAGCTTTGCACTCCGCGAACGGCAGTTGACTGGCTCTGGAATCCGGGTAAGCGTGAAAAGAAAGCGCTGTTCGACATTATCACCGCGCTGATGCAGTCTGCTCAGGACGTCAAGCCCGACCATCTCGTTCTCTCCGTTCCGTACATCGTTTTACTCGACTACGTGAGCTCGGTTCCGAGGCCCTACGCGGCGGAAGCCACTCAGTTCTTGCTCATGGCAGAAGAGCCAGGAACGGGGAAAGAGCCGTTCGTCATGTTTAATTCGCACGAGCATCCCTTATGACAACATCCGTGATCTTTGAATGGACCCTTCGACTCGCATCGATTGGAGTCATGCTAGGAAGCGCCGAGATGCTCGTGAAGCGTACGATTCTGCGGCGGCCAGGGTTGCTTTCGCCCGATATTGTCTTGACCCGTTCTCCCATTCTCATGGATTCCCGAGTCAAGCCGATCCTTCAGGTGCTTTTTGAATATCGAATGACGATTGGAATCTTGGTCGTCAGGCTGCTTGCGAGTCTTTCGCTCATGTTTATGAGCACCAGCATCTCATGTACCGTCCTGATTGCCCTTACAGGAGTCATCTTGAGTCTCAGAAGTCCCTACGGCCTCGACGGTTCTGACCAGATGACAAACATCGTCTTCAGCTCATGTGCTCTTGGCCTCCTAGTGGGGACAGAAGCTGCGAGGGGAATTGTCCTTATATTCCTCGCAACGATGGTCTGCCAATCGTATTTCGTGGCCGGCATCGAGAAACTGCGATCAAAGACTTGGCGAAGTGGAAACGCGATTCATTCGGTTGCCGTGACGAAGCTATACGGAGTCCGCAAGATTGGCGAGAAGCTCAAGAGGGCCCCCATTCCTTGTTACGGCATGGCTTGGTTCGTCATCCTCTTTGAGTGCCTGTTCACTTTTGGGCTATTCGCTCCTGGCCCTTACTGGTGGATTGCCCTCATAAGCGCTGGCCTTTTCCACCTGTTCGCGGCCGTGTTTATGGGCCTCAACAGTTTCTTTTGGGCGTTCCTTTCAACCTATCCTGCCGTTATCTTTTGCAGATCGTCGATCGGTTGGTAGCTACGGGAAGATGAGCTATCGGACCTGGGGGAAACCAAGATCGACGGAGCTTGTTCCGGCATCGGGCCATCGGCTGGTGACAACTTTGGATCGAGTATAGAACTGAATACCTTCTGGGCCATACATGTGAAGGTCACCGAACAGGGAAGACTTCCATCCCCCGAAACTGTAGTAGGAAACGGGGACTGGAATCGGAACGTTGATCCCAACCATTCCAACTTCAACTTCGGATTGAAACTGGCGGGCTGCCCCGCCATCTCGGGTGAAGATTGCCGTACCGTTGCCGAACGGGCAACTGTTGATCATGTCCAAGCCTTCTCGATAACTTGAGACCCGAACAATTCCTAATACGGGTCCAAAAATCTCTTCGTCGTAGCACCGCATACCCGGCTTCATTCCATCAATTAACGAGCAACCGACGAAAAATCCTGGACCGGAAGTGGCAGCATCCTCTCGACCATCGACGGCAAGTCGAGCGCCTTGCTTGACTGCATCTTCGAGGTGATTCAAAATTCGGTTACGGTGCTCAGGAGAGATAACCGGCCCCATTTCGGTACCTGGCTCGCCGCCTGATCCCACTTTGATTTTTGAGATGCGTGCTTTGATGGCCTCGATGATAGGTTCGGCAACGTCTCCTACCGCGACGACAACCGAAATCGCCATACATCGCTCTCCTGCTGAACCAAAGGCGGCCGAAATGGCAGCGTCGGCTGCCATTTCGATATCTGCGTCAGGAAGAACAAGCATGTGGTTTTTCGCCCCACCAAGAGCCTGAACACGCTTGCCATTTTGAGTTGCCTTTTGATAAACCTCACGTGCGATGGGCGTGGAACCGACAAAGCTCACTGCCTGAATATCGGGATGGGAAAGTAGCCGGTCAACGGCAACCTTATCTCCATGGACAACATTGAAGACACCGTCCGGAAGTCCGGCCCGCTGAAGAAGTTCGGCAAGAAGGAGGCTTACCGACGGATCTCGCTCCGATGGTTTCAGCAGGAAGGTGTTGCCGCATGCAATCGCATTGGCAAACATCCACATGGGCACCATGGCGGGGAAGTTGAACGGAGTGATGCCTGCCACGACGCCCAAGGGCTGACGTATTTGGTAAACATCCACGCCTCGGCTCGCTTGTTCGGAGTAGCCCCCTTTCAGATGACTGGAGACTCCGCAGGCAAATTCAATGTTTTCAAGCCCTCTTGCTACCTCACCCAACGCGTCGGCCGTCGTCTTTCCGTGTTCCAAGGTGAGTAAGTCGGCAATCTCGCGCCGGTTGGCATCCACCAACTCTCTGAACTTGAACAAGATCTCGGTTCTGCGGGAAAGGGGAGTTGACCGCCAAAGCAGAAAAGCATCCTTCGATGATTGAACGGCGCTGTCGACCTCAGAGCAGTCTGCAAGTCCAACCCAAGCTTGCTGATTTCCCGTGGCAGGATTCCAGACGGGAGAGGTGCGACCAGATTGCGACGCCTGAAGCTTTCCGTTGATCCAGTGATGAATAGTTTTCAGTTCAGGCATGGCTATTCGCAACCTTCCGCAATCCAATTCATAGTCTTCGAGGCAAGTCGATCCATGGCTTGAACGGCAAGTTCAAGGTGAGTTTCGTCGGTGTCCTCGATTTTGTTATGACTGATGCCGTAAAGCGATTGGACGAACATCATAACCGTCGGAATGCCTGCTCGCGATACTTCGGCGGCATCATGCAAGGGCCCCGAAGGAAGCTGTACGGGTGAATCCGTGACTTCCTGAATACTCTCAGCGCAAAATTGCATCAACGTCGGATCGAAGGGCTCAGGTTCGATGCTCCAAATCTTTGACCACTCGACCGTGCATCCAAATTCTGCGGCAAACCTATGACTCGCTTCCTTGGCCTCGGCCAACATGGTTGCTAGAACTTTGGGTTCAAGATCACGTTGATCGAGCGTCATTTCACACCGTCCAACAATTGCCGTGACGATGCCTGGAAAGGTCTTCAAGCTTCCCACCGTACAAACCGCATCCGGGTGCTTTTGCGCAATAGGGTAGACCTCAAGCGCCAGCTTTGCAGCAGCTGCTAAAGCATCGTGCCGCGCATTCATCGGCGTGGAACCCGAATGCGCTTCCTGTCCATGAAACACAATATGGTGTCTCTCGACTCCTTTGGTGCCTTTCACCACTGCTAAAGGAAGCTCCATTCTTTCCAATATTGGTCCCTGTTCGATGTGCAGCTCAAGATATGCCTTGACGTTCTCTTGGCCAGAAACAGCCTTATCAATGAGTTGGATATCAAAGCCGCAACGAAGCATCGCGGCTTCTAGAGTGATGCCGTCCCGATCCTGACGTCCACGGTCGGCTTCAATCGTGGAGGTGCCAGCAAATGCGGAGGATCCGAAAAGGCTACGGCCAAATCGAGCGCCCTCTTCGTCCGCCCAGTCAACCAGTTGGATAGTTATGGGTGGTCGCTCTTCCCATTCCGCCGATATTCGGCGAAGTATCTCCAGTCCGGCTAAAACCCCAAGTGATCCATCTAGCCAGCCCCCATTTGGAACCGAGTCCAGGTGACTGCCGATCACAAGAGTGTCACTAGAGGTTCCTGGAAGCGTGATCCAGTTGTTTCCGGCTGCATCGTAGTGTTGCGTAACTGGGAGTCCGATAAGTTTTTCGGCAAACCATTCTCGTGCTTTCAGCCACGTGTCCGTCCAGGCAACTCGTAGAGCACCATTCTCGTCTGCTGTCAGAGCACGAAGCTCCTTCAATTCGGCGATCGTTCTGTGGGGATTCAAACTCATGTTGCTTCCTCTTGTCGGCTAGAAATAGGCTGGGTCTCGTTTGAGCAGCTTGCCTCGTCCTTTCTGTCCAACGAATTTTCCATCACTGACTTGAACTTGACCTCGCACGGTAACGACTACAGGGCGTCCTTGAATCTCAAACCCTTCAAAGCCGTTGTAGTCATTCTGCGTATGTTGAGTCTTGACCGACACTTTGCCTTGAAACTCGGGGTCAAAGATGACAAGATCCGCGTCGCTGCCAACGGCAATGGTGCCTTTTCGTGGAAATAGTCCAAAGATTTTTGCCGATTGAGTGCTCGCAGCGTCCACGAAGCGATGAAGGTCAAGTCGACCTGACTTCACCCCATATGTATAGAGTAAGTTCACCCGATCTTCGATGCCGGGGATGCCATTCGGAATTTGGGTGAACGCATCTTTACCGAGAAGCTTTTGCTCGATGTCGAATGGGCAGTGGTCGGTTCCTACCGTGTCAATAAATCCGGCGTTGAGGGCGTTCCAAAGAACCTCCTGATTCCTTATATGTCGCAAGGGTGGTGACATAACGTGCTTCATACCCTCCGCTCCCGCTCGCTCAGCGTAGGTTTTGTCAAGCAGAAAGTGGGGAAGCACGGACTCAACGAATAGGGCTGTTCCCTTAGATTTGGCAGCCATGGCAGCCCTTAATGCGGGCTCGCAGGAAAGGTGAACGACGTATCCCGTGGCACCCGTGTTCTCTAAGAATGTAGCAAATCGTTGTGTTCCTTCCGCCTCAACAGATTCGGGTCGGCTTGGCTCGTGCCACTCGGGACCGGTTTTGCCCTCCGAAAGAAGCTTTGCTTGTAATCGACTCACGAGCTCCGCATTCTCGCAGTGCGCCGTGACAATCACACCCAATTTCTTGGCAAGCTGAAGGGTTTCGTACATCTCGCCATCTTCCACTCCGAAGAACCCTTTGTAGGAAAGGAAAATCTTGAATGATGCAATTCCATCTGCCACGATTTCTCGCATTTGCGATTCGGTTTCGGGACCGAATTTGGTGACCGACATATGGAAACTGTAGTCGCAAGCACTTGACCCGGCCGCTTTGGATTTCCAAAGTTCGTACCCTTCCAAGGCATCGTCAAAGCGAGACGGACAACACATTTCGATGAACGTGGTGGTCCCACCGACGAGAGCCGCTATGCTTGCCGATTCATGGTTATCCTTGGCAAAAGTTGACATAAATGGCAAGTAGATATGAACGTGAGGATCAATAAATCCTGGGAAAACGAGCTTGCCTTTCGCATCGATAACGGTCGTGTCCACAGGGACCTCTAAATCCGTACCGATCCGAGTGATCGTTTCATTTTCGGCATAGATGTCCGCCCGGCTGATGGAATCAGCGGTCACGATCACGCCATTTTTTACGAGTAATCCCATATTGGTTGCTTCCAAATAATCCTAATGGATTCTAATTCCATTTGCTTCTCGATAGCGCTTCATTGCGTTCCAATCGTGACTCACTTCCGGTAATTCGTTAGACAGTTCGGCCCATGTCTTGGGTTGGCGACCAGATGGAACTTCAACCATGTCGATACAGCTTTCTACCGGGCAGACGTTGTAGCACAGCCGGCATCCGACACAATCACTTTCCCGAACCATAGGAGTCGGACGGCCGTCAATTGCGGCTTGCTTGCCGCTCGATTGAAAGTCTAATCCAGGCGAGACGATCTGTCCGGTCACACTGACTAAGTCAATGCATTGATGCGCGGTGTCATTGCATGCGATATAGCAGAGATTGCACTTAATGCACTTGTCAGGATCAATTCTGGCGACCGCTTTAAAGTTCAGGTCAAGGTCTTGGAAGGTCGAAAGGCGATGGAGGCTACGACCGCGAAATTCTTCAATGCTTTTGATCTCTTTGGCATCCATCCAATTGCTGAGGCCATCGCACAGATCTGCAATAATTCGAAATCCATAGTGCATGACCGCGGTGCAGACTTGAAGACTCGTTGCTCCGAGTGCCAGGAACTCAGCCGCATCACTCCAATTAGATATCCCGCCCATTCCGCTAATGGGAACTCCCGAGGCTCGAATACTTTCGTCGTTGGCTACCGAAGCCAGCATATTAAGAGCGATTGGCTTAACTGCCGGACCCGCGTAACCTCCGTGTCCACCCTTTCCGCCGATATTAGGCGAGATCTCAAAGGTGTCAAGGTCAATTCCGGTAATGGAGTTGAGGGTATTGATGAGTGAGATTCCGTGGGCTCCGCCTGCGATTGCTGCTCTCGCGGGGCCGACGATATTCGCGACGTTGGGCGTGAGCTTAACGAGTACGGGAATCTTGGCGACATTGGTGACCCATTGGGTGATCTGCTCGCAGTATTCGGGAACTTGCCCGACCGCGCTCCCCATTCCTCTTTCACTCATCCCATGAGGACAACCGTAGTTCAACTCGATTCCGTCGGCACCGGCATCTTCGATCCTGTGGACGATTTCTCGCCAAGCCTCGGGAGTCGACTCAACCATTGCGGACACGATGACCGCGCGATCGGGCCAGGCTCGCTTAATCTCGGAAATCTCGCGCAGATTGTCCTCAAGCGGACGGTCCGAGATCAATTCGACGTTATTGATCCCGAGCATCTTTTGGCCCCCGAGATGCCAAGCACCATATCGGTTAGAAACGTTTAGAACGGGCGCACCGATCGTTTTCCACACGACGCCACCCCAACCCGCTTCAAAGGCTTTGTGCACCTGATGGCCTGAGTTTGAGGGTGGGGCCGAGGCGAGCCAAAACGGATTTGGGCTTGAGATACCTGCGAAATTAGTTTTGAGATCAGCCATTTGAGCCTCGAAGTTGTCGGTCGATCGCCATTGCTGCAAGCTTTCCATCTTGAACGGCCATGACCGTTGATGCCGAGCCGTGAGACCGGATGCAATCACCACCGGCATAAACGGAGCGTTGACTTGTTTGGTAGTTCACATCCACCTTGATGAATCCTCTTTCAGTATCGAGTCGGTGGAGGTGCTTCACTTGCCCGATGGCTTTGATGACTTGATCCACTTGCATCACAAAATTAGAATCCGGAATGGGGTGAGAAATTGGCCGGCCCGATTCATCCAATCCGCCAGGTTCCGTTCGACAGCACTCTAAGCCTACGACCCCATTGTCTTCGCTCAGAACTCGAATAGGTTGCGAATGAAAGTCGAATCGAATCCCCTCGTTCTTAGCGAAAGAGACTTCGTGAGCATACGCCGTCATGTCTTCTTCCGAGCGACGATAAACGATCGATACGGTTTCCGCACCGAGGCGCTTGGCGATGGTTGCGCAGTCGATCGCGGTGTTACCGGCACCAATGACGGCGACATGCCTTGCAACTGGGACCGAGTTCAGGTCAACTTTGCTCGCTTCAATGTAATTCAAGCCATCGAGGATGTCTTCTTCGCCTGGAATCCCGAGCTGCGGTGACCCGCCGAGACCTGCGCCAACGAACACGGCGTCATATTGGCCAACCAAGTCGTCGATTTGGGCTTCTATTCCGAATTCGAACCTGACCCCGAGCCTCTCAATCATCCGAGCTTCCTCAACCGCGATGTCGATAGGTTCGCGAATCGAGATAATTCCGTAAGTTGAGAGTCCTCCCGGAAGCGATTTCTTTTCGAAGATCGTGACTTCATGACCTAACTTGGCAAGCTCTCCCGCGCACGATAAACTTGCCGGGCCGGAACCAATCAGAGCAACTGTCTTACCGCTAGGAGGTCGTGGTTTAAAAAGATCCTTGGTTACAGAATCGATTGCAAACCGCTGCAGTCGTCCAATGGCGATGGGCCGATGTTCGTGGCCTAATACGCACGCTCCTTCACATAACTCCTGAACAGGACAAACGCGAGCACATGTAGCTCCAAGTAGATTCGATTCGAGGATTGTCCGTGCCGAGCCGATTAAGTTCTTTGACGCGATCTTTTTGATGAATTGCGGAACATCAATATGGGTCGGACAGGCTTGAATACAGGGTGCATCGTAGCAGTAGAGGCATCGGTTCGCTTCCAAGAGAGCCTCGTTGGGAGTGAAGGCAGGCGTTTCCTCCGCTAGTGGGTCTCTACGGACTGGGGCAACCCTCTCCTTAAAAGTCATGGTTCATCTTATCTCGCGACCGTTAGATTTAGCTGTCGTAGAACGGAATTATGGTTTGGAAGTAACCTGATACCATGGGAAGGACCTCAAATTCGAAGGACAACGCACGACGCGTCAAACGGATTTTTCAATTCCTTCAATCGGTCGATTTTGTGCCTTCATCGGACCTTGAAGCAAGGTCCGATGCCGACGTCATCATGCCAATTTACTTTGAGGCGGTGATGCTATTTGCCGAGCCGTTTGCAGACGATAAGTCCGACAACGTTCTTCGAACGGCGATTCACGCCAACCTTATTCAGCTAGATCAACTTTTGCAGGTGGTTCCAAGTTCCGGGCCCGGGAAGACCCAAAGCAAAGGGGGGATCGCCTGTTCCAAAGGTTGCCACTTCTGTTGTTCGATTCGTGTCACAACCACCGCGCCAGTGGTTCTTGCACTTGCCAGTTATCTCCGAAAGAAGCATTCCGCGGATGTCATGAACAGCCTGATGACTCGGTTGGAGGCGTATTCTCAGGCGAGCAGCCGGCTGAGCCCGGTTGACCTCTTGAGCAGCAGTCGAATGTGTCCGCTGAACCAAGAAGGTGTGTGCATGGGTTACGAATATCGACCTCATGGTTGTCGGACTCACCATTCGTTCGACGTGTCTGCATGTGAGCAGGCGAGTAAAAGCGGTTTGGTAGACGCCGTTATTCCACAAGATCCAACTCGATACGAAGTTCAGTCGATCATCCTACGCGCCTATTCAGACTGCATGAAATGTTTAGCTTTCGACAACCGTGAACTTGAATTCATTCCTGCATTGTTGATCGCACTCTCCGATACCGACGCCGAGCAGAAGTATTCGGAAGGTGAGCCCGTATTCGAATCCGCCCATCGAGAAGACGTACTTATTCTTCAAAAACAAGAAATGCATCGTCTTGGGATGATCCAACTGCGGCATAGCCAGTCTTAGCGGTGCGGTCGAATTTCTGATTCTTCGATCGCCATCAGCGCAGCTAGATTTTTGTTTGCCGTTCGGAGACGGTCACAGAGAATTCGACTCAAGTTGTAGAGGCACTTGGCGGCTAGGGAAGGAGATTTCTTCAAAAGGGCAAGAAGAGGTTCTGCGGGCAGGACCACAACTGCGCAAGGTTCAACCGCAATAATCGTTCCTGACCTCGTTCGCTCGTCAAGTAACGCAACTTCTCCCATCGGCATACCCGGGCGAATCCAGCCAATCGGTTCGCCTAAATCGGTGAGGACATGAGCTGTACCCGAAGCCAAGATAAGCAAATCTCGAGCTTGATCGTATTGCTCAATGATGGGTTCACCTTTCCGGAACGTTTGCCAGCGAGCAATTTTGTTTAGGCTCCTCACCTGAGCTTCCGAGAGTCCTTGTGCCAAGTAGCTCGAACGAATCGCCGCTTCTATTTCGGCGGGATCATTTGCGGGCTGCTTAAGGCTCATGAAGAATTGGACAAGCTTTTCTGGAGATTCGACGAAAAGACCTAGTTCAAATAAGAGGATTTTTGGGACTCAGTTCCTTCCTGAGGCCAATTGTAGCAAGTAAATTACACAGGGTCAAGCCAGCTAACCACTACGAGTGAAACGGAACAGGCTTTCCATCGATAGTCATTCGATCTTCGAGGGTGCGGATGACTTTGATTTTCCATTTGGAACCGACTTGGACCCAGGTGTCTTCGCTCTTGCTGTATAGCACCATGATTTGATTCTTTCCGTTCGGTGTTTTCGGCGTGATTCCCGAAAGACTCGAAATAACGGTAACCACGGCTTTATGAGGGGACAAGGAAACCTTTTCAACCTTAGATACGGATTCCTTGAACGCTGCCATCCACCGCACCGCCTTCTCAACGGACTCGATTGTTTCTTTCAAATTGCGTTTGGTTCGCTGGCCCCGAACATCCGGTTTGCTTTCGTGAGTGTAATCGGCGGTGTGGGAGTCTCGAATGAGAGCCAAAGTGCCCTTCACGTCTTTCTGTATGAGAAGGGAATCTAGTGTTTGATAGTAATGCTCAAACTGCTTGGTTGGGTTTTGCGGCAGATTCTTGGCACCCTGAGAACTTATCAAAGTCAAAACATAATAGGGAAGAACGAATGATTTCATGGAGCTACAAGTCTTCGCGAACGGGAGCCATTGAAGAGGTCAGGATTGTCAATCTCGGCTCTAGTTGAATATACGTTAATCCAGTTCTGATATAGCATGGCTCGGATTCAGAAAATTGAGAATCAATCATGCAGCGGTAGCTGTCTTTATGTCCTAGTGAACTTGGCGGTTGCGGTTATTCAAAAGTAGAACATGGCTAAAAAACGAACTTTTACCAACTGGCGTTTGGGGCTGATCGGCGTGTTTGTTGCTTCCATAATTCTTTATCTGCCATCGTTAAAAGGGGCGGCAATTTGGGATGATGATGAGCTAATTTGGGGGAGCGCATTCGGTACCAACAGCCTTATTTCAGCATTTACGCACCCGTTTGCAAACTATTACCGACCGCTTACGAGTGTCTCGTTCGTTGCTGATTCTGCCTACGCTCACGGAATTCCATTCTTCTATCACCAAACCAATATCCTTCTTCACGCAGTCACTGCGGTCTTGGTTTGTCTCATCGTTTTCGTGCTCACCGAAAAGAAACCAGCGGCAATTTTAGGGGGGCTGTTCTTTGCGACTCAGCCGATGCAGGTTGGAGCAACTGCTTGGATTGGTGGCCGAACGGACATCTTGTCGACCCTATTCCTTTCAGTTTTCATTCTAGGAATGATTCGTTACCACCAGACATCAAAAGGTGGTTGGTTAGCGCTTTCGGTTTTTAGCTTCCTTTTCGCGGCAATGTCTAAAGAGCAAGTGGCTCCGATTTTGCTTGCCGTCCCCATCTCTGTGTTTGCTCTTGGTAGCGGGAAATGGAAGGATGCAATCAGGATCTGCATTCCATTCGGGGGAGCGTTGCTTGTTTATTTGGTCCTTTGGTATTTCGGAGGACCTGTTCCCCAAGGCGCCACCGGTTCGAAGTGGATCATGTTCGATCTCGGTCTTCGTTCTGCTGCTCACTATGGGTTGGCGTTTCTAACCCCTAATCCAAAATCGCTGATCACGTTTACGCTTGAGCATATGACGGGTGTTGTTTGGTGGATCGTCGGAGCCGCAATAATCGGTGCCGCAGGTTATCTGATGCGGTTGGCTTGGCAGAAGAACCGGACGCTTGCTTGGATAGCTATTTGTGGTCTGCTGGTTTACCTTCCCGTTTCTAATTTCCCTCCTGTGCCGGCGCTTGTTGTCGGGCCTTATCGAGTGGCTTCTACCGGAATTGCGGTTGCGTGTCTCTTAGGAATAGCATGCAGTGACGGTTTCCAATCAAAGAAGTATTGGCTGACTGGACTCACAGGCGCAAATCTCGTGGTCGGGGCTGTAATGTCCTGGTGGGCAATTCATTTGTGGTTGACTCCGATCGGCTTTTGGAAAGCCGTCTTTGACAATGACCCTCACTTTGTGTCTGGAACACAGTTCTATTCGAAGTTTCTCCAGCAGGCAGGGAAAACTTCGCAAGCGGTTGACGTTTGCAATCAGACGATTAGCTGGATCATGGATACGCCCCAATGGATCGAGCTTCTGGAGGCTAAAAAGGAAAGTGCCATTACTCCCGAGGTTGTTGCTCGGTTACGAATCAACGGAGGCCGTGAGAATGTCCAACCTTTCGGAAACTTCATCGGAAGCGATGCCTACTATCTTGCACGAGCAAATCGAGTGGTCGAGGCAAGGCGTGTGGCGCGAGTCGCTCTTTATGTAAGCCCTAAAGACGCCTGGATAAACTATTTGTACGGAAGGTTAATAAGACCCATAGATCGTCCATCAGCCATTCACTACTGGGAAACGGCCATGAAACTCAATCCAAACTATGCTGACTGCGAGGCTTCGTTGGGGCATGAACGAGTCCTAGATCACAACTACAAAGATGCGATCAAGCTTCTACAGCATTCGTTGAAAATCAATGATTCGAGCGGTAGAGCCTGGACTGACTTAGCCGACGCGAAAATTGCCGTGAAAGACTTCAAAGGCGCACTTTCTGCCCTAGATAAAGCAGAACACGTGCTATTCGCGATGAGCAAACCTGAAATCGAAAAGAGACGACGTCTCATATCCAGTCAGTTGCCCGTCAAGGTTCGTTAACTTCTAGAAGCACCAGGTTCATGTGGGCCCTTTGGTCACCTAATCCGGTGTCCCGTAAAGTTGTGACTTTCTTGTACCGAAGAAGGATGGGACACTACTAATCATGAAGAACAGCAACCGCAAGGGTTTCACCCTCATCGAACTTCTCGTCGTCGTTTTGATCCTCGGCATTTTGACTGCCATCGCACTTCCTAGCTACCTCAGCTCGGTTCAGACATCACGACAAGGCGCGGCAAACACCAATGCTCGAGCACTTGCAACGGCTGTTCAGTCCAAAGCAATCGGTGCTAACGCATACGACACAACGCTTGCTGACTACGCTACCGACATGGGTGGTGCGATGCCAAGCAACCCTTGCACAGGTACCACAACC
>CAIUHP010000061.1 GCA_903899015.1 uncultured Armatimonadota bacterium | reverse complement strand
TGCTCCTCATGGCAACTTCGGTGGCTCATGGTTGGTTAACGCAGACGTCCGCAATGGTGCCATCAGCACGAACTTTGCTGGTCAAGCTCCAATCGTGTTTGCCGACGGCCATGCCAAGTCGATGAATCCGATTCAAACGAATCCAGATCCATCTGGTCTGCCACAGAACAACATGTGGAACGCAATTAGGTAGTCACGATGAAGGTCCGAACTAATTTGCTTTGCTTGACGGCTATCGCGGGAGCATTCCTCTGCGGATGTACCGGCGAGAATACCGATGTAAGCAAGAAAGTTAACGATGATTATCATAATCACGTGGCAGGACCTCCACCGCCTCCTGGTGCCATGAAGGCCCCAGGGCCTCCAGTTGGCCCGTTTGCAAAAACGGGCGGCGTTCCGCCCGGACAGCCAACAGCTCCTTACAATGGATCTGGTGTTGGTCCTGGCGGAGCACCTGCTGGGACTGGTGGATCAACTGGAGAAACACACTAAGCGTGGCCTTCAGATAGACGTAAACGGCTCCTTCCATTAAAGAAGGAGCCGTTTTGCTGTTACTAGTTAAGCCCTTCTAGTTCTTCGAAGACGCCCAGCGAGCCCTGATAGTTTTTCCAACGGTCCGTTGATGATCGGTAAACCGGTTGGCGAGCCTGCCACATGCTCGGGGTTTTGATTCTTCTCCGATTAAGTTCTGGATGCAGGCAAGCTTCTTCCCAGTCCATGCCACAAAACTCAACCATCTTAGGAATGGTTGTCTCCGCATCACGGGCAAGATCTTCGTAATGAACTTCCATGAATCGATCACTGGGGAAGACCTCTCTCCAATGATCCATCAACCGAATGTATTCCTTGTAAGCGAACACGATGCTGTCCCGGTCATACATAAAAGGAGCATTCGTTCGCATCGGTGTCGTCCAAATTGAGATCGCGGTATCGATAGCGTTTCTGCGCGTGTGAATGATTTTCGCGTTCGAAAAAGCCAAATGGAAGGATCCGAGAACCTGTAAGTTAGCTGGATTCTTGTCGATGACACGAGAAAACCCAGGGGCGACGGTTGTTAGTAGCTCAACATACTCATTTGCTCTTTCGACTAAAACGCCCCGATTGACGGTCCGTTTTGCGAAGTCAACCATCTCAGTTTCATGACTGCCCCAAAACGATTGTTCACCCGCTCCACCAATTTGGGAATGACAGGAAAGCATTTGTTGAGCAAGAGTCGTGCCCGAACGCATCATCCCCACGATGAGAATCGGCAGTGCCGATTCCACTCCGCACGATGAGTTCGCCTTAAAAAATTCCTTCGAAAAGAGCTTGATCCGGTCATCAATAAATGCGCGAAATCCTTGTCGGTTAAAGACTCGGCCACCTAAAGCCCTTTTCTTCAGAAGATTCGCTCGATCAAAGTATTTGATTGAGGTCGCGTAATCCCCAAGATTGTCGTAAGACTTTCCAAGTGCATAGAGCACACATGTTTGCTCGGACTCAGATAAAGATCGATCGGAGAGAAGTTTCTCCATTTGCTCGATCAGCGGCATGTCGGCAGAGGTGATTCGTTTCGAGAAAGCCAACCCCTGATACGAAGCACCTTGCCTCGGACGAGCCTGAATACTAGCCTCAAACTCCTTGATTGAAGATTCAAAGTGACCAATGGCAACCAAGGCGAGCCCTTTCTCAAGTGATAAGGCTCCTGTCGTTGGGTTGAGCTCTCCGGCTTGCTTCCAATGATCTTCAGCATCGTCCAATTCCAATTGCTCGGTGAGGATTCGAGCCATTAGCGAGTGCGCCGAGCCATTTGTTGGATCTCGCAAAAGAGCGCTCTCACAGAGTACGCGCGCCATTTCAATCTTTCCCAAACTCAATTCAAGTTGAGCTAACTTAAGTTCGCCTTGGGCATTGGGAGCAAGGCTGACCGCCTTTCTTTGAACTTTGATTGCCTCATGTTCCTGTCCAGTTGCAAGAAGCAATTCGGAAAAATCATAGAAGAGAGATGCATCGGTAGGATTGAGTTCGATGGCTTTTTGAAAGGCACCAATCGCGCCGCCAACGTCACCCAGTTTTACCGAGCATCGGGCGATGACCGCATACATGGCTGCATTGCGAGGCTCCATCAAGATCGCTTGCTGCGCATATTTCTTGGCCTCAGCAATTTGGTCTCGCTCAAAGAGAAGAATGGATGCCCAACAAAGCGCGGGGAGGAATTTCGGATCCAGTTCCAAAACCTGCTTCATTCGCTTGAGGGCAAGGTCTCGTCGGCCGGTTTCGGCGGCCACCATTCCGAGTGCAGCTATCGCCTGTAATTCGCGGGGATTCTTTGCGAGCACTTGCTGAAGTAGTGCCTCCGCTTGTTCCGGTTTTCCCATCGAAAACTGTTGACGTGCTTCTGTGAGCAAGCGTCGAACCTCTAATTGGTTGGCATTTGGAACTTGAGGTTTATTCACGACTGTGGAGGACTTGTACCCGATCAGGACGGTCTAACGAATGCCCACTAGAGCAACTTAGAAAATGAGCCAAGGCAGGATTCGTATTTCTTCCAACGTGAAATGGACGTTGTGTAGAGTGGTTGCCTCACTTGCCAAAAGCTTGGGGTGCGAACTGCTCGCGAATTGTTTTCAGGGCGAAGGCAGGCATCTTCCCAATCGAGACCGCAGAATTTTGTGAGACGTTCAGCACTTTGTTTACCATCGGAGACGATTTCTTCGTAATCAATCTCCAAATACTGCTCTGCCGGTAGAACGGATTTCCAATGGCTCATCAACCGTTGATATTCAAGCGTGAAGGCAACGATATTCTCCTTGACGCCCGAAAAATCGGGAGGTGTACGCATGGGCGTCATGTAAATGGAAAGCGCAGTGTCAATGGGATTCCTTTTCGTATGGATAATCTTTGCTCGAGGGAATGCAGCGTGGATGACTCCCAGGGCTAGACAGTTCGCAGGGTTCTTATCTGTGACACGGTTCTTTCCATGGGAAAGTTGCTCAACCATTTCCAAATATTCCCCTGTCGCGGAAGTTAGGGCTCGGCCATTAAAAGTATTGAATTGAAAACTGGCGATTCTTGGCTCAGCTTGAATCCAATAGCTCAGTTCACCTGCTGCCGCGACCAAAGAGTGACACGAGAGAATTTGCTCAACTAACGTCGTACCAGACCTTGGCATCCCAACGATAAAGATCGGTACCTCGCTCGCGGAACCGTTTAATTCGCTAGCGAAAAAGTCTTTACTGAAAATGCGAATCCGGGCATCAATTTCCGACCTCAATCGCTTTAAATCGAAAGGGTGTGCCCTAAGTTGAGACTCCCAAACGATCTCATTAGCTTGATCGTAGGCATCCATTGCCTCCGAATACTGTCCCAAGTTATCGTAGGCTTTGCCAAGTGCATAAAATAGATGGGATCGATCTTCCGCCGAAAGGTTTGGTAGTTTCAGCGCTTCCGATATTTCATCGATCAGTCCCCTATCGGACGATGTAATGTGCCTTGCCGAGACTATTCCGTGGTAGGCAACTCCGTCACCAGGGTGAACTCGAATTGCCTCTCGATACTCTTCTTCAGCCTCTTCAAATTTCCCATCAACTTGTAGAACTTGAGCTTTTCGAATGTGGACTTCACCGAGGTGAGGTGCCAAGTCATAAGCTTGATTTAAGTGTGCGAGTGCCTCATTTTTGTGATCGAGGTCTGAATGAGCTCGAGAAAGAAGCAAATGAATCTGAGGTGAATCCGGCCGAAGTCTGAGGGCAGATTCGTACGCACGAATCGCTTCGTCATATCTTCCCAAAGTCGAGAAAAGATGTCCAATCTTCTCAAAGACCAATGCGTCCGGTTGCTGTTTGGCGGCTTTTTGATACTCGCGCAGAGCATCCGCTGTCCTTCCACCCGACTCGTAAGCCTTTGCTAAACTCGTTCGAAAGAGCGCCTCACCGGGACGCATCGCTAATGCCTTTTCTAGGACGTCGATCGCTTGAGAGGATTGACCCGCTTCCAAATAGCAGAGGCCGAGATTGCACATCATTTCTGGCACTTGAGGCCGGAGTTTGTTGGCAGCGAGAGCATGTTCAAGCGCAAGCTGAGATTGGCCCGTTTCTCTGAGCATGACTGACAGCCAGTTATGAGCCGCCGGATTGCGAGAATCGATCTTCAACGCTGATTGAAAGCGTCCAATCGCGGCCTCTCGGTTTCCCTGGTTAGCCGACAGAACTCCTCCCACCATGTAAGTATCAAACAGGCCCGGATGGTCGGAGACCATTGCTTGATAAAGAACTTCTGCCTTGTTTGTGTCTCCCGATGCCATCGCATTCATGGCGGATTGGATGGTCGATCGCGGATCAATAGGCATGGTTGGTTATGGTTAGAACGTTAACTCGGCAGATGTCCCAGTTCTACCTGATGGAATCCTGCATGAGTATTTGGTCGGACGACAAGTGTTCAGTAGACTAATGTTCGACCTCGGAGATACAAACTGCACACACAATGTACACAATCTGCTTGGCATTCTCCAGAAACTGTGATAATCTCCAAGTGTGGAAACACACCACCGCGTGAGTGGTTACCGCGAAGTTGCGGAGACTCTTCAAGAGCAGATTCGGTCAGGGGCCATTATTCTAGGTTCCCTTCTACCTACTGAACGAGAACTAGTCGATAATTTCGGGGTTAGCCGAACAACAGTACGAAGAGCTTTACAGCAACTGGTTAACTCCGGTTGGGCTGAAAGTATTCCCAATCGTGGTGTATCCGCTCGAATTGGCCAAAGCACGGCAAAGCGACATGTCATTGGTTTCGTCGATGATGCGGGAGTCGTGGTTCCAGAGCTATTCTTCTCCCTCAATGCTCGCCTGCAAAACCACGGTTTCGTCCTGACGCATGTCGATTCAAGAACTCTTGGAACGGAAGGAGCCCTTGAATACTGTCTCGGCCACGATTTTGCGGCCGCAGTCGTTTGGTCCAAGACCATCAATCCCGATCGAAAGCGGTTTGGAAATGTTTTAAAGTCGATGCCGATCGTTGCCGTCGATCACTGTTTGAGGGGAATCGACACCGATGTTGTAGCGTGCGATGTTTTCGCGGGAGCTAAAGCAGCCGTTCATCATTTGGCCTCTCTGGGCCGAAAGAGAATTGCCATAGCGGGAATGCTCGATAGCTTGGACACCACTCAAGAGCGATTTGCAGGATACCTAGAGGGCATGTTTGAGGCAGGATTACAGCCCCAGCCAAGGGACTTTCTGTTCACGCGAACCAGCGGCATCGAAATTCCGGATATCAAATTCCTCGAAGCACGGTTGCAGGATGATGACGCTCCAGACGCGATTTTTGTCATGCAAGACCATGTCATGGACGACATCTTCAGTGCGGCATCGACGGCAGGTGTGTCGATTCCAAACGACGTTGCACTGGTCACTATGGGGTCAGAGGATTCGCTGAAATCCTCGTCGCAGGTTGGGATATCGACTGTCGCCTTTGATTGGGCGCAGATGGCGGACTTCCTTTTTGATCGAGTTTGCCGACGGCTTTCCGATCCTTCCACTCGAACAGTTCAAGTCGCCGTGCCCGCAACTCTCATGATCCGCGGAAGCTGCGGAGCGCCCCCTCACTTATGGTCTGAGGCGTCGGAACAACAAGGTTTTTCATCACCACAAGCCTCGAAAACGATTTCGGGGCGATCGTCAAGATTTTCATCTGGTCGAGCAATTATTCATTCGTACCGCTCAAGTAGCGGGACTTCATAGCATTCATCCAAATTTTCTACACCGAGGTAGACATGCAACGAAAAGCATTTACATTAATTGAGTTATTGGTAGTTATCGCCATCATCGCGATTTTGGCCGCGATCCTATTCCCTGTCTTTGCGCAAGCAAAGCTTGCTGCAAAGAAGACTTCTGCGTTG
>CAIUHP010000060.1 GCA_903899015.1 uncultured Armatimonadota bacterium | reverse complement strand
GGGTGGAGGAGGTGAACCAGTGAAAGTGAACTGGAAGTAATCGCTGAAGATATAGCGCTCTTTCGTGTAAGAGTCCGGAGCAGGGCCCGGCTTATCGAACGTGTTACGAGCGCCATAGCGCCAATAGATCGTTGTGTTAGCAGCGGCATTCGGGAAGTAAGTCGCAGGGTTGATGCCGGACACAGGTCCAACAACGCCGCCTTGATTACTTACGAACTTCGCAGCTTGAACATACGTGCCTTTAGCGAAGGTTGGAGTCGTTGACAACTCAAGAACATACTCAACCGTAAGAGCAGAGCTAACCAAGACCGAATTTACAGTGAAATTCGTCGCAGTCGTCGCACTCAAGTTTGAACGGTTAGGAGGGCTAACCAGCTTAGGTGTGTTCAGAGGAGTTGCGTAGCCAAAACTAGAAACTGGATTTGAGAGGAAGTAGCAGACTTGAGCACTTCCCGTTCCCGTTCCGGTCCCAGTTCCAGTGCCAGTTCCAGTGCCCGTTCCAGTTCCGGTCCCAGTTCCAGTGCCAGTTCCGGTGCCCGTTCCCGTTCCCGTTCCCGTTCCGGTGCCTGTGCCTGTGCCTGTGCCTGTGCCTGTGCCTGTACCCGTACCCGTACCCGTACCCGTACCGGTTCCCGTGCCCGTGCCATTGTTTCCGCCTCCCGGTAAATCAATGGAGAGAAGCTCATAGACTTCCTGGACTTGATACGCATACTGCGAACCAGGCTGGATACCTGGAACGATAGCAGCGTTGCTTGTATCTGAGATGGCCGTGTAATTACACACGTTTCCACCGATATTGCCGCCAAAGTAAGCATAGGAGAGGGCGCCGATCGCTCGTTGGGTTTCAGTATCCGAGTAGTTACTGGCAAGTCCACCCACCACTCCGACTGGCGTAGGAGGCGACGTTACGATATCACTTCGATAGATCTGCCATGCTGCGCGCTGACTGTTGCCACCGGAGAACCCAAGTGGGCTCCACTTTACTGACACGATTGGAGCACCACCAGGATTAGGGGGGATTCTTCCCGCTTCAGCCGTGACGTTGTTTACCGTATCCTGAGATCCGCCATTGCCTCCTCCAACAAGCGCAGCAACAACTCCGACGACGAGCAGAACGGAGACAAGCCCTGATGGGAAGGAGTGATTCTTAGGCTGGATGGTTCGAACGCCCTCTTTAGTTATCACTAATTCGGGAGTTTCGAATATCGCCCGGACCTTGTCTCCCGGTTGGATTCCCTTGATTGATCGCGTCGCCACGATGTAAGAGCTGTCCGGCTCGACTTCGGTTACGTGTGCCGTTGTAACCTGGTCCCGACCTCGAATAACCACAACCGTCTGGCCAGATTTGAACCCAGCACGAGACCCTTTGTTAATCAGAGATTTGTTCTCTTGGGTATTCAAGACTGTACCGAAAGGCAAGGCGCGCCCATGGATGTTGTGGACGGCTTCTGCCGCAGCTTGAGAAAGAGCGTCGTTGATGAGAACTTCATCCGAAACGCTTCCTGAACGAACCGTGGATACGCCTTCAACCGCTGCGCCGTTTACGGCAAGCGAAGACGCTACGTCATAGACAATTACCTTGAGTGCAACGGTAGCTTGTCGCCCCCCGGCAACTTGCCTGACGTTGTAATCGGCAATTTCTCCACCCACGATCGTTGAAGCCTTCACTTCTTGACCGAGGCGCATCAAGTTGACGATACCGTCGGGAGGAGATGCTATTCCGAGATCTTTTGATGCTCGGGCTAATGACTCGTCCGGAATGATATCAAATGAGCCAATCTTTCCAAATTCACTTGAAATAGAACTGGCGGCAACTTTTCCAAAAGTCGTTCCGGGCGACTTTAGATTTTTAAACTCAGTAACGGCCCAAAGCGGGAGAACTGCAACTTGTGCGTTCGCCTTCGTATAGAGAGCCAGGGTAAGGGAAGGAATAACCAGGGTCATGATGACCAACTGACTAACAACCTTCCCAAGTAACGATTTGATGAACCGTCTCACGTGACGCTTCCTCCTTAATCCTTATTCGGTTTTGTCGTATAGTCCGCTGGTTGATGTAGCGCTTTTAGAAAGCCACCCCTGGTCCGAGCATGAAAGCCTGATTGTCCTGGCTACAAAAGCTCAGTTGGCACCGTCACTCCGATCAATCAACAGTCTATCCATAGCTTCACAAACCTTCCGCACACAACGTTGCGGTCAATCCTTGAAGCAGATCGGCTGGAGTATATCACGTTCGAATCCGCGATGCAATCGAACGAGCGTTTAACTGCCCGAAAGAGCTTTCAGTACGTCGGCGTAGGCGTCGTCTAGGGACTGATCAGTGCGAATAACCCAATCACCGAAGGCTACTTTCACAGTAGTAGGCAGTTGAGCATTGAGAATTTTGTCAACGTTCCCATCGGCTCCGTACCGCTCCACGAGTCTCTTCCGTTGTTCATCCACGCCACAAGTAACAACCCAAATCTCGTCGTAGTCAGCTTGTAGGCAAGCCTCAAGGAGCAGCGGAACTTCGACGAACTCAACATCCATCCTTTTGATCTGCGACATGATCATCGGGTGCATTAGTTCATTCACTGCCCGACGGAGCGTTGGTTGTTCGAGGAGCTTTTCTCTTAGGGTCTGGCGGGATATCGGACAAGTAACATCGGCTATGGCTGCCAACTGTGCATTCACATCGGGCACTTCGAATAGTTCACGGCTTACTTGGTCGGCTGAGGCAACCGAATAACCCTGCTTTTCAAGAAACGCGAGGATGGTTGACTTCCCCTCGGCAATGCCTCCTGTAATGGCTGTGAGCATCGCTATAACTTACCTCGCCGTTCGAGAGCACCCTTAAAAACAAAACGAGCCCAAGACCGCCATGATCGGCGATTTTGAGCTCGTCTGAACAGGAAGAAGATTATTCTTCTGTTGTTTCGGCTGGAGTAGTCGTCTCTTCTTCTTCGTCGTCGTGAGACAAGAAGCCTTTGAGCATTCCAAGTCGCTCTCCGATGGTTGCACCACCGGTAGCGAATCCACGTCGTCCGCCGCCAACATCTTCGTAATCTTCGAAGTCGTCTCGGCCACGGCCGCCCTTTTTGCCCTTCTTCTTGCCGCCGAGTCGGTCTCCGCCCTTTCGCTGTTCGTCTTCGTAAGACGACGGCGCGGACATACCACGATCAGCACCAGGTCGAAGTTCTCCGCCACCGCCAATCGCTCTCATGCTGAGCACCATTCGGCGCTCGTCTGGGCGAAGGTCAATGATTTGAGCTTCTACTTCCTGATTCTCTTCAACGACATCTTGAGGTCGCTTGATGCGTCGGAACGACATTTCGCTTACCGGCATGAATGCTTCCGCACCCTCTGGTAGCTTGATGAAAGCTCCGCTTTGAACAATTCGACCGATCGTGACAGTCAACTTCTGACCGACCACGTAGTTTTGCTTGATCAAATTCCAAGGATCGGGAAGTACCTGTCGGTGGCCAAGTGAGATTTTGCCAGCGTTCGCGTCGAGACGCAGAACCATGACCTTTATCTTTTGACCTTCCTTGAACATTTCCTTCGGATGGTTGATGCGAGCCCAACTCATCTCAGAAATGTGCAAGAGACCGTCCACGCCACCGAGGTCAACAAATGCGCCGTAGTCAGTTAATCGGCGAACCGTTCCCTCAAGAGCATCACCTGGCTTAACTGCCGTGAAGATGTTCTCTTTAGCGCTTGCTCGTCGTTCTTCTTCAGCCTGTCGGTTCGAAAGAACAACTTTCTTTCGCTCTCGATCAATCTCAAGAACCTTTAACTGGAGCGGCTGACCAACATACTTCTCGATGTTGCGTAGCTTGCCCGAGCCGACGTGGGTTGCAGGAACGAATCCACGGACACCTACGTCCACAACAAGACCACCCTTCACTCGGTCAACAACCTGAGCGGTGATCATCTCTTGCGACTTGAATGCGCCTTCGATGCGATCCCAAGCTTCTTCAAACTCGGCTCGTCGCTTCGAAACGATTGGATTGCCTTCCGCACCTTCTGGGCGGATAACGATAACGCTGATCTTGTCACCAACGTTAAAGTGGCCCTTCGCAGTCTCGAGGTTCTCCTCGCTCAACTCTCCGAGAGGAACAATTCCTTCGGCCTTGGTACCAAGGTCGACAAAAACTTTGTCACGATCGACCTGAATAATGGTCGCTTCGATCCTTTCGCCCTTAACTAGGCGCTTGAATCCACCCTCGCTCGGGCTCGTTTCCTCGCCAAAGTCGCCTCGCATCGCAGCTTCAAATAGTGCTGCGTCTGCTTTCTCGTCTCGCTTCGTAGCAACTGCAGGCGCTGAAACCTGAACCTGTTGAGGGGTCTCGGTGGTTACCTGTACTTGCTGAGGAGCTTCGAGAGTAACTAGAGCTGGCTCAACGGCTGGCTCGGTTGTTACTTGAACTTGCTGAGGGGTATCTACTACCGCTTCCGCCTCAACGGCTGTTGAAACCGGTTCGGGAGTTGGGTCAAGCGCAACCTCAGTGGCTTCCGCTGCTGGAGCTTCTGGCTCCGCTGCTACGGCGGCTTCTGGGGCGGATACTTCCGCGCTCGGGTCGGCATCAGTCGCTGAGTTGGCGATTGGCGCAGGGTCGTTTGTCGGTTCGGTTACCGAAGGTGTGTCGGACGCCTCTGCAGTCACTTCTGCAGACTGCTGGGCTTCTTCCTCACCCACAGGCGTCTGGTTGTGGTCGATCGTCATGTGTATGTTGGACAGTTCTCCAAAGAATTGGGCTCTATGCTACCAGATCCATCCTGCAGGCAGAATATTTCAATGAAGCATGAAGCTGTCAATTATCGCACGTTATGAGGGGTTCCAGTCGCGGGTTTTAACATAAAGATCACGATACTTGGTGTACGAGGCATGATAATTGGTACTTGAAGGGCTTACTTGGGAGCGAATTTTGATCGATCTTGCACATGCTACTTCGACGTTTGGCCAAATTCCGATGCCAACTCCAGCTAGAATGGCAGCCCCATAGGCCGGTCCTTCATCGCATTCCAGAGTCGAGCAAGGCTTTTCAAAGACATCGGCAAGCATTTGGACCCAGAATGGACTTTTGGCCCCTCCACTGGTCACTCGAATCTCGCTCGCGGTGGTTCCAAGATTTAACAATAAATTCATTCCGTCAAGGAGTCCAAAGCTAATTCCTTCGAAAACGGCTCGACTGATGTGGCTACGGGTATGCCCGAGAGTCATTCCAGCAAAGGTCGCACGGGCATAAGGATCGTTATGAGGGCATCGTTCACCGGTGAGATAAGGCAGGAATGTGAGTCCTTCACAACCCGGTGCGACTGCGGAAGCTTCGGCGGATATCTGGTCGTAAGTCAGCCCGGGCGTAATGGTATCGCGATACCAACGCAATGCTCCGCCGCACGAAAGCATCACGCCCATCGCATGCCATTGTCCGTTGGCATGACAGAACGTATGGGCAGCCCCTGCTCGGTCATAGTTCGCAGCCTTGAGCGCGGTGAAAACGACGCCGCTTGTGCCCAAACTCACGCTAATAATTCCCTCGGTTACCGCGCCAGTACCAACGGCACCTGCTGCCTGATCTCCTCCACCCCCAACGACAGGGATTCCAAGATCAGTCTTACCGCTAACTTCACTTGATTCGAAGCACCTCGGAAACAGACTCTCGTTCAAGTCGAGAGCTTGAAGCATTTCGTGTGACCAAGTCCGATTCGGAACATCCAGGAGGCCAGTTCCCGATGCATCGCTTACTTCGGTAGCTTTCACCCCGGTCAGACGAAAGCGAATATAGTCCTTCGGCAAAAGAACCGTTTGCACCTTCTTGAAGTTTTCAGGTTCATGGTTGCGTAGCCAAAGGAGCTTAGGAGCCTGAAAACCCGTCATCGGCGGATTACATGTAATCGATCGAAGTCGCTCCAGGCCGACTTTCTGGTCCATTTCCTTGCACTCTTCAACCGTCCGTTGATCGTTCCAGAGAATTGCTGGTCGAATCACTTGGTCATTCTCGTCAAGAAAGACCGCGCCGTGCATCTGCCCAGTCACACCAATCGCATCCACGTTCGGCTCATTCAGTTCAGCGAGGCACGTCTGAACGCCTTGCCACCAATCCTCTGGGTTCTGCTCGGACCACATCGGACGTGGCACACTGAGGGGGTATTCAGCAGATG
This sequence comes from uncultured Armatimonadota bacterium, assembly GCA_903899015.1. GTDB lineage: Bacteria > Armatimonadota > Fimbriimonadia > Fimbriimonadales > Fimbriimonadaceae > Fimbriimonas. The sequence goes on along the minus strand of CAIUHP010000060.1, from coordinate 23,744 downwards.
CTTGCTTGAGAACCGTTCCATTCTCATCAATCAAGAGAACCTTGCATCCCGAGGTGCCGACGTCAATTCCGAGCAACTTTGCCATAGGAAGGAGTTTAGCCCCTTCCTGACAAGAACTTCGCGGCACTTTAAGAGAGAGTTTCTATCCCTTTGGTTTGGTTGATGGATCCGGCTTTGACTGGTTCTTCATCAATCCCAAAATATCAGGACTGACTTGCTTCTCAGTTTCTTCTCTTAACTTCTTCGCTTCGGCAGGATCTCTCACAACTCTTGGAGTGAGGAAAACGAGAAGCTCGGTCTTCTGATTGTCTTTTGACGTGTTGCGGAAAATATTGCCTAAGATTGGCAAATCTCCAAGTAAAGGAATCTTATTGACCGTCGCCGTGATCTGATTTCGGATCATGCCACCCAACACAATGGTCTCGCCATCTTTTGCAGATACCGTCGTTTGAGCCTCCCGTTGGTTGACGATCGGAGCATTAAATGTGGTGTATCCCTGGAGATCGTTGGCTGTTTGCGTAACATCCATCGTCACGTACCCTTGACTTGTGATGTGCGGCGTTACCGTTAAGACAATGCCGACATTTTGGAAAGCATAGTTGTAGCTGTAGGTTCCGGTTGTGCTCTGAACGGTGCTGACAACATAGGGGATGCTTTGGCTGATGTTGATCTGGGCTTCCATGTTGTTGGAAGTAAAGATTCGCGGAGTAGAGAGCACCTGATACTTCGTATCGGTTTCCAGCATATTAAAGAATGCCGTAAGGTCACCACCGGATAATGCGTACGACATGCCTTGCAGAGCGGGCGTTGTCGATTGGAGTCCAAAATTCTGCCCCGCAGTGTTAGTGATGCCCTTAACTTTTTGAGCAAAATTCCACTCAAGTCCATATCGGCTGGCTTTGTCCAAAGTCGCCTCCACGATGATGGTTTGAATCATCACTTGCTCAGGAATAAGGTCAAGCTGCTCGACAACATTCTTCACTAACTCCAAATTATCGGGAGACGTAATGATTATTACCGAGTTTGTGTTGGGGTCAGAAACCGCTGTTACCTGCCCGGTTAGGTCATGCACCCCAATGAGTTTGCCATCGGGTCCCACTCCAAGTGACTGAGCGGTACTGCTCGAAGTCGTGGACGAACGAGATTGGTTTGTTCCTTGGTTTCCAAAGCCACCGCCGAATTGCCCTCCGCCAAAACCCTGAGTAACTCCGACCGACGTCAGCAGTTGCCCACTACTGGCGTTGGGGTCCTGAAGGTTGAGTGCCAACCCTTGATTCGGATCAGTACTACCGCCAGCAGCCGTCCCGCCGGTGCGGCTGGCCGTGCTTGAGGTGTTGCTAAACGTATTGTTCGTTGGCGTAATCGTTGTGGTCCGGTTGGTGCTTGCGCCTGCTCGCTGTCCAAAGGCTGCGGTTAGCAAATTCGCGACCGTGTCCGATCGTGCATTCTTGAGCTTGTAAACGTAAGTCGACGTGATAAACGGCATTTTCTGATCGAGGTCGTTAATGAGCTTCTCGGCCAACGACAACTGATCCTCAGTGCCCGAAACAATCAAGGAATTCGTTCTGCTATCTGCCACTGCAACCGATTGGGCTTGGTTATTGTTCCCTCCTCCAAACCCACCAAACGGTCCAAAGTTTTGTTGGGTCGTGGTAGCAGTCTGAGTGCCTCGGCCTTTTCCGGCATTGACCGTTAAGACGGTTTGCATCACGGAAACAAGGTCCGATGCAGCCGCAAACTGAAGCTTGAATGTTCGTGATTTGAGTGCAGACGGTTGCTTGGTGTCAATCTCCTTGATCATTGCTGCAACTTGTGTCTGAAGCGAGGCAGGTGCGTAAACGATAACCATGTTGCTAAATTCTTCATAGGACGCATGAACAGTCGAGGCAGTTGTGGCTGCACCACCACCTCCTTGCTGTGGGGTTCCACCCAGGCCACCTGGTCCGCCAATTCCGGGTCCACCACCTGGTCCGCCATTTTGACCTCCTCCGGGGCCACTGCCAAAGCCGGGCTGATTGCCTCCACCACCAAATCGACCACCTCCTCCAGTAGTTGCGTTTTGGAACACTTCGTTGATCGCGCGTGAGACTTGGCTTGCATTTGCATTCGTCAATCGGTAGTACTGGACTTGGCTTGCTCCGCCGGGTCCTCCCCCAGGGCCACCGGGTCCCCCATTAATTCCATTCCCAGGAAATCCATTGCCTGGTCCATTTCGAGTAGGTGACTTAGGGATAGCTTTAATAACCAAGAGCTTGCGTTGTCGAGTGATCTCGAATCCGCGTAGGCGCAACACTGAATCGAAGACATAAAAGACTTCTGAGAGTCCAACGGGAGTGGAAGTGGTGACCGTGATGGGCCCCGTCAATGCCGGGTCTTTAACGATCGTGATGTTTGCCGCTTTCTCGATCATCGCGATGACGTTGTCGACGTTGGCATTGCGGAAACTCAGTTGAATCTTGGTTTTCGCATTCAGCTTGAGGTTGTCCCAAGGATCAGATAGATCGCCGGTACCGAATAAATCCGCTTGCGCGGACGCCAGTAGCGGGACAAGGGTTAATACGGCGATTCCCGCCGTCACCAAAAATCTTCGTCTCAACATGTAATCTCCAGCAGAGCAAGCCTCATCTGCGTTGATGCGTGCTTGTATGCTGAGTCGTTAAATGAAGATCCTATGAAGAGTTGATTAGAGAGAGCTAACGCAACTCAGCGTTAAGGCTTTCTATCCCATCTCGATTTCATTTGACCGCAACGAGAATGAGTTGGGGCCAGACGAAACCTATTTTCTCTTCGTAGAGATTGAGTTTAATCGCGGCTGCCAACTCGGGAGACGCGGCTCGCAATCGCTTGCGGAGTTCGATCACGTTTGCTTCTGGGGTTCGAATTCTCTCCACCCACGTGTCAAAGTCCATTTCGAATCCTTCGGTATAAAAGACGATTTCCTCTTCCGTTACTCTCAGTCCCACAGATTCCACCATCGATCGCCACTCACTCGGGCGGTAGTTTCGAACGTGAGAGTTGTCTCGCAAAATCTCGATCTCATTGATCTCTCGATCAAGAACATCGTCTTCAGGAACCGTCGTGTCGACAATCAAGACCTTGCCGCCAGGTCGTACGACTCGTGCCATCTCAGACACTCCTTTCCGAATATCCGCGTAGTGGTGGGGCGCCAAGCGCACGGTCACGATATCAAACGAATTATTTTCGAACGGGAGATCTTCGGCCAATCCCTGTACCGCTTCAACATTCGTGAGGCCTCGGCTCGACGCTGTCGCAAGCGTTTGTTGGAGCATGGACGGAGTGAGATCAAATGCTACAACGCGTGAAACTAATGGTGCGAAAGCTAGTGCAACGTTTCCCGCACCGGTCGCAATATCGAGGACTTCGTCACTTGCTTGGGGGCCCACGAGTTCAACGAGGCTAGCGAGAGCCTCCACATTTGCATGTCCCGGACTCGTTGCGTAGCTGGCGGCAACCGGACCGAAGTTCTTTGCCACCAATTCATGAATGGAAGTGCTGTCACTCATTCTTAGAGCGTACCGGTAAGCCTAAAGTGTTGGCAGCACAGATTCAAAAATCTCTGCGAACCGAGCGCGCTGTTCGGGGTGACCGATCGTGACCCGAATACATCCATCCAGCGGCGGCATTCCAGGCTTTCGGATAAAAACGCCTTGGTCTAGAAGCAGGCTCAAGAGTTTTTCGGCTCGAGTCTTTGATTCGACATCAATGGTTACGAAATTAGTATGAGAAGGAAGGGTTCTCAACCCGAGCGACTTCATCAAGTGCACGATTTCGATTCGTCCCAAGTTCGTTTGCTGAACAACGTTCGCAACGTGAGCTGCATCATCCAAAGATGCCAATGCTCCCGCTTGTCCAAGCTTGTTTACACCGAAGTGCATTCGAATTTTGTCGAGAGCTTCAACGTGAGAGGTCGCAGTCATCACGTATCCCACTCTCATGCCAGCAAGACCATGAGCTTTGCTAAACGTTCGAAACCGGATAACTTGTGGGTTGTCATCGGCGATCGGGGGCACTTCTGGAGCAAAGTCAATGTAAGCCTCGTCCAGAAAGAGCATGCAACTTGGAGGTAATTTGCCAACCAGTTCACCGATCGCGTCCGCCGAAGCAAAGGCTCCAGATGGGTTGTCGGGATTGGCAAGATAGAGAATTTTTGCTTGAGTCGATTTGACTACTTCTAACAGGCGGTCTAAATCAGGTGCCTCATCCCTATAGGGAACGCGAAGAAATTGTGCCCCGCACGCTACACCTCCAAATTCAAAGGTGGGATAGCTACCAAGTGACGTAACGATGGAGTCGCCCGGTGAGACAAAAAGTCGGCAACATACTGCGAGAAGTTCATCGATCCCAGCCCCTACTGAAATGTGAGAAAGGGGAATTTCTAGGTGGTCGCTCAATCGGCTTCGGAGTAAGTAGCACTCAGGGTCTCCATAGAACTGAGCTTGATTTGCCTGAGCCTGCATAGCCGCTACCGCCAGTTCTGAAGGACCAAATGGGCTTTCATTTGCACCGAGCCGTAACTCAATTTGTCTCCCACTTCGACGCTCAAGAGTTTCCGGTCCGACAAATGGGACGGTGGCTGGAATTGCCTGAATGATCGATGTAAAAGGTGGAAACATCAGCTTGGCTATTTAACCTTCTCGCTTGAAATTCATGTCGCAACGGAAAAATTTAATGAAACTTAAACGCACAAAATCTATCCTATAGTCGTAGGATGATCAAAGGATCTGGAACAAGTCGTAGACTTAGAAATAATTCCAGAATGCCTATTGGCGGAGGACAAAATGAACGTGTTTTATACTGATGGCGAAGTCGATGGATTTTCCGATGTAACGACTGAAGGATCAGAAACTGAACTGGGAAGCCCTGACCCTGGGTTCGATTCCCATGCCCCTAAGCCTCTTAGCCCAGAAGAGTACGCCAAATTACAAAAGGAAGCCCGAGAAGGCGAATAAGGAAAGGATCCATTTAGAGATCCAGAGACGTAACGAGCAGGTGTCTCACTTTTTGACCATCTGGCCAAAGAACTAGACTTAGCGGGAGCTTTCCTTTAAGGGAGAGCTCCCGTTTTAGTTTATGAACATCCCCTTTGACCCCTCGCTGCTTCACTTCAAAGACGTCTCCACCCAATTCGCGAACCGCTTGTTTTGTCGACTTCACATCCCCTTTTCCTTCATACAGAATGCGATAGGATCTGAACCAAACAGATTTAGATTGCAAGTCGCTGGTGAGATATCCGTTAGAATCGCCAAGTGGGGTGGCTTCGAATTTCTCACAAAGAGTTCCCGCACAATGGGCGCGTACCGCTGCTGGGTCTAAGTCCAATAAGAATTCCGAAGGCACACAAGTTGTCACCCTAGGATTACCTTCTTCCAGTCTTTGACCCGACTCCACGTGGACCGCATATCGACCGGGAACCGCTTCCGAACCAAGTAGTACAAGAGCTTCCCGGCATTCTCCGCCAAATGAGATGAATTCTAGGTGTGACCCCAACGATTCCAGGAAGGTATCGGGCAGAAGGGGGCTCAATTTCATAACGCCTAACTTGATTTTCGTAAATCGGTCGGCTATTTCCAATGGATTTGGCTCAAATTCAGTTGGGTCGAGTGTTCTTCGCCCCTCGATTCTTCTTGCAGGATCGGCGTAGGCGTATTCAAAGTCCCAAGTCGCTCCAAGTGAATCACGTAACTCGAGAGAACTCGCTAATCCATGTACCTCCAAGTTATTCCGAGCACACGATAACCGCTCTGCATCGAGTTCAAACCCTTTCGTTGGACCGCGCCGAGAGAGGCCAATCAAGTCCGCGCCAATTCCCGTCGTAAGGTCCGCCACTAAAACATCGCGAGGAAAGAGACTTGCGTGATATTCGGCAACGGACTCATGGGTTGCTTGTTCGAGTGCTTCCCGAACAAACAGCATCTTCTCAGCAAGTTGAAACTTGCCTTTCGCTCGTTTCCTGAGGTCCCATTGGCCAAACGCCCACGCCGATGCACTTGGGTTCGTTTTTTGTGACACACGTTGGATGGCAGATGCGGTGGCCTCTTTTCCTTCCGACAGAGTTAGGGCCAGATCAAGAATTTCATCCACAGTTACCAGTATGAAGTGCAAAAACGAGATCTGTACTCCATACCTAGCCCCACAACTGAACCGACTGACCTAGAAAGGGGGCAACGGTATAATTCGTATATTGATTTGGGGTGGCCTTCAGTGAAGGCTTTCGTCCTAATACACAGAATTCGGCGGCTTTCTAGTTCTCCTAGACCGCATTTAACCTACAGCTATGAGCAACAATTTGGATAAAAACATCGGCGCTGCCCAGAAGACCTGGCGAGAGAAAGTTGGACTCGCAGAAATGCTGAAAGGTGGCGTCATCATGGACGTCGTCAATGCCGAACAGGCGCGAATTGCAGAAGACGCTGGCGCGGTCGCAGTTATGGCTTTGGAACGCGTTCCAGCCGACATTCGACGTGACGGCGGCGTTTCTCGAATGAGCGATCCGGAAATGATTCTAGGAATCAAGGAAGTCGTTTCCATCCCCGTAATGGCAAAGTGCCGAATCGGCCACTTCGTAGAGGCGGAAATCCTTCAGGCGCTAGAAGTTGACTTTATTGACGAGAGCGAAGTTCTTACGCCAGCAGACGAAGAGAATCACGTCGACAAGCACGCATTCATGGTTCCGTTTGTTTGCGGAGCTCGCAATCTTGGCGAAGCACTCCGCCGATGTGCCGAAGGCGCCGCGATGATTCGAACCAAGGGCGAAGCGGGAACCGGCGACGTCGTTGAAGCTGTGCGACACATGAGAACGATCATGCGAGAAATCCGACAGGTTCAAAATGCCCGCGAAGATGAGTTGTTCGTTCTTGCCAAGGAGCATCAAGCTAGCATCGAGTTGATCCGCGAAGTTAAGAGACTTGGCAAGTTGCCCGTTCCAAACTTCTCTGCCGGCGGTATTGCAACTCCCGCAGACGCTGCTCTCATGATGAAGTTAGGCGCAGAAACTTGCTTTGTCGGTTCAGGAATCTTCAAGTCAGGCGATCCTCAAAAACGAGCCAAGGCAATTGTTGAAGCGGTTCTGTTCCACAAGGACGCAAAGAAGCTGGCAGAAATTAGTGCCGGTTTGGGTGAGCCGATGGTTGGAATTAACATCAGTTCGATTCCAGACAAAGAACTACTTGCAGGCCGCGGCTGGTAAGTTTCCACCTCTTTTCATTCGAATAGCCTTAGCTCGATGAGTTAGGGCTATTTTTCGATTGCATCCTCAATCGTTCAACAGGAAGTATTGTATGGACGATGCGCGGAATTGTTTGCGGCTTGGGACAGGTGGGATACCGAGTGGCTTTGTTGGCGCTCCAAGCCGGACACCATGTTACGGTTGTCGCTTTGTCTGCTCGCCCAGAATGGCAACGTGAAGTGGCCGCCGCTGGGGCCGAGTTTTTCTTTGGCGATGCGCGCGATGAAACGTTTTTGGCTTCCGCCGGACTCGACCAAGCCGAGTGGCTCATTTCAGCAACAGCCAATGACTTGACTAACATCGAGATCGCCCTTGATGCTAAGCGATTGTGCCCTCACATTAGGACCGTAGCCCGCGTTTTTGACCAGAATCTTGCCCCGCGACTCGAATCGACCTTTGGCATCAATCGGGTCCTGACGATGTCACGAATTGCCGCCCCCGCATTTGTTTCAGCCGCCTTTGGTGACCAACTTGTTGCTTCATTTGAATGGGACGGCGAGCGCTACAGTGTGGCTCGCATCCCGATTGACCGTGAGCATGTGTTTGTTGGGCGAACTTTGGCTGAAATCGAAGGCGAAACCGAACTGACCGCGCTCATGTTGATTGACCGGGATAACGTTCATCACCCTCTGCCCGACAAAACTCACAAGGTCCAACACGGCGAATTGTTGAAGTTAGTGGGGAACGAGATCGCGATTCAAGCACTCAGTGAAGATGACAGCCAGGCGGAAGAAAGATCATACGAGCCTAAAGTAAATCGCACTCACGCCAGACCCTTACGCAATCTTTGGAAGAATGCTCCTCGCGACCTCAAGGCTCTTCTTTTAGGACTTGTCGGCCTGATTATTCTGAGCACCGGAGTTTTCAAGGTTGGCATGAACCTCACTCCGATTGATGCGTTTTATTTCGTGGTTTCAACCGTGACGACGACCGGATATGGAGACATCACGCCAAAAGATGCTTCGATATGGCTTAAGCTATACACTTGCTTCGTCATGCTTTTAGGCTCGGCAACCGTAGCCACGCTCTACTCCATCATCACCGACGCTCTCGTTACCGCACGAATTCGTGAATTAACAACTGGGCCTCCAGTTCCTCGCAAAGGCCATGTAATCGTCGTGGGACTGGGGAACGTTGGTTTCCGAGTCTGCGAGGAATTGATGAGAATCGGAATTGAACCGGTCGGCCTGGATATCGATCCAGACGCTAAGTTTGCCTCCACTCTTCGAGTTCAGATTCCCGTGATCAATGGAGATGCGAGAGAGTCGGAAGTGCTCGACAAGGCGAATTTCCAGAGCGCGGCTGGCATCATCGTCGTCACAAATGATGATGCCGTTAACTTAAGCGTGGGTTTGCTCGCTCGCGAAGAGACCGGAAATCAACGGATCGTCTTACGTATGTTCGATGACCGATTCGCGGGCAAGGTCCAATCTGCTGTCTCGTTTCAAGGCACTTTTAGTGCCTCAAGCCTAGCTGCACCTAGTTTCTTTGGTAGTGCTGCCTATCCAGGTTCGGTAGCCTCCTTTGTACTCACAGGAACGATCGTGAGTTTGATGGCTCGTACGGAGTCTGAGCTCCCTGATGCCTTAGCAAGAGGAGAAGTTGTCGTGATGCGCCATCCCCAAGGCGGGATCCTAACGACATCCATGCAACCGCTCAAACAGGCTGGTTCAAGTCAGAAGCTATAATTCAAGAGTGATCCCTTTCGCATACCTGCTCCTTGCTCAGACACCTGGATTTTCTGATCCAAATGCCGTCCAGAAGCAAATAGGGTTATGCATTAATGCGCTCGGTTATGAAAAACCCACCGAACCACCTAAGTTTGTCGTTAAGCTCAAAGATAAATGGGTAATCACGTGGGGCCCCTTTGAAGCCGAGTTAGCTAGTCGAGGAGTTCTCACTCAATTCCGCCTTGTAAACCAGAATTATAAGTTAGCAAAATCAACCCACTTCCCAGGCACCGGCAACTCGACCAATCTACAACACTATCTGACCCAATTCTGTAATGCGGCTGGGATGCTGCAGCCTGCAAGTAATGCGAAGCTTTCCGTCACCGTCGATGGTAAGCAATTCAGTGTAAGTTCGGTTTACAAGCCGAGCCAATACAAGTCCATTCAACTCGCTCTAACCGGACGGGATAATTCGGGAGACACCGTAGGTTTATGCTCAATTCAGTGCTCCGCAACCGATGGCGCCATCACCTACTACAACTTAGGTCACTCTGATTTCGCGCTCGACTCGGCTCGAATTGTCGGTACGTTTAAGCTCAAGAAGTAACGACCTTCCGTGTTGCGCTGGCAGTGTGAACCCTTCAGGTTCAAGATTTCTTTCCTCTACGCATCATTAACAAGCATTGAGCTTGGCTCGATTCTCGGCGGCATGCTCTAACACAAGATCATCCGCCAATTCTGCGTCCTGGTTCGAATCGGATGGGAACGCATCTATCGTCACAATCACATTCTTAAAAGCCGGCGTCTTAGACTTAGGATCGGTTTTTCGAGATACCAGAACATTTGCTTCGGGATAGTACATGAGGCCGCAGCCAGCCGCGATATCGAAACTTCGAACCCGAATATTTAACATCCTTCCAACATCGTTTGCGACCGTCACGCATTGGTCCACCTTCAAGCCTAATCGCTGAATATCGACTTCGTTCATCAAGATCACATCTCGCCTTTCTTGACCTCGGTAGATATCCTTCTCTTCGTAGACGACAGTGTTAAACTGCCCTTCCGATCGAACCGTCATCACGCGAAGTTGGTTGGAACCAAGTGGCTCGACTTTAGGAATGTCATGGCCATGAAAGATTGCGCGCCCGGTTGCAGTCTTAAACTTGGGTTCGGATAGAACCCGACCATGAACTTGAAACTCTTGCTTAGTTTGTCCGATGGAGGCCATTTTTTCCAGTCCTGGAACGAGCCTGGATATGAGTTGGCGGATTTGCTCGTGATCATGCATTTTCTCCCAATCCAATGGATCCCTGGAATTCAATGTGCGGCGCCCCAATTCCGCAAGGATATGCACCTCGCTACGGGGTCCCACATGGCGAAGTGGCCCTCCTTCGCTCAGACGAACATAACTAAACATGGACTCCTGAGTCGTTGACTGTTGTTCTTCATCTCTTGCGAGAACAGGAAGAATAAGTGTTGCCTCGCCAAGCCCATGCGCGTGACTAGAATTCAAAGTGGTGTTGAGATACACCACCGTTCCGATCCTAGAAAGTGCCCGCTTCGCAAAGTTAGCGTCTGGATTAGCCCCAAAGAGATTTCCGCCCAACGCGAGGCAGAAGTCCATCTCGCCTCGCTCGGCTGCTTCCATAGCGGCCAACGTATCGTAACCCTTCCCCGCTGGGGCGTGAAGCCCTTCCCTTTCGAGTGCTGCCAATACGGATTTACTCAAGGCCAGTGAGACACCAACGCTTCCCATTCCCTGGACGTTGCTGTGACCTCGGATCGGCATGACTCCCGCACCAGGCTTGCCGATCATTCCCCGCATCAGCGCCAGGTTCACAATCCATTGAACATTTTCGACCCCGTGTTCGTGATGGGTGATTCCCATCGTCCAACTAAAAATGGTTCTTTCGGACTTCGCGTAAATGCTGGCTACGCGTTCTAGCTCGGCACGCGAGATGCCACTGACTTTGACGATTTCATCCCACGAAGTGCGCTGGACAACGACTTTTACCGACTCGAATTGTTCGGTGTGCTCCTCAATGAATGCCTGGTCGACCGAATAATTTTCAATGAGCCACTTTGCAATTCCGATCAGAACGGCGATGTCGCTCCCAATCGTGTTCTGGAGGTAGTTCGAGGCCACTTCAGTGCCAAACAGCATGCTTCGAGTGCTGGATGGAACGCGGAAATTGATGAGTCCAGTTTCTTTAACCGGATTCATAACGACGATCTGCCCACCTCGACTGCGCAATTTCATGAGCATCGTCATTAACCGAGGATGGTTGGATGCTGGATTGCCTCCGATTAGGAAAAGTAGATCGCAGTGGGCCAAATCGTCAAGTGACACGGATCCAGTGCTCGTGCCAATCGATTCCGTCAATCCAACTCCACTTGCTTGGTGGCAGTAATAGGAGCAGTTACTGACGTGATTGGTTCCAAAAGATCGCCCTAGTAGCTGAAGCAAGAATCCCGCCTCATTCGAACTTCGGCCGCTTGCGTAGAAGAACGCTCGATCGGGAGGTGTTGACTTTAGTGCGGTTGAGGCCAGGGTGAGCGCCTTCTCCCAGTCAATGACCTTATAGTGCGTATCGTTGGCGCCAGCGTAGACCGGATCCACAAGTCGTCCCATCATCTCCAACTCTCGGGGAGTGAACGTCTTTAATTCGTCGCGACTATATTGTTCAAAAAACCGAGGCTCAATCTTGCCCTGCATGTCAGAAGCCATCGCTTGGACCGACTTCTTACACACCTCGGGAAAATGCCCCGCTTCGTTTGTCATCCCACCAAGCTGGCCACCCATGCCGAAGGCACAGGTCTTGCAGGCATTTTTAGCCGTCATGGCTCGCCAAAAATTCGCTGGTCCAAATTCGCCTGCTTTTAGGAGGGTGTATCGAATTGCTTGCCAACCACCGCCACTCTTAGGTTTTCTCATTTTGCCTGCCAGTTTTAGGTTCGAAACAGATACCGTATCTTAACCGAAAGAGTTCATACCAGGTAATTCTTCGCGTATCTTCCTTTCCTGTTTACGCACACGTTGGATCGTCCGCTCCGTATGTTCGACGAGGACTCACTTGCCCTCATCCAACAAAAACTTCTCCATAGCTTCACCCTTAGTAAATTGCGGTCAACATCTCCTTCGGTCATCGGGTCAAAATACGCGTATGCCTCTCATGCTTGGCTTATCTTTCGTGCTCGGCCTATCAAATGCTAGTTTCGCCGCTGAGAAACTAAACTTACCGATACAAAACGGACCTTTTCAGCCGACGATGGAATCGTTGAAGGCATACAAATATCCCGATTGGTTCCGGGACGCGAAATTCGGAATTTGGGCTCACTGGGGCCCGCAATCTGTCCCAATGGAAGGTGACTGGTATGCGCGCCAGATGTATGAGCAGGGTAGCGGAGACTATAAGGATCACGTGGCTCGGTTCGGCCACCCTTCGCAGAAAGGATACAAAGACATCATTGCCCTATGGAAGGCCGAGAAGTGGGATCCCGAGCGCTTGATGAAGCTCTACAAGAAGGCCGGGGCAAAGTACTTCGTTAGTATGGGCTCTCACCACGATAATTTCTTCCTTTGGAAGTCCGCCCTCCACAAATGGAATGCGTTCGAGATGGGTCCGCATAAAGATGTCGTCGGAACCTGGCAGAAGGCGGCCAAGAACAATGGGCTCAAATTTGGAGTCTCAGAGCACCTGGGAGCAAGCTTCACTTGGTTCCAAGGTAGCCACGGATCCGACAAGACCGGGCCCTACGCGGGAGTGCCTTATGATGGCGCCGACCCCCAGTATCAGGACCTGTATCACTTCCCGGCAGACCCATCCGACCGAGGCTGGTACAGCAAGAACCCCAAATGGCAGCAGCAGTGGTTTAGCGAAATTAAAGAGTTGGTAGACAACTACCATCCTGATCTTCTCTACAGCGACGGCGGAGTGCCATTTGGTAACGAAGTTGGACTCGGCATGATCGCCCATTTCTATAACTCGAACGCCGCCGCTCACGGAGGAAAAGTTCAAGCCGTTTATAACTGCAAACAAAATTCCGATGGCCGCTGGGTAGAAGATCTTGAGCGAGGAATTATGCCTCGGATTGACCCTAACCCGTGGCAAACGGACACCTCAATCGGCGACTGGTTTTACAACAAGCATTGGAAGTTTCGACCAGTCACATGGGTCATTGACATGCTCGTCGACAATGTCAGTAAGAATGGCAACCTCCTACTGAACGTCGTTCAGCGACCCGACGGATCTCTGGATCCCGAAGTGGAAACTATGCTGGGTCAGCTAGCTGACTGGAATGCAATTCATGGCGAGGCGATCTTTGGTTCTCGTCCTTGGACGGTTTATGGCGAAAGCACGGTCAAGGTAAGGGGCGGCAGCTTTAATGAGGAGTACAAGTACTCCGCGAAAGATATTCGGTTCACCACTAAGGGTTCAACGCTCTATGCAATCGCTCTTGGATGGCCCGAAGATGGAAAGTTGTTGATCAAGTCGCTTGCAAAGCCAAGCGGACAAGAAATCAACGAAATTAAGAGCATCAGTTTGCTGGGATACAAGGGCAAGATTGATTGGAAGCAAACAACCGATGGCCTTTACGTGACGTTGCCAGCAACAAAAGTCTCTGAGTTCACTGCTGCTCTTAAGATCAAGGGCACTCACCTCCAGAACGTACCGTTTGAGGCTGTCGCACCCCCTATTAACCCCGATTCTAACGGCGTTTTGAACCTGCTTCCCGACTCCGCCGAGGTTCATGGAACTTCCGTGCATGTCGAAGAGAAGGATGGCATTCCCAATCTTGGCTACTGGGACAGCGCTTCAGAATTCGTTACGTGGAAGGTAAAGTTTCCAAAGGCCGGTAAGTACATGGTCACGGTTTCGACGGCTACGGTTAACGACGGATCCCAATATTTAGTCAAGGTTGCAGGCAACGTTCTGGGCGGATCCGTAGCCAATTCGGGAGCTTGGGACGTGTTCAAAGAAACCCAGGTGGGTGAAATTTCGGTCACGGAAGCAGGCGAGAAAACCGTTGCGTTTCAACCCAAGGACGAGAAAAGCTGGAAAGCGCTTAACCTTCGTTGGTTAAAGCTCAAGCCGATCGAATAACCGTTCACTCTCTAAATTAGCTTGGCGAGTGCCCAGTGCTCGCCAAGCGAATCAAAGCATCCGTGACGTTCATAAGCGCGCGTGACTGATGGTAGGGATCGGTCCAGGCGTCACTCTTGCGAGCTAATACGGGAGCAACGCCCTCTCGGCTAACGGCGTGGAACCACCCTCCAAACTCACGATCAATTTGGTGGGTGTGAATGAAATTCCATTGAGAAACGAAAGCTTCCCAATAGCGAGGGCTTTCGGATCCAAACCTCTCGTGCATCAATAGGAGCGCGTTGAGCGACTCGGCTTGCTCCCACCAACCTTTTTCCATCTGGCCAGCATCGGTGGGACCGCGATGAGCGTGTCCCTCGTGATATAACCCGCCATTGTCAACGTCCCAACCGACGTCCAACGTGTGGTCCACGATTTTTCGCGCGAGGGCCCAAATCTTGTCGTCGAGCACGCCCAACACACTAGCCGCTTCGACAATTAAATAAGCGGTCTCGATATCGTGCCCATACGAGTCCTCCGTCAAAACCGAAGTCCAATCGGGCTGAAAATAAAGGTGCAGATAGCCCTCAGAATGCACCACTTTAGTCGTGACGATTTCAAAGACCTCAATCAGTCGTTCTCGCAACCTTGAGTCGGGCCAGACTTCATAGAGCTCCGAAAAGGACTCTAGCAGGTGAATGTGAGTGTTCATCGACTTCAAGCCGTACAACGTGCCGATCGCATCGTGGCCTGGTTTCAGTCCGAAAGCCTCTGCACTTGGAACCTGTTCCGCCGACAAGATGATCGCTCCATCAAGTTGAAGCGCTTCGTAATATCCCTTGTTTTCAGCATCATGGGCAAACTGATCTAGCCAATGAAAAGCAGCAATTGCCAGTTGCAGAACGGATTCGTTTTGAGTCGCAGCGAAGTTGCCCGCAAGAGCATAGATGGCAAACGAGATTCCATAGACATGCTTCCAAGGAGCCGGTGTCAGGTCATCCTCAATAGACCAGTAGAACCCACCGTATGTATGGTCCCACATCATTTGACTGAGACAGTCGATTCCGTGACTGGAGAAATCTGTGAATTTTTCGTAAAGTCCCGGATACCTGCGAGCGGCCCGAGCTGAG
This sequence comes from uncultured Armatimonadota bacterium, assembly GCA_903899015.1. Classification (GTDB taxonomy): domain Bacteria; phylum Armatimonadota; class Fimbriimonadia; order Fimbriimonadales; family Fimbriimonadaceae; genus Fimbriimonas. The sequence goes on along the minus strand of CAIUHP010000060.1, from coordinate 8,614 downwards.
ACCCACGTTAATCTTGATTGGTAAACGACCGATCGAACCTTAGACCGCTCAACCACCCAATTATGTGAAAAGAATTGTTTAAATCCACCATCCTCCGGATCGAGCGCAGTCGGAATCCACGGATCTAGAATATGTTCGTTGAGACAAGCCTCGGTTTGTAAGGCGATTGCATGGTACTGAGCTTGTTCCGATGAGGCAGTAGACATGGGGGATGAAAGTTAGGATGGCAGATGAGGACTAAGAATCACAGGAAAACTAATCGCATGTCCAATTCTCGAACCGCCATCCAAGCGAGCGGTTACTGCTCCAATCCATTGCCCTGCATTGTCAGACATATCAAAAAGAAGGGTGTGGGGTGCTCGATCCGTATCGGGAGTTGAGATGGAGGCTTGGATGGATCCAGTCAGTTGACCATTCGTAAATTCAGCCTTTGTTTCTTTCGGTTCCCCTTCAACGGTGAAACTTGGTTCGCCGACTTCCCTGATTATCAAGCCCACGGAAACTTCTCGATCAGGCGTAACAATGACTCCGATCCAAGCTCCTTCCTGAATACCACTCTCATTGGTTTGGACGATCACATTTCGGTTGATCGTCATATCAAAGACCCCGCATAGTTGGTCGAGAACCTCCAAAACTAAAGGAGTCTCTCTGTTTGCAAGAACTGAGATCACTGCGTTGTGAGAAGGCAAAATCAATAAGCGTGTCGACACTCCGTCCATGCCTCCTGAATGCCCAAACATTGGAATTCCAGAAAGTGACTGCGAGAGCGCCCAACCCAGTCCATATCGAACGTTCGGTGATTCGGGCAAAGGTTGGCACATTCGATTCATCGAGGCCCGGGTAAGCACCGGAGAGTCAAATTCACCCAAAAACGAACTACCAAACTTGAGCAAATCGTAAACACTGCTGTAGGCTTCCGATGCCGCTGGGTGATCCGTTATATAGTGCGGCACCTGCTTCAACTCGCAGTCGTAGCGAGTCGCATACTCCTTAGGGTCGCTCCACATTAAGCCAAAGGAGGATTGCGTCATCTCCAAAGGTTCGAACAATTCAGTTTGTATAATGTCGCGCAACGGTCGCTGGGCAACCTCTTCAAGCACGAACCCAAGAATTCCATAGCCAATATTGGAATAGGTATATGCGGCTCCGGGAGTCCGAACAGAGTTGCCGTAGCGAGAGACGGTGATATCAGTCGACGGTGGCCGCTCACCCTCGTCTTCGAAGAAAAATTGGAAGTACAACGGGAGCCCAGCAGTATGGTTGGCTAATCGAGCTATCGTGATTTCTTCGCTGCTTCCCACCCAACTCTTCACTTTCGAACGAGTGAGGTATCGGTTGACGGGAGCATCCCAACTGATGAACCCTTGCTCTACGAACTTAGCCAATAAGGTTGCGATCATTGGCTTCGTTATCGAAGCTATAGAATACGGGGTATCGAGGGTGGTAAGCCTCTGTTGCTCGACGTTTGAGTAGCCGAACGCCGCCTCGTAGACGATCTTTCCGTGTTGCTGGACCCCAACCGTGAGACTCGGAACAGCCAACTTAGTCATCTGAGATTCGATCCACTTGTGAATCGCCAAAAAGGTCGGAGCAACACTGCTTGACATTGTGTTGTCCGATTCTATCAGATCACAGAAATGCCGTTAGGAACCTTAAGACCAAGGAGCATTGGACAGCTCGCTTACTGGCCTCAACTCCTTTTGCTACTGATAACTGCCTGACGACACGAAGCCGTTAGTTCACTTTTTTCTTTGGAAGCGCCTTTGTAGCTCCGGTGGACATTCCGCCATCAATCAACAAGGTTTGGCCGGTGATATAGGCGCTTGCATCGGAAGCAAGAAATACCACTGCCCCTCTGAGATCATCTGGTCGTCCGGGCCGCTTGAGTGGGATACGGTCGCTGAGATAAGAAAGCCACTCTTGATCTTCGTACATCACCGCGTTTTGGGCGGTTCTAAACCAACCTGGTGCAAGGCAATTCACGGTAATTCCAAATTTGCCCCAATCATCGGCGAGGCTCATCGTCAACTGCTTGACACCACCTCGACTCGCCCCATAAGGTCCTAATCCTGCCGATCCGGAAACGCTTGTCAATGAGCCTATGTTGACGATTCGTCCAAAGCCATTCGGAATCATGCGTTTCGCGACCGCTTGAGAAACGAAGAAGGTCCCCCGCAGATTCGTGTCCAGGATCAAATTCCAATCGTCCCACGTAACTTCCAAGGCGGGCTTGCGAACGTTACATCCCGCATTGTTCACCAGGATATCGATGATCGGAACCGCTTGAAAGGCCTGCTCAACCATTGACTCAATGGATTCATGATTACGTACATCGCATGATAAGCACACGCATTTTCTACCCAGCCCAACCATCTCAGCTTGGAACTCTTTGAGGTCGTCTGCCTTGCGGCTAGTGATGATGAGGTCGGCTCCGGCTTCCGCGAGGGCTCTCGCAAAGATCTGCCCCAAACCTCGACTGCATCCTGTCACAAGTGCGGTGCGCCCATGAAGGTCGAATTCTTTCATGGTCGGACCACGACCTTCATCAGACCGGGCTCTTGTTTATAGAGTCGATCGAAATATTCCGAAGCTTGGTCCAAGGTGATGACAGCCGACATCATTCCGTCTACGTTCACTTTTCCACTCGCGATCAGTTCTAAGCATTCGGGATAGTCACCTTCTGAACCGTATGTTCCATATACGGTCAACTGGCGAGTCACCACTTCTTGCAGCGGAAACTCCACATGCGAAGATAAGTTGCCAATCAGGACTACATTTCCTCCCTTCCGCACACTTCTAATTGCCATGTCGACCGTGGGAGTGATTCCAACGGCTTCAATCGCACAATCCAACTCCATTCCAATTGAAGATTCGGTGGTGATATCAGCACCGTGGGCCGCCGCCATTGAAAGCTTTTCCGGATTGACATCGACTGCAATCACCTCGCCGGCACCTCGCGCCTTCAACACTTGAACAACCAGGAGACCGATCATTCCCACTCCGACCACAACCACTCGATCGCCCGGTTTGATTTGGGCTCGATCCACCGCATGAAGCGCAACTGTTACCGGCTCGACCATCGCGGCTTGCTCATAGGTGAGTCCGTCAGGAAGCCCGAATAGCGAACGCGCGTGGACCGCCAGGTAATCAGCGAAGGCTCCCTGCCTCTTAAACTCACTACATGAAACACCAAAGACTTGGCGGCTATTACAGAGGTTAGATTGTCCTTTCAAACAATACTCGCACTTATTGCAGAAAATGACCGATTCAAAAGTCACTCGATCACCGATCGACCAACCCTCTACTTTGCTTCCCAGCTGAACGATTTCTCCCGCTGCTTCATGTCCCATAACAATGGGGGGAATGCGCCGTCCGGTACTACCATCCATGCCATGAACATCGCTTCCGCAGATTCCACATGCGACAACTTTGATAAGGACTTCGTCGTCGGCTATCTCTGGAACAGGAAGTTCCGTCATCTCGAATCGGCCGTATTCGACAAGCTGCAACGCTTTCATTCCCGAAATGATGAACGATAATCTGATCTGCATGCCTGAATGTCAAGAATTAGTTGGAATGGTGTAACCCAGCCTCATCGAGCGCGTCATAACTATCATGGTTCCGTACGCGGTGGTCGTGGGCTCGTCAATATTCTTTAGCGGGATAACGCCTAATTTGGACGTCAACTGCGATTGGCTGATTGTTCCTGGTCAGCGCGTTGGAAAAGTCCACCTTGGAGCTGAGCGCAGCAAGGTCATGGCAACCTTGGGACAGCCAAAGAAAGTTGCGGGCATGGAAGGCGATGCTGCCATGGGCCATATTTGGACCGTTTGGCCTGGTAACCATGGTCACCAACTTGACGTTTATACGGTTCGCCGAGAAGACGATTCCGCCGGAAATCCTCGAAACATCGTTCGTCAGATTCGATTGACTTCTCCTTCCTTTTTTACGTCCACCGGCGTCCGAGTCGGAGAGTCTTTAAGAGACATTCAAGCGAAGAGCATGCGCCTGAGCTTAGTAAAAGATAGCCCCGCTCTCAAGATCTTTGACGATGTCCGCCACGGCATCGCGTTCGAGTTTAAGAAGTCGAAAGTTACTTGGCGCTGCGCCGCCATCACCATCCATCCCAAACACTCGAAAGTGCTTGGGGAGTACCTCCCGTTCAATAGCTGAGCTATCGAGTGGGAATCTACAGATACGCCCTTCTACCCTTCATTTGGGGTGCGTAGCTTAGTGCTTGGCGAACGGAGCCTTATGGACCAACACGAAAACGACCGGCTTGATGCAAACTACGAGTCAGGATGATTAAGTTTGGGATCGTGGGTGGCGGATGGCGGACCGAGTTCTTTTTACGAATTGCTCGAGAGCTACCAGAAGTTTTCGAAGTGACGGGAATGTTCGTCCGCAAGCAGGAACGGGCCGAGGAATTAACCAAGCAGTTTGGGGTTCAGACGTATTCAACGCTCGGTGAATTACTGGGCACTGGCCCCGACTTCTTAATCACTTCCCTTTCCTGGAGTAGTAACCCGGTCTTCCTGCGTGAATTGGCCGATCGTGGGATCCCCGTCCTTTCTGAGACTCCGCCTGCTCCAACTCATGCCGACCTCGTCGCACTCACTGATCTGATCAAGACAGGTGCGAAGATCCAGGTTGCTGAACAATATTCTTTCCAACCTGAGCATGCGGCGCGAATCACAATTGCTCGATCAGGAAAGTTGGGAGACGTGTTCCAAGCCCAACTCTCGGTTTGTCATGGCTACCATGGAATCAGCCTATTGCGCCGATTACTCGACATTGGTTTTGAAGGAGCAAAGATCTCTGCTCGTCGAATTCCTGAAACCGTGGTCGGTGGCCCCGATCGTAACGGTCGCCCTCCCAAAGAAGAGACCATACAACACCAAAGCCAGCTAATCGCACATCTTGATTTTGGAGACAAACATGCCATTTTTGACTTTGTGGGCTCAATGTATCACTCGTACATCCGGACTCATCGGACGCTCGTTCGAGGGACTCGGGGCGAAATCAACAACCGAGAAGTTCGATACTTAGCCGACTTCCAGACGCCTATTCACTACGAATTGCGTCGAGTTGACATGGGGCAAACAGGCAACCTCGATGGATATTTCCATCAAGGCGTGCTCGCCGGAGAACAATGGGCTTATCGCAATCCCTTCCCATTCGCACGGCTCATGGATGATGAAATCGCGATTGCCGCTTGCATGGTTGGCATGAGTGAATATGTTCAAGGCGGACCTGATATCTACTCACTTGCGGAGGCGTGCCAAGATCATTACCTTTCCATCCTGATGGAAGAATCGGCCGACAGTGGACAAGAATTGGTTGCGTCCACTCAACCCTGGGCCTAGCATGCGCGGATCAAACCCATGAATCGAATTTGTCTCACTCTTTGCTTGGTAATTCTTACTCTCACAACGGCCATGGCTCAACGAACAACTAAAACCTCGCCTAAGTTTGGCCCGCCTAACGGCAAGCTATTGATCGTGGGCGGTGGCGTGATCGATTCAGAGCTATGGCAGAAGTTTGTTGAACTTGCTGGTGGTGGAGATGCAAGAATCGTTGTCGTGCCAACGGCTGGAATGACCGTTCCCGACGACGGTAAGGTACCGGAATCGCAGGTTCCCCGGATTCTCGGTTCGCTCGGTGTTCACCAAATAACGATCCTTCATACCACTGACCGCTCTGTCGCCGATTCAGTCGCCTTTATCAAACCCATTCAGGAAGCAACCGCAGTTTGGTTTGACGGTGGACGGCAATGGCACCTAGCAGATTCTTATCTCCACTCGAAGACGGAAAAAGCATTTCACGATCTTTTGGAACGGGGAGGAATCATCGGCGGAACATCGGCCGGCGCAACCATTCAAGGCTCCTATCTCGTTCGCGGAGATACCAGCGGGCCCGACATCGTTCAAGGAGACCATACGGAAGGCTTTAATTTCCTCCGAGGAGTAGCCATCGACCAACATATCCTGGCCAGAAATCGCCAATTCGATCTTGTTCCCTTAATCGAAACCCATCCTGATCTTCTGGGCATAGGCATCAACGAATCAACCGCCATCTTGGTAACTGGCGACCAATTTGAAGTCTTTGGAGCAAGTTATGTTGCGATCACCGACGCCAACCAATGGAAAGCAAAGCGATCTGCATCCCCTAATGATTCAGCTCGGAAAGGAAAAATATACTTCATCGGTCGGGGCACGAAGTTCGACCTTGTGACTCGACGCGTCCTGAATCGAAGAGGCTAATCTTGACTAGGAGAGTGGAAGGAGCCACTCGTCGTGTCTCCTCCCCACAAATTCTCTCCAAACCTAAGGTCCGACATGTTTCCAGGTGATGTGTTTGAAGCCATCTGCATAATGGCCCTTCGCGGCGGATATCGATCCGGCGAATGTACTTCCGGACGGAGCATCTGAAGCGAGTTTCTGCAAGACGAAAGAGCCCTTCTCATAGGCAAAGGTTTCGCCGTCATCTTCGTACAGCCACCCGTGACCGGCTTCGGTCCCGTAGTGACGAATTTCCAATTCTGAATCGGGTGTCAGAGTGGAATTGAGAACTTTGCCGGAGAGAACCGGAATAAGAGCTCCGGCACGGACATAGACCGGGATCTTGTCGAGCGCGGGTGTGATTTCAATCGTCGTCCCGTTTCCTACCCGTACTCCAGAATCAAAATCGTACCAATCGCCCTTCGGCAATCGGACCTTGCGAGACTTCTGCCCCGTCAACATGGGAGTAACGAGCAGTTCATCTCCAAGTAGATACTGGTCGGTTTCTTCCCCGCCGTCTACTAACGACATCGGTCGAATGACGGGCGTGCCTTGATAATGATATTGGGCAAACGCGGTGTAAAGGTAAGGAACTAACCGAGTTCGGAAGAGCATTGCCGAACGAACGGAATCCTCATAGCCAGCAAAACTCCAAGGCTTGGTGCCAGAGGCCCATGCGTTCAGTTGAGCAATATGCGAAACAGCCGCTGTTTGCATACGACGAACCCATTCTTCCCCATTCGCAGCGTCTCTAGCCTCCGCGCACCAAAGAACGCCAGCGAGACCGGTGCTCACCATGCCCGTGATGTATTCACGATGATCGTAGGTATCACTATAGAGTGCAAACGGGAATCGGCTTCCGCCTCCGTTAGAACCACGGACAAGTCCGAATGTTCGGCGATCTTGTTTGCGATAGATTTCGTCTAGTTCCTTCTGCCATAGCAGACCGTAGATCTGACGCATACGAACTCCGCTCAAACCCGAAGGAAAGGTGGCATGGTCAGGCCATAACCAGTTATCGAACCCATCAATTTCGTCAATCTTATATCCACTCACCCCAATATCCAGGTGAGTCTTGGTGAAGAAGTCCCCTATGACCTTCGCCGCATGCGGGACCATAAGATCAGGAGCGGGGCCGAGCCAAACCATATGAGAACCGTAGTTGGGTTCGAGGGCCTTGTAAATCGGTGAGGCTTCTGACACGTAAGGGTTTGACCATAGGTTCACGTGAACATTCTTCGATTTCAGCTTCGAAACGAAATCTCGAGGATCGGGAAAGCGGTCTTTGCTCCAATCAAAGGTACACGGATAGGATTTTGATTGCCATCCTGGTTCGAGGCCGAGCACGTCAATTGGATAGCCGCGCTTTTCAAATTCTGCGACTTCCTTCTGAACATCCTCTGCCGTATCCAGGGAAGGAGTTCGGTGCCAAAATCCAAGCGCCCAGCGAGGCGGCAAGGCCCCTCCCCCACAAAGCAAATTGTATCGTTCGACTGCTTCAAGCGGGGTCGGTCCGGCAAACAGATAGATCTCCATGCCGGGTCCATGAACGCTTGCCTCGACTGCGTCCGCAGGAGGTTGAGCATCCCACTTTGGATCCGTGTTTCGATCTCGTGCAGCTGGATTCTTGGCATCTCTGCGATTGCCAACGCCCGCATACACGGTTATCGGCCGCGAAGTGTTGAAGAAGACCGCGTAACCTTTACTGCTTACATACAGCGGCACCGGAGCATGAAGCCGATCATGTCCGGAAGCATAGTGGTCAACCCGCAGGTGATAGACCTCGCCACGACGGTTTGAGCCGTGCATTTGAAGTCCAAGACCGTAAAGGTGCTCTTCGGGACCAAGTGGAATGCGAGCGGAGGTGAATTCATCCGCGACTTCGCCAGCTACGGTTTTAAGCTCAAAGGGCATGGAAGGAGATTGACTACCCATTTCCTTCAACGCATCCACTCTCGGGACATCATGAGCAGCGGACAAAAGCGTCGGGCCATCAGGTTTACCAACCTGAGCACGCCAAACTCCTGGTGCAACGGGAGTCCAAACAAGTTCCATAGGCTTTTGCCCTCCAGCAAGCGCAAGTGCTACAAGCAGTAACGACATGGCCGAGTTTACTTAGTCATCACTCAACCAGATATGAAAAGGGGCCGTCTCATAAAGGCGGCCCTTTTTCCTGTTTGAGCCTGTTGTTTTGGACGTGCTGCGTCGCAATTACGTAGTTATTGCCTTAATCGACAATAAATGGAGCCCATTGCGAACCAATATCGATTCCCGTTAGCTTCCGAGTTGCTTCAGGCTGCAATTTTTGAGAGATTGTGGGCAAGGAGGAGCAG
>CAIUHP010000059.1 GCA_903899015.1 uncultured Armatimonadota bacterium | reverse complement strand
CCTCGCTCAGATCCACCGAAGACACAGACCAAGAAGAAGTCAAGCCCAAAAGAGAAGTGAAGAAATCTACGTCACGCACGCAATAAGACTACGCGAACCCACACAATTCTTCATAGACCCAAAAGTTGTCTCCTCACTCTTAGGCTTGACTCCTTATTGGCAGGTTTCTCCTGTGAATTTGGTTGAGGCTTCCCGAACAGTTGAGATCCTTTTGAGCATGTTAGGTTAGCCAAATGTCCTGGCTGTGGGCCGGATTGTGATGCTGACGAGCACTCTTCTGAGCGTCGCTGGAGAGACCGGGACACGATAAGATTTGCGATTTATCTTGGCTCGGCTTTTGTATGACTTAGTATAAGCTGGCCCGGAAAGAACAGAATTGCGCCTAAAAATGAACTTGTGGTTGTTACAGATTCCTCCCTGACCACAGTCGAAGAGCTTCGACCTTAGCTCGAGACATCGCTCGATATTTCCGAACGCTCAAGCCTAAGGAATCAACCTCGTAAATCAATCGCCAATCGGCAGGGCCGATTGGCGATTAGAGGAGATATGCGACTTCGACCGATTAACTATCGATGTAGTTCTTCGAAATACCCATCTCTTCGGGAGCGTGAAGCTTCAGCATCTTGAGGGTGACATCGGCCGGAAGCTTATCTGCCGTTGCTTTTGAAACGACCACCATCGTTAAGATTGAAAGTGGTACTGCCCATATGGCAGGTTGCTCCATCAGCGCTCTCATAAGGGGCGGAAGGTCGAGAGTAAGCACCTTTTTATCGAGGAGCATATTCGTGACGATCGCAGTTAACGAAAGTAGTCCGCCAAGCAACATGCCCGATGCGGCTCCGTATTTCGTAAGCCCACGCCACCAAGAACCGAGAAGCAGAAGCGGGAAGTAGGATGCCGCGCCGATTGCGAATGCCCAGCCAACCATTGTTGCGATGTCAAATGTCTCAACCATCAGTCCAAGCGCCATGGAAATGACACCAACCATAATCGCAGCCACCTTGAAAGCCATCAAGCGAGCTTGAGGGGATGCATTGGGGCGAAGCATTCGTCCGTAAATGTCGTGAGCAAATGCTCCCGACATCGAAACGAGGAGGCCAGAGAAGGTAGACATGAAGGCCGCGAATGCACCGGCACTGGTCACACCGCTCAGGATGTCGCCCAGCAGCTTGTTTTCCATGAGAGTTGGTAGCTTTATGACCGCACTGTCGAACCCACCGTTCACATAGAGTTGAGGCATGTGGAGGCGGCCCATCAGTCCCCAAATCGGAGTGAAAACGTAAAACGCTCCGAGCATCACCATCACCCAAAGGGTGGTGCGTTTTGCGGAACGCCCGTCTGGGTTTGTATAGAACCGCACCAGAATATGGGGCAAACCGGCAGTGCCGCAGACCAGTGCAATAATGAGCGAATAGGTGTAAAGAAGCGGGTACCCCCACTTACTGGCCATGGGACCATAAGGGTTGAGCCACTTACCATTTGCGGGTGAGTTTGGAACAATCGGGTCCGCTTCGCCCGCCTTCATCGGCTGACCACCATTCGCTCGGGCTCGCGCCGAGGCAAACGTGATCGTGCCTCCTTTCTCGAATTCGATTTTCGCCGCGGTTTTGACCGGCTTGCCATCTTTAAGCACCGGCTCTCCACCTTTCGTTACCGCAACCGGATCGCAAACAAGTGCTCCGCCGGTTATCACGTCAAACGGCTTGCCAGAAACAACCGCCGCACGCATGGCGTCTGCCTGATCGCCTGCCTTGAGTGCGCGCACCAGCTTGGAAAGGGGAATCGGGTCTTCGCCTGCTTCCGATTTTCTTGCGGGACTAATCTTGGCGATGCGATACGCATGATCCGATTCGAAGAGAATCATGGTCGTCTCGGCCGCGGACATCGTTAAAGTGTTGAGAGGAGCTTTTTCCGCCCCGTTGACGGTAGCGGTTTCGGAAGCCTCAATTCGGGAAGCTCCCTTTGGGTTCGCTCCGATCGATGCCAAACCGCCGTTGTAACTACCAAAAACCGACATCAAAATGAAGAGCGGAAGCGAGATTGCAAACACTTTCGCCCAGTATTGAAAGGCTTGAACGAGCGTAATCCCTTTCATTCCTCCAATGGACACATTAAAGGTAATCACGGAGCCAACCACAAGGATTCCTACCCAATAGGGCCATCCCAGGATCGTGCCCATGGTAAGTCCGGCACCCTTCATCTGAGGCATCGTGTAAAAGAACCCGATGCAGAGAACAAAGATGACGGCGATCTTACGGAAAGCTGGACTATCAAACCGGCCTTGGGCAAAATCGGGAATCGTAAATGCGCCAAATCGCCTAAGGGGACCCGCTATGAAGAGAAGTAGCAGCAGATAACCTGCCGCGTACCCGACCGGATACCAAAGGGCATCGTAGCCGTTCTTCATAACCAATCCGGCAATTCCCATAAACGACGCAGCTGAGAGATACTCGCCTGAAATCGCGGAGGCGTTCATCACCACGCCTACCGATCGGGAAGCGACATAGAAGTCAGCTGCAGTGGATGCCTTGCGAGTTGCAATCACCCCCACCACAACCGTTGCCAAGATCATGGCGATCACAAATATAAGGGGAATAGGTAATCCGCTCACTTTGCTTCCTCCTTTGCGATCTCCGTTTCAATTTGATCGCTTCGCTTGACGAAGTAGCTAGAGAGTGCCCAGGTTAGAGGGTAGAAGAGCACTCCAAGAATAAGCCATGTGAGGGGAAATCCCGCGATGGAGGTCGCGGCAAGCTCGGGTGCGAAAAGATTGAAGAGTGGTAACAAGATAAGGATCGAGATAAAAACGATCGCTACCTTCAGGCTTAATCCTGCCTGTCTCTTCATCACGCGATTCATCAGGGCCTCAGCGTCCTGAGCGCTCATTTTTCGGTCGACTCCAATGTCGTCGTTCATTTCTCCAATGTTCTACCCCTGAAGGGCTTATTCCTTCATGAATCGTCCATACATGCGTTTATTCGTGTGCCTTTACTTCTCAGAGTAGGCACGTTAAACGATAGAAAGCCTTCTTTTCGCGAATGATTGGATGCGCGGAGTCGAAGAGTATGGTGGAGAGATAAAGAGTGAATCTTGAATTTCTCTCTGTAAGTGACAAACCGTGAAAATACTCCTCATCGGCTGCACCGGATTTCTCGGGAAAAATCTCGTCCGTTTATTGGCTCGTCAAGGACACGAATGCGTTGTCTTGACTCGGTCTAGCCGAAGCATTTCCTTGCCGGAAAGCGTGCAAGTAGCCCCCTACGCGGATCCTCCCGATCAAGTGGACGCAGTCATCAGCTTGGTGGGGGAACCGGTGGCGGGGCGTTGGACCACCGAAAAGAAGAAGAAGATCCTAGACAGTCGAGTGGACTCGACTCGCCATTGGGTCACGTGGATGGGCAGCCTCAAGACCCCTCCTCGGGTTTTCCTTTGCGCTTCGGCGGTTGGAATTTATGGCGATCGAGGCAATGAAACGCTCACCGAGGATTCAATGCCCGATCCTCAAAACGGATTTCTTGCCGATGTTTGCAAAAAGTGGGAAGCGGAGGCTAATCGCGCAGTCGAATTTGGCACGAGAGTGGTCAACCTTCGAATCTCGAACGTGATGGATCCGACGGGCGGCTTTTTGAAGGCTCTCGCACCAATGCTGAAATTGTCTCCCTTCTATATTCCTACCGCTCCTAAGGCCTACCTACCATGGATATCCCTTGTGGATTGCGTGGAGGCCATGAAGTTTGCGTTGGTAAATGACACGCTATCGGGTCCGGTTAATTTGGTCTCTCCAACCGCAATTACGAATCTTGGATTCTACAAAGCATTGGGTAAGGCACGAAGACGATTGGTGCTTGGTTTCGTCCCAGACTTCGCGATTCGGACGCTGTTGGGCGAGTTTGCCGATGCCGTGATAGGCAGCCAACATATCCTGCCTGAACGGCTGGTCCAAGCAGGGTTTAAATTCCAAGATCCTAACTTAACGGAGTTCCTGACTCGTCGCTTCCAGCAGAGCGGACCGGACCCTAGAATGTGATCAGAATTCTGCCCGTCAAGTAGGTCTTTTCCGGATAGCGACAAGCAAACTGCAGAATGACCGTTTCGTCATCTGGCTCGATATAAGACATTTCTTGCATGTTGCCAAACAACTCGGCGGGCCAACTCTTCTTGAGAGTCGCGATGGCATTTCGAGTATCGCCATCTAAACCCACCCAACTGGACGAGATTTCAATCAAAGTTTCCTTGTGACCTTGGCGACGAACCTTTTGAACCAGGAGGTCTTTAATCGTATCGAGATGAGCGACAATCTCAGCTTGGATCGGAACCATTTCCTTTTCAGGAATAGGTTTTCCCGAAGAGATCAGGGTTGCTCGAAACTGCTCGAAAGCCGGCTTTTTAGTAAATGGCATATTTAAACCACGGACGTAGCAACCGCATTCTTCTTCTCAACTGCCGCTCTTACGAGTCCTTCGAACAGAGGATGGGGTCGATTCGGTCTTGACTTGAATTCTGGGTGAGCTTGGGTAGCTATGAAGAATGGGTGTGCAGGCACTTCAATCATTTCCACCAAACGGTAGTCCGGAGAAACGCCGGAAGTGATCATTCCATGCTCTTGAAGCTTTTCACGGAAATCGTTATTGACTTCATAGCGATGTCGATGTCGCTCTTCAATTCGGCTCGCTCCGTAGAGTTGGGCTGCTAATGTGCCGTTCACGAGATTACAGGGATAGCTTCCAAGCCGCATCGAACCGCCTTTATCGGTCACATGCTTTTGCTCTGGCAGCAAGTGAATGACCGGGTAAGCAGGGTTCTCGACCATCTCTTCCGAGTTCGCACCGTGAAGTCCACAGACGTTTCGAGCATATTCGATGACAGCCATTTGAAGCCCCAGGCAGATGCCAAGGAACGGCAAGCCCGTTTCTCGAGCATATTGAACTGCGGCGACCTTTCCTTCGATACCGCGAGCTCCGAATCCGGGCCCGACGACGAGGCCATCACACCCGGCTAGAGCATCGACCGGGTTCTTATCGTTTTCTAGGCTATCGCTCTCGATCCATTTGATCTGGACCGCACTGTCGTTAGGTATTCCCGCGTGAATGAGCGCTTCTGCAATCGACTTATAAGCATCGCCGTTGCTTGTGTATTTCCCAACAACTCCAATTGTTGTGGTGAGCTTGGGATTCTTGAGCGTCTCTACGAGAGCTTTCCAATGAGAAAGATTGGCGTCTCGGCTTTCTAAATTCAGTCGATTGACAACGAAATCTCCAAGACCTGCGGCTTCGTAAATAACCGGAACCTCGTAAATGGTCTCAACATTCGTTGACTCAATAACTGCTTGTGGAGGAACACCGCAGAAGAGTGAGATCTTCTCTCTGACGTCGTTTGGTAGCGGAACTTCACTTCGGCAAACCAGGACATCCGGTGCGATACCGATTTCTCGAAGCTTGTAGACACTGTGCTGAGTCGGCTTGGTCTTGACTTCTTGCCAAGGGCCAACCGTGGGAATCAGCGTGACATGAACATACATCGTGTTCTCGTGTCCCAAGTCCGTCCGCATTTGTCGAATGGCTTCAAGGAAGGGAAGCGATTCAATGTCTCCGACGGTACCGCCGATTTCAGCAATAACTACGTCCGCTTCTTGCTCGCGTCCCAATGCTAAAATGGCACGCTTAATCTCGTTGGTAACGTGGGGGATAACCTGAACCGTACCACCTAAGTAGTCACCCCTTCGTTCGGCTGAGATGACCGCGCTATACACTTTTCCGGTGGTGAGTGACGATCCACCCGAGCAGTTCACATCCATGAATCGCTCGTAGTGACCAAGGTCCAAGTCAGTCTCCGCGCCATCTTCGGTCACGAAAACTTCTCCGTGTTGATGAGGCGACATGGTGCCCGCATCCACGTTGATATATGGGTCGAGCTTTAGAGGAGCGACCGTGAAGCCACGATTACGAAGTAGTCTCCCGAGGCTTGCGGTGGTAATACCCTTACCGATCGAACTAACAACGCCCCCTGTTACAAAAATGTACTTCGTCAAGCTTCAAGACCTCCAGAACGCCCCAATTTACGATCTCCAGGCATACGCCTAGCGGGAAAACGCTTGTGGGGTTTTTAAGATTATACGGAATCGAAGACGGTTTATGCTTGGAAGGCGCACCAAAGAACACGCTTCAAATGATTCATCGATCAGGCGATTTGGATCGTTTTAGGTTCCCCTCACCATGCAAGACTCGTTCAGAAGAAACCCATAATTTGTTCAACCACTTCAAAAAGTTTTGTTAAGATGGAATGAATATTCGTCCATGCCGTCTTGGATACGGATGGATGAGTCATGTTTGTGAGGAAACTTAGCCGCAATGGATAATCACGGTTCTCAGAAAATTTCAAGCGAAGAGGCCGGTGCTATTGTTGCTCAATGGTTCGAACGCAATCCTCTTGATCTCGACGATTTGGCTCGTCGTTTAGATATTCCGCCGGACCAGCTTGAAAGCCTTCGTCGACAGGCTCGCGGAAGAATGTCGATGGAGAAATGGCTTAGCAGTCAGAAGACGACCGTCGCCCCAAAGCGGGGCCTGCAGTTTAGACCTTACATGGCGATTGTTGGGGCACAATTGATTGTGGGACTCGTATTTGGAGTTTTGAAATCTCGTGCGTCGATCGAGGAAGGACGAGTCAGAGGTGCGATGCAGGACTTCGACCAAATTCAATTCATTGATAACACTGGCAAACGTCCCCGAACCGCAGTCGAACAGGTGACTAGCTCTCCTCCGACCGTGATGCGTTTCGATCCTGGGCAGGCGAACGACCCTGGCGAAACGGTGTTAGGCAGAAGCTTAGGAGCCCAGATTGCCGACAACACGATCACTCCATCGGTACCCGGCCATCCGTCGTTTCACAGTCCAACTGCTTTCGAAGAACCTCCACGGGTTGGAGGGGGACGATTACAAATGCCTCACCCAGGAATGGGGGGAATGAGGGCGGCACCGCGAGTAAACGTCATCAATGTGACATCTGACCTCGGCCGAATCAACGTGAACCTGCCGCCCGATTTCCGCATTATTTTGAGAACGCCCAACGCAATTTACTTAGCCAATGGAGACACAACGAGAAATGTGAGAAATGCCAAGCTTTTGACGAGCGGCATCATCTCGCCTTCCATTCAAGCGTTCATCAAGATGGTCTTGAAATATGAACTGCTCCCAACAAAGCCTGATTCACCAAGCGAGGCTTCGTGGGCAATGCTCTCGATTGAACTCGGAAATATCAATTCCCACCAGCCAATACATTGGGTGAAGTCCGAAAGAGGCAACCTGTCAGAGCAATTTGTGAAGGTAAATGATCCGATGCAAAGGACCTTCATCGAACCCTTTGTGAAACGAATATTGAAAGCGGGGCCAGAGGTGTTTTCGACCGTTCCAATTGCAGATCGACCTCGAGCATAGGTTCCAAGTCATCGAGACTCAAATCTTCGGTCGATTACGCCCATAGTTAGGAAGTTATGAGCGGTAAAATGGGCCACCCATGGACTATCGGCGCACCTACGTCCGCGATCTGTTTAACCTCACCCCAGGCACGGAAGCTTCCGCTTACGGCTGGGTCAAAACTCGACGCGACAGCAAAGGAATCTCGTTTGTACAGCTAAGTGATGGCTCTTGTTTTAAAGACCTTCAAGTGATCGTCAATGAAGGTGTGATCGCAGCGGACACGTTGAAAGTTATTACAACTGGCGCATGCGTGCGGTTTGATGGCAAAATCGTCGCCTCACCGGCCGCTGGCCAGGCGGTCGAATTAGAGGCAACGTCCGTTGAGATCTTCGGTGCTGCCGACCCGACCACTTACCCACTTCAGAAGAAGGGAGCTTCCTTCGAGTACCTTCGCGAAATTGCTCACTTGCGAACCCGAGGAAACTCTTTTGGTGCGGTTTACCGAGTTCGAAATCGAGCTTCTTACGCCATTCATTCGTTCTTCCAAAAGCGCGGATTCCATTACGTAAACACTCCCATTATCACCGCAAGTGACGCCGAAGGTGCGGGCGCGATGTTTGCCGTTTCGACTCTCTTGGAAGCTCACGAAGGCCCGTCGACCGATGGTGAGAAGTCCAAGCCAGTCTTCAAAATGAAGTCCATGAACCCGGAAGATGACTTTTTCGGGAAGCCTGCCTATCTCACGGTGAGCGGACAACTTGAAGCCGAGACATTGGCGATGGGTATGACGAACGTCTATACGTTTGGTCCAACTTTCCGAGCCGAGAATTCAAGCACAAGTCGACATCTTGCAGAGTTTTGGATGGTTGAGCCGGAAATGGCATTCTGCGACCTTGGCGGAAACATGAATCTCGCAGAAGAATTCCTAAAGGAAGTCATCGGGGACATCCTCAATCATTGCGAAGACGATCTTGCCTTCTTCAACCAGCGAATCGAACCTCAGCTTTTGGAGACCCTCAACCATGTGGTCGATAGCCCATTTGAGCGACTGACCTATACGGAGGCCGTCAAACTCCTAAAGGAAGGCGGCGAGAAGTTTGAGTATCCCGTGGAGTGGGGAATCGATCTTCAAAGCGAGCACGAGCGATGGCTTACCGAAGTGAAAGTTGGTCGCCCGGTCATCCTCACCGATTATCCAAAAGAGATTAAGGCCTTTTACATGCGTGCGAACGAAGACGGCAAGACGGTCAGGGCAATGGACGTACTTGCTCCACGCATCGGCGAAATCATCGGCGGATCGCAGCGTGAAGAGCGGCTGGATGTCTTGGAATCACGCATTACCGAACTTGGCCTGCCTTTGGATCCCTATTGGTGGTATCTCGACCTCCGTCGCTTCGGTTCCGCTCCCCATGCTGGTTTTGGACTCGGCTTCGAGAGGCTGCTTCTTTACGTTACGGGTATGAAGAACATTCGAGACGTTATCCCTTACCATCGAACTCCCGGCCACGCCGAGTTCTAGACTTACATCATGGCTTCGCGACCAAATCCTGTCTCAACATGGAGCGAATACTTCGCCTCTATGTTGGACAAGCCGTTGCATCCAATTTTCCGGCAGATTGATCCCTTACTTCCAAAGACGGGGCATGCGCTTGAGCTAGGAGCGGGCGTCGGGATGGGAGTCGTCCATCTGATCGAAAAAGGGCTGACCGTCACCGCCATCGATGCTGAACCTGAGGCGGTCCGAATTATTCGAGAACGTGCACCCACTGCGAATGTTGTTGAGTCGCGATTTGAGCAGTTCGATCTGATACCGAGATCTTATGATGTGGTGATCGCGGGATTCAGCTTATTTTTCTTAACCCCCACAGAATTCGCCCAATTCTGGCCGCGACTATTAGCATCGATGAAGCCAGAATGTGTCTTCGCAGCGGAGTTTCTTGGACTCAAGGATGACTGGGTCAAGGAAGGGTACTTGGGGCATTCCGAATCGGAAGTCAGGCAGCTATTGCAGCCTTTTTCGATCCAGTACTGGGAGCAAGCAGAGCGAGATGGGAAGACTTCACAAGGTACGGACAAACATTGGCATGTCTATCACGTGGTAGCTCAGTTCGAACCCGGTTAATTGGGTTCAAATGTTCAGATTTCCTTAATGATCGGATAATCTGTGAAAACCTTGATAGTCCTCGCTTCCGTTCTTCTATCGCTTTCTGTAAACCCCAATCAAGCAACGTCTACCCCGATCGAAATTCGCGATGGATTGGCCATTAGCGGCGTGATTGCGGGTGGCCGTCTACCGGTCTTTTTCGACTCGGTGCAAGATCAAATCGTCCACGGTAAATGGTCGATGCCTAAGGAAGGAGACACGTGTCCAACTGCAAGCGGTGGCTCGTCAAAGTGGCACCATGTTGCCGCCGGTAAGGACGGTAGCTTCGGGGGGCTTGGAAACGGTTATCTTGTGGCGACCGTTGATCTTGGCGAAGACCAAACCTTAATCCTAAACGCGGCCGGACACAGTTTGGTTTATGTGAACGGAGTTCCGAGAGGCGGTGATCCCTACTCATATGGATATCTTCATTTGCCGGTCAACTTTCACCGTGGTCAGAATACGCTCCTGTTTACGGTTGGTCGTGGCAGTCTTCGGGCATCACTTACCGCGCCGAAGGGATCGGTTCAAATTGAAATGGGTGACCTCACCACTCCTGACATCTTAGTCGGTGGTCCTAAGGAAGTATGGGCGGGAGTAGTTGTCCTGAATAACACCGACAAGAGCAAGACCTATCGGGTTACAACCACCAATAGCATGGGAGTCGCAGTATCGGGGGCCGCAGTTGTGCCCGCGATGTCACTAAGAAAGGTGCCGGTCAAGCTGCTTGTTCCAGAAGGACCGCTAGGTGCCGAACAGAAATTCCAGATCGCAGTAGACGATGGGAAGGCGAGCGACCATTCCACGCTTACACTCAGTGTCAAGAAGCCCAACGAAACGCATCGTGAGACATTCATCAGTGATATCGACGGGAGCCTGCAGTATTACGGAGTCAATCCTTCGCAAAAGCCGTCAAAGTCGGACGCTCTCATCCTGAGCCTACATGGTGCAAGTGTCGAAGGAATTGGTCAAGCGGCTGCGTATTCCAACAAAGATTGGTGCACTCTCGTGGCACCCACAAATCGAAGACCTTACGGATTTGATTGGGAAGACATTGGGCGCTTGGACGCAATGGAAGTTTTGGACATTGCGAAAAAGAAATTCGTCCATGATCCCAGTTCCGTCCACCTAACGGGGCACTCAATGGGTGGCCATGGAACTTGGAGCATTGGAACCCTCTATCCCGATACGTTTGCGACGATTGCACCGAGTGCAGGATGGATTTCCTTTTGGACTTACGCGGGAGGATATAAACCGCGTAACGCGTCGCCAGTCGAGTCACTTCTGACTCAAGCGATGTCACCGAGCGACACCCTTGCTCGAGTGAACAACACTTTGGAAGAAAAGACATACATCGTTCACGGCGACGCCGATGATAATGTGCCGGTTGAAGAAGCGCGCACGATGAAGAAAGTGTTGACGGATATCCATGCTAGCTTCGAATATCACGAGCAGCCGGGTGCGGGACACTGGTGGGGACTTCCCAATATGGGTGCAGCCTGTGTCGATTGGCCGGGAATTTTCGATCAAATCAAGAGTACGAAGCTCACTGTGCGAGATTCCATTAACTTCACCACGCCGAGCCCTGCCGTTTCATCGCACGATGAGTGGGTAACCGTCCTTGAGCAGGTTCACGCGATGGTTCCATCGACGGTCAAGATTGACGCTACAGTTGGCACAACAACCAATGTCGCAGCTCTTCGACTGGATCGAGCATTTAACGCTTTGACCCTTGATAATCAGGAACTGGGCAAAGTCGCGAAGGGGTCAGTGGTCGTTCAGACCAATGGCAAGTGGCAATTCGGCCACCTTTCCGATGGAGCCAAATCCCCATCTAATAGCGGTCCCTTCAAGAATGTCTATCGAAATCGCTTTATCTTCGTAGTGGGCACCCACGGATCGCCCGAGGAAAATAAGTGGGCTAGTGACAAAGCTCGATTCGACGCAGAGACGTTCGAATATCGGGGCAACGGTTCGGTCGAAATTGTTGAAGATCGCAACTATCGAACCTCCTGGCAAAGAAACGTCATTTTGTATGGCAATGCCGACACGAACTCCGCATGGAAAAGTCTGCTCGGTTCATGCCCAATTCAGGTAACCAACAACACTTTCAAGGTTGGAGATCAAATCTTGAAAGGTGCTGATCTTGCCGGTCTTTTCGTGTACCCGCATAAAGCACGTGGCCAGTGGGTCATGGTTGGGGCCATCACTGGAACCGGAATGGAAGGATTCCGGACAACCGATCGACTGGCCATCTTTACGAGCGGAGTTGCCTATCCCGATTGGACAGTAATGAGTGCGGACGCTCCTCGACTCGGAGCCAAAGCGGTAAAGGGTTGTGGCTTTTTTGGAAACGATTGGAGCTTACAGTCGGGCGAATCAGCCTGGAATAAGTAGGGAAGAGCCATGGAAGAGATCTTTAACCCTGCTTCAGTTGGCGTGACGTTTACGGTTCTCTTGAAAATGGGAATCGGAGTCGTTCTAGGCGGGGCTATTGGTTTTGAACGAGAAATTCACGGGCGTCCGGCCGGATTGCGAACTCACATGCTGGTCGCCCTTGGAGTCGTGCTATTCACCGTCGTGAGCGCTTCTTACGCCGGTAGCGATCCCACCCGCATATCTGCCCAAGTTGTTACCGGCATTGGCTTCCTTGGTGCAGGGACCATCCTACGTATGGGAGCCGAGATCAAGGGCTTGACCAGCGCCGCTTCGATATGGGCCACTGCCGCCATTTCGATGGCGGTTGGAAGGGGCGGTCCGTATTTCCTCGTCGCAACAATCTCGACTGCCTTAGCTGTGATTACGCTTTTCTATGTCGACAAATTTGAAAAGAAATTCCGACCCATAACGGCTCCGGCCGAGTTGAAGCTAACTCTTGAGAAGCGGTCTGATTTACACGACCTCATTGAGAAACTGAATTACGAAGGGATCGAGATTAAAGGTGTTCGCATCGTTCAGAGTGGTGCTCAAGTTGAAGTCGCCCTTCAAGTATCTGGATCGTCTTCAGCCGCCATGGCGATCGCATGTGCACTACCGGGTTCTCAGAACGTCTATTGGGTTTAGAAGCACTCCTGCCTTGCTGGTGGACCAAATCCATCGAATCGCGATTCAATCGTTCTTGCTTAAACACGATGGGGAGACAGAACGGTGGTCAGCACTTTTCACACTCGAACTGCCGGTGCCGTTTCAATTCAGTGCGATGAACGCTTGAAAGTGTTCGCACTTTAGATGCTTTCAGAGTCAGAGACCATGGATAAGCGGTAGATCGCTTTCCGTGACGGAATGGCGATTCTACATGGTTGGAGTCCCTACAAATTCAAAGGGAAGCCGGGAGCATGGCACATCGAAGAGCCAGACTTCGGTTCCGATCCTTATTCTCATTCGAGGCAAGACTGCACGTTTACCCTCTCGCTACTAGCCCAATAATTTGCGGTCGGCGAAAGGCTTGGTCTCAAGCCTTCCCAACTAAACGACGTTTCGTGCTTTGATATGATTTTGCATCCTAACTGTTTGCATGATCTGAATATACGAGCAGAGCGCGTTTCTCCTCGGGCAGATCGGTTCAGCGGTTGGCAACTTTCGTCCCTAGACCGAGCAACATGTAAGTCTGATGATATGGTGACTGACGATGCCACATTAACCAAAGCAAGGCCAGCGCTTCTCCGAGTGATCCTGTTACCCGTTCGATATGTCGTCGAATTACAGTCCAACGAAATCTCCAAAGTTTTTGACCCGCAAAAAAATCTGGTTTACACCGCAAAGTAATCAGGCTAAGCCGCAGGCTCGTGAGCCGCGACGGATCGTGTTCTTTTGCTAACGAACAATTCAGCGATAGGCGTAGCTGGCAGAATGACTTTCATTTGAAAGCCCTCGTATTCTGCCTCTCTGGCATACCATTCAGCAAAGCTTCGTGACCATCCTTTTTCAATGATTCCTTGAATAACTTGAGCCCGACTCCAACCTTGTTCGTAGTGACTAGCAACTATGAAGATCAGCTCTTCTAGATCTGAAAAAATCATTCTTGAGACTTCATCTCGATATCGATCGGGGACTGCTAGCGTCACACTAAAAGGTTACACGCCTTTCACTAAATTGCCTAGTCGTTGTTGTTTATTGTTTTGAAAATGAGTGTTATGAAGAAATTATCCTTACGTCGAATAAGAAAATGGCTTCCATCTAACCAGATTTGAGCCTATAACGTTAAGGAAGTTATCCTTTCTTTTGCTCCAAATGCTGAGAACGCTTGCAGTCTCAGGAAACCGTTATTCTCTCTTAACTTGCGATCGATCACAGGTTCTTATGTGAAAATATGTAGGTAAGAGGGTTATAGGAATTCTTTGTGAAAATAACTGTAAGAACTACTTGAGTTCGCGGGCAAGTCTTGTTTGATTTTCTCTCGTTTACGTTCAATGCTCAACAGGCAGCGTTTTGTAGTTAAGAATGCAGCCGCCAAAGTCTCTGCTTGAGGAGAAACTTCTAATTGAGATTGATACGAAACAGGTTCGGTTAGCACAAAGCGCTCCTCACGTAAATCCGTTACCTAGAAAGCCCGTCCCGGTTGTAATGCGTTGTTAGGCGGTGCAGGAAAGGTGCGGCTTGTTGGTAGTTCTTCTCCAAGTAACACTATAGGAGTAAGGCACGTTGATCGAAAGAATCATCGAGTCAATCGAAACAAGGAATTAAAGAACAAACCAACATGAAACTACAAACT
>CAIUHP010000058.1 GCA_903899015.1 uncultured Armatimonadota bacterium | reverse complement strand
GATTCAACCTATGGTTCTGGCCGGATCAGAAACGCTGTTTTCCTCTGATTTGAACCTGCGCATGGGCACTAGAGGTTCAAATCAGAGGAAGAACAGCGCCACTCAAATGCGATTGCCCACACAGAAGTTCATAGAGCCATTGTTTGTCGTTGGCGAATCAGAGCTTGAATCCGCCTTAAGTTCGTCGACTGCTCGAAGGCCGAGCATGGCCACGGCACACATGCATGCCGTCAACGGCAAGGATTGCCAAGGTTCAAGACGGAACAGTAGTCCAAAACACCCGCATGGAGCGTGGATATCTTGATACATGCGCCAAAGTGAATATCCAAAAAACAAGGCACTCAAGCCTGCGGATACTGTAAACCAAAGATGTGCGATGCGCCCAAACATCGAAGAAATCGCGAGGATCCCTTCTAATGTAACTATTCCCAAAGCAACACCGCTTTCCCATCCCATGGGCACGAGGTCCGAACGTTGGAGCGTCGTTACCAACTCCTGGAATTGACCAACTTTCCCAATAAGCGCAATTCCGAAAATTGCTCCTAGCATTACTCGAAGAGGCAACGCTGTTCGAATTCCAATGAGTTTTGTTAGCCTAACCAGCACGCCAAGCACTCTCCTTCACGTCATAGTCGACGTTTTTGACGTGCCCATCTGTAAATCCTATGTTATATCGATAGCCTCGCGTCTTAGCCGCGAAACTCGCGTGATCATCTTTCACGTCTGCCTTGGGTTCAAAGCCATGCCAGTGCCCTGCAGCATCCTCTAACAGAACTACACTCGCCGGGTTGGTGAGAGAACTTAGTTGGACCGCCTCTATTCCAAGGGCCGTGTGATACTCATAGCTCATGCCGCATGCGCTGAAGGCTGTTGGAGTCAACGTGGCTGCCGTAGGGAAATCACTTTCAACAACAGCTAACCCCGAGTCTAGCGGACATTTATACAAATCAGCACTTCTTACGTATGGATCGAGTACGACAGGAATAAGTGGCTCCGCACGTAACTTCGCCAAACCTTCTGCCGAGTATCCTACTGCTGAATACTTGTCAAGACAGTCCTTTCCGGCTGGAAATCGGTCATCGTAGTCCGATGCATAAAGAAACACACCCTTTACTAAACTGCCAATATTTGAGGCACAGGAGGTCGACTTGGCACTAACCCTGGCTTCGGAAAACACTGGGAAGAGCAACCCTGCTAAAATCACAATGATCGAGATTACAACGAGTACTTCTGGTAATGAAAACCCGCCAGCCCGTCTACATGCATTAGTTCTGCCTTCTTCCATGCCTATCAGGATACAGACTCTATCACTATTTGGGTTTACTTTTCGGCTCTTTCTCCTGCAAATGTATAAGATGCCTGTAATTATGCGAGTTCAGTTGGCTGCTACTACTTTCATTGCATTGAATGTACCTGCTCGTAATTATTTACGTTACCATTGCTAGATCAGGATTCGGAGTGAGATCGTACGGAAATGTAGCATTAGCGCTTGGTCGTAAGGGCCGTTGCATGGGTCGATGATCGTTTGGATAGTGAATATCTGGCAAAGCCTCACGCTTCTAGAAGTGTCCGCAAATTCAACCGATGTTTGATTTGGACTCGGGACTTTAGATTAGAAAGCTGCGCAAATATTGAAACTTTGACCGGCTCTACGTATCGATAAACTCGCGGCTTAAAATTGACTCTAAAGCTTCTACTAACTGGTACACGTCATTCTCCTCATGGTAGTAGTGGAAGCAGAATCGAACTCCTCCTACCGCGTGAAGGTATGACGTCTCTATCTTGTGGACCCTTGAGAGAATAAACTGAACTCTCGCCGCATCGCGGAAGCAGACTGTAACCATTCCGCTCTGGCTATCCTGCCCTAGGATTTTCGCTGAGTGCATGGACATGATGGAATGTCTAAACAGGTCTGCCAATTGAGAGTTGTGGGCGGCAATAGTATGAAGGGTGATCCGTTCGATATCCCCGAGCGATGCATTGAGTGCAACATACGACTCGAGATCGATGCTTCCACCGGGCTCCAGTTTCACGGCCGATGCATAGGTCGACATACTCCGAGCTGAACTGGCAACAGCGTCAGCCATCTACCCAACACTACTGAAAATTCCCGGCGAACCTACACAGGTTCGCCTCTTCTTTGTCGATCGATGAGATGGTGCTGTAAATTTCCGCAACTTCTTAAACTTAAATTTACCGCTGAGGCTGACCTGTTCCCCTTAGGCTGACCCACTTGAAGTGTGAATTCCGTCTGGAATTACATCGATGAGAAAAGGCAAGCGTTACTCAGAGGACGAGATCCTCAAAGTGCTTAAGGAGATTGAGGCTGGCGGCGCCATTGCTTCGG
>CAIUHP010000057.1 GCA_903899015.1 uncultured Armatimonadota bacterium | reverse complement strand
TCCACTCGGCTACACTACGACTCTCCTCTACGACGCCGCGAGCAACCAAATTGCTCGAGTTGATGCGAACTCGAACCGCACAACATCGGTTTACGATGCTTTGAACCGTGTTCAAGCAGAAGTGGATGCTCTGAGCAACCGAGTGACTTACACCTTCGATGCGAACGGAAGACGCACGGTGATTTCCGATCCTAGAGGTGGGCTGATTACGATGACTTATTCCAAGCGGAACGAGCAGATAGCGATTGCGAACCAGATTAACTTTGCAACGACCTTTGGATTTGATGCGGACGGAAGGATGGTAACGCGAATGTTCGCCTCAGGTGATGTCACGACGATGAGTTATGACAATGTTGGGCGGCAGACACTCCGAGTCTATGCGGATGCGCCCCGGGTTTCGCAAGCTTATGATGTAGTCGGCAATCTGACCACCATGCAGGACTCGACTGGAACGACTACTTATGCCTTCGACTCTGTGAACCGTATGACCGGTAAGACGGATCCTGGAGCATTAAACCAGGCTTATACTTACGACCTAGCAAGCCAGCGAACGAAGCTTGTCGATCCCGATGGTGGAGTAAGAACTTACGCTTACGATGCGGATGGGCGTCAGACGACACTGAGTCTTCCAGGTGGCGCGGTAGTTTCTCGAATCTTCGATGCCGTGAGTCGATTAATCTCCATCAGCCAGACAGGGCCTAGCTTGCTTCAGAAGGTCACGTACGACAACGCAAACCAAATTGTTTCGATTACTCGCACGGTCGCTGGAAGCGAAACGTATCGCCAGACGCTTACCTACGACCCAGTCGGCAACAGAACGGTTCAGAAGCTTCGCAATGGGTCCAACACCACCTATTCCTACGACGCTAAGAACCGCCTGACGCAGGACAACACGACTGGGTTCAACACCCACACTTATAACTACTCGTATGATTCGGTTGACAACATCCTGACTAATAATGAATCAGGAACGCTGACAACGAGCACTTATGATCTCGCGAGTCGCTTGGTGACGGCGCTAGCTGGGGCCAGTACAACGACTTACACCTTTGACGCCAATGGAAACAATTCCGGTGTGAATGCGGCAAGCGTTCTAACGACAATGGCGTACGACAAGGAGAATCGCTTGTCGAATTATCTGGCGACTGGAAAGTCCGTTTCTTACACTTATCCGGGAGACATGCTGAAACGAGGCGAATGGAACTCTGGAGTTCCAACAACCTTGGTTTGGGATGGCCAAGACTATCTTCAGGGAAGGGCATAACCATGGCGGTTACTAACTACATTACGATGGACGGGATGCTCATGGGGGAAATGACCAACGGAGTCATGAGAAACTATGGGACTGATGCCCTTGGATCGGTGGTTGAGACTGTTCTAAATGGAGTTGAAGAGAACACCTATCAATACAAGCCTTGTGGGGGCTTATTAGCCAAGACGGGTATCGGAGCCGATCCGTTCTATCTATGGAATGGAGGGAGCGGCTATCGGGCGACTGGCTTACCCAACTCCGACTTTTATGTTCGGCGACGTCATTACTCAAGCACATCTGCAATCTGGACAACTGCTGACCCGCTTTGGCCAAAAGAGAATCCATACTGTTACATTGACTCAAATCCGCTTTATTTGGCAGATCCTTCTGGGCTTGCGGCAAAGGAGTCCTATGCGCGAGTTAAATCGACAAAATCAGTTCTTGGTGTCAAAGGATATGTTACATTGCCGAATAGTTGCGATGTTCTTCCACCCGGTTCTTCATACATTGATTTCTACGTAAGCTTCGCTGGACCAGGCGGTACCGATATTGACTGTGGTGTTTCATTTTCTTGCGACCCGAACGGTGATTCTTCGGGCTGGTTTATAACTACAAAGCCAACTGTCTCGGGTGGCAAAAAGAAATGTGATGCTTGTTCACCCGGCTCTTCAATATTAATTAGTCTTGAGATTCTAGGAAAAAACGCCACATGTAAAGCTGGGACCGAAGATTCCATAACGATTCCAAATATAAAGACGACGGGCTTAGCACAAATGGCTATGGGAGCTGGATGGAATACGCCGGTAACAGCTAAACACAGTCTGGCTTGGTGGTCGAATCCCCAAGTAAAAGACTCGTCCACTAGCTTATTCACTCCATGGTCTGCAGCTGCATATGGAGCAGTTGAGGACAACACTTCTGACTACACAGTTACGAGCAAATTTCCTCTTGCTGGGTACCTCCACGAGGTTTCTAGTCCGTGCGATTGTCCTGATAAAACTTCAACCAAATGGACAGATTCATGAATAGCCTTTATTTCGTACGGGTTTCGACATTGAAAATCGGAGCGTCGCTCGGACTTCTCGCCTTATTTGCTCTTGTGACTACCAATGCGACTATTGCGCCGCAACCCAAGATTAGATCAACTGCAGGCATAAATGACTTAGGCAAGCGTCGCTCTCGATTCGGCGATAAATGGACTCGCTCAACTTCGCGCTGGCAGAGTGAACGCGATTGGATGTACCACGACATGCTCGGCGACTACTCAACCGAGATCTACTTTCCAGTGGGAAGCGCGAATGAAAGGTACTACGTTCAGAAAGTAAACGTAAAGGAACATCACACGCAGAAAACAAAAGAGGAGTTTGTGCTTTTGTTCGAAACAAAGGGCCGAGATGGCACTATTCATCTTGAGTGGAAAGTCTTTCTAGACTGCTCAGCTACAGCGCCTGTCGTAATTCCTGGTCTCCTGGACAAAGTCGGTACGCTAACTGCTATGTTATCTCGAAGGGGAATGGACGTCAGGGAGCCAATCGGACGAAACGTAAAGAAAAAACTTGATGAAGTCAGGGGATTAGCTGGCTACTGGCGAGTTCTTCCCGTCAATGATTCATTACTCTACTGGTATGTAAATAAAGACGGGGCAGCTACGACTCCAAAGAGGTTTTCTGCCGACTCCGATTCTTTTGCTGGATTTCCTGCTACTCCTTTTCCCTATCCCGTAACAAAGGCTGAAGTATCAGAGATTCAACGAAAGTCAGTGCAAAAACCGTAAGTTGAAGCTCAAATAATGAGGTTGTAACTGGGCCCAGAAGTCAAGGAACACTCGCGATATTAAATGTGCACATTCCGAAGCTCTCAGTTTGGCAAAGTGATGGCAATATAGTGCTGGTCTTGAAAGAAGGCGTTGAGGTCTAGGTCGGTAATGAAAGTGATGCTTACAAGAACCAAACAACAAAGCTTTTATACTTTTAATGACTTAACTACACAGACTTGTGACAGCGCTCAAAGTGATAAATACTTTTAATCGCTTCAAGACAGCAACACCAAGAAACTGGGTGACGAATTGAAGTTGTTATCGACCGTGAGGAAAGGTGTCCGTGGGTTCAAGTGATAGTTCCGTGTGGGCACAAACATGATTTCATTTTTCAATTAGCTCAAAGCAGTTCTTATCAGTTCCATTCTTACAAAGGGTATCCCGGGTGAGGCGAAGAAACGCTATTTTCGATTTGCGCTTCCACCTCACGTGATAATTGATGCCTGGCTTTCGTGTCAGGATCTGAACTGATGTTGGTGCGATTCCAGTCCAAACGCCAAGTCGGCCAGCGGTGTTAATTACTGGTGCGGTTTTGCAGGTCGTGAAAGTCCAATTTGCGCTTCGACCCATTTTCTTAAACTTTGTTTTACGAAGTAATCTGTCGTTCTGTTGAAACGGAACTCTGTTTTTGCCCTATTACTGGTTGCCCCGGTTCTATCGATGGCGGTGGACGCAAAGATTGATCGGATGGCGTTGGTGCGGAGACACAATGTCACTCTGACCAAGCTCGATCGGAATATGCCGATGCAGGTGGGGAATGGGGAGTTTGCGTTTGGGATGGATATCACGGGACTGCAAACGTTTGTCCCGTTTAAAACGATGTCGCAGTGGGGCTGGAACAGCTTTGATCCACCCGCGGGCACCAACTAGTCGATAGACAGTCTCCTCATTCTACAGGCTCAAGGGACTGCAGTTCGACATTCCAGGGGCATTTGCGTATTCCGGTGAATGCGATCAAGATTCCGCTCGAAAGCGATTAAGTTTCCGACTGAAAGCGATCAAGTTTTGAGGTGCCTTTCGCGTTTCTAAATGTCGATAATTGGATCTTACATTAGGTGGGTTGTTTTTTGAGTCCTCTTGTCTTTCTTTGGGATTCTCCTGTGAGATGAATGGAGTACGCATTGTGGACGATTCGGTCGAGAATTGCATCTGCAAGCGCGGGATCGGCGATCCATGCGTGCCAGTTTTCCATTGGGAGTTGTGCGACGATGAGGGTAGATTTCTTTTCGTAACGATCATCGAGGATTTCTAGAAGATCTCGTCTTGCCGCCGGTTCGAGGGGTGCAAGTCCCCAGTCGTCGAGTACGAGAACGTCTGTTCTGGCAAGCGAAGCGAGGCGATTGCGATACGTACCCGCCGCTCTTGCGATCTCCATGTCTTGGAGCAGCCGTGGCAAGCGAAAGTAGCGCGCGTTGAATCCGAACTGACAAGCCCGATGGGCAAGAGCGCTTGCGATGAAGGTCTTGCCAACGCCGGTTGCCCCGGTCACGGCAACGTTCCGATGTTCTTTCACCCAGGTGTCTTGTCCCAAAAACTCCAGTGTTCCGCGCTCGATACCCCTTGCCGTTGCGCTGTCGAGTTCTTCTAAGCGGGCGGTTAGGGAGAATCCAGCTTTGCGGATCCTTTCCTTCATTCTCCGGTCGTCGCGCTCCACGCGTTCATACTCCACGATTTCCAAGAGCCGTTCTTCAAACGAACGATCCGCAAAATTCGGCGATTCGAGCTGCCGTTCTAGAGCTTGCCTCATGTGCTTTAGCCCTAGTTCATCCATTTGGTCAAGAACAACC
>CAIUHP010000056.1 GCA_903899015.1 uncultured Armatimonadota bacterium | reverse complement strand
GGAGTACATCACCATCGCAGTGCCAAGCTGCTTCATCTGGGAGATGGCAACTGTGGCCTTAGCAGCAGCCTTCGCCTGAGCGAAAACTGGGAACAGGATAGCGGCAAGGATCGCAATGATTGCGATAACGACTAATAACTCAATAAGAGTAAATGCACGGTTAATAGAACGATTCAATATAATCACCTCTTTGTGAACGAACACGAACAGATTTGAACTGTCGAACCAAAGCCTTTATTGGGAATCAGATGGCGGGGAGGTAGAACCTCGAATGTCGAGAACGGGCGGGAAAACGATTTGGTGTGGCCCAGATATCTGTTCGTTCCGAACAATCTGGACGAGGAGTTGAGTAGCCCTACGCGCCATTTCGACCGTGGGCTGATTGACACTCGTAAGGGCCGGAGTAGTCCGCTCGCAAGCGTTGGAACTGTCAAAACCGACAATCGAGACATCCCCTGGAATGTTGAGTCCAAACTCCGTGAGAAGCTTCATGCATTGAAACGCATCGTCGTCTGACCAGCTAAAAATGGCAGTTGGTCGATCAGGTCCAGTCATCATGCGAACCATCGACTCGATATAGTCAGGCTGTGCATCGGAAAGCACGAATTCACTTCGATACGCGACACCAGCCGCCTCAAGTGCACTTCGAAATCCGCTGTGGCGATCATTGGAGGAGACAGAGTGAGGTGATCCACGAAGCATCGCAATCTTCCGATGCCCTAGTTCCAGCAGGTGATTCGTCGCCAGTTTGCCACCCATGAAATTATCTAGATCCACGAACGGTACGGAAGGATCTTCGGATCGGCTGAAGAATAAAACCAACGGAAACTTGCGCGTAAACAGCAGTTCCATCATCTCGTCGTGAGCGTCTCGAAGCACGAGGGCGCCATCTACTCGACCATCTGTAAGCGCGTCGGCTTCTGCCATCAGATCCGATGGTGTTTTGGTATGGAGCATCAAGTCGACTCCCGACTCAACGCATCCATCACATACACCCCGCATGACGTCACCTATGAAAGATGAGGCTGAGCGAAAATATTCTGCGTACTGAAAGACGACCGCGATCGTATCTGTCTGCTTGGTGAGAAGCATACGAGCAAGGGCATTCGGACGATAATCCAAATCTCGAGCGGCCGCTAAAATTCTCTCCGACGTTTCAGCACTTATTCGTGCTTCGGCTGCCCTTCCGTTCAGCACGTAGCTAACGGTTACCTTTCCCACGCCAGCAAGTTTCGCGACGTCGCTCAAAGTCTTACGCTGTCTCAATGCTGAATCCCTTCTGCTGGGCAGGAGCACAATTGAGTAAATGGGAACAATGAGTTAGGGGCAGGGCGTAACATCGTGCTCTCATTCTGAAAGAATTGAGAGCAACAACCCAAAATACTTCGGGAATCTGTGTGATTCATTAGCGCCATTGCCAAAAGCTGGGCATCGTGGCCCAGCTATTACCGTTCATGGCAGTCTACTGAATGCGTTCAGCAAAGTCAACCCATACCTATCCAGGTTTCAAAGTGCGAAATCTGGATAGGTTTCCGATCAGGGAAGGTTGCGGACGATAATCAAGTTTTGGGTGACTCCCGAACCGAAGATATAGTAGGCAACGGTGTGATTGCCACACGAGATGATGTGCTTGGCACCACCAGGAATTAGGCCGCAATCGATATACGGATATTCCTGATAAGTGGTCATATCAAAGTCAAGGATGCGCTTGTTGTGAGATGCGTCCCACGTGATGTAGTAAATGCGATTCTCAGCTGAATTGACCGCTACACCTCGATCGGTTAAGAAGTTTGTTGTCGGAAGAGATTCCACGACTATCTTCTGAATAGGGTCAATCACGCTAGGAGTGTTGGTGTAGATCAGATTGTTTGCCCACTGAAGTCCTGAAACAGGAAGTGGAATCTGTTGAGTCCAATTGATAGCCATGGAGTCGAGCGTGTCGACAAACAAGCTGTCTCCACCATCTCCGTACATGAGCGAACTGCTTCCAGCAAACTTAATTGCCGACCCGCCCGCGCCAGTACCAGCCCGTCGAACTCCATCATCCCAAACGCTAACGTTTACTCCTCCAATGGGATCAACTACGACCACGAATGCATGGGGTGATCCAGGCACTGCTTCAAGGTCAAAAACATTCCCGACGCCAATTGCGAAAGCCTTCGTTGCTCCGCTATTCAGGTCTGCTCGACGAATGGATCCGTCATTCGGAATGTTTACGTAAGCGAACTGTCCATCGTCGGTGATCGCAATATGCCCCGGTGTCGCACCTATGTTGATGCTCTTTCCGATGGATCCATCGCTTGGGTCGATCGCGACCACACAGTTGGCATAAGTTCCACCCGTGCTCGAGATGGCCGCCCAGATCTTGCCTGAAATAGGATCAAAGGCAATATCCGTAACCGGAATGGATACGGTTTGAGCAGGCGGAGGTCCAATGGTGAGCTTTCCAGTCACCGCAACCCCATTAGGATCTGTGGCAGTGACGGTAACTACGGTCGAAACAGCCACTACCTTTGTTGTGGCAATGAAAGTCGCAGTCGTGGAACCAGCAGCAATCGAAACGCTAGCTGGAGGAACCACTGACGCTTGCTCGCTACTTAACGCTATCGAGAAGCCACCGACTGGTGCAGCAGAACTCAAAGTAAGTGTTCCCGTTGAGTTTGTCCCACTAGCCAAGCTACTTGGATTGAACTTCAAACTCACGAGGGACGGAGGGTTCACTGTGAGGTTCGCCGAAATGGTGGATCCATTAAGTGTCGCAGTGATCTTAGGTGTCTGGACCGATGCGACCGCTTGGGTCTGAACTGTAAAGTTTGCCGACGTTGATCCGGCTGGGACCGTCAGCGTGCTCGGTACCGTTGCGGAATTCAATGAACTCGTTAACGAGACGATCGTTCCACCGGATGGTGCGGGTGCATTGATCGTCACGGTTCCATTTGACGACGTCCCTCCAACAACGGAAGTTGGATTCAGTGTTACGGCAGTCAATCCAATCGGGTTAACCGTCAAAGTAGCGTTCGCAGAAGATGTCGCGCTCGATCCGGTAATTTTTGGCAATGACTGTGACGCGACGTTGATCGTCGAGATGGCAAAGGTCGCCGAAGTCGTTCCTGACGTAACCGTTACCGAACTGGGCACCGTTGCCGCTACTTGACTACTCGACAGATTGACCACGAAACCGCCGGCCGGAGCAGGAGTTCCAATCATGACGGTTCCAGTACTCGACGCACCGCCAATAACCGTCGTTGGGTCCAGGGTAAGGCCCGTAACTGCCGGAGGATTAACGGTCAAATTCACACTCAAATTCGAACCTGAAATACCTGCCGTGATGGCAGCGCTTACTTGGGTTGGTACCGCTACGGTCGAAATCGTGAATGAAGCCCCTGAAGCACCTGCGGGCACCGTGATAGTAGGCGGAACAGTCGCCGTCGCTTGATTGCTCGTCAGCGCTATGACAAGTCCACCTGATGGAGCCGATGTATTGAGTGTCACCGTGCCGAGTGAAGTTGTGCCACCAACTACTGCAGTCGGGCTCAATGAAAGCCCTACCAACAGGATCGGGTTGATGGTTAGGGTTGCGGTGGTCGAATTGGTTCCAAAACCGGCCGTGATATAAGCCGTTAAACTTGAGGGGACGGCTTGGGTTGTCGCCGTGAATGTTGCACTACTCGCGCCTCCCGAGATGGTTACGTTGGCAGGAACGATTACCGCTGCTTGATTGCTCACAAGCTTAACGACCAAACCAGTAGCCGGAGCCATCCCGTTGAGCTTCACCGTTCCAGTTGAGGTTCCGGTGGCAGTAACAGTGGATGGGTCAAACGTAAGACTTGAAAATCCTAGGGGAACGATCGTTAGAGTCGCCGTGGATTTAGCGGAGCCTTGAAGAGCGGTTATTTTAGAAGTAGTTTGCTTCGTAACGCTGGTCGTTGAAATCACGAAATCGACCGACGTGGCACCCGCAGCAACGGTGACAGTTTTGGGAGCATTTGCAGAAGGCGAAGTATTTTGAATCGTAATTTTCAATCCGCCAGTAGGCGCCGGCCCACTTAACGTTACTGTCGCGCCCGATGTTGATCCACCTGATACAGTGCTGGGGTCCAACATCAAGCTAGTTAGCAACGGCGCTTTGATGGTGAGCGTTCCGACAGTGGTCGCACCATTGAGCTTCGCCGTCACTTTCACCACTCGATTACTGGTTACAGGATGAGTCGCAAATGTAAACGTTCCGGTTGAAGCACCACCCGAAATTGTAGTTGTAGACGGTCCACCCCATGCGACCTCGGACGAAGTGAGCGTCACCGTTAACCCGGCGGCAGGCGCGGGAGAACTCATCACTATCGTGCCGGTCGATTGAGAGCCGCCTTCAACCGAATTCGGATTGAACGATAAAGATTTCAATTTGGGAGCCGTGATTGCGAGAGTTGCGGAAGCGGAAGAAGTCCCTAAAACTCCCTTGATCGTAGCGGTTATATTCGCGGGAACGGCCGCAGTACTCACTGTGAACGATGCCGTCAAGGCCCCGCTCGGAACATTAACTGATTCCGAGACCGAAGCAGAAGTGTTCGACGCTGTAAGTGTTACTACCTTACCGCCAGTACCGGCCCTAGCAGAAAGCGTAACGGTGCCGGTCGCACTAGCTCCACCTACCACGGAGGCTGGAGTGATCGTTACCTTCTTCAAGGTTTGTGCAAACCCAGTCAGAGGCATGGCAAGACACATGCTCAATACAAGCAGGGTTCGCAACCTGTTGCATGTCTGAATTGCTCGCGAAGAAAGTTGAATCAATGAATACAAAAAAGCCACCCTAGCCCAATCACAAAGTTCGGAGATGGACTATGAGTAGCTTAACACTAATAAACGCAATGCGAACTTTTCAATTAGCCCTTTCTTACGCGAGAATGCGCCGCCAAGCTGGACTCATTAATCTAACTTGACGGCGGATTCTGAGCTAAGGGGCAGTTTGTTGAGCGTTCTTAAGTCGAACTTGCTTTTGGTGCGCCGTCATCGCGGGATTGAGCTGGTCAGCCGGTTTGGAACCCATTTCCTGGGAAGGTCCATTACAACCAACGAGACAAATGATTCCGAGCGTAAGCAGACTTAGAGAGATATGGCTGAGCTTTAGTAAGGATTTTCTTCTCATGATCGGTAGAAGGAAATGCGATCCGCAGAAGCGGATCGCGCTTGAGGCTATTTGATTTGAGTGAAGTAGGAAGGGTTGAACCAGTCGGCAACAACTTGACCGCAACTTTCGTTGACGCTATTCACTGGATATCCGGATGTGTCGGATTGGAATGACGCATAGTCAGACGAAGCGTTCGGGTCGTAGCACCACTTCAGAGCGTCTGCCATAGCGGAGGCACGAGCAACGAAGTATTGCCCGTCAGGCGCGTTGTAGATTCCCGCTACCATCGTGATCAGTTTTGCGTGTCCATCAACGAATGCAAAATTCAATTTGCCTCCATGACGGATTTTGCTTGTACCAGATGGGCCGTCAGGACCGGAGAAGATATTGTCCATCGCATCGGACATGCTTCCCGTGTCATAGCTGTCACCAAAAGCAACCATGTCTGCCGGATAAGCAATAACCGATTCGTTCTTCCCAGGACGATAGCTCTTTCCATTGTTGTAGCCCGGAGTGACCATCTGACTGGTCAAACCAAAACCGCTGTCACTGACGAAGCCATCGTTATATCCGTATCCAGGCTCAAGGTAAGTGGTTGAATTCGGCTCATACTTCTTGAGGCCATTGTCTACGAGATGACGGTCGGGGCAGAAGATCACTCCGAAATTCTTTGCGTATGGTTGGAGTAGGTCAAACCAATAACCACCAGAAGCCCAATTCCCGTTCGCATCCGTGGTAACGGCATTCTTAAACATGGGCGTGTAGTCATCGGAATCATTGGCATACATCGTGAAGGCCAGACCTTGTTGCTTCACATTACTGAGGCACGAGGTTCTTTTGGCGGCTTCCTTGGCTTGAGCAAAAACTGGGAACAGAATCGCGGCCAAGATTGCGATGATTGCAATAACGACTAGAAGTTCAATAAGGGTAAAGGCGCGCTTCATAACACCCTTCAAATTACCAACGCTAATGTTAAGAGCTTGCGATGATTAAGACGTCTTAACGGACCTTAGAGATTTGACCAGATTAGGATGAGTGCTGCCGAAGGCAGCAATTATTGCCCTCCCCAACGCCGACGGGAAAGCCCTTATTTTTGGAAAAGTCGATTCACTTGGGCGTAACAAAGCCCGATGCATATGGAGACGCATCGGGCTATATTGTGAGCAGATTACAGCTTGACGCCGAGTTTCTTCAGCGCGGCTTCCAGTCGCGTATCACCATCTTCAAATCCCACAATCGCATCGGCGACATTGCCATTTTTGTCTATCACGTAAGTGGTCGGAATTCCACTGACGTTGAACAGTTTCGCAGCAATATTATTCGCGCCTCGACCAGCTGGGTCGAAAGCGAACTGGAACGAGTACTTGTCCTTATTTTTCGGAACCCACTCGTTGTATGCGGTCTTATCGTCCCACACGCAAACGCCCAGAACCACCACATCTTGGCCCTTAACAGCTTGGTTTACTTTCTCGACGTGAGGCATCGATTTTTGGCATGGTCCACACCATGTTGCCCAGAAGTCAAGAACGACAACCTTGCCTTGGTAGTCCGACAGATTGAGGTTGCCACCCTCCCACTTTTCAGCTACAAACTTAGGAGCCACTGCGCCACTCTTCAAGAGTGGAGGAGTCGGAGCAGCTTTTGGAGTCAGGTCAACTACTGGCTTGCTTGTAGGCTCAAGCCTCAGGTTAAAGCCATTAGCCGAAATCTTCGCTTCGTAAGCCTTATCGCCGAGCTTAAACGGAGAACGGGCATCGACCATCGTCGGTTTACCGTTATCATTCAAATCGACTAACAACCAAAGCTGTCGTGTCTTGCCCGCATCAGCAGCGGATGCGGCAGACTTATTGAACACGCCATCCGCATCGTTCTCAACCAAAGTTACATCATGTCCCTTTCCGTCAACTACGATTCGACCTTTGCGTGAGGACTCGCGGTAACAGATAAGAGCGGGCAAATCAGGAAAACGGTAAATACCGAGCGTGTAATCCGATGAACTCGTTTCCGTTGTGGCAGTTCCATATGAAGCCCGAAGGGTGACATCCATTACGCCATACATGACGCGTCCCTTGGTACGCTTCGAGTTCCAAGCTCCATCGCCATCGTCGGTAAGGTCGCCATTGCGATTCTTGTCGATGTAAATCTTGCCGTCAGCATCCGCGGGCTCATCGAGCGCAAACGCGTAATCACCTTTGGGTCCGTTTCCTAAATGAATCACGCCGTACTTAGGCTTGGCTCGATATTCAGGCTCTTTAACGATCCCCTTTGGCTTTTCGTCGGAAAGCTTAATCTGGACCGGAAAGTATCCCAGCCGCGCCTTGACGGCGCCTTTAGGATCAAGCGTAAGCGAAGCTGATTGAGCAATGGCTACTGGAACAGCAAGTGCTGTCAACAAGCCCACTAAAATTAGTTGGCGGCAAGGAATTGATTTAATCATTGGGGGTTGACATCATTTTATCTCGTCTTTCCAAAACTCAAGCACTTATTGCACTCCGAGTTCTAACACGTGACAAGGTTTGGATCCCCGATATCACGGTCATCTAGAAAGAACCTCAAGTCAACGGGGTCTACCGACTCGCACGAAAAACAGGCTTTAATGCCTTAATATGTATTAAATAGAGTTATTGTGCTCACGGATTCCGATGCTTAAGGGAATATTTTCTTTTATTTCGAGTCTAGGCGTCTAGAATGTCGAAAAATGCAATCTCCACCTTAACTTTTTAGCTGGAAGTCCCCACAATAGATGCCATCGTGCCGTACGCTCCTTCTGTCGGTCGTCTCAGTCTCGTTGTTGGCTCATGTCTCATGAGCACCATCGTTCTTGGACAAGTGCAACCTTCAGTGTCTGGAGTGATCGAAACTTACTTTCTCTCCAACAACCAATTACGTGGCACCAAGCAAACCACTACTTGGGCTGAGTTACACGGACGGGCAACTAAGAACTGGTCCGCTACCTGGTCTGGTTGGGATGGCGGGAGTTTCACAGGCTACGACGAATCCTACGTGCGGTATGAATCCAATCAATTATCCGCGCGGGTGGGTCGGCTAAGAACCAGCTTTGGATTCAGCGATTGGAGCGAGCTTTTCTACACTGGAATCAATCACACCCCACTTATTCGGGAAATGAATTTGGTTGGTAACACTGCACTCGATCGAGATGACTCAGGTATCGAAGGGACGTTCAATGCTGGACCGCTCCAAGTGCAAGCATCTCTTGTAGACACTCAACTCAATCGAATACAGATCGGACCGAACCGGGTGGATCACGGAACTTTAACCCTTCAATACGGCCTTGGTGACCTGATTCTAGGTGCTGAGCTTCTCGCACAAAATGACTTCTCTCAGAAGATATATGGCCTAAACGCTCGGTACACCATTCCTCACTGGATTTTTAAAGGCGAGTATTTCGCAGGAGTAGGTCCGCAATCTTGCACGGGTGGATATATCGATGCGAACTATCGAATTCCTTCAAAGCTTCGAACAGAATTCATCACCCGGCTAGAAGAAATTCGGGCTCCCGGTTCCGATAACCCAACGGTCTTAACAACCTTTGGCATGCGGCAGATATTCAACAAGAATTTCACCGCAAGCTTAAATTACGGTTGGGGAAATGAGCTTAATTACAGCTTTTACGCAACGGCGGCCAGTGTCGCGGGTTGGAGTCTACGAGGAATGTTTCAGGTGCAGTTTTGATAGTTGTAGCACTGGTAACCATGAGTCTTCTCAAGCATGAAGGCAATGTGACGGGCAAAGTGATCCTTCCTAACGGTCGTCCCGCCGCGAATGCGATAGTTTGGTTCACTGGATCTGTTCACGCCAAACCACTTGCACGTGCAGTTGTCGATCAAAGGGATCGAACTTTCATCCCGCATGTTAGCGTGGTTACGGTCGGCACTCAAGTGGATTTCCCCAACAACGACATTGTCTTTCACAACGTTTTCACAGAGTTCAATAGCACCAAATTCGATCTTGGAAACTATCCGAAGGGAACAAAGAAATCACGTGTCTTTGGTCAGCCGGGTCTTGCGGTGATCATGTGTAGCATTCATCCCGACATGGGCGCGTACGTGATGGTTGTAGACACGCCTTACTACACGATGACTGATAAGAAGGGACAGTATCTCATTCCGGGTGTGCCGAGTGGAAGATACAAAGCTCAGGTATGGCACGAGAGTGGGGCAAAAGCGACTTTGGACACCTCTACCGCCGAGTCACCCCATCTTGATTTCCAACTGCGCCGATAAGGATGATCCGACCCAACCTGTCCACAAAGATAGCGGCTCTCACGGCCGCGTTGATCGCTTGCTTTGGCGCGGTAATGCTCTTTACCTTTTCTTCCCTCTCTTCGAGGCAGATTGAACGAACGATTGAGACCGACGCAACTGCCGCGAGCTTGCAGCTCAACTTGTTCTTAGGAGAAAGATCATCCACCTTAAAGCGTCAAGCGCATTTCGCGATTGAAGGCATCCCTCGAATTCGTGAGTTGTTCTTTATTGGCGATCCCGCGACGATCAAAAACGAAATTCAGCCTCTGGAAAAACAATTCTCGGTCGATGGAGTCCAAATTGTCGATCCAGATGGGAAAACCCTTGGCGAATCGCCTGAACTTTCACAGTTGGGAAGCAGCGCGAAAAAGCAAGTAGTGGCCGCTATTAATTCGGGAAAGGAAAGAAATTCCATTGTCCAAGGGGGCCGGAATATTTACTTGATGGCCACGGTGCCCATCAAGAGTGGTGAGTTTTCGAAGGGTGCCATCTCGCTCTTCGAAAAGATCGGACCGGAGCAAGCAAAGAGCCTGGCCAAGAAGATGGGAGATGAACTTGGGCTTGTTGTGGAAGGTCAAGTGGTGGCCAGCTCATTCAATGCTGCCTATTCCCTGCTACAAACAATGGGGTCCCAAAAGACGTCGTATTGAACGGCGAACACTACGTATACATTCGAGAGAGCTTTCCCGGTGCAGATAGCACGGAGAATCTTGGGTTCGTGATTCTCCGTCCTACACGGTCGATAACCGCACCCTATACAGAAGCTCGTAGCGCATTCATGAGTGTCCTCGCTTTCTCTTTGGTGCTAAGCCTTGTTGGCGCGGTTGCCGTGGGTCGAGGACTTGCCAAACCCATTGCCTCTCTTGCCGAAGCCGCCAAAGTAATTCAATCGGGCCAGTGGCCGGACATATTTGTCGTTACCCGCCAAGACGAAATTGGTCTTCTTCAGGCTTCGTTCAATGACATGATCACGGCTTCAAAGCTCGCACAAGAGAGGTTGCTGGCGATGATTGACATGGATCCTCTCACCGAACTGCGCAATCACCGGAGCTTCCGCGAACGTCTCACCGAAGAAGCGAGACGCTGTGATTCTGCCGACAGCATCATGACGCTGGCACTCATCGACATAGACGGATTTGACAAATTCAATGAGCAAAATGGTCGAGCTAAAGGTGATGAAGTCCTACGGCAGGTCGCAGACGTTATTCGATCGTGTGTTCCAGAATTCAGCGTCTTGGCGCGTTACGCAGGCGATCAGTATGCCGCCTTACTCCCCAATACGGATGCAGATTCGATTGCGGTCATTATCAATTTCCTTCGCGTTAGGCTCCAACAAGACCGGTGTCCGGTAACGATTAGCGCGGGTTGTTCTGAATACCCAAAGAATAGTTCGCGTGAGGATGGATTAATCCTAGCATCGGAGCTTGCTCTTGAACGCGCTAAGCAATTGGGAAGAAACCGCGTCTGCTTGTTTAACGCGGTACCGGGCGCAGATCAAGCGACCGATCCATTTCTACTCTACAACTCACTTGAGAACGGAAGCTTTGCAACGATTCAGGCACTTGCGGCCGCAGTCGACGCAAAAGATGCCTATACCAATGGACATTCCGAGCGCGTTGCAAAATATGCGTCTCGACTTTCAACAGCGCTAGGCGATGCACCTGAGACTGTCGATAGAGTTTTTCGATGTGGAACTTTGCATGACGTTGGAAAGATTGGCGTACCAGACGCCATTCTCAAGAAGACGGGACCACTCGAACCCGATGAACATCGCGTGATGCAAACGCATGCCGCATTAGGCGAGCTCATCGCCGGCAAAGTGCCTCAACTAGCCGACCTCTTACCGGGTGTGCGAAGTCATCACGAACGATGGGACGGCAAAGGCTATCCCGATGGCTTGGTAGGCGAGGATATTCCCTATGTGGCTCGGATTCTAGCGGTGGCAGATACCTACGACGCAATGACGAGTGACCGCCCATACCGTAAAGGCCTCAGTCATGAAATAGCCATCTCTGAAATTGAAAATGCCGCGGGCAAGCAATTTGATCCCGCAATCGCAGCTGCATTTGTTCGAATGCATCGGGAGCCTACGACTGTTTCTAGTTCTTCCGAGGCAAGAACTGCTCCATAAGC
>CAIUHP010000055.1 GCA_903899015.1 uncultured Armatimonadota bacterium | reverse complement strand
GAATCTCGACGGTTCGAGACTCCTCGCTCAGATCCACCGAAGACACAGACCAAGAAGAAGTCAAGCCCAAAAGAGAAGTGAAGAAATCTACGTCACGCACGCAATAAGACTACGCGAACCCACACAATTCTTCATAGACCCACAAGAAGTAATCCTCAGTTACCGTTCCCCAAACCGAAGGAATAGCTTCTCCATC
This sequence comes from uncultured Armatimonadota bacterium, assembly GCA_903899015.1. Classification (GTDB taxonomy): domain Bacteria; phylum Armatimonadota; class Fimbriimonadia; order Fimbriimonadales; family Fimbriimonadaceae; genus Fimbriimonas. The sequence continues at coordinate 16,662 of CAIUHP010000055.1, read as the reverse complement.
GATCGTTACCATTTCGTCACCTTCACCGAACCAGAATGGGCTGCGGGTCCGGACGGAAAAGACAGTTCCTACATAATGCCCTTTGCCCTCCGTCTCCAAAAGCGTATACGGCTCCCCTGTTTCTAAAGGATAGGATTGGTTGTATTGAGCATAGAAATAGGGTGTGTTCTCAGGAAGATAATCTTTCTTGATCCAGTCAATGTTGTAATAGAGCAGGCTCAAGGGCTTCTCGCTCTGGTTGACAATCTCCATTCGAAGAGACTTTTGAAAAGGCATGTGCCAGAAACAGTTATTCGAGTCTCCGCCCTCAGTCACGACCGCCATGCTAATGACTTCGCTCCTCTTGCCAAAGCATCCACCAAAGAAGTCACCGATTGGAGCTTCCACTCCTGGTCGTTCGTTGCCGTCGTAATAGATTCTTAGCAACAATTCCTGGTGATTTGCCGAGCCATCCTTTGCCCAAGGATGGGGCTCGGGCCCCAAAAACGTAATCCACATGTGAGTAATGATTCCAGGACCTTCAACGTCCATGAGAACGTGAGTTTGCCCTCCCGGAATCCTGAAATTATCTCGATTGCTCTTCTCTTCTAGGTCACTTTTGGGAGGTGCGTTGGGATCATAATTGCCGTCCGCTCCTTCGCGAAACGTCGATGTTGCGCGCATGCTTCGACCGTTTTGTGGAACGGCAAGTGACCCCATGGGGCCCGAAAGTAGAGGGAAACCTTCCATATTTAGCAATATTGGCACGTTATTCGATTACCCGAGCCGTTTCTCAAAAATCTGGCACATTGATTCTACGTACCCTTATACTTTATCCATGAATCGTCGCGAATTCTTAGCTCTCGGTGCATATGGAATTGGAGCAGTTGTCAGTTCGCGTTGGATTTCACTTCCCTTGCCTGGAAGCCCAAGAAGGCCGCTTAAATTCGCTGCAATAACCGACCTGCATCATGGTTTAGCACCCGACGCTTTAACTCGTCTGAAAGCGTTTGTCTCAGATGTAAGCAAACATGACGATCTTGACTTCACGATTCAAATGGGAGATTTCTGTTACTCGCAGCCGGCATCCCAAGAATGCATCGATCTGTTCCAAACCGTCCATACACCCAAATTACATGTGTTAGGCAACCACGATATGGACAAATGCGATAAGTCGTTTGCGATGTCGAAATGGGGAATGAAGGCTCGATACGGCAAATTCGATTTTGGTGACTATCAGATCATCACGTTGGACCTCAACCACTTTCGGAAGAATCACCAACTGGTTCCCTATGCTAACGGCAACTACTTTACAGACAATGCCATCTGTAACTGTGCCGATCAGGAACAACTTGATTGGCTGGGAGAAGCACTATCGAATTCAAAAAAGCCGACTCTCCTTTTTTCTCATCAGCCCTTGGGATTTGCAGAACCCGGACAAGCCATTCCTAATGAGCAACTTGAAGTGTTAAAGGTCGTCACGAGCGCGAAACGGGTGAATCCGGCAGGAGCAGTAGTTGCATGTTTCTTTGGACACTTACACGTCGATCGCATAGAACACTATGAAGGCATTCCTTGCCTGTGCTTGAACTCAGCAAGTTATTTCTGGGGAGGCGGAATGTTTGCCTATTCGGATCCGTTGTATGCATTCGTCGAGATTGATTCGGGGGGTAATTTGGCCATTCATGGCCGATCAGGTAGGTTTACAAAAATGCCACCCGCTTCCACTGATTCGGTCATTGGTAGGTCCGCATCCCTCTCGGATCGCAAGATTAAGATTTTATGAATTCACCTGAAGGGTGGTGAATTATCAACAGGTCCTAGCCAAGTCGTTTAGACTAAAAGCATGAAGCGCTGGGTCGCGTTCCTTGGATTAGGAACTCTCGTTGGATTTGTATTTGTCTCGCACACTCAACTCGGCCAACAGCCAGATGGTTCGTTCATTGTTTCGAACGGCCAAAGGATAGAACTCCTCGGTAAGACGACGCGCCTAGAAGGAGTTCGCCCCAAAGACATGGCGCTATCCCCCAACAAGGAACTCGTAGCGATCTTAACCCACGCTCGGCTCCTGGTGTCCGAACCATCCGGAAAGGCTCTTGCCGAAATCAATTTGTCTGCAGGGCCCCTTGGACTCGCTTGGTCTCCCGATGGGAAAACAATCTACTGTTCGTTGGCTTCAGGCAAAGTCGGAGTATTCGGCTGGACAGGCTCGGTGCTGAACAAAACAACCGAATGGTCTGTTTTACCGTCCAATGCTAAGGGGAATCCTGGGACCACTGGGTTAGTCACAAGCGCAAATGGAACCGTGTTTGCAGCTCTAAGTATCCGCAATCAAGTTGTAGCCATAAGTCCAGCTGGAGAAATTCTCGCAACTTGGAACGTTGGGGCATGCCCATACAATTTGGCTCTTTCTTCTGATGGGAAAACGCTTGCGGTTGCTAATCGTGGTGGAACCATTATCGCACCGTCTCCTGAGCAAGGGGATCCCACGACTCGTATGGCTTTTCAAGGTACAGGAGTTGCCAGTGCAGAATCAGCTGGAACCTCAGTTCAAATTGACCCGAGAACGGATGCCGCGCTAGTTGGAACAATCACTCTGATATCAACAGATAGCCCAGCCGGCAATACAAAGTCAGTGACGGTAGGGCGCCAGCCGTCTGGGATGTCTTTCTCCCCAGATGGGAGCCTACTATACATTGCGGACTCAGACGAGGACTGCGTTAGCGTTGTCGATCCAATTGCCTCCAAAGAGATAAAGCGAATTTCCATAACACCAAAAGAAGATTCGACATTCGGACAAATCCCGACTTCCCTCGCGTTGTCCGGGGATGGCAAGCTCCTCTACGCATCCTTGGGTGGTGCAAATTCGGTTGCCGTTTTGGATGTAGCCAACAACTTGAGTGTTAAGGGATACGTTCCCACCGCTTGGTATCCCATCTCGATACTGGCTACTCAAAACCAACTGCTTGTTGGATGCTCAAAAGGGGTTGGCTCTCGCCCGATCTCTAAGACCACTGGCTTTGGCGTTCACGATTCGGTGGGAGTCTATCAAGTGTTCAACTTGAATGAGATCCAAGACTTGCGCAAGCTCAGTCGAATTGTTGCCAAGAATAACGGGTGGACCAAAACACTCGCTCCGAGAAGCAATCAAAAGCCATTGCCGGTTCCAGAGCGTGTAGGAGAGCCAAGCGTCTTCACCCACGTTGTTTATATCATCAAAGAGAACCTGACTTACGACATCGCCATGGGCGACATTAAGGATGGAAATGGCGATCCGTCGCTTTGTACTTTCCCCCAGAATGTCACTCCCAATCACCATGCCCTCGCCCAGCGATTTGGACTGTTTGATAACTTCTACATCTCTGGCACGAACTCAGCCGATGGGCATCAGTGGGTCGATTCGAGTATTGCCAACGATTACACAGAAAGAAATTACGGTGCGAACCAGCGTAGTTACCCTTACGATGGTGGTGACCCGCTCGCTTACTCGCCGGCCGGATTTTTGTGGAGTCAAGCTAGGGCGTCTGGCAAGACCGTTCGAGTCTTTGGTGAGTTCGTGAACAAGCCTTCAATTATTGATTCAAAAACCGGCAAAACACCCGATTGGAGGCGCTGCTGGGAGGATTACAAGAGCGGTAAAGGAGAAGTTCTTATTACTGCCGGTTCGTCACAAGCCACGTTGCGAGAAAGCCTCGACCCGAACTACATTGGGTTCCCAGTTACGGTCACCGACCAATGGCGAGCAGACCGATTCATCAATCAACTAAACAAGTGGGAAGGAACGGACTCGATGCCTAATCTGTCGATCCTCCTATTACCCAACGACCACACCGGCGGCACTCGGCCCAATTGGCCGACACCAAGGGCCGAGGTCGCGGACAATGATTTCGCGTTAGGACGACTCGTTGAAGCTCTATCCAAGTCGAAATTCTGGCCAACAACACTCATTATCGTGGCGGAAGACGACAGTCAAAATGGCCTCGATCACGTGGACGGCCACCGCTCTATTTGCTTCTGCATTTCAGCTTATTCCCGGCCAGGCACGAACAGTGACATGTTCAATCACTCCTCAATCACCTCGACGATCGGCCATGTCCTCGGAATGCCGCCTATGACGCGATTCGACCGAACGATTCATCCGATGCGCAGTTGTTTTTCAGACAAGCCAAATCTAGCACCGTATCAAGCAGCTCCAAACCAAGTGCCCCTAGATGAGCTCAATCCGCCGCTCAAGAAGAACCAGTCAGCCGAGGCCCGTCGGCTTGCCGAAGCTTGCGCCAAGATGGATTGGGATGAGCCTGACACCCAAGATCAAGAAACTCTTAACCGCGCCATTTGGATCAAAGAGGCTCCCAGGAGCGTCGGTCGAGCTGGGTACTCGACCGAATATCCTTCAATCGCTAAACGTTAAGAATTACTTCGTAACCGTCAGATTAGCGCTCTTTGTTATCGCACCTAAGACGGCAGATATCTTGGCCGTTGTTTGAGCGGTAACAACAGTTGTTCTAACCGTGAACGTTCCGGTCGTCTTTCCTGCGGCAATCGTGGCGGTTCCGTCCACTGAAGCACTATCGCTACTGCTCTGAATCGAAACCGTTAACCCACCGGTTGGAGCTGCGGAGCCGATCGTGACGGTTCCCGTAGACGACTTACCTCCTTTCACCGTCGCGGGACTAAGTGAGATGGAGATAAGAACTGGAGGGTTAATCGTTAAGGTTGCTGACTGACTGAGCGCCCCAACCTTACCGGAGATATTTGCCTTCGTTACCGTGGAAACAGGCACTGTCTTAACCGTAAAGGTTGCTGTGGACCGTCCGCTTGACACGGTTACAGAGGCCGGAACAATCGCGGCGTTCACGCTACTCGACAGATTAACCGCGAGCCCACTCGACCCAGCAGGCCCGCTCAAAGTCACGGTTCCGGTTGAAGAGGCTGCCCCAACAACGGTGCTTGGGTTTAAGGTGATGCCGGAAATGGTTGGTCCGTGAACGGATAGGTTGGCAGACACTTGGTCCGTCCCAAGTGTAGACGTGATCTTAGCCGTGGTATCGACCGATACCGAGAGCGTTTTGATGACAAATGTTCCGACTGTTTTTCCAGCCGGGATGGACATGGTTGGGGGGACCACAACCGATGACTTATCGGAAGCGAGTTTGATAGGAAGTCCGCCTGCTGGAGCTAGGCTTCCAATCGTGATAGTTCCCGTCACAAGTGCCCCACCCGATACCGATGTAGGGTTCAAGCTCATACTGATGAGCTTAGGCGGGTTAACCGTAATCGATCCAGAAATCGAAGTTGTCTTGTAAGTGACCTTGACTGTTACTACTTTTTGAGCAGGCACGGGCTTGGTGACGACTTTGAAGTCTCCAGATGTCTTACCAGCGGTAATCGTTAGGGTTGCGGGCATCGAGGCAGCGGTTGGACTGTTGTTCACAATCGTAACGGTCATTCCTGAACCAGTTGCCGGTCCATTGAGAGTTACCGTGCCTGTTGCCTCCGTACCACCAATCACCGTTGATGGCGCAATAGCGACCGACGCGACTCCGATGATGGTGACGGTCAAGTTTGCAGTCTTGGTTGAAGTTCCTTGAACTCCTGAGATCGTCACATTAGTCGGCCCCGTTACAATTGAGGTCGCAATATTGAAGTCCGCCGTCTGAGACCCAGCAGGCACCGTCAGCGTCGATGGCGTGCGGGCAACACTATTATTTGAAGATAGGCTGACCGTAATTCCACCCGATGGCGCCGGGCCACTCAAGTTCAGAGTTCCCACCGAGATAACGCCGCCAACAACCGTTGAAGGCGCGAGAGTAATGCTCACAAGCGTTGGAGGAACGATCGTGAGTGTTGCTGTCTTGGTCGAGCCGCCAACCGAACCTGTTATCGTAACATTCGATTGCGTGGACACGGCACTCGTCGAAATAGTAAAGACTGATGAAGTAGCACCCTCGGCGATGTGGACGGAAGTTGGTGCCACCGCGCTGGAAGAGCTTGAACTGAGAGCCACATCAATCCCACCCGTTGGCGCGGCGCCATTTAATGTGAATGTGCCCGTCACGTCAGTCCCACCGACAACTGAAGTCGGCGACAGCACGAGTGACGCCCCAACTGGTGGGTTCACTGTCAAAGTAGCGGTTGTCGTGGAGATGTCTGCCGTTGCGGAAATTGAGAGAGTTACTGGCTGCGCTGTCGGGACCGTAGCGATGTTAAATGTTGCGGTTGTCGAACCAGCCGCGACGGTCACCGTTGCAGGCGTCGAAGCAATCGAATTCCCAGAGGAAAGCATAACAACCTTTCCACCCGCTGGAGCCGCAGTACCCAGTGTCACCGTTCCCGTTGCCTGAGATCCGCCAACTGTCGAGTTAGGATTGATCGTTAAGCTGACGGGTCCCGTTGCGGTTACCCTCAACGCAGCAGTTGCATTGATTGATCCCGACGATGCCGTCACGACAGCTGAAACATTTGCTGGAACGGGAACGGTTTGAATCGTGAATGACGCAGTTGTAGCTCCTCCTGGCACGGTAACAAAAGCCGGTGGAATCACACTCGGATCGCTACTGATCAAGGTGACTATGTCGCCACCCACTGGTGCCGCCGATGTCAATGTCACCGTTCCAGTTGAATTACTTCCTCCCGCGACTGAAGTCGGGTTGATAGTAAGCGTCTTTACAGGCACCGTGTTGACTTGTGTCCCAATCGCGTAGAGACCGCCGTCGTCTGAGCCTACGTAAACGGTTCCGTCTGCTCCGATTGCAGGAGAAGATTCGATCCAGTCGTTGGTTGCGAAACTGCCGAGCAGAGTTCCCGAAGGCGTAAAGGCATACAGGTAGTTATCGAACGACCCGACATAGATCGTTCCGTCTGAGCCAATCGCTGCCGAGGAGAAAATGTTTCCGCCCGTTGTATAGGCCCACTTTTGAGTTCCATCTGGATTGACGGCGTAAAAGTTGTAATCGTCCGAACCGAAATAAATCGTGCCGTCTTTGCCGATCGCGGGTGAGCTCTCAACGAAGCTGCCGGTGGCAAAGGCCCACTTCTGCGTACCGTCGGGATTAATCGCGTAGAGATTGCCATCATTCGAACCGACATAAATGGTTCCATCTGGGCCGATAGCCGCCGACGACTCAATGATATTGTTCGTCGGGAAAGTCCATTTCAGAGTTCCATTTGGGTTCAGGGCATACAAATTGTTGTCGGTTGACCCAACGTAAATGATCCCGTTACTATCGATCGCAGGCGAGGAGTCAAAGATTGCTGCCCCTGTCGCGTACTTCCAAATCTTGTTTCCCGCTGAGCTGACGGCATAAATATTCCCATCCTGGGACCCAAAGTAAACCGTGCCGTCTGCCCCTACAGTTGGGAACGAGTAGACGGGACCTCCGGTTGGGAATCCCCACAATTTAGCGCCTTGAGGAGTCAACGCATTAAGGTAGCCGTCATCGGAGCCAACATAGATGGTTCCATCTTTACCAATTGCAGGAGAAGACTCGATGTAACTTCCTCCCGTTATGGACCACTTAACGGTTCCATTAGGATTGACCGCATAAAACCCGTAGTCGGTTGAACCGACATAAATGGTTCCATCTGCGGCGACAGCGGGAGAGGAGAAGACACTTCCTCCGGTCGTGAAATCCCAACGCATGAGCCCATTTGAGCCGCCACTTGTAGAGAGGCCGGTGTTAAATCCGTTGGCATGAAACTTAGGCCACGTCGATCCAAACTGCAACGATGCACCCCGCTTGGTTCGGGCAGCTTCGGTTCGGGATGCAGCAGCGCTATGGCGAAGTGACGTTTTGGACGAGGTTCCCGTCACGGGAAGCTGTCCAAAAACGCTTGAACCAAGTGCCAAAAGACAACCTAGAAGAAGGGTGCGCCTAACATTGGGAAACTGGGCTACAAATGAGACCATGATTGGCCGAGTCTACCAGCGCAGGAACCACTCTTGATGTTTCACATTTAGGTTGATTGTCGGCAATATCACCCTACATTTTTTGCCCGGCTTTCGGTATTCAAATTTACGAATGTGAAAACGAGCAAAATTGCACGGCTCAGTATGATACCGATCGGTCGAGAATCTATTTTTTAAGGCAGGCGAGCACTTTTCGGTTATCGTACTTACCAATATCTTCTAGCTCTTCTGTGCTTTGAGATCGAAGTAGCTTGCCCGTCTTATCCAATATGAAAAGATGAGGATAACCGGTTACTCGGGGATACTTGCTCAACACCACTTTGTTCGGGTTGTCTGAACTGAAGTTGACATTAACTACAATATATTCTTCTTTCAGTAATCGCGAAATATCATGGTCGTTCGTAAAAAGATTGTCCAGCTTTTTACACCATGGACACCAGTTACCACCCACATGAAGAAGGATTCTCTTATTCTCCTTCGAAGCTAGCTCGATCGCATGTGAGATGTCCTTCTCTGCATCGCGTTTCGAATCAAACAGGTCTTTCGTTGGAGCAGTCTTTTTATTAGCTATATCTTCTTGAGAAAAGCAATTCACAGCAAGGACGCACAACGAAGTTAAAGCAAAGAGAGCATGCAAAGGCAATCGATTTCTCATAATCTTCCAAACCTGTAGTTGGGAAAGTAGGTTAGCCTAGGCACAGCCTATCTGGCTACTCCAAATAAACATTATTCAAGTAAATGGATAATATCTTAACGAATAACCTAGTAATAAACCTCGGCAATCGAGAAACCAGTATGTCTACGCTTAATGAAAATCGGATGATTATCTCGATCTCTATTGAAAACAATTCACTCAAATATCGACCAAATTGAACCACGCATTCTTGGAAAAGGCAGAATCACTTTATGAATCTTCTCGCTGTCATTCTACGTTACCGTTACATACATTTTATCAATGTATTCAATCCACATATTTAGTGAACTTGGCATGCAAGATAGATACACGTTGAAGGTCTAGCGCACGGCTACGGTAGAAGCATCCTAAATGCTATCGGTAATCGCAAAGCAAAGAAGGCATGGTTTATGATTAAATCAGGATCGAGACGATGGAACCCCTCCAGTTTGAATTAGCGCGTAGCGAACATGCCAAATCGATTGAAAACATGCGGCGGCTCTCTGCAGAGGATCTCACCCGGAAGCTAGGTCAAGGACATTGGAGTGGCTCCGGGAAGTTACAATCGATACGTGAACGCATTTCCTGTGCAGATCCAGAGCATCTGAGACGACTAACGCTCTACGTAGTAACGTCCGGCAGTGTTGTGGTGGGATCGGTTGCCTTATCCACGTTCCATCCTGGCTTTTGGCGGAAAAGTTACTGGTCCGATGCAAATGCCGTTGCGCTAGGCACCTTCAATCTCGTCGTGATGCCTGATCAGCAGCGAAAAGGAATCGGCACATTTATGATGAATGAAGTCGAGAAGCTTGCTCAGCAGCACCATATCCCGTTTGTCAGACTCGACGCTTACCTAGACAACCCTCACTCTCGCAGCTTCTATACCGCAATTGGATATTCCCAAAGGAAGATCATTGACGTCAGAACGGTCAGTCTAGTGCTCATGGAAAAGCAGGTTCTCTTCGATTAGCTTAATCTCCTGCCCAATTAGGACAGGCTATCCGTTTACTTAAGCAAAATAAGCTGATCTCGTGGAGGATTTTAAGCTCGCAGTAACTTGCGTATCTCTTGTCGGCCGAATGATGGATAGGCTCTTTCCGCTATCCACTACACTTCTACTCGCAGCAGTTCACAAACTGCTGTCCAGCAACAAAGCGGTCGAGCTATTTCGAGCGAGGATCAAGTTGCCTCGCGGCCGTTCATAACAAATAGTCTGAACCCAATGCTCGTTGGTAAGGATAAATCAAAAACTCTTCCTCACCAGAAGTAAGGAAGAGTTTTTGACTAGCATTCGCTCATTAACCAACCGGAAATGGATTCCGGCTAAAGCCATGCTGATGCCAGTACGGATATGCCATTGGCGTTTTGCTTGCTTCATCTAATCGTGCAACTTGGTTCGCAGTCAAGTTCCAGCCAACGGCACCTAAGTTCTGGATCAGCTGCTCCTCATTTCGAGCGCCAATAATGACCGTAGAGACGGTTGGTCGCTGAAGGAGCCAATTGAGAGCAATTTGGGGGACGGTTTTGCCTGTCTCCGCTGCAATTTCGTCGATCGCGTCGACGACTTTATACAAATACTCTTCCGGAACCTGTGGGCCACCACTCGCAGTGACTGGATTGTTAAGCCGAGTGTTTTCAGGCATCGGGTGTCCACGTCGCAATTTGCCTGTTAATCGTCCCCACCCAAGAGGACTCCAAACAACCGCTCCTACTTTTTGATCGATTCCTAGCTGCATCAATTCCCACTCGTAATCTCGACCGATCAAGGAATAGTAGGCTTGGTGAGCCACCATGCGGGCCAGATTATATTTCTCCGAGATGGCGATGGATTTCATCAGATGCCAGCCTGAATAATTGGAACATCCGATATATCGCACCTTCCCCGCTCGAACGAGGTCGTCAAGGGCGTTCAATGTCTCTTCCATTGGAGTGATCGCGTCAAAAGCGTGCATTTGGTAGAGGTCAATGTAGTCCGTACCCAACCTGCGCAAGCTGTCTTCGCATGACTTCACGATCTTGAAGCGGGAGGAGCCAACGTCATTCGGTCCAGGCCCCATTGTAAAGGTTGTCTTCGTGGAGATAATCACTTTATCTCTCTTCCCTTTGATCGCCTTGCCGAGTATTTCTTCCGCAAGACCCATTGAATAGGTATCTGCGGAGTCAAACATATTCAGGCCATGCTCCAGGCAGATATCAACCAGGCGAGTCGCCTCTTCCTCCTGGCTATTTCCAAACCCTTTAAAGAATTCGCCTGAACCTCCGAATGTGCCCGTCCCAAGACTTAAAACCGGGACCTTAAGACCTGAATAACCTAGCTGTCTAAATTCCATGAATTCCGTTCCTGCCAACGACTCTACGACGTACCAAACACTATAATCGGCGGTATGAATCTGATCAAGCCCAAACGGCTGGTGCCAAATGACATGGTTGCACTTCTATCTCCGTCTTGGGGTGGTCCTAGCCGTTTTCCTCACGTTTTTGACCTTGGAATTAAGAACCTCATTTCGAAGTTTGATCTACGCGTTAAGGAATTCCCAACCGCAAGGATGGATGCAGAAGTCACCTATCAAAACCCAAGGCTCCGAGCAGAAGATATTAATGCGGCCTTTACCGATCCTGAGGTTGCCGCGATTATAACGAGCATTGGCGGAGATGATTCCGTTCGAATTCTTCCCTTTCTTGATTTAGAGCTGATTCTCCAAAATCCCAAGATCTTCATGGGGTTCTCCGATACCGCGGCGATTAACTGCTTTCTGAATTCAAAGGGCCTCATCACTTACAATGGCCCGTCGAACATGGCTGGATTTGCTCAACTCGACAACGTCAGCCCGGGAGCAACCGACCATATTCGAGAAATCCTGTTCGAAGCACCTGATAAGTACCCATTCCAGCCGTACCCAGAGTGGTCCGACAAATATATATCGTGGGACACCGCTGGATATTCAGGTGAGACGTCGGAAAAAATCTCCAATTCAGAAGGGTGGCACTGGCTCCAAGGTTCTGGAATCGTTCAAGGAAGATTATTTGGTGGTTGCATCGAGGTCCTTGAGTTCCTGAAGGGAACTCAATTCTGGCCCGATCACGATTTTTTACGTGGCTCAATCCTATTTTTTGAAACGTCGGAAGATAAGCCAACGGTTAGCTCAGTGAAGTATTTCCTCCGGAATTATGGATCGATGGGCTTGCTTGATTCCATCGGAGGCATCTTGTTCGGTCGAGCGCGATCATATAGCGAAGCTGAAAAAATCGAACTCGACAAGATGATCGTGCAAATTGTTGCGGGTGAATTTGGACGCTCCGATATGCCGATCTTAACGAATCTCGACTTCGGCCATACCGATCCTCAGTGGATCATGCCCTTAGGCGTCAAGGCCGAAGTCGATTGTAAAAACAAGTCGCTGAGCCTCTGTGAGGCTCCTACGACTTAGCCCTGCTCAAATTCGCTTTGAAACTGCCGAATTTCTCCTAGCGTCGCACAAGCTAGGTTCAAGTTCCGACCAGAAATACTTTCGGAGAAGAGTCGCAGAATCGCGTTTTTTTGTAGTTGGTCCTTAAACCTCTTTGAAACCCAAAGGCAAAGGGCCAAAAATCCAAACCCGAATGCGACATTGGATGCGATATAGGCCGGACTGCAAATTCGATACAAGTCAACGCCTGCGAGGCCCTTCGCGGCAACAATGACCATCGGCATCCATATCAGTGGAGACGCCATTAATATCCAATAGACCACTCGAACTCTGACGGATCGAACGAGGGCAACTCGTTCCTGTAATTGAGCGACCGGCAGAGAAAGATTGAGCCCACCGATGGTAGCAATTTGCCAGCTTGAAGCGATTATCAGCGCCAGGTTGAAAGCACTGAGTATCAAGCCTGGGATAAGAAATCGGATGTCCGAAATATTCTGGCTTACGAACTGCCCAAGAAATCCCGCGACAATAATTCCGCCCACCAAGTCGATAATTGGATTGCCCAACGATTTATTCAGTCTTGATCGAGTTTTATCCAGCCGATATTCCTTAAATTGTCTCGCATTGAGCTCGAGCGAGCGATTCATTTGAGTTTCCATCTGACTCCATGTCTGTTTCAATTCATCTAGTTCCATTTTTGCTAATCCTTATCGGAGACCTGGCTCCTGATTTGTTGTTTGAGTCGATTGATTTTCGTCGCGACGTTGGTCTCGGAAATACCGAGGACCTCGGAAATCTCGCGATAGCTAAGATCGTCGAGGTAGAGGACCATGAGCGCGCGATCGAGTTCGCCCAACCCTCTCAAAATCTGTTCGAGGATCATCCGATGATCATCCGCAACCGTTCGATGACCTGATCTAACCGTGACCTGATCATCTAGTGAAAGCAGTTGGCAATCGGTTCCCTTCGCTTTGCGTAAATTGGATATTGCAACGTTCAGCGCGATACGATACATCCAAGTCGTAAAGGGTCTCGAAGGGTCGTATGACGGATATGCCTTCCAAAGTTGAAGACAGATGTCTTGCTCTAAGTCCTTGCGATCCTCGGTCTCATACGAATAAGTTCGGACAACCTTTGAGAGGATTCCCTGATGCCTTGATAGTAGCTCGACAAACGTTGCCTCTAGGGCCGAATCTTGCTTGTCGCTGCGGTTCCTCTTCATGACGTTTCTTTCCTTTCAGATGAATGATTCGCAAGATGAATCAGATCATCACAGAAGAATGAAGCGTCGCGATGATTTTTCAGAGGAAGTGGGAAATTAACTTTCTGGCTGAGCTTTACCCGCCGCCACAACCGCCACAGCCTCCACCACAGCCGCCGCCTCCACCACATCCACTGCCTCCCCCGCAGCCGGAGCTGCAACTTGAGCCCACGTTATTTCCGGAAGCTGGTACGGCAAGGGGGACGTAGTCGGAACTATATTGCCAACCACTCAGGGCAGAAGGGCCGAATAACGCAAGACCTAGAGCCAAATCTTCGGGAGGCATGGAAGCGTGCACCCTCCCTATGTGTTGAAGATGTGCAAGTCGTCCGCGAAGTTGAGAAAGGACCGAGTCTCCAAACCTGCTTCGGATTGGGACTCGGAGGTGTACCACCATATTCACAGCCGTTGAGAGCAGGCACAGTGCAATCAAAAATCCGACCGGACGATCACGTGATATGCCAATGAAGATTTTGACTAAGCCAATGAGTGGCGCAATCATTGAAACCAGGAATGGTGTGAAGCGCATTCGTCTCGACTGGACGTCCGAAACGAGTAAGCCAAGATTCGTGAGTCGATCGATCACGCGTTCAAGTGGTTGCCTCACCGCCGCTCGAATTCCGATCATTGTCTGCCCCTTGCCCGACGCTGCATAGGCCGCGATCGACGATTGAACATCATCTACTGGAACGAATAGGGGTTCCAATGCGGTGACTTTTCGCGTCTTGGCATCGAGTTTCACAACGCGGCGATGAACCAAAGCAACCAGAGAGGCGTTGATAGCCATGGTGGGGCCACCTGCCAAATAAGCCATCTCAAGAAGTGTCAGATTCAGATCTATTGCTGACGGGCCATTACTCGGTAATCGAAGCGAATGTCGCATGGCGATTGTGCCACCGAGGAGAGCCATGTATAGCAAGATGTAGAACTGCAAGAATTCCGGTCCTCGCCAATCAAATGGATTCACACCGCCGGCTGCGCTACTACACCCAATCAGGGCCACTGCCACCAAGGGCACTAGACCTCGCCGCCAATTACCAGATATTTTGGGCTTCGGAATCACCCAATTCCCGACGGTATCGATATGTCGGAAATCATGGCGTGTTGCTTTCTTTTGGGCAGGAGAAGGCCAAATGTCTGAGGGAGGTACTTCACCAAAAACTCGCTCATAACTATCAAGAGTGCGACTGTACCAATCGTCAAACTTGAACGACTCTTCCCTGCCGCCCTTACTCGGATGATGGTGTAGCGGACGCTGAAGCACCTCGCCGCAAAACTCCTTCCAATAGCATTCAGTATAGAGAAGGTGTAGGTGCCAAACCTGGTCGACAATATGCGATGGCGAAACCGGATGGCCGGCTACATTCGCCAAAAACGCAAAGCGCTTGTATTCTCGGATGGCCCTTTCCATGAGATCTGCAGACCAACTGTTTTCACGGGCCAGTCGGGTTGAAAATGGATGACTCGCATTGCCTGCATCAATGCGGTAAGCATCAATTCGATGATAAAGAGCTATTTGCTCGTCATTCAGAATGTTTTCGAAGATGGAACTCTCCTTCATAGAATGAAATCCTTGAACTTCACTTTAACATCCATACTCATTTAAGGCGCGGAGGTTTAGATTTAGGATTCGTCTTAACAAGTTCATAACTTCGATCAATTAGGTCGAGGGCCAGATCCAAGTTTTGTTCATGGGAAAGGTCGATTTGGACCCATCCGTACCGAGCCAAATAAGGGGCGGGAATGATTCCAGGCAGTTGAGTTAGGGCTGCTTGTTCGTCGAGAGTAGCCCTAACCGTAACTGCTGATTTTCCTCCCGCACAGAATATCTTCCCCTTGGGATGGATCTTCCATACCGTATCTCCCCAAGGATAATCCTCGAACGCATCGGGCTTGCTCAAGCAATGGGCTTGGATCTTCGAAAAAACGGTTTCGTTTTCGGGCATTTCACTCGTTCGCGTCGTCAAATTACAACGTTGCCTCTAAATGCGACATACTTTCCCACTCGCTTCTCGTCATCGAGAAGACTTCTAGGTCCGTTGGACGCCCATTCGCGATTATCGCCTGACGAGCCGTTCCTTCGTGAGTAAATCCTGATTTTTCCGCCACTCGACGCGAGCCGATATTTCCTGACTCGAGTTGGATTTGAATTCTAAAGATTGGCTTCAATGCAAACATATACTTGACCATTAACTGAACTGCTTCAGTCATCAAGCCCTTTCCTCGAGATTCGGTATCGAACATGATGTATCCGAGTTCGACTGCTTGATAGTAGTGAGTTGGCTTAAAATGAACAATGAGCCCCATGATCCGGTCGCTGATGGGATCGACAATGAGAAGAGATCCAGATTCTTCGGACCACATGCCGTCCTTATCGAAACGAGCCTTTAACGATGTTTCGGTAGGAAGGTTGACAGGGTAGAAAGCTCCCTTACTCGCAATGTCTGAAGACAATTCAAGATACGTCTCGAGGTCTCGACTACGAACCGTTCGAAGGTTAACATTTTGCCCTTTGAGCATAAGGACAATTATCGCAGGTTCCGAGGAATAACATTGCGATAACTTGTAAGATCTGCGAATGAACCAATTGATTCGAAGAAGTTGACATCAATTCCGTCGCCAAGTATCCAAGGTGTTTGGATTGGCCAGATGGCAAAACGAGTTAGCCTAGTGCGTCAGATTAAACACGGTCGGCGACCATGTTCCGCAATTTGTTCCGCTTTGGGCCGATACCGTCGCCACTGACGCGGAGGAAGAAGTAATCGAATAACCCGTTGTTGTACCGGTGCATGGATTGATAGGCAAGGCTCCACCCAAATCGTGCGTGTAGTCTGCAAGGGTTGTGTCATACGAACCAGACAACAATCCCTTAGCCTGAACCGCTTTAGCTACCGCTAATCCGTTCGCGTTGGCCATTCCCTTTCTCGCATCCATGACTGCAGTGAGAAAGGACGGTAATGCGATGCCAGTGAGGATCCCCAAAATCAAAACAACAACCAATAACTCAATCAGAGTAAAGGCTTGTTGTTTGAATCTAGTCGAAGTTCTCATCATGGATATCACAAATACACGGATCTACAAAATAGCTCTGAAACCGAAATCGCCGAAAATGCCCTGAACTAACTTCAACGTGGATCGACTTTCTAAGAAGTCCTAGTTTATTTTAGGTTTGATTTCATTGAAATCTGAGATTCATTTGTAAATTTTCACTAGGAATTTTCCCTGTCGGACTATTCCTGGACCGGGGCCTTTTACTGAAAGGATGCGAAGGCAGAATCCGCCTTCGCATCTGAATAACGTCCCGCTCGGGATCAGTTTAGAGTGTGAGTGAGAACGTTGTTGGAGTCCAAGTTCCGCAGTTGGAACCCGTTGTAGCAACGACGGTTGCCGTTGTTGCAGTTGCGGAGATCGAGTAACCGGTTGTGGTACCTGT
>CAIUHP010000054.1 GCA_903899015.1 uncultured Armatimonadota bacterium | reverse complement strand
GGCAATCGCATTTGAGTGGCGCTGTTCTTCCTCTGATTTGAACCTCTAGTGCCCATGCGCAGGTTCAAATCAGAGGAAAACAGCGTTTCTGATCCGGCCAGAACCATAGGTTGAATCCACACAAATCTTCATAGACCCAACTAGCTTCTAGCGAACGGATTCAAGCCCGTAACAAAATATTTAAATGCTTAGTAGCTATGGGGATGATTGTGGCCTCATTAGTCCCCCTCCTTGGTTGCGGACCATGTTCGCAAAGTGCCGGATTATTTCAATTTGAATCGATCGTATTATGGATAGCGGTCTTTCTTTCCGTCTTTATGACGGTAAGTGCGATTCTCGATCTAAGGCAAATTGAGCCGACTAAATGGCATGAATCAATTAGAACACTGGCTTCGATATCGAATGCCATTATGGCTCTTCTTTTTCCGGTTACACTGGCGATCGGTGCTGCTTGGAATGCACCCCCGTGTCCAGCATGCATGGTCTTCTGGGGTTGTGTCGGTTTGTTAGCCACGATGGACCCGTTGCTTGGCAGATTCCCGTCTTGGGTTAGTAGCGGCCAGCTTGCTTGCCGCCACACTTGCCGTTCAGATGCTCCGTTCAACGGATTCTACAGCACGTGAGCGTGTTTCGTGGGTCCGGACTATGGCTTCGGAGCTTGGCATTGTGAAAGTTGGTGACAAATGGCTACCAAAACCCGGCGACCGAATTGGAACAAGTACCGACTTTGCGGATGGGGCCTACGTGGTTGCTACAGATTGCCCAACATGCGCTCGACGAACGATGGGGAGAATTATTGCAGTGCTCGGCGGTACCCAGGAGCTTTACATATTGGCACCAACCGAAAAGATCGGAAAATCCTTCGTTGCTTACATTATGAAGCCAACATTAATTACGGACAAAGAACGATGGCGGAAGTTTCATGTTGAACCTTTCGGAGCGCCCATTTGTTCCTTATTCGTGGTGGCATTGTCGAGAAGAGAGTTCCATGAAGACAACTAAAGCACGAGAGTTTGGTATTAGTCTAGTTGAAGTAATGGTCGTTACTGGAATCATGATGCTTCTAATGGCAACGTTGACTTTTGCGGTCCTGCCAGCATTGCATGACGCCACCACGAAATCTGCTTGTGCGTCTAATCTCAAACAAATAGTGATGGCTGAAAAAATGTATGCAGCCGAGCACGATGGAGGATTCGGCCAGCACGGCTGGACTTCTTCATGGCTCAAGCCATACCTGAACGTCAAACCAGAAAAACTCTATTGCCCGAGATCTCGCGTTATCTCCAGCAAAACCTGGGACCCCTATTTTGACATGATCGAACGACACGACTATGACATTCACAGCGGAGAGCCAGCGCTTCCGTTGCCCTTCGGCCTCAAAGCTCCTGCCTTTGACCCTGAATCTGATGCGCTTATCAAATGCATATTTCACGGCTCCAACGGTTTTGAACAGTCGCCGTCGGTGTTGTTCATCCGCGATCATGAAAACACCAAATGGAAATTTCTTACAGGCTACGGAGATGGTCATGTTGCCAATGGCTACCAACTACCATGTTGGTCCCTTCCATATGAAGTTGGTATTGGAGAAATGTACAAACGAGAACCATCGCTGGTCTATTTCTGCGATGGAACGTTGGAGAAAAGCAAATGAAAATACGATTCCCTAAAATTCTTCTATTGATCGATTATGCCGGGGTGATTGCTGCTGGTCCCATCCGAGTGTGGTAGCAACCCGTCTAACTGTGTCAGCGATTCGGCAATCAATTCATTCCTGGCGGGTATAGGTGTGTCGAGTTGTTCCTCGGGGAACCCATGCGCACCATACACAGATGGCGGGACAACCTCATAGACCAATCGCACCTATCCTCATCTTTGTGCGATGAGAGGCGATGTTAATTATTGTGGACCTGTGGACTCAAATGGTTGCAATATAAAGTGCACTGTTGTGATCGATGTCAAATTGAGGAATGCGATCACTTGGATGGAACTACTTCGAAAATCGATTGCGCCGATCACGTCGTCAGTTCTATGTCAGAGGATGCGCCTTGTGACGGTTTGACTTACTCTGGACCGTGTACAGCGCCCGTTTCAGGATCGGGTAGTTAGTCGTCTCTGTCTCGTGGAAGGTGGTTGATTCTTGAGATCGCCTTCCCAATACGATAGAATAGGTACTTAAACACAAACGGCAAGTCTGTTTAAAGAATTGGGACCAACGTTCAACGAGACTTAGCCAAGGAATACGGGATTATTCGTATTTCCAAAAGATGATCGATGGAGTCGGCACGCGAAATTGGATGTACAAGCGGACGGGATTCCTCAGTTCGAAGACTCTACCATTGCCAGCTTAAGGTGAGCTATCAGGTTGGCCTTCAACCGTCACTTAATAATTAGGCTTCTACCGACGCCGCACCGAGCCCATGGCGGACTTCGAGGCACTTAGGATTTGCAATTGAAATCTGGAAGTTCACTGGACAGGAAGTAAAACGGCGATACAAACCAGCATGTACGAACCGTTGGAATATAAGTCATGCCTCCCCTTGTCTCATGATAGTCAATGGAAGACTACGGCACGAACCGGTACGTAGGCTACATTTTTTTGAGAGGGGGGGGGGGGGAGAATTGACGGCCCTACCACTTTCCATCCGACTAGCCCGATCTGCAAGATCCATTTCCCACTTACGGTATTTCCCTTCGCCCCTAGTACCTAACCGGTCAGATGGGGCACACTAGGCTTAGGGTTATGCCGCACCATATTAAGGAAATTTCTGCTTCAGAGAGTGTGGCGCTGTTTCGTGCGCTAGCTTCAGAATCGCGTGCCCGAATCATTGAGCTCTTGGCCGAAAGAGACCTTAATATCAATGAACTGAGCTCCGCATTAGGCCTGGCTCAGCCGAGCGTAACGAAGCACGTTCAAATCCTAGAGGAAGCAGGATTGGTGGTCAGCGACTATCTGGCGGGACCTCAAGGGATGCAAAAACGATGCCGACGAGTTCACGATCGAATCATCGTTGAAATGGCACCGCCCAGTTATCCGGCAGAGGGTATTGCGGAAATTGAAGTTCCCATTGGAATGTTCACGAACGTCGATGCGCATCCGCCTTGCGGACTTGCTATTAAGGAAAAGTTCATTGGGCTCATCGACAACCCACTCTCCTTCTTCATGCCTGAACGCGCAAATGCGGAATTGCTTTGGTCGTCGGCTGGCTTCATCGAATACGCTTTCGCGAACACGATTCCACTTCAGTCGGCGGTAACGTCAATTGATCTCGCGATGGAGATTGGCTCCGAGGCTCCCGGCTACGACAATGACTACCCTTCCGATATCACCCTGTGGGTGAACGATATTGAGATCGGAACTTGGACGAGTCCAGGCGACTTCGGAGGATCACGAGGTCGACTTAATCCCGGCTGGTGGCCGGACAACATGAACCAACACGGCCTACTCAAAGTTTGGCGAATCGATCAATCGGGCGCGTCCATTGACGGAGTCGATCTTTCGAATGTGAAGGTTCAGGACCTGAATATTCGTCCTTGGCAAGCTACCAAGATTCGACTCGGAGTCAAAGCCGATGCCGTGCATCAGGGCGGATTCACCATCTTCGGCAAATGCTTCGGCAATTACGATTTGGATATCGTCTTGCGAATCAGGCACACAACCGTGGTCGGCGGACACGCTTAACCAACTTCTGGAACTCACCTGTTGATTTATAGATTGGAATGCTTATTCCCGATGTAGAATAAACATCGATGCGCACCGTAGCGATCGCGTTTGTAATCGGAATTTCCGTGGCCACATCGGCACGAGAAGTCGCTCCCACCCTCGGCTGTGGTTGCATTGAAGGCGAACAAGTGCCAACCTCTCAAGCGGCTCCCGCGTTCGACATGCTCGACGGAAACGGAGTTCGCGCACACGACCCGGCAATGGCGAAGGAAGGTCGTACCTATTACATGTTCTGTACCGGACCCGGCATATCCTTTCGGACGTCGACTGACCGTACCAAGTGGAGCATGCCGATTCGTGTTTTTGACAAGCCTCTTCCATGGACAACCGAACAGATAAAGGGATTTCGAGATTTCTACTGGGCCCCCGATGTGTCGTATTTCAACCACAAATGGCACCTTTACTATGCCGTTTCTACCTTTGGTAAGAATCGCTCTGCAATCGGCCTTGCCACCAATGTCGCGTTGGACCCCAAGAGTCACGACTATAAGTGGATCGACGAAGGACCTGCCTTTCAGTCTTACCCAACCGATTCATACAATGCCATTGACCCGAATATCGCCTTTGATGAAAAGGGCCAGCCTTGGTTATCTTTCGGAAGTTTTTGGAGTGGCCTCAAGATTCTTAGGATTGATCCCCTTACAGGGAAGCCAGAGCATCCTAATGAGAAGCCCATTGCGATTGCGGGAAGACCCAGCCCGGGTGCAGTTGAGGCTCCATTCATCATCCGCCATGGCAGATACTTCTATCTGTTCGCATCGTACGACTTTTGTTGCCGAGGTGTGAACAGCACGTACAACGTCAAAGTCGGACGCTCGGAACAGATAGCTGGGCCCTACCTAGACCGCGATGGAAAATCGTTGCTGAACGATGGAGGAACTCCCGTCTTATCAACCACTGGCAGATGGCATGGACCAGGTGGGAATTCAGTTTTGCGCGATGGACACACCGACCTCGTGATCTACCACGCCTACGATGCAAAACAAAACGGTGCTCCGATGCTGCGCATTGACCCCATAAAATGGGATCGCCAAGGTTGGCCGATCGTATTGATGTCCAACCCATAAAAAAGCGGGCTCTGCTTATCAAGCAGGCCCGCTTTTTCTGAATTACCGCTGGATCTTCAGAGTTCCCGCGTAAACCGACAATGGCGGCAACTGAATCGTAGCGCTTCCTGAACAGATCTGGATGTCGCTATGAGCTCTACTCACAATTGCATTTGGATTCTCATACGAGTTTGCCGCTTGAGGGTCGGTGCCATAGACAACTTCCGCATTGACTAAGCCCGTCACAGTGGCATTGCCAAGCTTGATGGTGACGTCCATCGGCTTCGACACGTCGCGATTGACGAGGAATACGCTCAGTTCATCTCCGTTCAAGATTGCGCTCGCATCGATCGTCTTCACCTCGCCGTACTGCTTCGATACATATCCCGGTCCTTCAACCTGAAGCTGAAGCGCGGTTCCTGTTCGTCGCTTGCTGTACATTTCGATCGGATAGAAGATCGATTGGATGAGCATTTGATCGCCTTTGGTAAGAATCGGAGCGATGACGTTTACGATCTGAGCAAGGTTGGCGATCTTTACGCTGTCGGCATGGCGGATGAAGCTGTTCAAGAAGCCGGCGGCTACAAGAGCGTCTTCCAAGTTGTAAACCTCTTCAAGCAGAGGAGGTGCGAACTTACCTCGCCCATCCACGTGCTCGCCACTGCGAGCCCGGTACCAAACATTCCATTCATCAAAGCTCAGGTGCACGCGCTTGCGCGTTTTCTTAGTGTGATGCACCGCACGGCACACTGCATCCGTGGCCTCAATTTGACGATCAATGCTGTTTGTAACGGCGAGGTAGTCCGGAGTATCTCCCTCAGGGTTGCCAACATAGCGGTGTAAGCTCAGATATTCAATGTCATCCCGGCAATGTTCAAGGATCTGTCGATCCCATTCAAGGTAGGTGGGTAGCTCTGGGGCGCAAGATCCACAAACAACCAGTTCGATATTTGGATCGCACATTTTCATCATGCGAGCGGTCTGCTGGGCATTGATGGCGTATTGCTGAGCAGGAACGTGGCCAATCTGCCAAGGTCCGTCCATTTCGTTACCCAAGCACCACAGCCTTACATTGTGTGGCTTCTGGTAGCCATGCTCAATTCTCAGGTTTGCCCATCGAGAGCCCGATTCGATGTTGCAGTATTCCAGCCAGTTTCGAGCTTCTTCCGGGGTTCCGGTACCCAGGTTAACCGCCAACATGGGAGTCCAATCCATTCGCTCGGACAGGGTAACGAACTCATCTGGTCCAAATTCATTTGTTTCGAGACTCTGCCACGCTAAATCTCGATTGACCGGTCGCTTCTCTTTTGGACCCACCGCATCTTGCCAATGGTAGCCGCTGACAAAGTTGCCACCGGGATAACGCATTGCGGTAAACCGAAGTCGCTTGAGCGCTTCAAGGACATCCGTTCGGCACCCCATATCGTCGGCATGGACACTTCCCGGTTCGTAGACGCCCTCGTAGACGGCACGTCCAAGATGCTCAAGGAAGCCACCAAAAATTCTCGGGTCGACTTCGTCGATTTTAAACGCAGTATGTAGATGTACGGTTGTCGTGTTGGATGTAGGCATTTGGTTTGTTTGGTCAGTCCTTGAGTCCAGTCGAAGACATGCTTTCCACGATTTGACGTTGAAAGGCCATGAAAACGAGGACGAGAGGAGAGGTGGCGAGAACACTGGTCGCGAGCGTGAGCCCGTATTCCGTGTAGTAAGAACTTTGGTAAAGAGCAATTCCGACCGGCAACGTGTAGTTGCGAACGGAGTCCATGAAAACGAGTGGTCCCAGAAAGTCATTCCATGAACCAACAAAAGTGAAAATTCCGAGAGTTGCGAGGGCAGGCGCACACAGCGGGAGGCTAACATTGAGATAGAGCCCCATCGGAGTACAACCGTCAATCAGCGCGGCTTCTTCGATGGCCTCGGGGATCGCTCGCATGAACTGACTCAGCATGAAAACCCCAAATCCTCCTGCGGTTGCAGGAATGATGAGAGCCGCAGGAGTGTCAAGCCAGTGCAACCGGCTCAACATCAGATAGAGCGGAACCAGGAACAACTGCCCCGGCACCATCATCGAAGCCACGATGATTCCAAGCACGAAGTTTCCTCCGGGTACGCGAAGTCGCGTGATCGCAAATGCAGCCATCGAAGAAAACAAAACCACGAGTAGCGTAACGCTCGTCGCAATGAAAAAACTGTTCAGCAGCCATCGACCAAACGGTGCTTCTTCACTCCAGCCTAACAAATATTGATAGTTGGCAAGGGTCCAATGCTTGGGGACAACCGAAGCAGGATTAAGAACCTCCGCCTCTGGCTTAAACGAGGTCAGGATCATTAAGACGATTGGCGACAGAAAGACCGCTGCCACCAAACTCATGAAAACAGAATTGACCTTCTTGAGCACCGCGTTCATGAAGTACTCCTTCGCAAGAAGCTGTACTGAACGAGGGCAAAAACTGCGACGATCGCAAAGAGCATCCAACTCATTGCTGCGCCATAACCCAGCCGGTAGTTGTTGAAAGCGGTCTCGTAGATGTACTGAACCAAGCCCCGGGTCGATAGTTCAGGTCCGCCTCGGGTCAGTAAGAAAGGTTGTCCGAAGACTTGAAAGCCCGCAATCGTATTGGTGACGACGACAAATAGAAGAACAGGTCTCAAGAGCGGAAGGGTGATGCGATTGAGTAACGCTGGCCCAGTCGCGCCGTCAAGCAATGCGGCTTCAAAAATCTGCTTTGGAATCTGTTGGAGGGCGGCAAGCAAAACGATGGATGTGCCGCCCAGGCTCCACCATAGGCTCATGATGACGATGCTTGGCATCGCATAGCTTTTCTCAGATAACCACGGCGCGGCATTGAGTCCGAGATGTTTGAGGACGAAGTTGAAGAGGCCAAATTCTCCGTTATAGAACCACTGCCAAAGGATTCCCGTCACGGCAACATTTAGCATTCCAGGCAGAAAGAGTAGAGCCCGAACCGTATTTCGGCCGCGAGCCATACCGTGAAGCCCTAAAGCCATTCCGAGGGCAGTCACGATCAACCCGGGAACCATGAGCACTACGTATCCAAACGTAGCCCGCAAGGCTTGCCAGAAGTAATCGTCTTTCCAAGCTTCCTGATAGTTATGAGCTCCAACGAACTTGACCGAGTGCGGGGCGGTCATGTCGAACTGCATCACGGAAAGGCACAGCGAGACGATGATCGGAAGCAAAATGAAGGCGATGAACGAAAACGCATAGGGGGCAAGGAAAAAGAGTCCGGCAGCTGAACGTCGTTGGGTGTAGGTCAAAGCGCATCCACCCCCGTTCGCTCGTTCTTATCTCGATCGAGAAATGCTTGAACGTGCTCATTGGCAACTTTGAGTGCCTCCAAAGGAGTTGCCCGACCGCGAATGACTTTTTCGACTGCGAGATCGAGTTCAATATTGAGTTCGAAAATGATCGTGCTTTTCGGTAGGTACTTCATGGTCGGAATTTGCTGCGCAAACGCCGATTGAACGGGCATGGCTTTAAATTCCGGGGTGTTTCGGACACTCTTACGGGCGGGAACCTGCCCCGCTTTCGCCCAATCGATACTGTTGTCGGAAAGAAATCGCAAAAATTGCCTCGCGGCTGCTTGTTGGACAGAATCCAACCCTGATCGGACACAGAGAACATGCGACTCTGCCATGGTTCCAGGATGATTGCCGAGAGTTGGGATTGGGAAGCCCACGTAGTTAAAGTCTTCCAAACGTTGGAGATCTCCGACCATGAAGATCCCATCGATGACCATGGCGACCTTCTTCTGTCGGTACCCGACCCAACCTAAACCATTTTCTGGTGGTGGAATCAGTCTTTGCCCTTCGTTGAGAGATTGTAAGAACTTGAGCGCTGCAATGTTGCCCGGATTGGTTAAATCGGCTTTACCATCGTCGCTAAAGTAATGACCGTCGAATTGAGGAAGGATCGACTGGTAATTCATCCGCCAGTTGGTGAGTGCATAACCCCATACATCGGGGTGACCATCTGGTCCCATGTGCTGCATCACCCGTGCCGCCTTTAGAAACTCCTCTCGATCCTTCGGTGCTCGAACTTGTCCATGCGAATCGACAAATCCAGCTTGCCTGAGCATGTCTGCGTTACAGTACAGCCCGAACGGCCAAATATCCAGGGGAACGCCTGCGTAATCTGAACCGTACCGAACCTGATCAATCACTTGGTCATCAAAGTCGGAAACCGGTACCGCGTTTGCACCCTGGTAAAGGTCAGTTACGTTTGAAACAAACCCTGCTCGCCTCATGCGAGGGAGCGAACTCGACTGAAGGACAAACACTTCAGGGCCCCGGCCGTCAACGGCCGCCACCATGAGCTTGTTGTAGTAGGTCGCCCAGTCCATGCGTTGCATGGATACTTGGATATCGGGATGTGCCTCGTTGAATCGTCGAACGAGCCCTAGCATGATTCGTCCGTCTGGACCGGTAAATCCGTTCCAAAAATTCAACGTGACTGAGCGATGGCCGCCGACTGAGCGACATTGAAAGTCTGTTCGCCCAAATCCCAAAATGAGGGCAAACAGAAAAAGCAAACCAAGCGAAGCTTTGATGCTCATTCTGTTGCCCAAGACGTTTCCAGATTCCGTAAAGTTGTGCCAAAGTCCAGGTTCATCACCTGGACAAGTTAAGGCGAATCAAAGTGCTTAACTTACTGACCGCCAGCAGAAGATGGACCCTTTCCAGGAGGCATCGGCGGAGCACCGGCGTTCCCTTTCATTCCATCACGTTGTTGGGCCATTTGCTGATCTCGCATTTTGACCATCTGCGAAGGATGTGAATCCGGATCGGCACATCCAGCGGCGATAACAACCGCAAAGATGGAAGCAATCGCTACGAAAGCCCATTTGCGGGCATGAACACTCGAGTTTGAAATCTGCATATGATTCGTGAAGTCTGCTTGACGTGGATCTAGTAGGTGGCACTCGGGCCAAATTGGTTAGCGTGAGAATACTCACGCTAACCAATTTGGGGCCGCAGCTTAGTTGATAGCGCTGAGGTCGCAGTTGCCCCAGGTGTACCAGTAGTTTGGATTGTTCTTGACGTCCGTCAAACCAGTGGTGTTGGGTACCGTTCCGCCGGTAGGGCCGTAGGAGTACACGTCGCTACTAATACCGAAGTTCTTGAACTTGATCGCAGTTCGCTCAGCATATTTCGCGTGACCGTCGCCATAAGCGTAGTTGTCACCCTTTCCGTGAACTTCGCCCATCCAGCTGATATCGATACCATTGCAAGCCGGAACACCGTTCACAGTGATCAACGTGTTGTTGTTTGTGGAGTTCACGTTGAAGATCGTTGGCTGCATGTACGCATCGATCGTTGTGCCGTCCGTACTTTGGAGAACGATGGTCGATGCAGGCTGACTCATGGATGTGGTGGTCACTCCGACCATTGCACCATTAAAGTCGTATGTAGTGTTGCCAGCGCCTGCGTTGTTACTGAATCCATAAGGAACGCCAGAGACCTTGGTTGCGGATGGGCAAATGAAGATGCCGAGGTTCTTGGTATAGGGGAAAATTTCAGCGCCCCAATTTTGAAAGGCACCTGAATCGAGGAAGCCCTTAGCGCAAATCTGGTTTCCGTTACAGTTTTCGCTGGGATACCAAGCCCAGAAGCCGCCGTTGTCGCCAGTGTATGGCATCGTGTCGTCGGCATCGTTGGTGTACATCATGGTCGCAAGTCCCAACTGCTTGAAGTTGGAAAGACATGAAGTCTTCTTTGCAGCAGCCTTTGCCTGAGCAAACACTGGGAAGAGAATGGCGGCGAGGATCGCAATAATGGCGATGACGACAAGGAGCTCAATGAGCGTGAAGGCTTTGTTACGATTATTCATAAGGTCCTCTTAAGTGAGGGAATCTGGAACTTCTAGGGTCCGATACGAAAATGCAAGATGAAATTGGGGTCTTGACTTCTCGAACCCAGGAATCAATTAGATGCCTTGTTGAGTCGCCTTCGACCTCTTGATATTCATGATACGACAATTCATAGCCGATTGGGAATATCCATCATAACAATAGCATAACCCACCCCGTTTAACCGTATTTATACGGTCAAAACGAGCGGTTTGGGTCGGATAATCCCGTTATCTGCAGATCCAAGTGAGAATTACGTGCCTTATGCTTCCGATTTTTCGTGGCTACCGTGTGATTTTAAAGAGGGTGAAACGACTGGTGCAGGACCACTCCAAGAATCCCACCGACTCCGATTAATAGTGCCGAATTTGTTTTGAATCTTAAGAGTAAGGCAAGCGAAACCACGAATATCCCAACCGCGGCGATACTTGAAAGCGCATCAACTCCAAGTCGAATCGCAACGACTGTCATGAGTGCCAATGCGGATGCGTTGATCCCGTCGAGGAAGGAAGAGGCGATCGGAGATTTTCGAAACGTCTGAATGTTCTTGCCTGTCAACGCGACGAACAGAAAGGCAGGCAGAAAGATTCCGAGAGTCGACACAAGTGCCCCCGGCACACCTGCCTTTAAAAAGCCAATAAATGTTGCGGTGGTAAAAACCGGTCCAGGAGTAAATTGGCCGATCGCAATTGCGTCTACTAATTGCCCTTTGGTGAGCCAGTGAAGAGACGCAACGATATCCTGCTCCAGAAATGCGAGCAAGACGTATCCACTGCCGTAGATTACGGAACCCAATTTCAAGAAATAGAGAAAAAGGCTGATTGGCTCAGCGGTCTTGGGGCCCGAGTAAATCGATGCAACCCCAATGGGAAGTGCAGCAACTATGAAGACGGTTACGAAAAGGTTCGCAACTGGCTTGGCCGACTTCAAGCTTCGCTCTCGAAACGATTCAATGACTCCAAAAGTGATTCCCGATCCAAATAAAAGTGGTAAGACAGCGACTCCAAACCAAGATGCACCTAAATTCAAGCCAAAAGCTGAACGTTTCGGCCATGTATTCAGCGTCTTGGAAGCAAGCAAATAAATAGCCTGACCAACGATGGCTACAACCACCGGCTTTATTCCATGAAAAGCCCAAGTAAAGGCCTCCAATGATCCGAATTTTTGGTAGCCACTCGCCAGACAGCACACAAGGATTGCCGCCGGGCCAATGAACGCGATTCCAGCGACGATCAATCCAAGGATTCCGGAGCGTCGATATCCGATGTGAAGCATGACTTCGGTAGAACTTGGTCCAGGAACTAAATTAGAGGCTCCGATCAGGTCAACAAATTCTTCCGACGAGAGCCAATTCCTCTTGCGAACAAACTCCGCCTCCATCATCGCAATGTGTGCGGCAGGGCCTCCAAAGGCAGTCGTACCAAGCCGCAAGCAAATGCCTAGCAGTTCAAGCAAACGGTCAATCATTTCGTTTTGATCAACTTATCTGGCGGGAGAGGTTGGAGCACAGCTATCAAATTGGACGTGGCAAATGAGGCTTGATTAGCGTAGAAAATTCATTCTTGGACTTTTCGGTCTGTATTTTGAATGAACATCCATATTATTAGAATTCCTTGGTACCTCTTTGAGTGTCTGATCGGTAGTATTGAAGCAGGTTACTTAATTCGTCTCATTTGACATTGGCTCTGACTCTTGCCCCATGGTTGACTTCTCGTTTGCAAGGATTGCGAATTTTCCTATTCCAGACTTACAGTCGGAGAATCTTGTGTCTGAAGTTGCGGAGCTAGAGGTTTCCCGTCGTCGAGAAAGGTTGTTTGCACAATCACAAAAATCTTCTCTGGAATGGTTGGATCATGTGGCAACCTATTTTTTTGAGACGGGAGTCTATAGCGAATCCGATAATTATGCTGGCAGATTGGGGTTGGCGGCTAAACAAGAGGAGAGTGAGCGCTATCTGGCGAAAGCGATTCATTGGCAGAGCGTCTGCGCACTTGCTCGATCTCGGAATGACCGGTTGCGGGACCGGATCGAAGCACTCGATCACCTAAGTCGTGAAAGCGAGGATCAGACTGTACTCGCCATCCAACAGTTTATTCATGCACTCAGTCTCGAAAAAGTAACTCCTCGAGATTTCAAGTTTGGTCATCTCGTAGGCGACAATTGGACCGATATCTTTAAGAGCTATCGATCAGCATCCAATACTTTTTTGGAACTTGGGGATATTGACTTATCAATTCTATGCATGATCGAATACGCCTACTCGAAGTCCAACTTAGGCGAATACATTACGGCGATCAGTTGGATTGAAAAGGCACTTGATCGGGCACGGACACACGGAGCATGGAAATTTACGGGGCGCATGCTGATCACTGCGGCCTCAGCCGCAAGTGACCAAGGCTATCGCATCGGCGTTGAAGAGACAATGCAGAAGGCGGCCACTTGGTGCCAATTTGTAGGAGACGAATGGGGACGGATTGAAGCGTTAACCGGCATCGGCAGGCTTCTTTCGTATGAAATACCAGTTGGTGCCCCGCAAGCAATCCCTGCTTCAGAAGGGTATCTGAAGCAGGCATTAGATGCGGCAGAAGAATTGGGTGTCCCGTGGCTGATTACGCGAGCCAGGAACGCTCTCAAATTCCTATATCACAAAGCTGGGATGCCATTGGAGCAAATGCAGTATTCGGGTACGAAGCCCCCTCCGCTCGAAAGCACCGACGAAGAAATCGATCAAGATGCGCGGAGGAGAATTGCTTCGAGGCTCGCAGATGGGATTAACGATTCTCCAAGTCCTTTCTTTGTATTTAGTGCGCTTAGAGACGAGGATCTCGTTTGCCGCGACTTCATCAATGAATACCGAAACGATGCAGGCTCCCGTATCACGGGCAAGCAGATCGGATATGTATCTCTGCTATCCGAGCTTTCCAATAACGCCTACTTCAAGGGTATTCACGAAGCGATTTTCCAAGCCGCCGAAACGCGCGCAACGTTTGAGAATGTTTGGGAGATTGAAGAAGATAATCGCCGCCTCTGGTTCACCCGCAAAGTTGTACCGAGTGGGGATGGAGTGGTCGTTAGTTTTAGAAACATAACCGCTGAACGGGAAATCGAAGAATCATTAAGGAAAGCCGCCGATAGTGCGCTGAAATCCGAACGAACAATGTCCGAATTTCTCGCTAACATGAGCCACGAGATTCGTACGCCAATTAACGGTGTATTGGGACTGGCCCGCATGCTGAATGAAACCCAGCTAGACGAAGTGCAAAAGGGCTATGTCAGAGACATTATCGGAAGCGGAGACATTCTTTTTGGCCTGATTGGCGATATTCTCGACATGTCGAAGCTCGAGGCAGGCTTCCTAGAGATTGTTCCTGAGCCCACCGACATTCGCAGCCTCGTGGCAGGAATTTCGGGCCTCTACCGAGGTCAAGCTGCGGCAAAAGGCATCACGATCAGTAGCTTTGTTCATGACAATGTTCCTAAGACCTTGATGGCAGACGGAGTTCGTCTGCGCCAAATTTTGGCAAACATCACGGGAAATGCCGTCAAATTTACCGATCAAGGTACGATCGAAATCTTCGTCCTCCAAGACAATGATGAAACTGTCTTCGAGATTTCAGACACCGGTCAAGGCGTGTCGGACGAACAGATCGACTTCATCTTTGATCGGTTTCAGCAAGCGTCGCGTAGCCTAAGTCATCAGTCGGGCACCGGACTCGGGCTCACAATTGCAAAAAGACTCACGACCTTAATGGATGGAAATATCCATGTCCGCTCAAGAGTAGGGAAAGGTACGTGCTTTGTTGTGCGACTTCCTTTAAAGGAAGTCGTGATTCCCGTTAAGTCGGAGTCGGAAATCATCCCTGAGCGATTTATCGGACTGAAGGTT
Source organism: uncultured Armatimonadota bacterium (assembly GCA_903899015.1). Lineage (GTDB taxonomy): Bacteria > Armatimonadota > Fimbriimonadia > Fimbriimonadales > Fimbriimonadaceae > Fimbriimonas. The sequence continues at coordinate 17,349 of CAIUHP010000054.1, read as the reverse complement.
CTTCTCGTTGAAGACAATGAGATCAATATGATTGTCTCAAAGCACTACCTCACGATGCTTGGATGTGATGTTTATTGCGTCGTCAACGGTCGGGAAGCAGTGGACGCATACAGTAACCATGGATTCGATCTCATTTTCATGGATGTTCGCATGCCGGTACTCGATGGCCTTGCTGCGACGGAAGAGATTCGAGCGATGGAGCGTGAAACGAAGAATCACATCCCGATCATCGCGTTAACGGCTGGCGCCATGTCAGATGAACGGGATCGGTGCTTTGAAATCGGAATGGATGATTACATCTCCAAACCATTTACCAACGATGGACTGCGCACAGTCATAGCGAAGTGGCTCCCAGAACGATTGAAATCGAAGGCTTGAACTGAGTCCTTGGTTGTCAATTTTCTGGAAACAGCACTTCATGATAGTGCATGTGAGCTTCAAGCAAACACAGCACATCGTGGGCCGATAGTGTTCCAAAAATAAAGAACTGCTCCATCGGATCATCCAAGTATTTCACCTGATTAAAAAGAGCCGTCAAGTCCTTACGAGCTTGATCCCAGTTGGATTCAGCATGCTCCAGGCTCACTCTTCCTTTCGGGATCATGTCGCCCGGAGTTGGCATTTTCTTGGCCCTATTCAAGTCACCAAGCACCTTTCGGTAAATGAAAGTTGTTCGCGTACTCTTTCCTATTAAGTCTTTCGGGCCTAGTTTTTTCATGCGATCCGCAGTGACCTGTTCGCTCAACGCTAGGTGAGCAATAACTTCGACAGGAGAAAATGAATTTGCATTTGCTTTAGCGGTTTGTTTCTCGACCGATAATGCGCGAACGCGGTCCAGGAGAGCCCTGCGGCGCAACTCAAGGTATTCAAATCTCTGAGCGATCTCTGGATGCATACAATCATCATATAGCGGTAATCAACAAAAGAATGGTTTTGTTTCTACAACGAAAGAACTAGCTAGACCGAATATCAGAATTAGACGGGTTGGGGACCGTTAACGCCAAGCTACTAAAGGGCAATCATGGAAAGCGCAGCGCCTAATCGTTCAAAAGTGTGTCTCGTTTTGTCGTTCCCTTGAGTCTTTGTAGGATAGGCCAGTCCTGATATCATGGACTCATGACGAATTCAGCTGCGGTCAACGATGAAACGCGCTCCAAATTTGAGCAAGACGGTTACGTTATGTTTCGAAACGTCTTGGATGCCGATCTCATCAAGGAAGCAAGCGACCATGTCGACTGGCTCCTTAAAAAGAATCCCGAGTTGCGCGGTGAACAACTTCACCACAACTTGATGACCCACGACCCATTTTGGGTTCGCCTCATTAGCGATCCCCGATTGCTCGACATTGCACAGCAGTTCATTGGTCCCGATATCGCGCTGTTCGCCTCGCACTACATCAGCAAACCCGCGTTTACCGGACAAGAGGTTCTGTGGCATCAGGATGGCGGATATTGGCCGCTGGAACCCATGAATGTCGTCACGCTTTGGTTGGCGGTCGATCGAGCGGACCAAGAGAACGGTTGCATGAGGGTTATCCCTGGAACCCACAAGCTCGAGCTGTTTGAAATGATGGATTCCAGCGCCAAGGGAGCGGTGCTAGATCGGGAGACGCCACCCGAATTCGTAGACGAGTCAAAGGCGGTGGATATCGTGCTTGACCCGGGCGAAGTTGAAGTTCACCACCCCAACATCATTCACGGTTCGCACGCCAACAAATCTCCCCGCCGACGATGCGGCCTTACCATTCGTTACATCCCGACAAGCACCAAGATTCTCACCGATGGTCAGTGGCCAAGCGCGTTCTTGCTGCGAGGTAACCCTGTGCCTGGAATCAACGACTATCTTCCGTATCCCAAGTACGTCGAAGGAGAGAGTTTTCCATTCAAAGGAAAGGAAGGCTGGGTTTAGCCACGATCTCTCTTGGCGTTCCTAGGTGATCCTAGGAATGCCAAGGCTTGACGACAAGCTTGAACACTCCTTTGGCGTCAGGGTCGCTTGTGATCCGGTCAAACAGGCCCGGAAGTTCCGGCAAAGTGGTGGGCGTGAGCCATTCCTTAACCGAAAGTCTCCCCGCCGTGAGCCATGCCAGTGCACGGGGATAATCGCCCACTTCAAAGTTACAACTTGTGACAATTCTTCGCTCCGAGCCGAGTCGAAAGAAGTTGAGTGGGATCGCGACGTCGTGAACTGCTAGCATCACCAAGATTGCTGACTTTCCTAATGCATTGATCGACAGATTGATCGATTCAAGCGTTCCGACCGAATCGAACACCGTGCCGAAGCCTTCTGGCGCGACTTGACTGAGCTTGTTCGCGATCTCCTCATCGCTCATGTGTTGGGTATGGATCGCTTCGCCCAATCCTTGAAGCTTGGCTACCTGAATCGCCTTTTCTGAGCGGTCGAGTAACACAACATGGCTCGCCCCCATGGCGAGGGCAACCTGGGCAATTCCATTCCCCGCTGGTCCGGCACCCACCAACAGAACTGGACGACCAGCCTGAATTTGCCCCTGATCGGCAACGTGAACGCAGACCGCCAGAATATCCATCATCGCCGCTTCTTCGAAGCTAATGTGGTCAGGGATCTCAAAACAGGAAGCACCCCAAGACGGGACGTAGTGAGCGTAGGCACCCGGGTAATAGTCCCGCTCGCCCCAACCTTGCCCGTGTCCCATGTGGATGGTCTTCTCACAAAGTCGAGTTCGGCCTGAGCGACAATCAGAACAGGCTCCGCAGACTTTCGAGCAAACGGGGGCAACCCTCTTTCCAAGTAACCTTCGGTTGGCTTCACTCTGAACGGCTACGACAGTTCCTGCATACTCATGCCCCAAAACGATATTGGGTGCATTCCGGATAAAGCGTCCCAAGGTGTGTTGCGACCATGGATTCTCTCCCATGAAGTACCGGAAATCGGAGCCACAAACACCGCAAGCCGCAACCTTCACCAAAACAAGATCTGGGTCTTGATAGCTTTCAATATTCCAAACTGGAATTTGCTTGATCGAAAGCCGCCCTGGTGACTCAAGCACACCCGCCGGCATCGTCGAGGGAATTGCCTCGTGGAAGAACATCGTAGGCCATTATAGTTATTTCCCGGTGTTAGCTGACAGGCGATGATTTCGAGCGGTCAGGAATGCCCCAAAGCTTTAGGTACGCTCGACGAACACTACCATGGCAACTTGGCATATTGAACCTACTCGAGAAAACCTTCACGGACATTTCAGCACGGACCTGACGCCGATTTTGAGGATTCAGTCGGGAGATACCGTTACCGCTCGAACACTGGATGCGGGTTGGTCACTAGAGGGTCCAAGGGCAATCGGAGAACGAAGTCCCAAAGTCGAGCCCCGAGACCCCGAACTCGATAATGGGCACTGCTTAGTGGGTCCAATCTTTATGGAAGGTGCTCAACCAGGAATGACTTTGGAGGTCCAAATCAATGAAGTCCAGGTGGGAAGTTGGGGTTGGACAGTCGCGGGGGGATGGAAGCACCAAGTAAACGAGTGGTTCGGTTTTTTAGAGGGTCATACCACCTATCACCTTTGGACGCTCGATGGCGAAAAGATGGTTGGCCAAAATCAGAATGTGTTGGAAGTAACCCTTCGTCCTTTTCTCGGCGTTCTAGGAATGCCACCAGCAGCGCCTGGGCGACATTCAACCGCTCCACCACGTGCGACCGGCGGGAATCTCGACTGCAAGGAGTTAATCGCGGGCACCACGCTTTATCTTCCGATCGAGGTTGAAGGCGCGTATTTCTCCCTAGGAGATGGACATGCTGTTCAAGGTGACGGCGAAGCAAGCGTAACCGCAATTGAATGCCCGATGAAACACGTCAGTCTTACTTTGCGACTGTTGGATGACATGTCTCTACGAGCACCCCGAGCTAAAACGAAGGACGCATGGATAACGTTTGGACTGAACGAAGATCTTCAAAAAGCCACTTTTCAGGCACTAGAAGAAATGGTTGACCTCATCAGCCATAAGTACGAGATGAAGCGATTAGACGCCCTCGCCATGGCAAGCTTGGTCGTCGACCTTCGAATCACCCAAATTGCCAATGGTGTACAAGGAGTTCACGCGGTATTGCCGTTCGACGCGATTCGAAAAACGAGCTAGGGCACTGAAATCACGATCTTTCCAAAGTGTCCGGCCGACTCCATCAATTGCATCGCTTCATGCACATGCTCAAAGTCGAATTTGGATCCGATTTGAGGTCGAATGGAGTTTGTCTCAAGCGCCATGACTAGCGAACGCAGCATTTCAACGGATCCAACGTAAATCCCACGAAGGTGGGCGGCCTTATGCAAGATCATGGTTGTCGGTATCTCGCCAACCGCACCCGATAGGACTCCAATCAAATTAATCCGGCCCTCGAATCGGACCGCATCAAGTGACTGCTTGAGCGTTCCTGCCCCGCCTACTTCAACAACACAATCCACCCCGCCACCAGTCATCCGCCTGGCTTCTGCGCCCCACTGAGGTACCGAACGATAATTTATCGTTTCCCAAGCTCCAAGAGCTTTTGCCCTTGCCAGCTTCTCATCACTACTCGATGTAACGATCACCTTTGCTCCAGCAGCATGAGCTAACTGGAGTGCGAAGATGGACACTCCTCCCGTCCCTTGAACCAAAACCGTTTCGCCAGGACGAATGGGACGATCTTCAAATAAGGCGTTCCAGACCGTGACCGCGGCGCAAGGCAGAGTCGCCGCTTCTTCAAAAGTCATGTATTCAGGAATCGGCACGGACGCATTGGCTTCCCATATCACCTGAGTTGCAAGGGTTCCTGGCAGGGCTCCCCCAAGTGCGGTTTTAGATTTTTCTCGATCATAGGGTCCGCTTACCCATCCTTGCATGAACCCTCCGACCACCCGATCTCCAATTTTGTGTTGCGTCACACCAGGACCTACTGCAATCACTTCACCGGCTCCATCTGAACAGGGTGTCATCGGCATCGCCAAGTTCTTATCGTATAGACCGGTTACCATGAGGAGGTCGCGATAGTTCAAGGAAACGGCTTTAATGGCGACACCAATTTGTCCTGGCCCTGGTTCGGCCGGAATACTCTCCTCAAGTCTCAAACCATCCAATCCAAAGGAGTTTAGGCGATAGCTTTTCATGCGTTTTCTCTCGGAGAGCGTCGTGGTCTCGGCTGGAATTCGCCACCACAGTTCGGACAAGTTTGGTTGAGCGGACCCGATGCGCACTCTTCACAAAAGGTGCATTCAAATGAGCAAATACGCGCTCGGCTCGAATCCATCGGTAGCGAATCCCCACACCGTTCACAGGCAGGTTTCATCTCAAGCATGGTTCAGTTTGAATCAATCTACGAACATCCTCAACGATAACTTACCTAAACTAGGTCCCGCTCTCCGAAACGAAATCTCCGTTCAGGGAGTTTGAATGGAAAGAAACCATCCTTATGAAAGCCTTTTCCTCTCGAACCTTTGGTAGGGTGCCAGCCCTGCTCGGCATGCTGCTCTCGTCGGCAGCATTCGCCCTTCCCCAACCCCAAGCCGCATCGGCTGCTCCGAAAAAATGCCTCATGTGGAAGGCGGTCAACGGAAGTAACACTGTGTACTTGCTCGGATCGATTCACTTAGGATCCAAGAAGATGTATCCGTTGCCCAAGCCAATCGAAGACGCCTACTCCAAATCCAAGGTTCTTGTGGTTGAAGTGAACATCAATAAGACGGATCAGTCGGAAGCAATGAGCTTCGTCACCGCAAACGGAATGTATCAAGGGGGCGACAGTTTATGGAAGCACCTGAGTGCCAAGACCGGCGATAAAGTTAAGAGCTTTTGCAAACAATACGACATGAACCCGGACTTATTGGGCATGTTTAAACCGTGGCTTGCTTCGGTCGAGTTAGAGGTGTTACCGATGCAAAAAGCCGGCATGGATCTAACCTTGGGCATCGACAAATATTTCCTCGACAAAGCATCCGCGAAGTCTGGCTCTAAGCCAATTGTTGAACTGGAGAATGCGAATTTTCAATTGAAGCTGCTTTCAAGCTTGCCGGAGAATTTGGCGGACGACTATATTTCCTTTTCGTTAGGCGAGAGTGCGAGTTCGGTATCTGAGGATTCCAAGCTCGAAAAGCTCTGGATGGCGGGAGATGCCGATGCCCTTAATTCCGCGATCTCCAAAAACCCTCCCAAACTTACAAAATTGATGCGAGCCATCCGAGAAGACCGCAATCCCCACATGGCCGATGTCGCCGAGAAGTATCTAAAAGGCGACGGCGCTTGCTTTTTCGTGGTCGGCGCTGCGCACTTAATTGGAAAAGAGGGCGTGGTTGCCCTCCTCCAAAAGCGCGGATACACCGTCAGCCAAGTGACGGCGAACCCTTAAGTCTTATCCGCCAAAGCCGTTCGCCAAGGCGTAATAGACTTCGTTCCAACGAAGCTCGTTTCGAAGTGAATCGAGCTTCGTTTCTTCGTTAATCACGATGATCTCGATTCCCGCGATTTCGGCGAAGTCTCGAAGGTGCTCCATCGTAACTGAGTAGCTATAACCGGTGTGGTGGGCGCCACCCGCATAAATCCAGGCGGCCAAAGCGGTCTTGAAATCAGGCTTGCATTCCCACATTGCGCGGGCAACCGGCAGATTGGGCATGTCGTGGGCTGGCTTAACGGCATCAACCTCATTGACAATCAAGCGGAATCGGTTGCCCAAGTCAATCAAAGATGCGTTAAGTGCGGGACCGGCAGGAGCATTAAAGACCATTCGGACAGGATCAGCCTTGCCGCCAATTCCAAGCGGATGAATCTCGACTCGTGGTTTGGCATCGGCGATTGAAGGGCAAATTTCGAGCATGTGAGCACCCAACACCTGAGAACCTGCGGGGTCCATGTGATAGGTGTAATCTTCCATGAATGAAGTTCCACCCGGCAAGCCTTCGGCAACCGTTTTCATGAAGCGAAGCAAGGCACTGGTTTTCCAGTCGCCTTCGGCGCCAAACCCGTAACCTGCCGCCATCAGGCGTTGAACAGCAAAGCCCGGAAGTTGGTCAAGCCCGTGTAAGTCTTCAAAGGTCGTAGTGAAGCCTTTAAAATTACCGTTGATTAAGAACGTGCGGAGACCCATTTCCTGACGTGCTGCGTATCTCAGCGACTCATGGCGGTTCCCGCCTTTGCGGAGTTCAGGGGCGACATCATAGAGATGTTCGTATTCGGCACAAAGGGCATCAACGTCTGCATCGGTCACGCTGTTGATGACCGCGACAAGGTCACCCACCCCATAACCATTTACTGAGAATCCAAACTTGGCTTCCGCGGAGACTTTATTGCCTTCGGTGACCGAGACTTCACGCATGTTGTCGCCGAACCGGCAGAATCGTGCTCCCTGGAGATCGTGCCAGCCTTTAACAACTCGTGCCCAAGCACCCAACCGATCGAGCACCTCAGCGTCGCTCCAGTGCCCGACAATTACCTTACGAGCAAGGCGTAAGCGAGCATGAAGGAAGCCGGCCTCGCGGTCGCCGTGGGCGGCCTGGTTGAGGTTCATAAAGTCCATGTCGATCTCGCCCCACGGAAGATCACGGTTGAATTGGGTATGAAAGTGAGCGATTGGCTTCTTCAGAGCAGTGAGCCCACCGATCCACATTTTAGCGGGTGAGAATGTGTGCATCCAGAGGATCAAGCCCGCACAATTCGGTGCAGAATTGGCCTCAATGCAAAGATTTCGAACTGCTTGTGGGTCGGTCAATACCGGCTTAAAGACAACTTTGACCGGAATCTGCTCGGCATCATCTAAGGCAACGGCTATCTTTTGCGCGTCGACCGCTACCTGTCGCAGAGTCTCTTCACCATACAAATGTTGGCTACCTGTAACAAACCAAACTTCAATCGCGTTCATGTCTAAGTCCATATTGATCTACTCAAGGCCCAAGGCGAAACGGTTGGGACCAATTGTTTGTCGGTTTCGGCTTGGAATATTCACATTTGGGAATATATAAGCCTTGTAGCCTTTGATTCATGCAGGTAGAGCGAGCGAAACATCAGCATCAAACCATTTCAATGCGGTATCAAATGGAAGTCCAAACCGCAATGATGACTAGTCTCACAACTCAAGCGATTGTTGCCGCATTCTTTATTCAAGGTGCAGTCTCAGGCTTAGGCCTCCCGAGCCCTGACCTGCTCATCTCGGCAACTGCTCCCGCTGCTCCCGAAGGAATGCGTGAGACATCTCGAGCTGCGCGCTTGACGCCCATTCACTATTCAAACCCACTGGTCGCGAACTCGATCAAGGACCCTCGAATTCTGAATTCAACCGCTGCTCTATGCATTCTTGGATGGTCTTACAACTCGCCGACTTACAAGTACCCAGGAAATATCCGCGTCATGTGGGGTGTTTATGATAGCGTCGCGTCCGCGAAAATGGGCGCTCTCTCGCGAACTTGGGGGCAGCGGGCAGTACCGCCAAAGCCCTCATTATCGAGCGGTTCGTTGTCAGGTCGCCCGTTGGGAGAGGAGTCATGGCACTCGTCGGAAGGTTCGCCGGTCACCGTCATTACTCGAAGAGGCAAAGTGGTTGTTCAAGTCCTTATCCAGCCCGCCGGAAAACTTGTTGGCAAGGCCATCACCTTCGAGAAGATTAAGAACAAAGATCTCCAGTTGATCGAATCCATCGCCCGAGAGACCCTCAAGAAAACAGATCTCTACGTCCGCGGTCATTAGTGTTTAAGGCACGCTAGACCGACCGGCCGTCAAATCTTGCCGACTAACATTTCTCTAGCGTTTGCTAGGGCACCCTCGGTGAGGTGCTCGCCAGCAAGCATGCGAGCGATCTCTTCTATCCTCTCGTCGGGGGTTAGGAGCCGAACTTGGGTGACCACTCGACCACTTTGTTCAACTTTCTCAATTCGATAGTGGGTCGTGGCGCGACTTGCCAGCTGGGGCAAGTGACTGATGACCACGATTTGATAGTGCGTGGCCAATTCTTCCAACTTTCGTGCGACGGTTGCGGCAGCCCGACCGCCCAAACCGGTATCGACCTCATCAAATATCAGGGTTGGAACTCCCGCTCGCCCGGCAAGAGCCGTCTTGATCGCGAGCATCACTCGACTGATTTCGCCTCCACTCGCAATCTTGCCAAGCGGGCGCGCGATTTCACCTGCGTTTGCTGAGAAGTAGAACTCAACCACATCGCAACCCGTCGAGTCCGATGGTTTCGCTTTAAAATCGACATTGAAAAGAGCGCGGTCCATCGCCAACTCTCGAAGCTGGGTTTGAACGAGGGCACTAAACTCCGTTGCTCGGTCTTTCCGAAGTGCGGAGAGCCGTCCCGCAACCTGATCGAGGGCCCTATCTAGCCGTTCCACTTCCGATTTGAGCTCTTCTTCGCTAGCTTCAGAATCTTCGAGGAGGGCTAATTCATGTCGAGCTTCTTCTAAGAAGCCTAGAATGGCCGCCTCATCTTCGCCGTATTTACGGCGAAGACGCTTGAGGGCGTCGATGCGAGTGGCGACTTCTTCCAACCGACCGGGATCGGCATCTAGACTCTCAGCGTACAAGCGCAGACTATGCACGCCTTCCTCTATTTGATAGAGAGCCTCTTTCAGTGGAGCGGTCACTGCTTCAAGCGAGGGGTCAAAACGGAAACAATCTTCAAGCGACTTGACCGAATTACCAAGGAGGTCGACCGAGCAATTTTCTTGATCCGAGATGGCCTCAAGTGCACCAAAAGCAGCGGTTGAAAGCCGTTCGGCATGCTTCAGCCGTGAAATTTGACCTTCCAAATCTTCCATTTCACCCGGAAGGGGGTTCGTTGCCTCGATCTCGTTGACCTGGAATCGGAGAAGATCAAGTCGGTGTTCCCTATCTCTCATTCCTGAGCGAAGACTCTGGAGCTTTTTTCGAGCGAGTTCAGCATGGGAAAACGCAGTGGCAACTTCATCCATCAAGTCAGACGCCGGTTTGCCGATCCAAGCGTCGAGGTAGCCAATATGGCGAGCCTCATCGAGAAGACTCTGGTGGTCGTGTTGACCGTGCAGATCGACGAGGAACTGGCCCAGTTGCTTGAGCGCCGAGACGGGAATCATTTTTCCGCCCACACGGCATTGAGACCGGCCTTCCGAAAAGACCTCTCGCTGAATATAGAGGAGATTTTCTTCGAGAGGAATGCCCAGTTCGGAGCACTTGGCAAATGCGGTTGGCTCGTTGGATAGATCGAGGACCGCGTTGACGGAGGCTCGCGCAGCTCCAGTTCGAACTAAATCCGCGTCCGCTCTTTCGCCGAGTGCCAATTCCAGGGCGTCGATAAGCAACGACTTACCCGCACCGGTCTCGCCCGTAAGGACCGTAAAGCCAGGGCCGAGCGCAATCTGGGCACGTTCGATGATTGCGAGGTTTTCAACTGTAAGCTCGACGATCATTTGTTGGTCCTGTCCTTAAAAGCGCTGCGTTGCCTCGACCGAAAATGAAGAGGGTCGCCAATCCATTAGGACGAGCGACCCTCATCGAACGTACCGGTCAGCGACTACTTGTCTTTGAAACCGGGGAGTCGACGGCCCTTGTAGTAACCGTCTGGAGTGGCGCAACCGCGTAGAATGTACGGCTCTCCGCCAACTTGCTTGTTGACCTGGATCTCGGGCATTACTGCCACATAGTTCGTTCGTCGTAGAGCAGTTCTCTGGTGGCTATGGCGTCGTTTTGGATTAGGCATTACTTCTTCTCCCGATGCAGCGTATGCTTACGCAGTCGCGGGTTGTACTTCATGATCTCCAAGCGCTCAGTTGTGTTGCGCTTGTTCTTGGTCGTTGTGTAGTAGTTCTTGCCGTCCTCTGTACACACGACGCGTATAATTTCTCTGGCTTCCGATTTCTTCGCCATTTCTGGTCCTCTTTATGCCGTCGAATCACGCGCTCACACGCCAGACAGCCTGAAGAGTATGACCGACTGAGAAGGCACTTTGCAACGGCTAAACGCCGTTGAAGTGAGAATCGGCCTGAAATCTCTCTTCTGAGAAAAGTTATCCACATTTAGGACGATGTTCGACAATCATTGGATTCATCGTCCCGATTTCAGTGCACGCAATCTGCGAACGTAAGTCCAACTTCAGAAAGCGCTTCCTTCAACTTAGCCATTGCATTCGGTCCCATGCCATGCAAGTCCTTGATTTCTTGCTCCGAATGAGTCGCCAATTGTTCAAGTGACTCAATTCCTGCCCCTACAAGCGCCCGCTGCGCAGGTGCCGCTAAAAAGGTTGGAAACGGCTTCATCTCTTATTCCGTTTGAGTTGAATTCGGGTGAGTGGCCCCTTCTCCTGCCGTCTGTTTACGTTTAACTTTAAGTGGTCGAGCCTGTGGAACCGGTGTATCGGGTTGAACGTCTTCTCCCAAGTTCGCGGCAATCTTGGTTCGAATACGCTCCAAGCCAACTGCCACCGCTACGCAAACATCGTAATCATGGTCCGCGAGGGCATGAGTCATCGCCGCCAAAGCTCGTTCGTCACCGACTTCACCGAGAGTGCGAGCCGCGTTGAGCCGAACGTTTGCACTTCCCTCTCGCAGATAGCGGATCAACGGTTCGACCGCGCGTTCGTCACCGATCTTGGCAAGTGCGATTGCGGCGTGACCGCCCAACAAGGCATCCGGTCCGTTGATCACCTCAATTAACGGGTCGGCGGCGCGAATATCTCCGATTCGACTCAATGCCTTTGTAGCTTGGATTCTCACAGTCGTTGTTGAATCCTGGAGCGCTTCGATAAGCGGAAGGACACATCTCTCGTCGCCCAGTCTTTCGAGAGCACAAACAGCACTTTCACGAACCAGGGCATCAGAATCCTTCAAGGCTTCCGTCAACGGCTCCGTCACGCGTGCATCGCCAAGTCTTGCCAGAGCGCTCGCCGCACTTCGACGAACGTCCGCATTCTTGTCTTTCATTGCAAGGATGAAAGGCTTGATCACCCGATCATCCCCAATCCTCTCCAGGGCCGCAGCAGCACAACGCCGAACTTGCACGTCCGAATCTTGGAGAGCACTAATGAGGGCCTGGGTCGATCGAACATCGCCAATGCGCTCCAGAGCGCTCGCCGCACAATGTCGAATCTGATGATCACGATCTTGAAGCGCAAGAATGAGGCCTTCAACCGCTCGAACATCTCCGATATGATCAAGCGCAACCGCTGCACTCCGTCGAAGCGCTAAGTCCGGATCTTTCAGAATTCGAACAAGGCTCTTAACATCATCCTTTGCTTGTAGCCTCGATACATTTGGCTTAAAAAACCTCATATTTAGCGTCCATCCTTGACTGCTGTTCCAAAATCCCAATTCCAATGTCACTTGTACGACAATTCTTAGAAAGGGCCTCAAAGATACAAAACGTATGAGTTTCGCTAAAGGAAGCAAGATTCTATTCCGCTCAAGTTCTCGGCAAACTCACCTATACTCAACAAATGTGGCGTTACCTGCTGATATTGCTTGGAATCTCCTTCGCACTCGTCAGCACCGGCATCAGCGATAAATGGTTCTATGACCCCTATCCCGAAGCCACTCTTCTCGTTGCAGTGGCATGCTGCGGCATCGCGGTGCGAGGTTGGAAGCTCGACTTAGCCCTGATCTCACTTGGATTAGGTTTGACCGTCGGTGGCGCAACCCTCTTTTGGCTGATGCCACAGGTCGTAAATCGCGGAAGTGGACAGGATGCAGTTGCTTTGTACGCAACCGTCGTTGGCGCAGGCGCCGGACTAGTCGGGCTGATCTTGACTGCTCTGGGAGTGGGGATCCGATTAACAGCATCCCAAAAAACCACCAGAAACTAACCACTGGTGCCCGGGGCGAGAGTCGAACTCGCACGCTCTTACGAGCAAAGGATTTTAAGTCCTCTGTGTCTACCATTCCACCACCCGGGCGTGGCTTTGGTGATTATACATTGCTGACAGGGCTCGATTGTATGAGCCGATTGTTACCGGGAGCCACCGCTCGTTTAAGTTGAGGATCGTTTATAGTTATTCCAACCATGCTGATCGCGGCGACTCTTTTTGTTTTGGCTTCTGTTTCGGATACGCGAGGGCCGGTCTTTTCGGGAAATAAGACTCCAATCGTGGGGCCGGAATCCGTTCAGTCTACGGTGGCTCCTCAGAGCATTCTTCCCAGCGATAAAGGTCCAGGAACCGGGCAATGGATTTGGCTCAACCAAACCGGCATCGATCTGCCAGTGAGATTTCGAAAGACATTTGACCTGGTAAAGGCCCCTACGTCCGCGAAAGCCTGGATTACGGCTGAGGTTCGCTATCGGCTTTGGATCAATGGAAAGCTTGCCGCAAGGGGTCCCGCAGACGCGGGCCGGGATTACGATTCGGGCCCATGCGGTCCGTGGTTCGAAGACGTTCGCCAGTTCGCCACCCTCTTTCATAAAGGAAAGAATGTGGTCGCGGTGGAAGTTTTCCCTCACCCGTTAGTTTCGAGCGACGCCAGCACTGACCGACCGGGGCTCAAGGTTGACTTAACCTTTCAAGCTCCCGGCTTAGAATCATCCACTTTTGGAACCGATTCCAGTTGGGTGTCGGCTCCCGCAAGCGATCTCGACCAGAAAGGGGCGGATCACGGTTTCCGCATCAATCTCAACTACGAGCCTGTTGGTTGGCAGCTTCCCACCTATGACGATTCCGCGTGGGGCCCTTCTAGAGTTGCCACTGAAGCTCAACGACCGACTCTGGTAAGTGAATTGCCTCCCGGGCTCGAGGCGGAACTTCGCCCCACCGGATTCACTCGCGTCTCAGATGGAGTGAAACCGAACCGCTTGACGGGCGGAGCCAAATTTGACAAGAACGGCAAATATTCCGTGCAATATGGGCATATCCTGTCCGGCTATGTCGGCCTAAAGATCATGGGGCACCAAGGGACTCGCTTGCTTTTGACGCCCAATGAGCATGACGCCCCAGGTGCCAATCGATCGTCTGAAATCATTCTGCGCGAAGGCGAGCAAGTCGTTGAGCTCCCGTATTTCGATAGCTTTTCGGTAGTCAATATTGAAGCAGTCGGCGTGACGCAACCCATCGAAATCCAAGATGTCCGGTGTGTTTTCACTTCGTTCCCCGTTCGCTATCTGGGGCAGTTCGAGTGCAGCAATCCAACGTACAACCAACTCTGGGAAATTAGCCGATGGGTGACCCAGATTTGCATGCAGACGCATCACCTGGATTCACCCCATCATCAAGAGCCGATTTCGGACGCGGGCGACTACTTAATTGAGTCATTGAACTCGCTCTATGCGTTCGGTGAAGGGACACTTGCTCGGCAAGACCTCAAAAAGATTGGACGCACACTACGGCAGAGAAAATACCAAAGCTTCCACACAAGCTATTCCCTTCTTTGGCTCCAGATGCTGATCCAATATTATCAGTACACCGGAGATATTGAACCGATACAAGAACTCGCGCCAGATGTCTTTGCACTCCTCGACCAATTCGAAACTTACATCGGTAAGAACGGGTTGATCTCAGAAGCGCCCAACTATATGTTCATGGATTGGGTCGAAATTGAAGGCTTTAACGCTCACCATCCACCCGCCGTTATTGGACAGGGTTATATGACAGCTCTGTACTATCGAGCCCTCGCCGATGCTGCAAAGGTCGCAGAACTAACCGGCAAACCTGACCGGGTAGCTCAATTCAAAGCACTGCAAACCAAAATCGCAGCCGCATTTGATCACGAACTTTGGGTCGCTGATAAAGGTCTCTATCGAGACGGTAAGCCATTTCAGACATCGATTCCGCCCAATCAGTGGCTGCCGGCAGATAGAAATATCGAGACATTCACCACTCAAGTGAACACCCTCGCCGTTGCATGCGGGTTGGTACCGGCTAAAAGAGCAAAGGCAGTCATGATGTCGATTCTCGCCCGACCCGATCTTAACTGTCAGCCCTACTTCATGCACTTCGTGTTCGAGGCAATGGCAGTGGCTTCATTGTTCAACATCGACGCATCGAGTCAAATTCAAAGGTGGAAAGTTATCCCGGATACGAAGTCGTTTCATGAAATGTGGACGGTGGGCGATTTAAGCCACGCCTGGAATGCGACGCCACTCTTCCAAATGAGTGGCCGAATTCTTGGAGTTGAGCCGGTTGAGCCAGGGTTTAAGAAATTCAGAATTGCACCTCATCCTTGTGATCTGAAATGGGCCAAGGGCCGGGTACCCACGCCCCACGGCTTCATTGAGGCGAGCTGGACAACAAATAATGGCAAGATGGAACTTCTGTTCGTGGTTCCCAAAGGAACCACGGCAGAAGTTTATGGCAAGACCTATTCTCCCGGCAGCCACAAGGTACAGATACTGCTGTCTGAAGCCGATCGGGCTTAGGCCGCGAGTGCGATCTTAGCGGCCTTTTCTTTTGCGGCGGAAAGGGCTTGCTCGGTCGCTTCTGGACCATAGGCGACGCCTTCAATCCAGATGGTCTCGACATCAGTGATGCCGATGAAACCCAGGTTCGTTCTCAGAGCAGGTTCGAGGTGGTTCATTGCCGACATCGGCCCCGATGAGTACACACCGCCGGCGGCGATCACCAGCTTCGCAATCTTGCCTGTGATGAGACCCTCTGGACCCGACTCTCCGTATTTGAACGTTACGCCGCTTCGCGAAATCAAGTCGACCCAAGTCTTCAGGTTTGCCGGCATCCCAAAGTTGATCATCGCTGCGCCGATCACGATAACGTCCGCAGCTTTTACTTCTGCGATAAGAGTATCGGAAAGCTCCAGTGCCGATTTCTGCTCGGCGGTTCGGTTCGCTTCGGGAGTGTAAGAAGCGTGGACGAATGCCTCGCCGATACTTGGCAGGGCGTGACTCGCAACATCTCGGACAACGAGATTCCCGTCTAAATCTTGAGCAAGCCGAGTGGCAACTTGAGTGGAGTACGAGGCTTCACCGCGAGGACTGGAGGTAATAAGCAGTATGTTTTTCATGGCTTCCTTTTCGCGTCACCTGTCATTTAAGCAACGCATGTTGTATACTTGCAGAGGTCCAGGGAAACGTTCAATGGGCAAAAGGCTCGTTTCGTCGCTTAGGCAACAAACGAAGCCATGTGTCGAGGAAATATGCAAGTTGTAGAATGCCCCCACGAAGCCAAAGTCGATCCGCGCGTAAAGAGAACGCGAAAGCTCATCATTGATGCCTTTCGTGCACTCATGAACGAACGGCCATTTGCTGAAATTTCAGTCGCGGACATTACCGATCGAGCAACGGTGAACCGAGCCACGTTTTACGCTCACTTTGAGGACAAAGACCATCTTGCCAGTTCGATGATCAAAGGCGAACTCGAGGTCGCCTTGCTTGAGAAGTTGAAAGATTGCCGCGCAGTCACGCCGGAAAACCTTCAAATGATAGGGGTCGCGGTATTTGACTTCATTGCTGGTGCTCACCTGAGTTGTCCCAAGACCGGGTGCGATCTGGAAAAAACGATTGGGGGAACGCTCCGAGAGGCGATTTATGCTTTTGTCTCTAAGTGGATTGAAATGGACCCAGCCGGGCTGAAGTACTTTGGAGGCAGCGGACCCGACACGGTCGCAACGGTTGTTGCCTGGAGCTTCTACGGTGGGGCGATGAATTGGACGAAATACACCAAACGTCCAACTAGCGAGGCGGCGGTCAGAGAAATCACCAAAATGTTAGTTAAATTGGAGCGCCCACTTACTACCGGGACCGTGATCTGATGCTTCAGGATATCTTCCAGTCGGTTCTTTTCTTCCTCTTACTTTTGGGATGTTTGGAGATCGGATTCCAAATTGGAAAACGCCGTTTAGCGAGCCAAAAAGATCCAAAGACAACTGGGCAGAATGTCTTATCAGGAAGTGTCTACGCCTTACTCACACTTCTCCTTTCCTTCTCTTTTTCGCTCGCGGTGCAAAGGTTTGAGGCTCGTCGGCATCTAGTCGTTGACGTTGCAAACTCAATCGGAACGGCTTACCTGCGAATCGACCTTTTACCGCAAAACTATCAACCTGGACTCCGACATGAGTTCGAAAGATTTACCGATGCGCAAATCGCCCTCGGACGAGATCTGGCAACAGGAACGGATTACAAAGCCCAATTAGCGATCATCGACTCATCCGAACAGAGAATATGGGACCTCGCGATGACGGCTTATCAGGATGATCCTCACGAATCGAGTCGGATTCTTTTTACACCGGCGATTAATCAGATGTTCGACCTGGCGTCCAGCAGGCGAGAAGCTTCTGAAATCAAGACTCCATTCTTGATATTCATACTTCTGGCATGTTTGTCCTTTGCAAGTGACCGGTCCCCGGATGTTGACCCACCTAGAGTGTTAGTGCCTCTGCCTCCATTTTAACTAGATTTGCTTTGTAAGTCGCGGGAGAGATTCCTCCAAGTGCCGAGTGAGGACGACGTT
>CAIUHP010000053.1 GCA_903899015.1 uncultured Armatimonadota bacterium | reverse complement strand
CTCAAGATCCGGCTAAATGCAGTTAAAATGCTGGAAGTGCCCATGGCGTGGAGCTTACCACCAGACACATGGAACAGCATAACTGCAAAGTTATGCTTGCAGAGAATTCAGGAACGTAGGGTCTAGATCAACGCATCGCAATATTCATGCGAGCAAACTAGTCATTCCTTCCGCTTGGGGTAATTCCCAGGAGGAGCCGGAATCTCTTCCGACTTCGGAATTACAAGCTCTTCAGCCTTAGTCGAGTAAGCTGGATTGGGCTTAATCGGCGCTTGCTTCTTGACTTTCACTTCCTCGTTGCTCATAGGCTTCTAGAGCAATTTATCGTCTTCGTGAGAAGTCGATATAAACCATAGGCAGCCCGTCCTTGGAAATATCCATTCTGTAAAACTCAACAGTCGTCCGACCATATCGTTGAAGATCGGCGAGTGTAACGGGTCTGACGTCAGTTATTCCTAAACAGTCAACTATCATCCAGCGACCCAAGGCACTCTTATCGCCAGTCGTACTTATTTGTTTGGCTACTGTATCGCCCCTATATGAGGCTGAACCTTCCAACATCAGATTTAAGATTTTTCCATCATGCGTATAAGCTAAGAACTTTGTACCGGGCGCAACAGAACCGAAGACGTATTTAGCTTGATCAATGATTGTGTTTGGGAAACGGATATATGCTGAATAACGATTACGTTGATCTTCATTCGGCCGAGGCTTTGCCCATCCCCAATTTAAACCTGACTTTGGCGGGACATCGCCTTTGCTTAGTAGGCTGATCTCGATCCCAGGTGTTGCTTGAGCAGGCTCAGTAGGGATAAATACAATCGAGTCCCCAATTTTTCCGACTGATGATCGCCGTACCTCGCTTTCTTGAATTTCATCCACGATTTGGTCAATCGGGACTCCACCTTCATATAGTCTGTTTGCCTCAGTGAATACTAATGTGGCCTCTGCACCATTTACGATCAGGTTGGCTTCGGTCCAACCGGCCAAGCCATGCTCAGTTAAGTTCGAGCTACCGATGAAGCCTATTTCGCTGGTGGCATAGAGCTTAGAATGCCAACCTGTCGGATCGACCCTGACACCGCCACCATTTCGAGATGCTGCTCGATGCAATCGAACTAGATACTCTTTGGCTTTATTCGATAGTCCATCTTGACAAGCACGTCCAAGTGCTACTTTTACCACCGACTTTTCAGTTCTGTGAAGTAGCCTGACTAACTCACAGGCACCTGGACTAACATATGCTGAGGCTAAAACTATCTCCTTGGAAGCGTCAAACGCTTTGGATAGTTGAACGTGAAGTTTCCTGTCCCTATTTGTGACTAGCAATGGCAAGTTCCATCCCGAGTAGCGGCTCTTGGACGATCTTCTTCTTCTTGGGTAATCCAAAGAAAGTACCGACCGAAGGCTCTACTGAGGGGTATACCTCGCCACGCAACGTTTTTTGCAGTGCCATTCCAATACATTTAGCGCCAAGTGGAGGTACGGCCATGCCAATCTGCTTTCGGACTGCTTGCGGTCCACCTGAAAACACAAAATCATCAGGGAAAGACTGGAGGCGTGCTCTCTCACGATTTGTGAGTGCACGAGGGTGTTCAAAGTGATAGCCGTGAGTCCCACCCCCGCCTGACCCAACGATTGTGTATGACGGATGATCTGGATGAAGTCGCCTGTAAATTAGGGACATTTTTACTTTCTCGACGTTCAATCGCAATTCTTCCGGCACTTCATCGCACCAGCAATTCTCCCCGGGCGGGATGGATTCAAGCATTCGAATGACCTTTTCTCCATGTCGAGGGAGTTCATTGTTGTAAGGAACTTGTTCCACTCCTCTTAGCGCTTCGCGCGCTCCAATCGGCTTAGAGTGTGTGGGCGCAGGCGGCCGGAAAGTTAAGTTGAGGTCAGACCGAATTCCGACACCTATCACGCGCCATCGTCGTTGAGGGACTCCGTATTCTTCAAAGCGATACAAGTGCACAGCAAGGCGGTAACCAGGACCGGCATTTGCGAACTCTTGCATGATGTCGTGACCGCCGCTTGCCATTAAGCCGGGTACGTTCTCGGCAATGAACCAGTCGGGCTCAGTGTCTTTGATCGCTTTCTCTGCGAATTTGTATAGACCGCCAAAATAGCCCTCTTTGCCCTTCCGCTCCCCTACCATGCTGAAATCGTTGCATGGGAATCCGAAGGCAAGTCCCTTAACATCTGCCAAGGCTCTAAAGTCAACGTTTTCTACTTGGTCATTGATCGCGTGACCGCCGATCATGTTAGTGTAGGTGTTACATGCATCTTCGTTCCAGTCAACTGCCCATTCAGGTTGGAAGCCGGCCGCCTTCAAGCCATATGCCATGCCACCAGCTCCTGCGAATAGTTCACCGAATTTTTGCAATGTGTAGTTACTCCTGAGGAAAAGACTCTGGGAGAGTCTTCAATGCTTCTACGAGATTATCCAGGTTTTTTCTGAGCTTTTCGGGGTGAATGTAAAGATTGGTCGCTTGTGCCGCAAAGTTCAGACCACGAATAGAATTTCCTTGCTTAACAAACTCTGATCGGTCACCGCAAAAGGCTTCTGTGATTGGGGATTCTTTGTCCCAAGCCTTAAAGACTTCCTTGTTTCTTAGGTCGCTACGAACAGCGTATCCAAGG
>CAIUHP010000052.1 GCA_903899015.1 uncultured Armatimonadota bacterium | reverse complement strand
GACTCAAGAAACAACCAGTCTAAAGTAAGATCCAAATATCGACATTTCGAAACGCGAATGGCATCTCAAAAGCTGATCGCTTTCCGTCGGAAACTTGATCGCTTTCGAGCGGAATCTTGAACGCATTCACCGGAATACGCACACTGAGCGGGTTTTCTTGGTAATAAGGATATCCCGGCGCGCCCAACGGTTCATCGAACGACTTTTCAGTTGTCTGAACCCGATAGGACAAGGGAAAGAAGAAAGAGTCGTGAGTGTAAACGAGCGGATCGTCGACGTTCGCGGCCGCTAATCGAATTCTGCCCAACGCATCCGCAAACCACGGATCATTGAGCCATGCTCTCCGATAGTTTCCTTGCTCGGCGAGCCAAGGATCTTCGTTCCAAAGGTTGTTATGGGTCAATATATCGACTTCTTCTAGGAGAGTCCTTCGCGGTAAAGTAGCGCCGATCGGGTGTGCCTTCAAGCTCGGCGTAATTTCTTTTAGCTGACTGATCGCCTCGTAAGCTCGTTCGGTTGCGAGCCTAATTCGGTGTGGCGTACCCCCAAGTGCCCAAAGCAAGAGGTTTTCACCTTGTGGGACTTCGGTCAGGCTCATCCATTGGGTGCCGTCGGCAGTTCGGATGGGGCCGGTAATGAGTTGAGGCCCCGCAATACCATTAGCGGCCAGAACCTTCAGAAGGTCCGCGCGATCCGGAGAAATGTCGAAGCGGAAGTCAAAGATCCTGATCTCACCTGAGGAGAGCTTAAGATTGACTCGCGATGAAAAGGGCATCCAGGGTTCGATCAGTTCTTGGACTGATTGAACTCTAGAGTTTGGAAAGGTTTTGAGGATCAAAGACAATTGATCAGGAGATCTTGGGGCAGCGGCCGAGTCCGCCTCTGGTAGGCAATCCGCTATGAACCAACTGTTTTCAACGATGCGTCTCAGAGAACATGATGGAACTGATTCTTGCATCGATTGCTTTCTGCATTTGCCCTGTTCAAACTGGAGCACATTCGGCAGCATTGGATCGTGCTATCAAGTTCTGTGAGCGCGTTGCTCCAACCTATCGCGTCACCTTCCATCCTTCAGACGCTGCCATTGCACCAAGGCTTCCGGGCGAAAGTGGAGGGCTCGTGCTGGAGGCAGACGGATGCCAGTATTTCTTTGATCCTAGCGGTTCATCGTTGAGGTCATTTATGAATGGGAAACGTCTCCAGACGATCAATCTCCGTAAATCGGTAAGCAAGAACAAACTCTTCAATTCGGATAAAGCTATTTGGAAGCGAGCCGAGACAATTGCTGACACTCTGATTCCAGGGGGCGCAAAATTGTCTCATGGTGCGATGACGAAGGATCCACCCGGCGTAGCCAGTCCACAAGGATATCGTGGTCGCGTCACTGTTGAATTCGGTGCCAATCCTTTTGGGTATCCCTCTCAATTGGGCCCTCAGCTTTCGATTCAATTAGATCCCACTGACGGCCAGCTCCTGGGCATGTCGCGACCACGCGTAGATCTTCACTATGTGAGACCTAAGGTAACTCTTACAAAAGACGAAGCCATCACGCGTGGCAAAGCGGTAGTAATTCAAGCTAAAGGGGACAAGAATGCTAAGCCTCTTCGAATGGAACTGGTGTATGTTCTTCCAAATAGCGAGTTCATGTCCAAGAAAGGTGCTGAGCTCGGTAGAAAGCACATAAGCCGACTTTGCTATTCGATTGCTTGGCTAATCGGAATCACGAATATTGATTCTGAAACAGGTGAATGCCTAGGTGGCACCATAGTTGGTAAATCATATTCATCTCCTAGGTGATTGAATTTGAAAGTATTGGACCCTCTGCTGAAAATTGTCATGAAACAAGGCATCGAGACTTAGTCGGACTCGAAGTTCCAACATATGGTCAGCTTCGCATGAAAGCCAAGATGCCAGAGCGATCCAATTGATGCCAACAAATTTAATGCCGAAAGAGCCCGTCGACCAAGTTGTGACTCTCTCAGCCGCGACACTGCACGATATTTCTAAACCCCACTTGACAAACATATAACCGTATGGTTAACTATTAACTAGATGGTTAATAGTCCCTCTACCCAATTAGATTTGGTTTTTGGAGCTTTGGCAGATCCGACTCGACGTGCGATCCTGGCGCAGCTTGCGTCTGGTGAACGATCGGTGGGGGATGTTGCAAGGCCCTTCACCACTTCGCTCCCGGCGATCACGAAGCACTTAAACGTGCTGGAAGATGCGGGCCTGATCTCGCGGCGAGTAAGCGGTCGGCAAAAGTTTTGCCGAGTGGAAGCAAAAGCGCTAAAAGAGGCGTCGGATTGGATGGAACGTTACCGTCGATTCTGGAATGACCAACTCGACAGCTTGGAAGAGCTGCTTGCTCAGGAAACGGAGCCCTAAATGGAAAAAACTCAAATCGAAAACCTCGTCGTCACTCGCGTTCTAAAAGCCACCCCTGAACGGGTCTACAAAGCTTGGACGGACCCTGCTCTCATTGCTAAGTGGTTCTATCCAAACGAGCGTTGGGACCGATGTGACCCAGAAGTAGAGCCGATGGTTGGTGGAAAGTACAACATCACCATGGTTCATAGCGATGGTGACAAAGTCGGAATGAAAGGAAAAGTTGTCGAGATGGTCTCAAACGAGAAACTGGTTTTCACGTTTCTCGATAAGGACTCGGATGATTTCAGTCAAGAGAGCGTGGTCACGGTGACCCTCAAAGCGGTCGCAGAAGGCACCGAGCTAACGCTTGTTCACTCAAAACTCGTATCCGCAGACCTAAAATCGAATGTTTCTCAAGGCTGGGACGGGTGCCTCAATATGCTCGGAAAATTCATCCAAGCATAGGCTCAATTCAACCTATTTCTCGGGTCCAAGATTGCTCTCTTTTGTGGGCGAATTTGGACCCGTTTACATGTCCAACTGTCGCCCACGAAATTTCCTTAGCCTTCCGAACGAGCAAGCTCGATTTTAGGTTCAATTGAACCTAAAATATGCGCGATAGGCCCTCGATTGGAGTGGAAAACATCCGGACTCAAAGCGACCCCAAAACTGGAGCCATTAAGAGTGTGAAAAAGGGGCAGTCTTGAGGCGAATGCAGCCGGATAGCTGGGCCTTGGAAAACGGGAAATTCCGTTAATCTCCAAGAGGATTCAAGACGAATGAGGTTGGTGAAAAGCGTCAACTTTTCATTGGTTTGTTAACGAAGGGTTGACAAACGGGTCGTCTATGACGCTACAATACTCCTCGTTGCCTGATGAAGACAACGAAG
>CAIUHP010000051.1 GCA_903899015.1 uncultured Armatimonadota bacterium | reverse complement strand
GGAGCGCGCTCTCTCCTCTGAGGCACGCACGCCCACTTCACGCTTCCGAAGTAACTCACGTTCCTCGTTGAGGGCAATATGCTGAGCCGCAAGTATTTCTTCTTGAGCAGCGTTCTCCTTGAGCGCCCGCAAGCGAGCTTCGGCGCCCCACGTTTCAGCATCGGTGAGCAATGTATCAATCCTGCCGACGATCTCTTTGGTGGAAGCGCGCCTCTCATCAAGGAATCCTTCTCTAGCGGCCACTCGCTTAGTTTCGAGATCGGCCTCTTCTTCGGCGAGTCTTGTTTCTCGAAGTTGGAGATCCGTCTCGCGACCTTCAATCTCGCTTTGGAACTCCCTAAGTTCCTGTTCCGATCTCTTCAGTGCCTGCTCTCGGACCTCCAAGCGCTTGTTAAGGCGTTCAGCTGCCCACTTTTGCTTCTGCACCTCATCCCAGAGGCTCAGCAACTTTCCTTCGGTGATGTCATCCTGAGAGGTCTGCATTTCTGGAATCTCCTTGATAATGTCCTCCGGTATCGGACTCTTGATCAACTCATTTTCAACATCGTCCATGGAACGGACAGAAGTTGGAGGGGAGACTTGAGGACGCCGTTGTGGAGTTCTGCTCTGCCTAGCGCTCTTCTTGGCCATAATCTCCCCCACAGTTGTTAAGTAGTGCTCGTCCGATTCGGACTAAGTCCTTTGAAAGTTCCAGAAGTTCAGGTTCAGTAAGCAACTGTTCCATATTTGAATGGTATCGGGCAGTTATCATTGAAATGTCATACAACATTAGGCGACTATTGGGCTGGCCTCTGACTAAAAGTTCCAGAACTTTTCGACGAGAATCAGACTTGTGGAGCGCCATCCATGAGGTTGTGGTATCGGGCTCAAGCGGGAAACGGTCGGCCACTCCCCTTGCATCCTCGCTCGTTGGAGAAACAATTCCAGTGAGTTGCTTTACCTTGCAAAAGTGATCAACCCAACGTCCAATTGCGAGATCAATAAGACTCTCGAAGTGTGATCTTGAGATGGATCCGAAGCCCAAGGAATTGAGATCATCAATCAAAGTATCTAATTCGTTAAGCGAAATGGCTAATGAGGATTCATGACTATTTGGGGTTGTGTCTTGAATCTTGTCTGCCCAACTCTCTACAAGCGGGTTTGCTTGCGCTGCCTCAAGTAGTCGCCCAAGACTCAGATGAGGGGTTTCATATGACGTCAGCACCGCCAAACCAGATCTATCCCGCTCGACAGGGCTGACGACAAAACAAGATTCGCCCTTACTAATGAGCGCTGTTCGCTTGCTCGACTCCTTCGACTTGCTGAATCTTGCGAGTTCTAGGGCTGATGGCTCAAAATCATGGTGCTCGTCAGAATCAAGAATGAGAGCGTCAATCCACTGTGGTCTTCCAGAGGTCCCAATTTTGAAGCGTCCACGCAAAGCTGTGTAAGCGATATCGATTGGAGCAACTTGATTGCCCAGTTGCGGCCACAATTCCCCTGTCGCCACATCACGATAGAGCCATCCCACACTCGATACTTTTGCGACGATTCCACCTCCCGTGACGGCAGACATTCCCGTTTGATTAGCGGCGGTAACGAGATATCTGATGAGTTCTTCAGGTAGTTGCAGAAGGTCCGAGATGCGCGCCGCATCTCGTTCACCGGCCTGTCGAATGCGAAGCACCGTTTCCAGAATGATGTCGTTATTCTGGGTGACCAATTCCTCGATAACGACGCGCCATCGCGTTGCTGGAGTGACTAAGGCATGGCGATATGGCCTCGACCAATCAAAAATTCGGTACACGGGGAGGTCCTTGTCAATGACGGAAGCCATTAGGACCTCCTGTTAAGTCATGGAATGCAACAAGGGGCGGTACGGCTGAACGGCCCAAATCTGAAGTGATGAACGATGAGTCGCCAACTGTAATCAGCAATCTTCGCTGCCGGCTCATTGCGACGTTCAACCGGTTTGGTAGAACAAGGAAGCCAAATGGATTCGGCCTTCGTGAGTCAATCAGGCCTGAGCGAGTTGTGGATAAGTAGACAACATCAAACTCTCGGCCTTGAAAAGCATCGACAGTACCAACGCGAAGTCTTGGAAGTCCTCTGCTTCCGTACATCCAAGGAATCGCGTCGTTGAGTGCCCATTCGTTCTTGTTCCTGCCGACCCGTGTGGCTAGTCCGACAACTCCGAGTTGTCGCCAGATTTCTTCGACTTGGCCTGAGTAGAAGCTAATGACGCCAAAGGTTAGATCACCGGAGTCCTTCATCACATTCTGAAGCTCTTCGACGATCACCTTGGCCTCGGCCGGTCGGCTGATGCTGTTTCCTGTGCGTTCTTCTTTCCCAGCAGTGACCCGAACATCGATCCAGCCACAGGCTGCGTCGGCGTACCTGGCTAAGCCATGCGCAAACCTTGAAGGATCAACGAATCCATTCTCGAGGTGTTCACCAAATGGCTCGTAGAAGGTTTCGCTAATGAACTGGCCGAGAACGGGATGCATCCGGAATTGTCTGTCAAGTGTGATTACTCTTTTCGTCCCATCAGTCAATTCCCGCTCTTTCAGCGTCGAGAAAAGTCGCTCAAACATGGACTGTCGGAGTGTTTCCTCAACAATATTTCGGTCGTGTTTTTGCGACAAGAGTGGAAGCAGCTCATCATCAAGAAGTTGAGGAAGTTGGCGATGATCGCCGACGAGGATCATTCGCTCGCCAGCAAGGCTCAAGGGGATCATCAGATCAAGTGGATTTGCTCGAGCAGCCTCATCAAGGATGACAGTGTCGAAGAGTCCAGTGTGGGCAAGTTTCATGGCCCCTGAAGCTGATTGTTGGCACGTTGCTGCGAGTGCTCTGGTGTGAGTCTGAAGGGACCACCTAATAGAGCCGGGCTGAGAGATGACAGCATCACGGAATTCATCAACTGCAAGATCAATATCGCTTGCTTCTGTTCGTGCGGCAACAACAATTGACTCAATAGCGCGCGTGATCAGCGACTTCACTTCCGGCCGAGTCGCGATGATGTTGGTTGCAGCGCGGTGATTCATGACGCCGTCTAGTAGGGCAAGCTTTATTGCTTCCATATGTAAGGAAGCGGTTGAGGGGTCCGAACCCAGTGATGCCTCGTCTAGGGCCAACCTTTGGTTCTTGTCAAGCATCTTACGAACTGACGGGGAAAGACTTGCCGCTCTCGCTCGTTCAAGCCCATCGTCCTCAAATGATTCGAGACTTGAGCGAAGCCCTCGAGCAAGGTGCTCAACAATCTTGTCGGATCTGGATGATCCACCGCCACCAAGCTCCCTTTGAATTTTTTGGGAGAGGCTCGCCGCTGTTGTAGCAATTTCGCTGTCAATGATGTGCAGAGTCTCTGACAGCCAGTTGAGGAGTTGGATGGTCCCAGGAACATCAAAGGGCTGCATTGTGTACGCCACCGCCCGCTCCCGCAAATGACGGAGCTTTCCCAAGATTTCGCTTGACGGATCATCCCGATAACGACGCTCCAGCCGGTTTTCGAGGTCTGTCGTCCATGCTCCAAGATAGGCATCGTCTTCGACTCCTCGATGTCGTACCCCGATCTTGACTGCGGGGAGGGTGCCATCATCTGCAGCCTGAAGGAGGTTTTCGACAGCATCATGTTGGTAGCTCGCAAAGAGGACACGTTGATTGACAGCGAGCTGTCCCCTCCCAATTTCTGCAAGCCGGGCCTGGATTGCTGCAACCACTCTCGTTTTCCCAGTACCTGGTGGCCCTTGAATCAACACAAGATCTTTCGAGTTGATCGCTAAGTCGATTGCCTCAACCTGTGCAGGGGTGGGTTGTCCCCCCAATAAGTGACTGACTCGTGCAGAGATTGGCTCATGGTTCTTGGTTCGGCCAACGGGGTCGGGATCTTTCCCTGCCAGAATAAGTGAAAGTTGACGCGCGGGAATCGTTCGTGCGCGTGCCAGCTCCTGCCGAGCTGCGCCGCGGCGACTGATTCTGATGGAGTCTGTCGTGTAGATGCCGTAGATTTCGCCCTTCTGCGGAAGGTCTGTAGGAGATATTTCACGTTCCGGTTCGAGCAACACGACCAACGGGGCGGTCACTCGTGCTTCACCAATTACGAAGCCCTTACCGTCTCGATTGCCTCCACGACTGGTGCCTTTTGGGGTCAATCGATCACTTTCGAGGTAACTTCGTGACAAGGATGCTTCAAGGCCAACAGGGTCTTCCCCGATCCGTGCCACAAATGCCCTGGCATGGCTATTGTCAACGAGATCAAACTCAATGGAACCATCTTTGAGAATCGAAAATCTGTCGTACTCTGCCCAACCAATGTCAGCTGCAGCAGTTAGTTTGGCCTTCTGTTCAAGTTTGCTGTAGTCGTCCCAAACTGCATAGAAGGCATTTTCGGCTTCAGACAGTCGAAGAAGCTCAACTCGGGCTTCGGCACTTACAAGACCGAGTCGCGTGTGGTCCACGATTCGAAGTTGACCGTGAACGAGAATCAACTTTTGGTCGCGATTTTTCGGTTTCGGAACAACTCTGGAGACGAGAAGTCGGTCCTTCTCTAGTCGAATATCTGCGGCCATGTTCGATCCGATAACCCGAAAACCGGCCGAATTCAATTCGCCAGATCCTGATGAAAGAACAAGGACCGGAGCACCAGTCTCCAAGGTGAGTTGGCGAGTTAGCCAAGCGATAACTTCATCAGATCTGTAGTTTCGTTCTCGAAAACGGCTTACGTCTTGGACAGTTTGGTCATCAACGCCGACTTCACGCGGCACAGACCAACGATCTACCCCGTCATAGCGAAGGATTCGAAGCCGTACTTCGCCTGAGTTGAAGGAGGTGGGATGCTCCACCAAGAGCAATTCCGCTAAGTATTCGTTACGCGGTACGAACTGTTGAAGCCACTCGCAGTCCTGCTCATTTGGCAGGTCAACAAGTGCAACTTCGTTCTCACGTCGAAGTACAAGGCGATCATTGTCGAAGGCAATACTCACCAGAGTTCCGGTGTCAATTCCAACGTCACTCAGGGAGGTAAGTCTCAATACCCGTTGGTCTGAATATGCAAGATGGTCGAGGATCATTGCACTTCAAGAGCAGTGATTCGAAGAATGCGAGTGGGTCGATCTGAACTGGAAACATGGATGCGGTATTCCTTCCTCAATTTCGGATGAGGAATGGAGTCGATTAGTCTTCCTTGTGCATCCTTGGCCGTGACCAAGTCACTGACGTCGAGTGCGAATCCGTGCTTTGCAGGCTTGAAGGTAAGAAGCGGATCTTTCGAGTCGTAACTTCCCCATAGGTGCCGACCCTCTACGGTGGTCGCATTCTGGCTGGAAAGCACGAAGGTTCTCCGAGCCGGCGGGCCAACTCCGTCCCACTCGCTCTCGCCCCATTCGGGAAACACAGAAGAGAGATTCACTGGGGGGGTCTTCGAGCCACAGCTGGGGCACGTGGTCGAAAGACGGTAGTAGGTCAAACCACAGTTATTTGCACAGTCAACGACGTTATCCAAAGCGTGCCAGAGGACATCCCGCCACTTTGCGGTGCCTGGGCGTTGAACCGGATCCAACCGTCCACCGCTAAAGGTCTTTAGTAGGAGCTTTTTCATTGCTCCACTAACGACAACTTCAAATAACTTGCCCGATAATGACAGCGGAAGAAGCTGGTTGCTTTCATCGGCCGGATCAGCGACGTAAGCCAATTCCCCACGTCCGATTGCGGCCTTAGCGCTGTTGCCATCTAGAAGTTCAGCTGCAGTGCCTTCGAGTGGATGACAGAGAGTCAATAAACGAAATACCATCACCGCCAATGAATACGCGTCTGCCAGTGTTGACGGCGGAGCCTTCTTGATAATTCGCTCCGGTGCTACGTAGCCCGGAAACCCGAGGATATCCGAGTCTGGGTCTGGATTGGATCTTGATGTCAAGTTATCGGTATCAATTAGCCATGTTTCTGTCCGATTAAGGTCATCGGAAACCATCACGTTGTTTGGGTTGAGATCAACATAGGCAAGACCTCTTTCGTGAAGTCCTGCGAGGCATTGAGCTACGTTCGCGGCGATAGCAAGCCTCCTCCGAAGGCCACCCGTATTCTGGTACCAGTTGATACTGCTTGTTTCTCGGGAACCGAACTCCCTCGGCAGATATGGTTCGGCGAGGGGCGTCATGTCGGAAGCGAGCGGCATCAAATATCCAGATCCACCAAATCGGATCAAAGAAAGTGGGGCTGCCAGCTGCAGTCCTTCGAGGGGTAATCGACGGACTGCCTCCAGTCTGTTGAGTTCGCTTGATCGCGTGAGCAGTTTGATGGCCAAATTTGGATGACCAGTAACTCGGTACACAACACCTTGCGCCCCAGGCTTCCCAATGACTGCTCCGAGGACGTACTCAATCCCCGTGTCGTCTTGAACGGAGGTCCCTACAAGAGCGTCAGAAGGCATCGTCTTGACGAAGCCTCTTGATCGAATCATCAGAGAGATCCTTCTGTTTCTCTCTCGAATCAAGGTTTGTGATTGTGTTTTGAGTGACGGTATTGGTCACCCACTGAAGGAAGTTTCGGATTTCAGCAGCTTCGCTCGCAACGCGGACATCACCGGTTGATGAGAATTTCGCAAGCATTTCCTGATCTGCATCTGCCCCTATGGCAATTACAAACCGTGACGACTTTGACCCGCGCTTGCCGCGAAGAAGAGAATCGAGTTCATCTGTTAGCGAAGGAACCGGAAGCCCGTCTGAGACCAACGCAATGGTAGGCCTGTAGGCCTTTGAGGAGATCTCCTCTTGATTCTCGATGAGCTCGCTCGCAAGCAAAAAAGCGTCACCCATAGGGGTTTTGCCGCCTGCCTTCAAAGGCGTGAAGGTGATTGAAGCGACAGGGGTGTTCCGTTGAATTACTTTCGCGTTTTCTCCACCGAATGTAATCAAGGTAAGTGTGATGTATCCATGACCTGCATCAACTTCGTTAAGTTCGTTGATCATTTCCAACACACTCTCGTTCAACACATCGATTTTGTCGTCTTCCCTCATGCTGCCACTCGTGTCAAGAATGAGTACGACAGGAAGTATCCGGGTTTGAACGGGCACAACATTTGCAAATTCAGACATAATTAATTCGCTTCTTCTCTTAGGAACGGTGGTGTAGCCAAATCCGGTTCGTAGGTGCCACGTGGCCGCCTCTTGCCAGAAAGGCGAATGCTTAAACTTCCACCGGCAGGGACAAGCAATACATTCGGCTCGAGAAATTCTTGAACGCTGGCCAGAATTGAAGAGGGTAGGCGGTCCTCTTTCATGATCTGGGTGCCGTTTTTTGAGTCCAAATCCTCCACGACTATCCGACCACCGATGTTGGTCAACTTCAGATGATCCCGACTGAACCTGTTGGCGTCGTTCTCATTGAGGATTTCGCGAACGTCGTATCGACCAACGCCACGACCACGCCCAACAGTAAGTACCGAGCCCTCAGGAATGGGAAGCCGATCAACTTCGGCGCCCTCAAGCAGGAGGACCACTTCCTTCGTTCTCCTTCGAGGGCCAATCTGAATAGCCGGATTCCGACAGGAGGGGCAGACGACCTTGCCGTCCTGAAACGCAGGATCCTCCTCAATCAGATTGCTTTTGGACCACCGGCAGGTCGTATTGGCGCATCGCCACTCAAGCGTCAGTGCATCTCGAGCTTCACTACTCCTCAACCCTTTTGGTGTCAGGTCAGATTCTTCTTTATGCAAAGAGATTTCGTAGTCAGTGATTGGAGAGTAATCAAGTTGCTGGAACGAAATGACATCTCCGACCAACACAGGCGCCCAAACACGGTCGGTGCCCTGAAGCCAAGGATGATCTCCACGGAGATCACGATAAAGATCAGTTGTCAGTATTACAGCCTCCTGAAAATGATTTGCTATCTCCACAACCTCTGGATCAGCCCAAGAAACTGATCGAGCAATCTTCCGCCTTTTCCAATCATTTAAGCTCCGTCGGTCATCAGAGTCTTCCAAAAAACGGTGCCACAGACTATTGTCTGCCACTCCATAGAACTTGGCCAGAGGATCTTGTTGTTCTCGCCATGCTTGTTCGACCTTTTCAACCCATTTCCATGATGCCTCTCCCTTAAGCATTGCGATGGGGGATAGATCAATGATCACGCTTGGTGCAGGTGTTACATAAGTGTTCCTCATTCACAAAATTTTAGCGTTTAATTGGCCACTAGAAAAGTATGTATTTGATTCAACCTGAATCGCGACGGGTTTTCCGGAGACTAAATCGTTTCCAAAACGGCCAGATTTTCTGATTCCACCTGAAATATCCACCGAGCAACGTCACCTTATTTTCCGCAGAACTTGGCGTCGAGGAATCGATCACTAGCAAAGTGATTTTCGAGTT
>CAIUHP010000050.1 GCA_903899015.1 uncultured Armatimonadota bacterium | reverse complement strand
GCGTGCGGTGGGTTGCAGGGACCAGAATGATTTTGGTGCAGACGAAGAATTTGGTTTCGCTGCGCCGATTGTTAGTAACCATGCATATGCGACCCGAGCTGGGGTCGAAATCGGCTATCGCCTCTTACCCCGGGTGCACCACGGAGGTGACCCGGGGCTAAAGATATTCGACCCACTACGGGGTCGGGATGCCGCGTTCGGTGGGTTGCAGAGATCAGAACGATTTGGAGTAGTCGAACAATTAGCATAGCTGCGCAGATTGTTGGTAACCATGCGTATGCGACCACCTCCGGGGTCGGATTCGTGGCTATCGCCTCTTACCCCACGGCGCTGCGCGACGCGGGGCTAAATGCCGCGACCCGCTCCGGGGTCGGGATGCCGCGTGCGGTGGGTTGCAGGGACCAGATCGATTTGGAGTAGTCGGATACTTAGGTTGGCAACGCAGATTGTTGGTAACCATGCGTATGCGACCCGCGCTGGGGTCGAATCGGCTATCGCCACCTACCCCGGGTGCACCACGGAGGTGACCCGGGGCTAAAGATATTCGACCCACAACGGGGTCGGTATGCCGAAGAGATCGTGAGAAACTCGAGGTTCGCTCGATTCAACCTCGTCGCAATATCCCGAGCAAGAACCATGCATTTCCGCTAAGAATTGAGGGGATGTGGTAAACAACTAGCGCGTGAGTATTTGGCTGCAACCGGAACCCCAGAATTGGTGGATGATCGTGGACGACGCGATTATGGAAGACGTTGGAAGTGGGGACGTAACCGGAGGGGCATTACCGGAAGACCTGTCCGTGAGATGGCATATCGAGGCCCAGGAGGATGGCGTTCTTTCTGGTGTCGGCGTTGCTGAATATCTTCTTAGCCCATACGGCAATGATCCTGAGACTTCCTTTGTAGAAGTGCATCGCGTTGACGGTGAATTTGTCTCTCGTGGCGAGCGGGTCATCAGCGGATTACTACCGGCTCGTCGAGCGATGATGGCGGAACGTACCGCCCTGAATTTCTTAATGCATCTGAGTGGTGTCGCTTCCCTTACCGATCAGTTTGTGCGTCGCATTGAAGGAACAAGCGCCAAAATCGTAGACACGCGGAAGACCATTCCACTCCTCCGAGGTCTTCAGAAATACGCCGTTCGGTGCGGCGGTGGCCACAACCATCGAATGGGACTTTACGACGGCGCTATGTTGAAGGACAACCACATTTCGGCGGCCGGTTCGGTGACCAAAGCGGTCGAGACATTGCGCACTTACCTTTCGCACATGACAAAAATTGAAGTGGAATGCGAAACGCTCGAACAGGTCAGCGAAGCCGTCAAAGCGGGCGTCGACGTGGTTCTTCTCGATAATATGGATCCATTCATGATGCGAGAGGCCGTCAAAGCTTACAAAGGCCAATGCCTTTTTGAAGCTAGCGGCGGGATCAACTTGGACACCGTACGAGGCGTAGCCCAAACCGGGGTTGACCTTATTTCGGTTGGATTGCTCACCCACTCGGCGCCTTCCATGAATTTCCACATGGAGATTGCGTGAAATCACCGACTTGGGCGAATGATGAGTGGATGGAAGTAGAGTCCGTCACCTCGACCCAAGCTCTGGCCGCAAAGTATGTTCTCGATGACTCCAAAATTGGAGTGGTTTACGCCCACGAACAGACCGGCGGTCGTGGCCGATTTGATCGCACTTGGCTCAGTAAAGAAGGAGATTCTTTAACCTTCTCGTTGATTTTTCGAGCTTATGCCGATCATCCAAATCCCTACTTAATTGGTATGTCCGCAGCGTTAGCCGTTGCCGGTGTCATCCACTGTCAAGTCCGCTGGCCCAATGACCTAACGGTGGGAGAACTCAAATTAGGAGGCATATTAACCGAGTTACTTCCTGACTCGGAAGGAAGGTTGATTCCAGTGGTAGGAATTGGAATCAACTTAAACCAAACGGAGTTTCCTCCCGAGCTCGAACAACTTGCTACGAGCGTTCATCTCTCAAGGGGAGGAAGTTACGATCCTCAACTGATGGCCCACCGGATCGTCGAGAGGTTTGCGAGCCTTCCTGAACCGAATAAATGGTCCGACCTGCTACCCATTTGGAATGTGTTTGACAACACTCCCGGCAAGAAATACCGGATGCAGTCTGGAGAAGTAGGTGTGGCCCTCGGAATCGGTTCGGACGGACAACTGCTTTGTAGCGTCGACGGAGAGTCTCGAACCGTTCTTGCGGCGGAAGCTATTTTCGGTTCCCAACCGGCGTAATCTTTTACTTTGCCGGGTTCATTTTCTTGACCGCATCCCGCACCATGGAAACGGTGATTCCATGCTCTTGAAGGATACGTGTTCCTTTATTCTTACCCTGCCGCATGACTCCCAGTAACACGTGTCTTGGAGCAAGTGCGTCACTTCTAAGCATGCTCATCTCTTCATAGGTCCAGTCGAACGCGCGCTTGGCATCTGGTCCGAGTCCCATTTCTTCTGGGGGTGGTTTGAGCCCCTTCTTCATGTTGAAGAGCAACTCAGATTTAAATTTTGCAGGAACCATACCAACGGTGCTCAATACTTGGCACACTTCACCATTTTCGTCACGGAGCAAAGCGAGCAAGATATGATCTGGTGAAATAAAAGCGTCCTCAAAGTCCAGGGCCACGTCTTGGGCATGTAGGATCACCGTCTTCGCGTCATCGTTAAATTCCATCCAGGGATTAGTCACAAGGAGTAGACGCGAACTTAACCAAGGGAGATTCAGGTCTACTGCTTACAATCTCGAAGATGCAACCTACACATCCATCCACCGCTCCAAAGGTTGCTGCCGCAATCTTTATTGTTCTCGCAATCTTGATCTTTGCCGGGTGGCGATCGATGCAGCCAAGAATTCATACCGCTACCCTTGCGGAGATTCGATCGGTTATCCCAGCAGAGGTATTGGCGGAAACTCCGGTTGATCCGGTTGGTGTCGGACGCTTCAGAAAATTAATCTCGTTAACCAAGGGCTTCGACTACAAATCGATCATCAAACTTAACGACCCGAAACTGACTCCAACGGCGCGGGCGCAAATTGGCCATCTACTGTTCTTAGAGAGAGAACCTCAGATTAAGCAAGTCAAGTCACTCATAAACGAAGGCGAACTCCAGTTTCCGTTACCCAAAAACACCCCCGATGAATTTGAATCCATCGGAAACATCCGTAACTTCGTGAAGGTTTTAGCGGGAGAAGCGACTTATTCGACCGAGCATCAAAATGTCGCACGAGCCGTCGAGATGCTTGAGTTTTCGCTTTTAATAGACCAACGACTTCTTGACAGTCACGGCCCAATTATCAACTACTTGATCGTCAATGCGTTACGAAGCATCACGACTAAATCGATCGTTGATTGTTGCTCGACTCAAGGTTTCCCAGTGCCCGCGATGCGAGAGTTGCTGACAAAGCTTCCTGCCCAGCCCAAATCGGATAAGCAATTGTCCGAAGCCATTCGGACGGATTTTCAGCGTTACACTTTGCCGACACTCACGGACCCAGTCAAGTCGATTCGGAATATGACCGAAAACCCCGACGCCCTCCAATCTGAAAATCAAGAACCGATCGCTGGAACCTACGAGCCGATCGAAACGGCAAAAGCGATGGGCACCGTCGTGAAGGTTGCGATGGCGAACGCGCTCGTGCCCCTTTCTGAGTTCGACCACACCGCGACCGACCTGGAAATCAAAGTCTCAAAGGACTTGCCTGCTGAAGTAAACACTTCCAAACCAGACGGAATGGAAAAGACCTGGGACAAGGCTAAATTCCGATTTGCTATGAACAATGGCCACAACACGCTGGGCCGTCAGATCATTGCATTGTCTTTCGTATCCGAGCCGGGAATGGTAGAAGGCTCGGGCAAGGTCCGAGCCAATGTTGAAGCTCTCAGGATTTTCCTCGCTTCCAAGATTTATCGATCTGAACACAATGGTCAATTACCAGCCAGTCGCGATGAACTTGGATCGCTCTTGGGTGGCTGGCCCACCGATCCATACAACGGAAAGCCGATGATTTACAACGCCAAGAAAGAACTTGCCTACAGCGTCGGCAAAGATCTCGTTGATAATGGTGGCGATATTGGCGTTACGTACAAAGCAAAAGACGTGGGCCTTCGCTTAAAGCCTTAATCGGGTAGAACTCGGTTCTATGTCGAAGCAACCTTCACGGCGAGAAATCTTGAGTGTGGGAGTAGCGGGGCTGGCGGCCGCAACTTTGCCAAGTCTCGCTCAAGCTCATTCGGAATCTGGTCAAGTTATGGAAGAAACTACGCAAACTTTCGCCAAACCGCTATCGGATGAAGCCAAAAAGCTCCTTACGGAATCGCTTAAGGGAATACAGACGTCAGCGAAAGAACGTTTAAAGACTCGGCTTCCCGAAAACAGCGAGCCTTGCTTTGACTTTCACGTGTCTCTCCGCGAGGTTCGCAAGAAATGAGTATGGGGCCGTTCTCCAGTATTCGTCAGATGAGTAAGGCTCTTGCGGCCAAAGAGATCTCGTCGGTCGAACTCACCCAGATGTACCTCGACCGCTTGAAAACCATTGGCAAAGAACATAACGCCGTAGCCGAGCTAACTGAGTCGCTTGCCATCGAGCAAGCCAAGAAAGCCGATTCAACCTCGGCTCATTCGGTGCTTCACGGCATTCCGTTTGGAGTTAAGGACCTTCTTGCCACAAAAGGCATCCCTACTCGGTGGGGATCACCCGGCCATGCGGATCAGGTATTCGATCACAACGCCACCGTCGTCCAAAAATTGGAAGATGCAGGAGCGGTTCTCCTCGCGAAACTTGAGATGATCGAGCTGGCCGGCGGAGGAAACTATAACGTGGCCAATGCGAGTCGAATGGGGCCTTGCCATAGCGCATGGGACAAAAACTTATGGGCAGGAGGTTCCAGTTCCGGTTCGGGAGCGGCTACTTCCCTTGGCTGCGTTGGATTCTCAATCGGCAGCGAGACGAGCGGTAGCATTGTTTGCCCCAGTGCGTTTAATGGTGCGACGGGCCTTCGCCCCACCTATGGGCGAGTGAGTCGCTTTGGAGCGATGGCACTTTGTTGGACGCTCGACAAGCTAGGTCCGATTTGTCGTTCGGCTGAGGATTGCGGAATCGTCCTCGAAGCAATTGCAGGACCCGACCCCAAAGACGGAAGCGCGATGCGAGAGAAGCTGCGCCTTCGAGCGAAAGGACCCAAGCCAAGAATCGGAGTACTCAAAGAGAAGTTTGCGGAGAGTAAGGCAGAAATCTGCGAAAAGGCATACCACAACGTGCTAGACATCCTCCGAAAGCAAGGATACGAAACGGTCGAAGTCGCGTATCCCGAACTTCCCTACAACCTGGCCATCGATATCATCGTCAATGCGGAAGGAGCAAGTGCCCACGAGCATTTCATTCGAAGCGA
The DNA here is from genome assembly GCA_903899015.1 of uncultured Armatimonadota bacterium. GTDB lineage: Bacteria > Armatimonadota > Fimbriimonadia > Fimbriimonadales > Fimbriimonadaceae > Fimbriimonas. The sequence continues at coordinate 23,664 of CAIUHP010000050.1, read as the reverse complement.
TCGGTTCCAAATGCTCCAAGATATTAACCAAGTAGCAGGCTTCGCGGCGGCCATGGAAGTGAAGGCAGTCGATTATCTTTGGGCGATGCGATTGCGGTCCGAAGCACTAAAAGCCAACTCGGTGTGGGACAAATGCGACTGTATATTCACGCCGTCCTACTATCACAAGGCGATTCCAGTGGACCAGCCGTTCGATAAGACGTGGGTGAACATGGGAGGTGACGACGGCCCCTCCAACCTTCTAGGTTGGCCAGCCATCTCGTTCCCGATCGGATTCGAGGACGCGGCTCCGTTGGGGGGCCAAGTCATCGCTCCCGCCATGCGTGAGGATCTCTGTTTAAGAGTCGCGAATGACTTCCAAAGGAAGTCTGAATTCCACCTTAAGCATCCCGCCTGAGGAACGCACGCATCACACTTCCCTCCCAATTCAAATCAAATGATGGGAGGGAGCTACTCTTCAAGAACCTCTAGGATGCAAGTTGACGCCTCACACGTCATTCGCATAGCTTCGATAACTTTGTCCTAGGTCATTCGACGTATTCTTTCCACCTAACGCGGGTAGGATGCCTGCGTGATTCGGTGGATTCCTTTTTTGGTGCTTGGTTTAATTTGCTTGGGTTGCTCCTCAGGCGGCGCGAGCGTGGCGGAGCCAACGCCCAGCAAAGTACTCAAAAAGGCGAGTCCGCCTACTGATCCAGATCGAGCCCTGTACGAGCAGATCCGATCGGGCATCTACCAAATCAATGCCGCGATGGATGCAATCGAAGAAACGCGTAAAACCGCAAAAAAAATGGCTGGACGCGAATTAGGCGAAACACAGTCGACATTAAACGCGATTGCGAAAATTTTGGACACCGTTGGGGAGAACCTCTCTGAGTTCGCGTCAGACCCACCCGAGTTTGATAAGTTTAAGGCTGACTTTGCGGCCCAAGACGAACGCAGACTTAAAGCCATAACGGTTGCAAACGAATCTCTTGGCGACCTCTACGATGCTCAGGATCTCGTAGAGAAACTCCTGTCCAGTAAGCCACCTGAGCCCGAGAAAACCCAATTGGAAGACGCAGACGCAGCCATGGACGACTGTATTTCAGGAGTCGAAGAAGCCGTGAAAGCGATGGGCGGTAAAGTAGCCACATCCTAATTCTAAAAGATTTATCCAGATCGAAAATCTGGTGCCGGGGGCGGGACTCGAACCCGCACGGGTTTAACCCCAATGGTGTTTGAGACCACCGCGTCTACCATTCCGCCACCCCGGCGAACAGGGAGGTAGGATACCCGGTTCTTGGTTCCTTGATAAAGGGTGTATGACCTACATTTATCCCTCAATTTGGCGGTGTCATGGTTTTCTCTAGATTTTTCTGAATTTGCGTCTTGAGGCGCAAGAACTCAAGCCGTCGTTTCGCTTCGCTGGGTATCGTTCGATCATGGCGGATGTAATTCGAGTCGGCGTTGCCGGTCTGACACATGGACATGTTTGGGGATTGATTGATGCTTGGAAGAAAGTTCCTGGCGCACGACTTGTGGCAGTAGCAGACGAGACCCCACTGCTCGAAAACGCCATGCTCGACTTTGATAAGAGTTACGAAAGCTGGCGAGAGATGTTGGCCAACGAGCAATTCGACGCACTTCTCGTAACCAGCAACAACGTCGAGTCCACCGAAATCGTGGTTGAAGCCATGAAACTGGGGATTCCCTGCCTCGTTGAAAAAGCGATGGCCGCGAATGCCGCCGATGCTGATCGAATGCTTGCCGCACAAAAAGAAAGTGGTAAGACCCTTATGATTAACTGGCCAATGGCCTGGAATCCTTGGGTGTATGACGTAAAGAGTCAGATTGACTCGGGTGCCATCGGTCAGGCATTTCACATGAGATTCCGCAATGGCCACAGCGGACCCAAGGAAATTGGATGCGATGAATATTTCGTAGGCTGGCTTTACGACGAGAAGCTCAATGGTGGCGGAGCCATTGCCGATTTTGGTTCGTATGGCGCAGTTTTAGCTCGCTACTACTTTGGAATGCCAGACAGTGTGTACTGCGTGCGAGGCAACTATACCAAGGACTACGACGTGTGTGACGACCATGCCCTCATCACCTTGAAGTATCCCAAGATGAGCGTATCGCTTGAAGGAACCTGGGCAACGGCTGCTTTCGACCAAAGCGCAAATCCAGTTGTTCACGGTAAGTCGGGAACGCTGGCGGTGTACGCCGGTCAGGTCAAGAAGCATCTACCAGGTGTTGAAGCCGAAGAAATAGCTGCGACTCCGTTAGAAGTCTCCAATCCCGCGATCTACTTCATGGAGTGCGTCAAGAACGGCACCACTCCCGAAGGCATCCGAAATCCAGAAATCGCGGCCGATGCTTGCCGCATCCTGGACGCTGCGATTAAGAGCAGTGCGACCGGATGCGCGGTCGCTCCCTAAGCAGACGGAGCCTTGGATGGTCCGGGAAATCCGAATTCCCTGTACCGTACAAGGCTCCATTTGGGCGCTCGCCTAATCTGAATCGATAACATGCAGGTCTTTGGGGTCAAGCTCTCGGACCGATTTGTTTGCCTTCATTTCTGCCCGACCTTCTTTATCGAACCATACGTATAGGGTCGGTAGCAGGAACCATGCGATGGGTCTCGACAGTGCGATTCCACCGATGACTACCGCAGCCAGAGGTCGTTCGACAGTGGCACCGACGCCGGATGTCATCAAGAATGGAATCAGTGCCAGCACGCCAATGAGGGCACTTAAGATCTCAGGACGTAGCCTTTCCGTCGCACCGAAGGCTGCCGCTTCCCGTACCGAATAGCCCTGTTTTCGCCATCGGTTGATGAACGAGACCATGATCGTTCCGTTTTGAACTTCGGTTCCAAAATTCGCGATGTATCCAATGATTGCCGGGACCGAAATCGGTAAGCCCATAACGATCAGTAGGAATGTTCCGCCGATAATTGCTAATGGGATGGTAGTGAGCACAACGAGAGAATCTCGCCAAGATCCAAAGCAGGCATAAACCAAAACGAAGATCAGTAACAGCGAGGCTGGAATCGCCCAGTAGAGGGTCTCCAAAGCATGTTGCAGTTCTTCAACTGCGCCACCCCATTCAATCGAATACCCAACCGGTAGCTTTACATCTTTTGCGATCTGCTCTTTAGCGTCGTTGACGACACTCCCAACGGATCGGCCCTGAACATCGGCAAGAATCGCAATTCGGCGCTTAGTATCGATTCGACGAATCTCCGACAACCCTTGACGAACGTTGATCGTCGCAAGCTCGCTGAGGGGCACCTTCTGTCCGCTTGATGCGGTCACCAAAAGGTTACCAATCGCCTCAACGTTGTTTCGATACCTCGGCATTACGCGTGCCTGAATATCAAATTGTTTTTCACCTTCATAGAAGGTGCTAGCCGTCGCGCCACCAACCGCCGCTTGAATCACGTCCATCACGTCGGAAACATTGATTCCATATCGCGCAATTGCCTCTCGATTCGGAACGATATCGAGGTCATCAATTCCGGCAATGTCTTCAACCGCGACGTCAGTTGCCCCACGTACTTTCTTGAGCGCAGTCGCGATCTTGTTTGCATTCGCGATGAGGACATCGGTGTCATCCCCTTTGAGCAGAATGGCTACCGGCGTATTGAATCCGGAAATTAACTCGTCATTACGCATTTCGAGTTCTTGAGAGAACTCCAGTTCGACACCAGGGAATTTTTTCAGTGATGTTCGAAGCTGCTGCTCTAACTCTGACTTGGAGTGCGCGCCTACCCAAGTGGTTGGCAACTTCAGAGGAACCGAAATCTCGCAGTTACTGACGGCTTCCGGGTCACCTCCGAGACTGGCACGCCCGACATAAGCGATCGCATGCTCCACATTTGGGTTTTTCAGAATCTCTGATTCCATCCGCGTCGCCAAGTTGGTAGCTTCTTTAAGCGAGATACTCGTTGGGAGAGTCGCGCGAATTCGGAAGTTATTCTCGTCGAGGCTCGGAAGAAACTCTGAACCAGTCATTGAGAACAAAACAATGCTCAGAGCCGTCACCGCGGCCCAGATAATCGTAATGCGGCTTGGCTTCTTGATTGATTGATCCAGACCGCGCTCGTAATGAGACCGTAACCACTGAACGAGCCGATTGGCAGGTTCAGGATGGCCGCCTCGAAGAAGCACCACACAAAGCGCAGGTGCAACAACGAAGGCCATGATGACTGAACCGACCATTGAGAAGATGATCGACAAAGCAAGCGGGACAAAAAGTCGCCCTTCGATGCCTCTCAACGCAAGCAAAGGAATAAATGCTGCGATGACGATCAGGATCGCGAAGAAAACCGGTCGACCGATCTGAGTGGCACCACGGAGCACCACATCTTCGATGTTTTCGCCCTCGTGCCAAGCCTCGCTCACGTTCCGGTAGATATTTTCGGTGATAACGATGCTCGCATCAATCATCATTCCGATGCTGATTGCTAATCCGCCAAGTGAGAGCAAGTTCGCGGAGATTCCAGCTCGCCACATGAGGATGAATGCGACAAGCATACAAACTGGAACCGCTAACGCGGCGACGGTAGCCGCTCTCAGGTTGCTGAGCAACAAGAAAAGGATCACGATCACGAGGATTTCGCCTGCGATCAACGCGTCCTTTACGGTGTTGATACTGTGCTTGATCAGGAGCGATTGATCGTACAGAGGAACGATTGTCACATCGGACGGCATGTCCTTTTTCAGGGCAACCAGACGCTCCTTAACCCGATTGATGACATCCGAGGTATTCGATCCAAGCCTCAAGACAACGATTCCGGAGACAACTTCCCCTTTACCGTCCCGAGTAACGGTTCCTTGCCGCTCTTCGGGTCCGACTTGAACGGTACCTATATTTCGAATGAAAACCGGAGTGCCATTCTTGGCAGTCACAACGATCCGTCCGATGTCCTCTTGAGATTCTAAGAGACCAATGCCGCGCACGATGTATTGCTGTCCACCATGCTGAACGTAGTTCCCTCCGGTGTTCTGGTTGTTCTTACTGATTGCGTTGGTAACGTCGTCAATGCCGAGCCCGTAGGCTTTCAGGCGCTCGGGATCTACCATGACTTGGAATTGCTTGACTTCGCCTCCAAAGGAAAGACAGTCTGCAACTCCCGGGACTGCCTTTAGAGCCGGTGTAACGGTCCAATCTTGGAGGGTGCGCAACTCCATATTGGATCGTTTGGGGCTACTGACCGAATAGATGTAAATTTGGCCCGTTCCCGTGTCGTTTGGCCCCATCGAGGGTGTAATCCCGGGGGGCATCGTCACGCCACCTAGCTGCTGAAACACCTGATCGCGAGCCCAATAGATATCGGAATCGTCTTCAAAGTAAACCGTGACGACCGAAATACCGAACTTTGAAAGGGAGCTAATTTTGGTGGTTTTCGGAATGCCTTGAAGCGCAATCTCAAGTGGATGCGAGACAAGCTTTTCAACTTCTTCACCTGCCAATCCAGGAGCGCTCGTGTCGACTTCGACTCTGACAGGAGTGATATCGGGAAACGCGTCGATGTTGAGACTACGAACCGAAAAAATGCCAGCGGCAATAATCAGAATCGCGCAAGCCAGTGAGACCAGGCGTTGCTTTACGACGGCTTGGAGAAAGCGATCAATCATTTAGCCTTTGCTCTTCCCTGCTTCTAGCTTTTCCTGCTCTTTCTGTATATAAACATTTCCGCCAACAACAACGTCGTCGCCGGGCTTGACCCCGCTATCAACAGGGACCTTGCCTGCAATTGGCGAGCCTACGATGACTGTTCGCTTGATGAAGGTTCCCGGCGAAGTTTGAACGTAGACCACTTGCTTTCCACCCTCTTGCATGACCGCCTCACTTGGAATCGCAATCGCGGTAACCGTGCGCTTACTACCAATGGCTACGCTGGCGAACATCCCTGGTCGGAGCACCCAACCCGGATTATCAATGACTGTTCGCACCGTCATCGTTCGAGTGTCCATGCTAATTTCATTGGCGACGAACTTCACCTTGCCCTCAAAAACCTTGTTAGGCAAAGCCGAAACGTGCACCTTGACCGAATCGCCAACTGCCACACCCTGAACATCCTTTTCATAGACCTGGGCATCGATGAAAACTTTGTCGAGGTTGACCAATCGGACGAGCGGCGTCGATGTGTCGGTCATTTGTCCAACAACCATTGCCCTTGCCGCCACAATTCCATCGATCGGGGCTAAGATTGGGACCAGAACTCTCCCATTCTTCAGGACATTTGCCGAAGATCCAGGCTCGACACCATAGAGTTTCAGAGTATTTGCAGCACTTTGAACCGCTACCGTCGCTTCGTCGTAAGCGTCTTGCGCTTGCTGAATGGCCTGAGAGATAGGGATGCCCGACGTTCGAACTTGAAGTGCTCGCTCATACTGCTTGTGCGCCAATGCCTGGGCAGTTAAGTCGCTGGTGTATCCATGCTGGTCCTGGAGCAACTTACTCTCAGCGGCTTGGAGCGACGAGGCACCGTTAAGGTTTTGATTGAATATTGTCTGCTGGCGGTCAAGTTCTTGCTTCGCCAGATTCTCGGCTGTGTTCGCTTGCTCAACGGCAGCGACTGCACTGTTGTATGCGGTTTCAGCGTCTTCGTATTGCTGCTTCGAGTACGCCCCGCCGTCATATAGAATTTTGATTCGATCCAAATTTGCCCGAGCAGAATGAAGCGACACTCGCGCTTGTACGGCAGCAGCTTTCGCTTGAGAATATGCGTTTGTGGCATCCTCAACCGGTTTTCGAGTGATTTCACCCATCGCAATAAGCTTCTGCGTACTTTGGAGCGCAAGCCGATCAACTTTGATTTGCGCCTCGTCGCTAGCGACGGTCGCGTCGGCGGCGAATGCCGCTTTTCGAGCGTCCTCAACCGGTTGTTCGCTTAACGATCCGTAACCAGCCAGTTTCTTCTGTTGATCGAGCTGATTTTTAACAAGATTGGCATGCGATGTAGCCGTGGCGTATGCCGCCATTGCTTGGTTCAAATCTAAGCTATCGATCCAGGCGATGGTCTGCCCTTTTTTGACACGATCCCCTGCACTCACGAGCGCCTCGGTCACCTTTCCTGGAAGTCTCGATGTAACTTGAACCGTCCCGGTATCGGTGGGCGAGATCTCGCCGGTGGGCTGCATGGTTGCAGTCAATTTGTCTTTCCCCGCTGAAACCAACGTGATTCCCGCAAGGTTGATACTCTCAGCTGTCATTTGGACGCCTTTTCCAGACGCGTTTTCCACCAGCTTCGAACCACTTTCTTCAGCTGCCTTGGGAGTTTCGTCAGCTTTGCTGCCGCAACCTACGACACTGAGTGTTGCGAGCGCAAAAACGCCGAAAAAGAGGGTCAATTTAGAGGTATGCATGTTGAGATCGAAACGGATCAATGAAGTTTCCCCACGGTTGCAACGGATGACTTGCCAATCGCTGCCTGAAGCTCATCTTGAGCTTTATAGATTGCGAGGAGGCTTGCGATGTATCCCACTCGAGCGTTCCGAATGGTTGATTCAGCGTCGATGACGGGCAGAATTCCGGTCGCGCCTTGCTGATATCCTAATTTGGCGATTTCGAGGAGCTTAATCGAAGGTTCAAGAATTTCAGTCCGGTAACTGGCCGCCGATTCTATCGCGATCTTGAGATCGCTATGGGCTTGAGACACTTGCTGAGCTACTTGCTGCTCGGCCTGAGTCTTTTGAGCTTCTGCCTGCTTTCGAGATTCTTTGGCCGCTCGAACGGTGTGGCTGATGCCGCCAAAATCAAAAAAGGGGAAACTCAAGCTCAAGGTAACCGCGTCCGACTGCTGACGGACAGAACGCTGATAAGACAGGTTCAAATCGGGCATTCTCGAAGCCTCTGCCTGACGAACCGAGTAGGACGCGGCATGTACTTGCTCGTCCGAAGCCTTAATGAGCGGACGTTGAGTCGCTTGCTTGTTCAGGTCATTGATTGAAGGAAGCTCAAACTTAGGAAGAGGCTTCGAATCGTCGGCGAGGTTGTCGGAGAGAACAGAAATTTCTCCTTGCGGTGCAGCGATAAGGTTATTGAAGGCGATTTGGGCTGATTTTGTGGCCCCTTGTGCCGTTAAAAAGGCCTGCTTGGCGTTGGCAACATCGATTGAGGATCGAATGACATCCCCTCGAGGTGAGGCACCCGCCTTTTCTTGATTCACCGTGAGATCGTAAACTCGTTTAGCCTCATTGAGACTCTCTTGAGCAATACGTTCTTGAGCTTGGGAAGCGGCAAGAGTCCAATAACCATCTCGAATTTGCTGCTCAAGGGCAATCACGGTTTCAAAAAACTGATAGTGAGTGGCCCTGTAGGTGGCATTTGCGTTCGCCGCTTGGTAGCGTCGCTGGCCGCTGGTATCAATCGTCCCGGAAAGATCAACGATCGTGTCAACACTGTCTCCCGTCAAAGTGGGAGCAGTACTGGTTCCCTGTACCTGCGAGGCTCCAAACAGAATGGGTGCGGGCACTCCGAGCGAATGATAAGTCGCAAGGGATGATGCAACCCCTGCGAGGCCGGCAGCGATCTGCGGGTTACGTTTGAGCCCAATTTTGACCGCCTCATCGACTGTTATCGGAGCTTGAGATGGAGGTGTCTGGGCACTCAAGATCGAAGTCAAAGACAACAATCCTACACTGCAGATGGACGCCAAAATGGAAGGCACCCGATATTGCCACTGCTTCGTTCTCATAGATCGAAAGAACTATACCCCTACAGGGTAAGGGCAAGTACAATCGGGGGTGAATCCCTACGAAGACGAGAGGAATTTAACGTCAGTGAAGTTCAAATTGACAAAAAAAGAGGCCCCCGAAGAGGCCCCTCATCTTTTGAATTAGCTGAGTAAGGATTGGGCAACTTCAGCAACATGGTCCACCGTTAGGCCGAGCTCTTGGAAGATTTGCTTTGCCGGTGCGGAAAGTCCAAATCGGTCGATTCCAACCTGAGCGTCGCTGTACTTGGGCCAACCAATAGTTGCTCCCGCTTCTACGGAAACCGCCTTGATTCCAGTTGGGAACACACTGGCTTTGTACTCAGCCGATTGGTTTTCGAATAAGAACCAACTGGGCATGCTGACTACTCGGGTAGGGATGCCGGCTGCTTCCAACTTCTCTTTCGCACCCGTGCAGAGCTGAACCTCGCTGCCCGTACCAACCAAAATAACCTTCGGTACACCGCCCGTCGCTTCTTGAAGCACATAGGCTCCTTTCTCTGCTGGGTGGGTCTGAACGGTTGTCGGGGTAAGTGGCGGGAGATCTTGTCGAGTCAGGATCAGTAACGTTGGCGTTGACTTGGATTCAAGTGCCACCTTCCAACCGACGGATGCTTCATTTCCGTCTGCAGGTCGGAAAACATTGAGGTTCGGCATGGCTCGGAGCGCCATGAGGTGCTCGATTGGCTGGTGAGTGGGACCATCTTCACCCAAACCGACCGAGTCGTGAGTAAACACAACGATGCTTGGGCAATGCATCAAAGCGGCCAATCGGATTGAAGGGCGGCAATAGTCTGAGAATACGAAGAATGTTCCTCCGTATGCTTGGACGCCTCCGTGCAAAGTCATTCCGTTAACCGCGGCGACCATCGCATGCTCGCGTACTCCGAACATGAAGTTACGACCACGATGGTCGCTCCAATCAAATTCGCCCGATGCCTTCTGAGTCGTTAAAGTGCTTTCAGAAAGGTCTGCGCTACCGCCGATGAGGGTCGGATGATGCGCCGCGATCGCATTGATGATTGCGTTGCTTGCTTTTCGAGTCGAGATCGGTTGATCAAAGGTCGGCAAAGCGCTTTCCCAAGGACCCGAGAATTCTCCGTTGATAGCTTTTTGAAGGGTTGCCGCAAGCTCAGGAAAAGCAGTCGCATAGTCAGCGAACGCTTTCTGCCATTTTTCTTCAAGAGCTGATCCATGGTCGACTGCGCTGCGGTACTTTGCCAAAGCTTCGTCTGCCACGTAAAAATCGGGTTCGAGCGGAATGCCGAGGGCTTCCTTCGTCAGCTTAACTTCGTCGGGACCAAGCGGCGAACCGTGTGACTTCTGACTGCCTGCCTTATTCGGGCTACCAAACCCAATAATGGTTTTACAGCAGATAATCGAAGGCTTGTCGTTAACGTGCTGAGCTTCTTTGATGGCTGCCGCGACTGCATCGACATCCATACCATCCACTTTTTGGACATGCCAGCCGAGAGCTTCAAATCGAGCACCGACATTTTCCGTGAATGAGAGTGAAGTGGGTCCATCCAGGGAAATCTCGTTGTCGTCATATAGTGCGATCAACTTGCCCAAATGGAGGTGTCCCGCCAACGAAGCAGCCTCGTTTGAAAGGCCTTCCATGAGGTCACCGTCGGAGCAAATGACATAGGTGTAGTGATCAATGAGATCGTGCCCTGGTTTGTTAAACGTCGCGCTTAACCAACTCTCTGCGAGCGCAAATCCCACTCCGTGAGCGAAGCCTTGTCCGAGAGGACCGGTTGCCATTTCAATTCCAGCCGTTGCAAAGTTCTCTGGATGTCCCGGAGTCTTGCTGTGAAGCTGACGGAATTGCTTCAAATCATCCAGTGAAAGGTCGTATCCCGTGAGATACAACAACGAGTAGAGCAACATTGAACCGTGACCAGCGGACAGGATAAATCGGTCTCGGTTGAACCAGTGAGGGTTCTTCGGGTTGTGCCTTAAAAATTTGGTCCAAAGCGTATAAGCCATCGGTGCCGCCCCTAAAGGCAAACCCGGATGTCCACTATTCGCTTTCTGTACGGCATCAATGGATAGTGCTCGAATCGCATTGATACATAAATTGTCGAGACTCTTTGTTTCAGCTCCCACGCCCAATAGGTTACCTCTCCTGCCAGATTTGGGGGAGAGGTGATGACGTTTTACGCGTTCCGCTCTTTCCGCCGGAGTTCAGTGTGGAACTTGACCGCACATCACTCTCCCGGTCCAACGAAGCATATTCAATAGGCCCAATCTTCTTAGCCGCCTTCACCTCCATGAGCGCGGACTGAAATCCGCGCTCATGGAGGTGGTCTAGGAGTGATCCTATATTCTCTGAGCTTGATGAGCTACTGGACGTTCATATTGCTGGGATCGAGGCAAGCTGGTTGAAATGAGCGGGTTTAAGCTTCGATGACTGAACCACTATGGGGGCTAAGGTAGTCTTTTCAAAGTGCGAAGATCTCTTCTGGCCATCGCGTTCCTGTTTTTAGCGGGGACTACATTTGCTCAAAGACGTGAGGGAAACTATCACCCCACCAATGGCAAAGCTGCAACATGGTCCATTAACGACCATCAGACCCTCGTTTGGGATGGCCAACCATACTTGCCGGTCGGCATTCGAATCGATGGTACGGTAGCGGCGGTCCAAGCAGCAAAGGCCGATGGCGTGACCGACGTTATTGTCGACCTTCCCGCCAGCGGTGCCGGCTGGGACGAGGTTTTTGATGCACTCAATAAGTCTGGGATGCGATTCCTCATTCGAGTTGATTCGCTCGCACCGATGGCAACCGGATTCACGATTGAGCCTCAAGGGTATCGAATTTCAGGAATCACGAAGAAGCAAACGGTGAGCCTTGAGCTACCGGGTGCAACCAGCGCGTTTGTCGTTTTAGCCAACCAAGGCGACGGACAGATAATTTCTTCGGCTCGGGTACCGGTAACCAATGGTCTGGTGGTTTACGATGCCAATCCGGGAGCCGAAATCGACCATGTTCTCCTTGTCTATCCTGAGCTAACGAGCATCGAACAACCCGATTTTTGGGAATCCCTTGACTCCCATCGCGATTCATTACTTGCTGCTCTGAAGCGACATCCGGCAGGATCTGGTTTACGTGGCATCGTGAATCCAATGGGTCGCAGCATCGCCCTCCCCGGCCGCGAGCCAAGATTCGTACCGACAAGTTCCGCATTCCGAATGGAATTCCGTAGTTTCCTGGAAGACAAGTATAAGAGCGTGGAAACGCTCCTCAAAACGTGGTCCATGACTTCGTCAGACCTGTCTTTGATGAGCACGGATGGCTTGTCTAAATCGGGCAATCCCACTCCAGCAAGCGTCAGCCAAAAGGACGATAAGAAGAAGCTGATTGCGACGTTTGATCAATTTGCTCGCCTCATTCCGCTGTGGAATAACAACCGAGGCGTTGGAGCGATGCTCGATCCTACGACCAACAAAATCTACAGTTGCGACAACAAGCGCAGTAAGGTTTGGGACGATATCTCAAGCGTTATCAACGCAGCCGGAGAGCGACGTTTCAATCGATTAGTACCGGCTGTTCGTTCGGTGGTCGACGTTCCGGTGGTGCAAGATTGGCTCGGATGGTCTGCTCCTTATGAGAACGCACACCCGGCAGTGGATGGCATTGGGATGCGGGCCAGTGGCACCACCCAAAGTGCGCTGATGGACTCGGGAAGTCGAGCGACGAGTAGCATTTTGAGATGGCGAACCAACGGTTGGCTCGTCGCAACCGATCTCGATTTGTCGTCCTCAACTGATGCCGTTTCCGCACTCCCCTCCGTTTTAGATGATTTGGGGTCTTTGGGCGCCAAGGGAATTTTCGTTCGAGCGGACACTAAGGCATTAACCAAGGCTGTGGTATCGGAATCAGGCAAACGAGCTTCAGACACATCCCTTTCTACGAGTTCGCCACTTCCCGTTTTCTTCCCTGAGAACGCCTACAACCCTGCGGTACCTCAAAGACTTCCAGGGGGACATTGGTGGCTTCCTTGCCCAGCAGACGGTGATCGAATCGACATGGGCTCGATGTTCTATGCCTATCGATTGAAACTGGATAGCGGCATTGTCGCTTTATGGGCCAAGAAGGCAGGCCGGTACCGACTCAAGATGATGAATACCAAGAGCGTCAAGTTCCAGACCCTGGACGGTTCTCTGGTAGACCCCAAGTTGGTTAAAGGCGCGCTCGAAGTAAATCTGTCGGAAGTTCCGACACTTATTACGGGGACCGACGAATTACCTATTCCTGAGCTAGCATTTATTGAGACGGTGGATCGATTCCGAGCCATGCTCGCAGTTGGTCAACGCTTCCTTCGCGATATGGGGCAGGAAGAATTTGCATTCATGGACAACATGAATGCATTCGAGCGCAATCCAGGTGGAAGCTTCACGCAACTGCGAAGTGCCTACTGGAAACTTTCGCAAAAGGTCTCCCCATACTGCTGGATTGAGGGCGAACACACCAGCGACACGAATTTCAGTGAAGTGATCAATGTTCCAGGATGCGCATCTGGTGGAGCGCTTGCATTACGAACCACGATCCCGGTCGGTTCAACTGGCTACTATGCGGTTTATCCGATCCCAGTGAAGACCAAGGAAGATCAGGAAGTTTGGATTGCAGCCAAAGTTCCAGTGGAGAGGCGCGGCGACCTGACCGTTCAGATTGGCGGTCAAATTCTTCGAATATCCGGTGACCCCGTCAGCCTTTACGGAGCAGGATACGGATGGTACAAGCTTGGTACGACCCGGTTGGCGGGCAACCTTTCGCGGTTGCGCATTCAAGTCGATACACCTGGCAATGCTGAAATCGCCATCGATACCGTTTTGGTAACTCCTGAGCCATTCCAGCCCAACGGAGTGTATCCGCCAGACGCGACAAATTTCCGCCAGCTTCAACTTAAGCAACCTGTGAAGACGCAAAAGAAGAAAAGGGGTTCTGGCGCTCCTTAGCCGCTTCTAGCCAAAGGTTTTCAAGTTCTTCATAAAGGCTTGGTTCGAGGTGAGCCAAGCCATAGCAACACTCATCCTCAGCCATTCGAACGGCCCATCCGGCATCGCCGAAGCTGTAATGCCACCACTCGTCACGACAGTTTGAAAACCCGACTTCGAGCATTGCGTCCACCAAGACCGTTCGGTTTCGTTGCGCTTCTTCCGTCAAGCCATAACTGTAGGTCGGTGCGGCTCGAAATCGGTCGAACGGTGAACTCACGTCGATAACTTCGTTCTTGTCGTTGACGAGCCACACGTCAACCGCAGCCCCCGTGCAGTGTCCAGGAGGGGCCTTCTGATCGGTCGGGGCAGCCCACCGGCACACCGTTCGCCTCAACGAAGCATGCGAACGTTCGGGCCACGTTTCCTTGGCACAATTCCAAATGAAGTCGAAAATCCGTTGTTGCCGCTGGATGGGTCTCCACCCTTCCACTAAACCAAGAAAATAACCATTCGGGAGAAGCTTTGAGGCTTGCTCACACATTTCTGCGACCGTCTTTCGAACGTAGGGGATGACTTGAGGTCGAATGATTCGAATACTTGGACAAGCTTCGTTAATGTTGACAAGCGGTTCCCCGTTTTCAACTTCTCGTATGCGATTCAGGAGCCGGATCGGTTCAGGGCGGCCCTTTGATCGATCCCAGTGCGTCAAGCCCTACCCGCCGCCGGTTCGGACGCGTGTGCAATGAGGATTTTTTCCTCTTTGGTGTCAATCGTATACTCCCAAATATTTAGAGATTCGGTGTATGGCTTGACGTAGAGGAGATGGTTAGCATCTAAGAAGCTTGCATCCCATCCTGGAAATGACACGACGGTCTCACTCGGTTTGTCCGCCCGCACAACTTGTACGTCTGCTCCGCCCGAACCTGAATACCGGTCGCTCGAGATCGCAAGGAATTTTCCATCAGGTGACCAAGCAATCCGGAAGATGCTGTTCGTTTCATTGCTGCCTCGCGTCCCACCTTCAAGAATTGCAGATGCAAAGACGCGAGCTTCGTCCCAGGAGGCTATCTTGGCAACGTTATGAATTGCGCTCGGGTCGATGTCGGCCATCCACAAGTCACCATTCCTACAGAAGGCGACTTTCTTGCCATCTGGCGAGAAGGATGCGGCAAGCGACGATACCACGGACATGGCAGAGAGTCCGCTGGTCTCATTGCCGAGAAAGAGACTTACATTTCCTTTAGGTCGTACCGCGTTATCTGCCCAACACCAGTAAGTGCTCCAAATGGAATGGACGGCCTTGATGGAACCGAAGAGAGGCTCGATTGTAGGCGTTTTGCGAGTCACCGTGTATTGATCGAGGTGCGAAAAAATGACGTATTTCGACGTATTGTCCCACGATGGGAACATGTCTCTAAAACTGTCATCCTCTTCTTTATCGGGAAAGCTCGTGAATTTCTTGGTCGTTCCGTCGCTCAGTTCATACGTGTGAAGATTTCCATCGCGAAGAAAGGCAAGGCGCTTTCCATCAGGCGAGGGTGACGGACCAACCGCGTGAGTGAGAATTTTAGATTCGCGCCCTTGATAAGTCCGGAAAATAGAATCGTCACGCACAAAATAGATCGGAGGAAGCGTCGCCTGGTTTGCGAGACCAACAAATAGCATAAGTGACGTGAACATAAGACTTCGGGTGCTTGCGATCTTCGCTTTGCTCCTGGTCAGCAAGCGATTTATCATTATCGCACGTCAAACCCAATCAGATTTTGTCTTAATATGGGCCTTCATTTTCTTTGAGGGCCAGGCAAACAGCTCTTCCATAACCCTCCGCCAAAAGTTTCTAGCTAAAGGGACTCTACTGTTCACGGATTGGGCGAAAATAGCATCATGCGATTTGCGATGACATTTGCTTTAGCTCTCACTGGCGCGAGCTTTGCTTCCGCCGATACCCCCATCTTTCGCCATGGCGAACAGGTAACTCAAATCTATGTTTCACAGGACGCGAGTGCTGCTGAAATGCATGCTGCTCTTGAACTCCGAGACACTCTGTCGGAGATAGTTGGAAACAAATTAACGATCATCAACGGAGCCAATGAAGCTCCTAAGAGCGGGGTCATCGTTGGCCAAGGCAATATCGCAAAGTTGGCCTTTCCCGAGATTGATTGGTCGAAATTGGGAGAGGATCAGACCCTCATTCGCAAAAAGGGTTCGATTTATCTGATTTCCGGAGGTCGCAGTCGGGGCACTCTCTATGCGGTAAATCATGTCCTTGAGAAGCTTGGGGTGCGTTGGTGGGCACCGTGGGCATCTCAGATTCCACACAAGAAAGATGTTTCCCTACCCAATACTGAAGAAAGTGAGTCCCCCGCATTCGAATATCGTGACCCGTATTGGTTCCACTCTTTCGATGCCGACTGGGCAGTCCACAATTACGACAACGGCGCGAACACCCGAGTCGACGAAGCGCACGGAGGCAAGATATTGTATGCGGGTTTCGTCCACACCTACTATCCCTTGGTGCCCCCTGATAAGTATTTTGCGACCCATCCTGAGTGGTACAGCTTGATCGATGGAAAGCGCACGACAAACGACGCTCAACTTTGCACAACCAACCCCGAACTACGAGACTTCATGGTTGAACAAGTTCGAGCCACCCTCAAAGCAAACCCGGCCGCACGCATTATTTCCGTGTCTCAAAACGACTGCTTCCGTCCGTGCCAATGCGACCGGTGTCGTGCGTTGGTGAAACAAGAAGGTTCGGAATCGGCTCTCGTTCTCGACTTGGCCAACTACGTGGCCGAAAAGATCGAAAAGGATTATCCGATGGTTGCCATCGACACCCTTGCCTACCAATGGTCGCGACACGCTCCCAAGGCGATGAAACCTCGGCCCAACGTGATTGTGCGACTCTGCAGCATCGAGTGCAATTTCGCTTATGCTTTGGATGAAAAGCCCAATGCGGCCTTTGCCCAAGATGTTTTGGATTGGGGCAAGTTGACGAACCGACTTTATATTTGGGATTACTGCACCGACTTTGCCAATTACATTGAGCCTCAGCCCGATTACTTCACTTTCGGTCGAAGCCTTAAATTCTTAGCGGATCATGGCGCCAGAGGTCTTTTTGAGGAAGGTGCCTACCAATCAACCGGTGCCGACATGGCTGAATTGAAGGCTTGGGTGTTGGGGCAACTTCTGTGGAACCCCACGAAGAACTCGGATGCGCTTGTCCAGGAGTTTGTCAAAGGATATTACGGAAAGGCGTCTGGCCCCATTCTTCAATATCTTCATTTGATGCAAACCAAAGCTCAAAGCTGGAAGCTCGGATTTGCATCTCCCGTGGGTGCCACTTTCCTCGCCTATGACACGATGAGCCAGGCGGAGCAGCTTTTCCAAAAGGCCGAGGCATTGGTTAAAGGAGATGCGACAAGTCTTTGGCGGGTTAAGCAAGCTCATCTGAGCGTTCAATATGTCTATTTGGCTCGCTGGCAAGAATTCAAAGCCGCGAGTCAGATGAAAGGAGATGCTTGGCTCGTGAATCCGTCAAGAAAAGCGTTCGGTCAGGAATGGCTCGCTACCGCAACCGGTACTGGCCCGGCAGGCTGGTCACCGATTACCGCCGTCGACGAAGGCGGGCAAACGCCCCAGCAATTTGTGGCGAGAGTCGCAAGCGGAGATTAGAAAAAACTCGGCCTCACTATCCAAATCAGTTTGGTTTGCCTCTTGATGATTGGAAGGGTTAATCATGACGGTGAGGCTGGAAGATTTCGAAGAGGGCGAGTTGGTTGCATCGGCATCCAATGGTGACCTCAAAGCTTTTGACCGACTCGTCTATCACTATCGACCGGGTGCAATGGCGCTGGCGTGGAACATTCTGCGCAATCAGGATCGAGCAGAAGATGCGGTTCAAGACTCACTTTTGTCTGCCTATAAGGCACTCCCACAGTTATCTGATCGCACACATTTCGCTCAGTGGCTCGGTGCCATTGTGCGGCATCGTGCCACTCGGCTTGCAAGAGGCGAGAAGCGAGATTTGCTGCCCTTGGATGAGCTCATTCTTGCTTACGTTCCTTCGATCGCCTTAAAGATCGAAGCGGATGACCAGCGAGTGCAAATTCTGAGCGCCGTATCGGGCCTACCCGATGACATTCGAGTTGCGGTCGAACTTTACTATTTGGAGGACTGGCGAGTGTCCCAAATATCTGAGTTCTTGAATCTACCCTTGACGACCGTTAATTGGCGGCTTCATCAGGGCCGTAAACATTTAAGAAAGACCCTTCCGAACCCATTGGAGGAACCCTATGAATCAGCAAAATGATATTGAGTCTTGCCGACGACTTCTGAGCGAAATCGCAGATCTTTGTGATCATGCATGCCTCACGGGCAGTTTGAGCTCGGGAACAAGTCGAGTCGCTCTACGATATAACACCATTCTCCATCGGCTTGTTCAGGCAGGCGATGTGCCCGAAGACCTCTTCGAGCAATTGCCGGATGGCGTCGATTACGGAGAAATTGGGGTCGAAGCGCGCATGCTTGCCTCGTACTTCGAGAATGATCGGAAGCAAAAGAGACGCGATCGGGATGGTCGCGACGGCAACATCTTGATTCGTCTCGCTCCGTTTGTGCGACAATAGGAGCTAGGCATGCTCATCCGCGAGCAGCGCGGAGCCGGAAATCAGTTGGATATGGACACCCTGACCCAACTTGCTCCGTTTCTCGGACAAGATGTGATGAGTGACCTTCTGCGAGAGCATCTAAAAGGTCAAGCTGATCCGGTGCCTCCCGTTGCTCCGGCAGCTCCAGTTGCACCGGTTACGCCAAGTAGCTATGCGTTGCAAGTGGTCGACGAGCCCAAAAAGTCGCTCAACGAGTTGCTGGACATCTTGAAGAGTCAATATCTCTCCGACGAAGAGCGCGACTCAATCGTAGAGAAAATCCGCGCACTGTCCGGTTAGGTTCCCTCCCCCCTTTCCGCTAAGGTTTGGGGGGAATTCAATTATTTGAAATTGGGATCGGAGAACGAACAGCCAGCCGCCTTCTTGAGCGGGGCATATTTTGGGTCAAAAGGTGGAGTCGGAATGCCAGCGAGTTTGGCAAGGGTTGCGTTGATGTCCATCAAGATGTCGGCGGAATAGCCGGGCCACATTTTCAGGATGTGGCCATCTTTCGTGATCAAAGCGCTGTAAATCGCGGCCTTGGCTTCGTAGGCATGAATAATGTCCTGTTTGGGGTCCGGAATTACCGGATAAGGAACATTCAATTCCGAAGCCCACTGCTTTGCCTTTGCGGGAGTCGCATTGGTCACGCTGAAGAAATCAACTTTCCCTTTGAAATTCTTGGATAGATCGTGAAAGAGCGATTCAGCATCGTAGCTACAGGGGCATCCATCGACGATGAAATAGATGTATTGCGGCCGATCGCCATGTTTGGGAGCAAGCGTCCAAGCTTTGCCGGTGGTGTCTTTCGTCGAAATCGTGGGCTCTTGTTTGTTGGCGAGCGCAGCAGTCTCGGCAAACATCTGCTCTGAGATTAGGTGGCGAGGTTCGCCGATCTTGATGTCGTCGGAAGAGTAGTGGGGACCATTCCCCACCCGCATCAAAAGGAGTCCAACACACGCCAAAGCCATCCCCGCCGGCGCCGTTAACCAGATCAGTCGCATCTCTTATAAGTGTAGACGAGAACAGCCTTGCGAGGTTTCGCAGAACAGGCTTAACCACGCTGCTCTACAGAATGCACCCTCCATTAAAGGATGAACTCTAACTGACCACAACGGCGAAGTGATTAGGAGCAACTTTGGATGATTTGGAGAGTTAACCCGCCAGCCAGGTTCGTCTTGCGAGAGAGGAAGTCTAATTTTTTGACTGGTATAGAATGTGCAGCAGGCCAAGGGAACAGTTTAAGTGGGCTATTGCTGTAATATTGTAACCATTCTAGACCGACTCGTTCACAACGCATACCGATCGGATATCAAGGAGAGTCCATGCGAAAGACAAGAGGCATTGCCGGTATCATCGACACGTCAGTAAGCCACTAAAAGAAAAATCAAGGACATCGATTCAGGCCGCCAACCAAGGTGAGATCGGTGTCCGCTTATTACGCAAACTCCGTCCGTTTAAAACGCCACTGGCGTCCGTCTATTCCTCCACTTGGTGTCCGCTTTCGCGAGAATGCGCAATCCGGGTTCCTCCCCAAGCATCGTAACTTCCCTTGTTGTTAATCGTGAATCTGTTACTGGAACCCCTTTCATCCATCCACCCATTCTAAACGAACTTCAGAAAATGTAGGATGACTTGACCATTCATACCGCACGTTTAGGAGGAAGTGTTCTCTTTGAGCAGCACTTCAACGGGGCACGGTCCTTATTACCTTCCGGTGGAGACGCGATTACGATGTGAAACTACCTATGAACCTTCGCAACGCACCACAAGGAAAGTAAACGCTTAGCGTCTAACGAGATTTCATTATCTGGTAAACGGTTTCTCACCATCGACTGAAAGATTTACTTTGACCAACAGGCTAGTGGCCAACACCTTCATGATTAGCCAAGAAAAGAAAGCTGAAGATGATTGCCAACCCCGAAGCGGCCAAATAAGGACGATCACTAGAGCAATTGCGAATCCACTGACAACCACTTCGCGAGTTTTGAACTTTGTGCCAACTTGAGAGGTTAATAAGACTCCTGATAGCATGGCAAGTCCTAAATAAACTCCCACTCCAAGCGGCAACACACCAAGAAACGAGCACGCCAGGCCCGCTGCAATGCCGAGTGCAAGCCTCAGAATCGTTTTCCGTGGCTTCAACATGGAAGTTGATCCCAATTTGAGACATACCAAAGCTCTGACATCGCTCGACCAGATTCCGAACCTAATGAAATTGCCGCGGCGAGGCCAATACCAGCACCTAAACTCCCACCCTTTAGGCCCGAAATCCACAGTTTCGAAGAGAGTTGAGATTTCGTTAATAGCTTCCCTTCAGCGAATATAGCCTCAACACCAGCAGCGCACATAGCTATGACGGCGTCTTTTAACATATCGGCAGTAGATATCTTTCCGGTGAAACCAATAGTTGAGAGCCAGCCAACGACCGTCGTCACAAATGAGAAGATCATTGCAATCAGGAACGCTTGCTCAAGAGATTCGTTTCCAGTGTAGTCGAGGTTGCTCACTGGATTGTCTGAAGCATAACCAAACCAGTTTCTGCCGTTTGTTCCCTTGTCTTCGCTGAAAAACCTCCCGCTTCCCGGCTCGTAGTACCGAGCCCTCATATATACGAGTCCCGATTCGTCATCCTGCTGATGCCCAAGGCTTCCGCAGTAACGATTCTTTGGATCGCCGGTTGAGGCTCCGATTCTGGTCGCTCCCCAGGCATCGTAACTTCGCTTGTTATTGAGTGTGAAAGAATTTCCACTGGCTCGCGCCAAGGTCGCTATCATGCTTCCGTGGGCGTCATAGATCGGGAATCCCACATTCGAGAATGCTCCTGGTGAACGAGAAGTAGAACTCGTCCAAGTTCCGGTGCCGACTTCTTCGTAGTCAATTCCACGAGCGCCTAGACCGTAGCGAGTAACTGTCAGACCGGTGCCATTGATGACCGCGTCTTCCATGGGCATCTGGCCGTCATGGTAATACTCGGTAAAGACAGTGCCTGCGGGATTGGATTTATGAGACCTCATCCCATCGGCACGGTATTCGTAGTTGGTTGTTGAAGTGGCGTTAGCCAACTGCTTCATCCGGTTCAAAACATCCCAGGTGTAGCTAGTAGTTGAGCCGAGCGTCAATCGATTCCCCAACTTATCGCAAGT
Organism: uncultured Armatimonadota bacterium; assembly: GCA_903899015.1. Classification (GTDB taxonomy): domain Bacteria; phylum Armatimonadota; class Fimbriimonadia; order Fimbriimonadales; family Fimbriimonadaceae; genus Fimbriimonas. The sequence continues at coordinate 2,220 of CAIUHP010000050.1, read as the reverse complement.
CGTCGCAACGCCGCCGATGCTCGTCGTTCGGTTGAGGTTGTCGGTTACCGAATCAGTCCTATTTCCTGCTGCATCGTAACTCCAACTCTGAGTGCCGGTGCCAGCGGCATCGGAGGAATAGGCAGTAGCCAAATAGTCAAGCTGAGGATCATACGTATAGCTATAGATTCCTGTCAGCGACGGTGTACTGACCGTGCTATCCGTGACGGTTGAAGTCGTCTTGAGTCCCAACGTCGCATCGTAAACGCAGTCGTTGCCGATAATCTCAGGGCTTGTTCCGTAATAGAGCGTCCCCGAAACAAGCGTGTCCCAGTAGTGGTCGCAATTAAGCATGCGGCCACCCGCGTCGTAGGTGTAGTAAGCCCGAGCCCGAGATTGAGCCGGATGAGTCGAGTCGTACCAGGGACTTGAGCCGCTCGGTGTGAATCCAGTGTATGGCGTCTGAGCAAAAGCAGCTCCCGTCAATCGCCCCCTAGAGTCGTACTGGTAGTCCATCTCCTCAGCAGTCGGAGCCGATCCCACTACGACGGTTAGCTTCGTGAGCGTCTGGAAGACTCGACTTGGATTGTCATTCGTGCCAAGCTCGACGTAGTCGCCATAAAAATATGACATCACTTATTTTAAGTATTAAAGCTTAATGTTTTTAATTGCGATACCCATTTATCAACGTATTTTATATTGTGTGTAAACGCCTGCTAATCAAGGCCCAAATGCTCCTTCAGAAACGCAGGCAAATGGACCACTATGTCTCCATTTGTTCTAAGATCAAAGCTAATAGGCTCCGAACTTCTTAGCAAAAAGACACTAAAGACTGTAGTATACCCATAAATCGATCTAACAAGATCTAGTATATGTTTACTAGCAAACAATCTGTCCGCTGCGTCGTTTACAACAAGCAATAGCTCGGAGATACGGCATATCGCTACAGATCCAGCTAGGTTTGCTGCTAGCCGAAGCCTCATATCAAGCTTACTACCGGCAGGCGTGGTTAACTCGCCACGAATAATGGACAAATCAAGGCCCGACATAGAATCAAGTTTCTGCAAACAAACTTGACCACGCTCCAGACTAGTGAAAAGCGTTTCTGGCCAATTAGACCATTTTATATGTTCGTCATCTGATAAATCAGTATAACTTTCTCTCCAGTTTAACAATCCATGATAGAACCAATCCAAGTGCTCAAATCCGTGTATCAAATGGGCACAAAAAATAGAATTCGTAGTCAAGTCCGCGTTTTCCGAAGCGACCATTGCGATTGCAAGTGATATCTCGTAAACTGCTTCACTCAAATGATAAGAGAGATAATTTTTCTGAGATGAAGTTGCGTTGCCCATGTCCAATTCTCAACTTACTCTTTGAATCCACTGCTCAAAGAATGTTTTGACTTCGCGAAGCATTGAATCTACATTTGCTCCAGGAAATTCGTTTAGCCTGTCAGATATCTTGTTCACGTGTTCTGTGAGTTGATTGAGTAATCCAGTTCCAGAGGATAATCCTCCTGCTGACAGCTTACACTTTACGGCACCAGCCGAAGCGATTGCGACAGTTATTGCTGCGGCCGCACCTTCACTCAACTCGGAACCGCTCATAAGCTCAATCCAAAAGATTGCCCCTGCCGCATCACCAGCATTTACTGCTGCTGCTAAATTATAAACACAGACGAATTCAGATTCTAGAGCCTCCCAAACGCACTTTCCTGTAGGGTCGCAGTTAGTTATTGGTTGATCATTACAGTAAGCAAACCAATTGATCCAGTAGTGTCCTGGATCCTCTTTGATAAACCTCCCGCTTCCAGGCTCGTAGTACCGAGCTCTCATGTAAACTAGCCCCGACTCGTCATCCTGCTGATGCCCAAGATTTCCGCAGTAACGGTTCTTCGGATCGCCGGTTGAGGCTCCGATTGTCGCACCTCCCCAGGCATCGTAGCTTCGCTTGTTATTGAGTGTGAAAGAATTTCCACTGGCTCGCGCTAAGGTCGCGATCATACTCCCGTGGGCGTCATAGATTGGGAATCCAACATTCGAAAAAGCTCCTGGTGAGCGCGAAGTAGAACTCGTCCAAGTTCCCGTTCCAACTTCCTCGTAGTCAATTCCACGAGCACCCAGACCGTAACGTGTAACAGTAAGACCGGTGCCGTTAATCGCCGCGTCTTCCATCGGCATCTGACCATCATGGTAATATTCCGTAACCATCGTCCCTGGGGCATTAGATTTGTGGGAT
>CAIUHP010000049.1 GCA_903899015.1 uncultured Armatimonadota bacterium | reverse complement strand
TGGGCAATCGCATTTGAGTGGCGCTGTTCTTCCTCTGATTTGAACCTCTAGTGCCCATGCGCAGGTTCAAATCAGAGGAAAACAGCGTTTCTGATCCGGCCAGAACCATAGGTTGAATCCACACAAATCTTCATAGACCCGCAATTTTTATGTCCGTGTTTGCTTAATCTGCGATATACTGTAGTTAAGCCTAAGAAATGCTCTAGCCTTTGCTAGGTAATTTTGGTGCTAGGTACCAGGGTTGCATGCCAAAAAGTCTTTGGCAAAGCCAAGAACCTAGCGTGACCATTGCTTTGACATCTAGCAGCCCTTAGATCAGTGATAGGGTTTGAGTGACGAATATTGCCCTACCTTTTTGACGAGCTATTGATAAGGGAGTCTGAAATTGCGTCCTATGCCACTGATTCTCGTGGTCAAATTATTTTTTGGAATCTTGGTGCCCAAAGGTTGCTTGGCTACTCAAAGGAGGAAGCACTAGGAACTTCTCTCCTTGATATTATCGTTCCGGCCGTCCATCACCAAGAAGAAATCCGAAGGATCCAAGAGGCGATTGACACTGGGTTTGGGACCTACGAATCCACCCGGCACTGCAAAGATGGAACTTTTATTCGGGCTGTGATCACGAGTAAAGTTTTTTCTCGAGGCCCCGGACACGAGCCGATGGTGTTGTCGACTTTGGTTGACATCACCCATCTAACCTTGTTACGAGAAGCCAAAGCGGTCGCGCTCAAGTTTGGGGACTTACTTGAATCGACTCCCGACGCAATCATCATCACGAATCCAGCTGGAAGGATTGTCCTTGCCAATAGTCGAGCCGAATCCTTATTAGGCTACGTTAGGGACGAACTCATTGGCCAGTTCGTAGAGGTGCTCTTACCTCCTCGATTCAAGGATCATCATGTCGGTTTTCGCGATCAGTACGTCACCCAACCGCACTCGAGATCGATGGGCGCCGGGCTCGAACTTTATGGGTTGAGAAAAGATGGAACGGAGATTCCGGTGGAAATTAGCTTGAGTCCACTCGTGAATGACGACGGGGTCCTCATTATCAGTGCCATCCGGAATATCGCTGATCGAAAGAGTGCGGAATTGAAGTTTAGGGGACTTCTCGAATCAGCGCCGGATGCGATGGTAATCGTTGATTCAAAGGGAAAGATAGTCCTTGTAAATTCCCAAACCGAACGACTCTTCGGCTACCTGCGAAGCGAGATTCTCGGGCAAGACGTCGAGATATTGGTGCCCAAACGTTCGCGGGATAGCCATCCGCGCCACCGGGATCAATTCTTTACCGACCCTCAGTCTAGGTCCATGGGAGCTGGTTTGGAGCTTTATGGACTTAGAAAAGACGGAAGCGAATTCCCGGTCGAGATCAGTCTGAGCCCGCTGGCAACTGAGGAAGGCACGTTAGTATCCAGCGCCATCCGGGACATTACAGATCGAAAAGGCATCGAACGAGCTTTGTATGAAAAGAATCTCGAATTGATTGGCGCAGCCGAAGCGAAAAACCGATTCCTTGCGAACATGTCTCACGAGCTTAGGACTCCTCTTAACGGCATCATTGGATTTGCAGAATTCTTAGCTGACGGAAAACCCGGCCCTCTTAATCCAAAGCAGACGGAATATTTGGGGGACATCCTCAGCAGCGGTCGCCATCTGCTTCAGCTCATCAATGATGTTCTTGATCTAGCCAAGGTTGAAGCAGGAAAGATGGAGCTTTACCCAGAGGAATTCTCGCTAACGAAGGCAATTTCAGAAGTTTGCGCAGTCGTGCGTCCCATCTCATTCAAGAAAGGAATTGAAATCCAAATCGAAGTCGATCCGTCGGTCGACATAGTGTGTCTCGATGTCCAAAAAACGAAACAAGTCTTGTACAACCTGTTTTCGAACGCCGTGAAATTTACCGATGATCGAGGCCATGTTACGGTCGTCGTTAAGCCATCGAAGACGGACCATTTTACGCTCGCCGTAAAAGACGACGGTATTGGCATTCGAGCCGACGACCTGAAGCGACTATTTCGAGAATTTGAGCAACTTGAAGGTGGTGCTTCAAGAAGATATGAAGGTACCGGGCTTGGTCTTGCGTTGACGAAGAGAATTGTCGAACTTCAACAAGGCAACATTCAAGTGGCAAGCGTGCAAGGAGAAGGAAGCACATTTACGGTGACCCTGCCTCGCATCTTGAGGAGCGAAAATTCATGACTGGGAAAACGGTTTTGGTCGTCGACGACAACACGGTGAACTTAAAACTGGTGGCAGACCTGTTGGAGTTTGAAGGTTATGAAGTCCTGAAGGCGGTCGATGCAGAATCGGCCCTAATGGTACTGAGCGCTCGAAAGCCACATCTTATTCTCATGGATATCGGGCTCCCCGGCATGGACGGCCTCACACTTACAAAGCACTTGAAGTCAGTGCCTATCACTCAATCCATCCCAATCGTAGCATTGACTGCATTTGCCATGAAAGGGGACGAAGAGAAAGCCATCAAGGCGGGATGTGACGGCTATATCACCAAGCCGATTAACACCCGGAGTCTTTGCCAAGAAATCGCGCAGATTATTGAGAAAGATAGTGACCTTGAAGGAGGTTCAACGTCGTGAACATTCTTATAATTGAGGACCACCCTTCGGAGCTTAAGCTGGCAAATCATGTTCTTGAATCGGACGGACATGTTGTCGCCGGTCTCGAAACTGCTGATCAGGCCTTCGAGGCTATTTTGCGTGACCGCCCTGAGCTGATCCTCCTCGACATGTCGCTTCCAGGAATGGATAGCTTGGCACTTGTCAAACTTATCCGTGAGGACCCCGTCACTCGCGACATAGTTGTGGTCGCGGTGACTTCTCATCCCGAAGTGTATCCACGATCACTTGCGATTCGGTCTGGTTGCGATGCGTATATTTTGAAACCCATTAGTACTAGAACACTGTCTCAAGACCTGGTTGATGTTGTCCGAAAGAAGATCTGAGCAAGACTCGTGCAGACCTCTCAACGCAAGACTTTGACGGACTTTCGATGAAGATTCTCATTGCCGATGATAATCCGATCAATCTTAAATTGCTGAAAGCAATTCTAGAGGGAGACGGCCACGAAGTTGTGGAAGCGGTAGACGGAGAAGAAGCTCTGGTGAAGCTTGAAGATCCAGCGATTGAAGCCATCATATCCGACATTCTTATGCCGAAAATTGACGGCTACCGCCTTTGCTACGAAGTCCGTCAAGACCCTCGGCTGCAACAGATTCCATTCGTCTTTTACACTGCAACTTACACCTCCCCAGCAGACGAAAAACTTTGCTATGAGCTGGGAGCGGATCGATATTTGCGAAAGCCAGCCCCGGTGCGAGACCTTCTCAACGCGCTATCCGATGCGGCTGCAATCGCAAGAAGAGAGCCAACTGCCTTCCGAGCGCCTGAAGATATTCTGAGAGAATATAGCGAACGCTTAGTTTCCAAGCTTGAAGAAAAGAATATCGAGCTGGCCCAGAAATCGACTGAACTTGCAGAAGCCCACGAACAACTTTGTAATTTACTTGCCCACAGTCCTGCAGTGATTTACAGTCTAGATATTCAGCACGTACGTCCTACTGTCTCCCTCGTGAGTGACAATATTGAGCGACTACTCGGTGTTCCGCTTGAAGCCATCGATTGGGATTGGTGGAAAGAAATTCTTCACCCCGATGATCGTCCGACTGTCCTCGACGGTGGCTACATGGGACCCAACGATGGTGGTCGCACCTTGGAGTATCGGATCCGTCACGCCGACGGATCCTACCGGTGGATTGAAGATAGTAATCGAGTGGTATTCGGTGACGATGGTCTGGCTTCCAAGATCGTGGGTGTCTGGATGGACATTACCGATAGAAAGCGGGCAGAAGAAGAACTGCAGCAGACGCTAGACAAACTAGAGCAAAGGGTGAAAAAGCGAACGATGGCTCTTGATCAAACCAATGAAGCCCTTCAAGCCGCTAAGGAGATTGCGGATGCCGCGAACCAATCCAAAAGCGAATTCTTGTCTCGCATGAGTCATGAACTCCGGACTCCCATGAACTCAGTGCTCGGTTTTGGCCAGTTGCTTGAGATGACCGAGCTTGATGAATTTCAAAAAGACAGTGTCGATCACATCATGAAAGCGGGTCGACACCTCCTTCGCCTCATTGATGATGTGTTGGAGATATCACGCATCGAAGTAGGATCGTTTTCTATTTCCCTTGAGCCCGTTGCGGTGTCTGCAGTTTTGGAGGAAGCCGCATCCTTGCTTCCGCTATTGGCTAAAGAACATGAGATTCAGGTGGAACTAGATCACCCGGTCCCCTACCTTGTAGTTGCCGATCGCCAACGCCTAAGGCAAGTGCTCATGAATCTCATTTCTAATGCGATCAAATACAACACTCCTGGGGGACGAGTTACTGTTCGAGTGCAACCCGAAACGGAATCCACAATAGTGATCGATGTCGAAGACACCGGAATTGGAATTCCTGAGGCAATGATACAGCGCCTATTCACTCCGTTTGATCGCTTGGGCGCAACGTCGACAAATGTAGAAGGAACTGGACTTGGACTGACGCTCTCACGCTCACTTGTATCGGCGATGGGAGGAACCCTCACTTTCACAAGTCAGGAGGATATTGGTTCGTGCTTCAGCATTCACCTCAACTTGGTGAGCCAACAGCCAGCGCCTCTTGAGCCCAAGTCTCCTGGGGGACTCAATATCAATTCTTTGGAAGAAACAAAAGGGCGGGTCCTTGTCATTGAGGACAACGCGATGAACTCAAAATTGCTTCAAAGAATCTTTGAAGAATTTCCTGCGATTGAAGTAGAATTTGCGGCCGATGGACGCGCGGGAATCGAAGCGGCACGACTCAATCCGCCGAACGCCATTTTGCTTGACTTGCATTTACCGGACATGCACGGTCAGGAAGTCCTCACCGAGTTGAAGACTTTTCCGAGTCTGGCGCATATACCCGTGATCATCGTAACGGCAGATTCTTCTCAAGAGCATGCAAGGATTCTGCTGCAGCGAGGAGCCTTTCGATATATCACGAAACCATATGGGCTCAATGAGTTACTTTCAGCTGTCTCGGAAGCGATCAAAAAGTCGGAGAGTGGTCTGTGAAACCTAAATCAGAATGGCGCATTTTGGTAGTAGACGATGAACCGGCTAACGTTCGGTTCTTAGAGCGGCTTTTGGAATACGATGGTTACTCCGATCTCATCGTCGCGACCTCTGGTTCCGCTGCCCTTGGTCTAGCGCTTGGAAATCAACCTGATCTTATCTTGCTCGATCTTCACATGCCCGAAGTTGACGGCTACGAGGTCTTGGACATTTTGCGCAGTTCGGCAGGGTCAAATGTCTATTTACCGATCCTGGTTTTCACGGCTGATGTTACGGTCCAAGCTCGTAAGCGTGCGCTGCAGTTGGGGGCCAGTGACTTCCTTACGAAGCCAGGAGATGCTCAAGAAATATTACTTCGTGTGCGTAATTTCTTGATGATTCGAGATCTGCACCAACAACTGTCCGATCGAAACTCCAATTTGGAACAGTTGGTAAGTCTTCGAACTCGGGAATTAGAGGATTCTCAAATAGAAATCGTGGAGCGCCTTGCCCAAGCGGGTGAGAGGAGAGACGATATGACTGGAGAACATACCTTCCGGGTGAGCCGGTTATCGGCTCAGATTGGAGCCGCGATTGGGATGTCCGATCGTGACGTTAAACTGCTCAAACTCTCGTCCCGCTTGCACGATATCGGCAAGATCGGGTTGCCTGACTCGATCCTTTTAAAGCCGGGCAAGCTCACCAGAAGCGAGTTTTTGGAAATGCAGCTTCACTGTTTAATTGGCGCTCAAATTCTCGCTGAAGGGCGTACTCCCTTGCTAAAGATGGCGGAAAGGATCGCCCGTTCCCATCATGAGAAATTCGACGGAACGGGATATCCCGACGGATTGGCAGGTGAGCAAATTCCGGTGGAAGCTAGGGTGGTGGCAATCGCGGATGTCTATGATGCCTTAACCAACACCCGACCCTACAAGCCTGCTTGGACCCATGATGATGCGATGGCCGAGATCTCGAATCAAAGGGGATTGCACTTTGACCCACTCATGGTCGATGCTTTTTTTGCAATCATGAGCCGGCCCGAGAATGCGCAGTTTTCGACCAACGATTGAAATCAGATTCGGCCGACCTTTTGATAGTGGGTGGCTTAACCTATAATTACCGTGTGAACCCGCGACATGGTTGGAGAAGGTCAGCGACGCTGAGCGTTTTGAGCCTAGCCGTTTTGGCGTCCGCGTGTCTCAATGATCGGGATTCGCTGGAATACGGGTTTGGTGACCGCGATGTGATGCTCGTTGCCACGGGCTGGTTTCCTCAAAACCCACCTGAGTTCTATCAGATGAGGATCGATCGGCTCCTAAAGGCTTCGAACTCACGGCCCCTATCACCGTCTGAATATGACGATATTTCGGTTGCGTATGACCGTATCGGAAAGGATGATGATGCCTTGAAATGGATTCAAAAGAAGGGCGAATTGATGGATCACCATCGTTTCAAAGGCTATGACATCCAACCGCTTGAAGGCAGTCCTCCCGAGCCTTGGAATGCTCGCAATCGTCCCCATCACATAGTGGATAGTATTTCGCCCACGGATTATCATCGATATAGCCTGCACGCTAACTGGGGAACCTTTCTCATCCATCGATGGATTCGGGCAGGAATGCCATTGGCAAGGGTGGACGAAGCAAGTGAAGCAGAGAATCAACTTAATGATGCGATTGAAATTAACCCAGAAGCTCACGCGGGCCGTGAGATTGTCCAGATCGCGATTATCGACTGGTTAATCAAGGAGCGACAAGGAAGCCGTCATATCCGGCCCGAACTTGTGACCGGGAGCCAAACTATTAAGGGGCTCTCAGGGCTTGTTGAACTCGGGGCTGCCTGGAACAGCTATGAAGTTTTCGCGCTTATGACGCAGCACATCCATGATGGTGGCGGCCAGGCAATGGCCTACTTTCGCGCAAAGGAAATACTAGTAAACGGCGGAAAACCCGTTACCGATGTTGACCTTTTGCCTCCTGAACCTCGGTATATCGAACGTTATCAAGACACTTACAACCACTTGCGAGAAACGGCTAAACAAGCGATTTCGGACCGATTTAAGTTCATGCGTTCACAGTTTTCCAAGGGTAAGCATCCCGACACGGACGTGGATTTCTGGCGTGGATATTCTGCTCCCGAGCGCCCGGTCGTTTACCTACCCTGGCCCGCCCGACTCCTTGCCTACGCCATCGAAATTGTCATCAATTTACTAGGTTGCGTATGGATTCCGATTCTCTTGTTCGTCGTGATGAAGATCGCGAAGGGCAAAAAGGGTAAGCCAACTTCGATCAGCTCTTAATTGGAATCAAGAGCTGATTTGATAATAGAGGTAAAAGATCGCCTCTAAGGAAACCTTGCTTCGAAGCTAGCAAACGCTCGTTCTAACTTAAGTTCCATCCTCATTTTCTCCGACGACGCGAGCGCTTTGCGAGCTTCCGCACCAGGTGTCCAGGACCCGTTTCGACAGCTTGAAAACGCTGATTTCAGATGACGATAATCGTGACCGTTGTAGAGCGACGGGCCCTTGAGGAACGAGAATTCGATCGAAGCTCGGGACATTTCCTTAAGGTCCAAATATCCCAATCCCTGTTCACGCACGCCTCGAATATATTCAAGAGTTAAGGTCGAGCGGCTGACTCCCTCATCGTCGGTGTTTAGGAATACGGGAACTCCGTGCGATCGATACAGATGAAGCGGGTGCTGTTCCTTGCTTACTCCGAGAATGGAATAGTTGCTCGTTAAGCAAATCTCGACCGCAATCCCTTGCCGTTTCATTTGAGCCATGAGGTCCTCAGAGTCATCTTCCCAGGCAATGTCAACGCCATGACCAATACGCTTTGCGTGGCCTAAGTCGATCGTTTTGCGGATGCGATCTCTCATCGTCTCGACCGGTGAAATCGAAGGGGTGAGTTCGCCCGCATGGAGTGACATGTTTGGTTTGCCAAGCCGGTGCCATAAGAAATCAATCATCCTCATCTGCCCATCAAAGTTCATTCGTGAGAGCGGATGATCTTCGGGAGCCACTGACCGGTCCCCGGATGTTGACCCACCTAGAGTGTTAGTGCCTCTGCCTCCATTTTAACTAGATTTGCTTTGTAAGTCGCGGGAGAGATTCCTCCAAGTGCCGAGTGAGGACGACGATTGTTGTAGAAC
>CAIUHP010000048.1 GCA_903899015.1 uncultured Armatimonadota bacterium | reverse complement strand
CCAGCTCGGGTCGCATATGCATGGTTACTAACAATCGGCGCAGCGAAACCAAATTCTTCGTCTGCACCAAAATCATTCTGGTCCCTGCAACCCACCGCACGCGGCATCCCGACCCCGTAGTGGGTCGAATATCTTTAGACCGGGGTCACCTCCGTGGTGCACCCGGGGTAAGAGGCGATAGCCGATTTCGACCCCAGCGCGGGTCGCATACGCATGGTTAGATCATCCCCAGAGGAACTTATCGTCAAATGAGATTCCGGCTTCTGTCAAAAGCGCACGATATTCGTCATCGAGGCTCACTTTCTTATGGTGCTCTTCTTGATTCCCGACGTATTGGACCAATCGAGGAAGCTCGTCCTTCCCAAACGAGAAGGCACCATATCCATCTTGCCATCCGAATTTCATATGTTCTTTGTCTTTCATCCACATTATCGATACCTTCTTCAATTCACGTATGACATCCGCAAGAGCAACTGATCGACTTTGATTTGCCAAAATATGAACATGGTCGGCAACGCCGCCTACAATTAGGGTTGGACATTTCAAATCCCTACAGGTGCCGCCCAAATATGCGTGCATTTCTTCGCGGACTCTGATATCTGATAGAAGAGCAGTTCGACCTTTCGTGGCAAAGACAATATGCACATATAGTGCGGAATACGAGTGAGCCATGATTCGGTCATGATACGACGGATTTTCAGAGTTCTTTTAGAAATTGGCGACGCCGAAAGTTGGTCACCGTGCGTATGCGACCCGCTCCGGGGTCGGATTCGGTGTTCGGTGGGTTGTCGGAAATCAGATAGATTTTGGTGTTGCTACGCCGAAAGTTGGTCACCGCGCGTATGCGACCCGCTCCGGGGTCGGGGTCGGCGTACGCCTTTTACCCCGGGTGCACCACGGTGGTGACCCGGGGCTAAGTTCTGCGACCCGCTCCGGGGTCGGGATGCCGCAATTGGTGGGTTGCAAGGCGACCGGATAGATTGCAGAGTAGTCAAATATTTAGGTTAGCGTCTTCGATTGTTGGTAATCGCAAGTCCGCGACCCGCTCCGGGGTCGGATTGGATATTCGCCCCATACCCCACGGCGCTTCGCGACGCGGGGCTAAATGCCGCGACCCGCTCCGGGGTCGGGATGCCGCAATTGGTGGGTTGCAAGGGGACCGGATAGATTGCAGAGTAGTCAAATATTTAGGTTAGCGACTTCGATTTTTGGTAATCGCAAGTCCGCGACCACTTCCGGGGACGGAATCGTCGAGTGCCTTTTACCCCGGGTGCACCACGGAGGTGACGCGGGGCTAAATGCCGCGACCCTCTTCGGGGTCGAGATGCCGCGTTCGGCGGGTTTCGGGGGCAGTATAATCGAAGCCCATTGATTGATGGCGAAGATGAACTCTGTGACCAACTCTGAACCTGCTGCCTCGACTCCTGTGCGCATCGATAGGCTAAAGCTGTTGATTCCGATTGCAGTCTTCGCGGTGGCCCTGCTCATTCGATTGGTGGGAATTGGCTGGGGGCTTAAAAACGACCTTCATAACCAGAGCTACCATCCTGACGAAGGCGACATCTTTTCATACAGCCAGGCTATTGAGCCTGCACACCTGAAGTTCACGCCTGGCTTCTATAACTACGGGACGTTCTATCTCACAACTCTTCGCATTGCAAGCGATATGACTGCCGCGTATACCGGCGGGATGGACCCGAAGAATCCTGATTCGGTCTGGTCTTATGTTGCTCGGTGCAATTTGGCGGGAAGAATTATTAGTGCGCTCGCAGGAGCAGGGACGGTTCTCGTCGTCTTCCTCATTTCCCGTCGCTTCACGAATCTGGCCGGCAGTATTACTGCAGCCGCTATTCTCGGACTTGCGCCCGCACATGTCGTTCATTCGCGTTTTCAAACCGTCGATGTTTCGGCCGTCTTCCTCCTTAGTTTGAGCGCGCTTTTTGCGTTGAAACTCATTCCAAGGGGTGATGATCCTCCACCTCAGGATCGGGACATTCTCAAGTGGGTCGCACTCTCGGGAGTGTTCGCTGGTTTGAGTGGTGGCACGAAGTACACCGGACTCCTAGGAGTTCTAACGTTGTTAACTGTGCTGGTTTTGGTTCGACGTGAGAAATTCCTGAAAGAAGCTTTGATCGGCTTAGTCTCTACGTTCATTGCATTCGTGATTGGTACTCCCGGATTCCTGCTCGACAACGAAAAGTTCATGCGTGACTTCACGTATGAAATGCAACACACATCTACTGGGCATGGACTTGTTTTTGAAGGAACCGCCAACGGATATATCTATCATCTGGCGAATCTCTTTCAAGGCTTCGGAACCATCGCGACCATCATGGGCCTGGCGACTCTCATTTATGCGGCCTATCGCAAACAAACCTGGGCGATTGCACTGCTGGCTTTCGCGGTGCCGTACATGTTGCTCATTGGGCGTGCGGAAGCGAAGTTCATGCGATACACCTTCCCCCTAGATATTGCCCTTGCGATAGGAGTGGGCTATGCAGTTGGGAAAGGTGCCGAAAAGAAAGGAGCCGGTCGATTCGTCGTTGCCGCTGGTATTTTGGCCATTGGCGGGGTGGATTTAGGTGGACTCACTGGCACGGTAAGAGAGACCGGATACATGGTCGGAGAAGATCCCCGTGACTCCGCCGCGCGATACTTGAAATCTGTCGCAAAGGACGATCCAACTTACACCGTGGGGCTTCCCGAAGATCCTTGGTTCTGGTCGCCTCCTCTCTTTCCAAGCAGCACTGCAAGCCGAGGCGGAGGTCGAAAGGGACGACAATTGCGCGATGATGAGATGGAACACGCTATCCATCCCAAAGTGACTTATTACCGCAATCCGGACGGGAGCCCAACTCAATTCGACACACGATTGCTGACAGAGATCAAACCAAACGCGGTAGCGATTAGCAGCTTCGAATATGGTGACCCTGCTCGACTAAAAGGCCGAACGGACATTTCTGACACGGCTAAGATCATCTCGAAAGAGTACGAAGACTTCATGTCTCATTTGTCGACCCGTTACGTTCTTGATCGAAGCTTCGGAGATGACGTTCAGGCAACCCACGATATGGAATATATCCAACCCCGGGTGATGGTCTGGAAACGAGCCCACTAAATACGTGGAGCTTCCAAATGAGGCGACTAAGCCTATGGCATCGTCTGAACATCTAGGCATGTCAACCGCTATGGAAGCTCTGGGTGTAGAGGTGGATTGGTTTCTCGACCACATGCGGGTTGAGAAAGGTGCGAGTGAACACACCATCCTTGCCTACCACGGAGACATCACGAGGGCGGCTGAGTATTTCCATTCACTTGGCATCATGCGATGGCGTGACCTGAAACCGCCCGATCTTCTCGGTTACGAATCGACCCTCGGCGCAAAGATGGCGCGGTCGACCGCTCAGCGGAAAATCAGTGGACTTCGTTCATTCTTGAAATTCCTAAAGAAGAATTCAGAAGGCCCTGAAGCAGACCTACCAAGCACGGCCGGATTCAAGAATCCAAAGAGACTTCCGAAAGCGCTGTCACTCGATAACATCCAGAACCTTCTAGATCTGCCAGATACATCACAACCATCGGGATTAAGAGATCGTGCCTTGATGGAACTGATTTATGGGGCTGGTCTACGAATTTCTGAAGCCGTCGATCTTGCAATCTCCGATCTTGAACTCCCCAATAGATCCGTTCGAATCCTGGGAAAGCGGGGAAAGATGCGACGTGTTCCGCTTCCACAGCAGACGGTCGAATGGGTTGTTAGATACCTCACCGAAGGAAGGCCTCATCTCGCGAAGAAAGCCAATTCTCGAGTGTTTCTAAGTGACCAAGGAAAGAATCTGCTTCGACAAAGGGCATACACGGTGCTGGATCAGTACGCCAGTCGCGCCGGCCTTCAGGAGGGCACGAGTCCTCATACGTTGCGACATACCTATGCCGTTCATTTGCTCAAAGGCGGTGCCGATTTGCGAGTGGTTCAAGAACTGCTAGGTCATGAAAGTATTGCGACGACCCAGGTTTACACTCAACTCGACATGGAGGAAGTGAGGCAAAAATATCGGCTCGCTCACCCGAGAGAATAGATGGATGTGTATTTCTGGGTTGCGTATTCAAGCCAATCGTGAGGCTCCATGGGGCGTCCCGTGATCTGAGTGACTAACTCTCGCGATGGATAGCGTTTCGCTTGCCGGTAGACCTTTTCAACTAGCCAGTCAAGAATCGGCTTGAAGTTGCCTGACGCCATGAGCGAAGAAGTTTCTCCCAAGTCTTGCCTGAGAACTTTCCATATTTGCCCTCCAATCAAGTTGCCCATTGCGTAAGTAGGGAAGTAACCGATCGACCCCCTACTCCAGTGAACATCTTGCAGGCAACCTAGACTATCGGTAGGGGGAGTGATCCCTAGGTAATCCGTGTATTTAGCATTCCAAGCTTCAGGCAAATCCTTCATGGCTAATTGACCGGATAGCAATTCAACTTCCAATTCAAAGCGCACAAGGATGTGAAGGTTGTAGGTCAACTCATCTGCACCAACCCGAATAAATTCAGGAGAGACTTTATTTATCGCTCGGTAGAAGTCATTTACCGACATCGAACCGAATTGAGGGAACGCAGTCTGAAGGCTCGGTAAAAAGTGTTGCCAAAAACTCTCCGAGCGACCGACGATGTTCTCCCATAATCGGGATTGACTCTCATGAACGGCCAACGAGACTCCACCCGCAATCGGAGTTAGATCCCACTCGGCAGGCGAATTCTGCTCGTAGAGAGCGTGCCCCATCTCGTGCAACGAGGAGGAAACAATCCCCTTGATATGGTCACTCGCTCGCGTCGTCATTCGGACATCACCGCAAGACAGGTTCATGCAGAAAGCGTTTGGAGCGATATTTAGGCGCCCACGATCAAAATCAAAACCGATGGATCGGACCGTCTGCTCAGCGAATTCGCGGAGTCGGCTCTTGTCGAATCCTCCTGTCAGAAGGTGATCGTCTACCGGGCGACCTTCTTCCTTGATGCGACGAACGAGATCGACGATCGGGCCCTTGATTGCTTGAAACATGCTGACTGCATCAGCGTGAGTCGCTCCCGGCTCGTAGAGGTCGATGAGAGCGTCATAAGGATGGGACTTGTATCCCAAAAGGTCAGCCGTCTCTCGGGCAATCCCGAATAATTCTTCGTAATTCGGTGCAAGCTTTTTGAAATCGTTGGATGCCTTGGCGACTTTCCAAGTTTCGTAGGCCTCAGATGAAATCCGAGCTTTGCGATTGACCAATTCGGCAGGAAGCTTTGTCTCAATATCGACTTCACGTCTGAGAGCTGCTGCTTGGGCGGCTTCAACCGAACCGGGCTCCGCAGAGGCTTCCACTTCGCTTAACGTCTTCTGAAGCTCGTCACTCGTGATCAGCTCGTGAGACTTTCGGTTAAGTATTTCGATGTGGGCAGTCCGCGCGGACGCCCCCTGGCTAGGCATCAAAACTTGCATATCCCAGTTCATCAGGCTTCGAGCGGACTCGAGGGCGTTGTAGTCTGCGTAGAGACTCAGAAGCTTAGAATAGACATTTGACATGGGGGCTTAGTAATCATTGAGGCTCGATGGCTACATGAACCAATGAGCCATCGTTGCTCTACAGGTCGTAAATGGCGGAATACTTGGCCTCGAGACCGGCCAGGTAATCGGACGGGTCAACTGGCTTGCCAGTAACCTTCTGAATGAGATCTTTCGGCGTGAATTTCTTGCCGACTGAATAGACATTTGTGGTCAACCAACCGTGAATGGGTTCAAAGTTGCCTTGAGCCATGAGTTCTTGGGTATTCGGAATTTGCTTCTCCAGAGCCGTCCAAATCTGGTAGCTAAGCAAGTTCCCCATGGAATATGTTGGGAAATATCCGATCGATCCCATTGACCAGTGCACATCCTGCAAGCAGCCCTCAGCATCGTTTCGAGGAGTAATTCCCAGATATTCTTGGTACTTTGCGTTCCATGCCTCAGGCAGATCCTTAATCGCTAGTTTGCCGGTAAGGACATCGCACTCAATCTCAAATCGAACCAAGACGTGTAAGTTGTAAGTCAACTCATCCGCCTCAACCCGGATATAGCTCGCCTCAACTTTGTTAATCGCTCGGTAGAAGCTGTTAAGATCGAAACCACTAAGCGCCGGGAATTTAGCCTGAAGCGCAGGAAGGAAGTGTTGCCAAAATGCCTTACTGCGGCCAACGATATTTTCCCAGGTTCGACTCTGGCTCTCATGGATGCCAAGTGAAACACCTCCGGCGAGAGGAGTTCGGTCCCAAGCCATAGGTGAACCCTGCTCGTACATACCGTGCCCAGCTTCGTGTAGCGAGCCAAAAATCGCACTGCCGATGTAGGGTTTGTAACGAGTCGTCAATCGAATATCGCCAACCGACCAACCGGTGCAAAAGGGATGCGGAGCGGTGTCTTGTCGTCCACGGTTGAAGTCAAAGCCGATCGACTTCACGAGCATTTCGGTAAATTCTCGTTGACTATTTTCATCCCACGTGCCGTACAGAGCGCTGTCGTCGATCACAGGCTTTTCTGAGATCGCTTTGACTAGGGCTACCTGGGGTCCCTTAATTCCATCGAACATGGTTCGAACTTCAGCAGCGGTAGCTCCTTGCTCGTATTGATCAAGCAGAGCATCGTAAATGTGATTCGTGTAGCCCAGGTATTCCGCTTCTTGACCTACGATGTCGAACATTTTTTGGAGGGTAGGAGCAAAACTAGCGAAGTCGGATTTCGATCGGGCTTCAACCCATCGCTCGTGAGCAATTGCTGAAAGGCGCGTTTTCTCTTCGACCAAGGTTGATGGTAGCTTCGTCGCCAAATCGACCGAGCGGCGAACGACGCGAAGCATCGCCTGATCGTCTTCGGTTTCTGCCGAAGCATTCTCCAGGGCTGACCTTGTTTCGTCAGAGACCAGTGTTTCGTGCGCCATCCGGCTCAGGATGCCTAGATGCTGAGAGCGTGCTTCCGCGCCGCCTCGAGGCATATAGGTCTGTTGGTCCCAATCCATGATGGTGACCGCAGCAGTGAGGGCGTTCACGTCGGCAAGCCGAGATTTTAAAGTCGAGAGGGGCGAAGACATAGACCCGGATTTTACCGTCCCCTCTGGCAAAAGTACGGACCAGTTGTTTGACAGGAGCAAAGAAACGATTGTGAGATGTTCAGCACCAAACGGCCCCCAGCGCAACTTGATAGACATAAAATGGGGTTTTTGTTTGATTTATCTACGGATTGATTGATTTTCCCAATGAAGTCCTAAACTTTTCATAGGTACACGCAACTTGACTTTCAAATTCTCGTAATATGAGCATATGGGCAAGGACAAATACCACAAGGTGCCCGCTCACGATCCGGTAACGGGCGGCGAACTCTACATTAGCGAGGTTGCCAGTGAAGAGAGCGGAATAACAATCAGAGGAAAATTCGAAATTCCTCGTTATGCTCGGTTGGAGCCAGAACAGCAAAAGTTCTTGGAAACATTCCTCAGATGTCGAGGGATGATCAACAGTGTGGAGCGGGAATTGGGCATTAGTTACCCAACTGTCCGGGCCAGACTTGATAGTTTGCTTGACGCTTTAGACCTTACTCCTTCAAAGGAAGAACCAGTCAAGCGAGACAAGTCTACTGACAAGAAGAGAAAGCTGCTTGATCAGCTAGAAAGTGGCGAAATAACGGCCGAAGAAGCCAAAGAACGGTTAGGAGTTTTGAAGTGAGGGAAGAAGTACAGAGAATCAGCAAGCTGGTGGCAGCAGGAAAATTAACCCCTGAAGACGCGGCTGCTCTAATTGACGCGTTCTATGAAAGCGAGCGTATTGAAAATGAAGAGGTCCATGCCCAAGGCACCCCGCCTCCTCCACCACCTCCGTCTGAGTCCACCCAAACAAAGTCGACGGTGAAGGATCCATTCCGATCTTTGATTGAGTCGATTGAGAAGATGACGAAAGAAGGAATTGAGACCGTTGACTGGAATGAAGTTTCGAAGCAAGCCAAGCAGGGCGCCCGAAAGGGAATCGAACATCTGAAGGCCGGAATCGAGGAAATCAGCAAAGGAAAGGTCAACATTGGTTGGCTACTTACCAATGAGGAAAGGGAAGTCACCTTACCCCTCACCTTACCAGCGGGTAAGGCGCTCAGAATCGAGAATGCTTCTGGCAACATCAAAGTCGTCGGTGGGTTCGATATCGGCAACGTCACCGCCTTAGCACGATTCCGAGGCGCAACTATCGAAGAAGCTCGGGCCAAAGCGGATGCTTACACGCTGATAATCGAAGAGAGTGATCACCTTGTAGAGATTCGACAACCGGACGTCAATGGCATCACTGTGGATCTGGAAGTTCAACTGCCGGGACACGGAAACGTTGAAGTCAAAGCAGAATCGGGCGACATCAACCTAATTAACACTAAAGGTGGCTGCCGAATCGACGGTCGGTCTGGCAACGTTCTCCTCCGGGGGCTGGATGGCATCATCGAAGTCGCCACGTCGAGCGGCAATATCTCGGTTGAAGATAGTGCGGGTGCTTCAGTGACTTTGGAGAACAAATCAGGCAATATCCGATCGGCTCGAACCAAGGGCAACATCAAGGCTCGAACGGCTTCCGGTGATATCACGGTGACAGGTAGCAATGGAAAAGTCATTTCCATAGAAACGGCTTCCGGCAACGTCACTGTCGATCTGGACGAAGCGATCACCGGGACGCTCAATGTCCGAACGGTGAACGGTGATGCGATGGTTGCGATACCAGACGGTAGCGATTGCCGTGTGAGTCTGTCGACTCTTCGTGGGGACGTGCATAGTGGGATTGCCTTGCAAGACCATGCGAAGGCAGAGAACCGAATCACAGGTCGTCTTGGAAATGGAACGGGAACTCTTGATGTCAGCGCGGTTACTGGGAACGTAAGTCTCGAGATGCGCGAAACTGTAACAGAATAATTTCATCGCTGATTTCCTAACTGGCCATGGATATCTTGGATATCCATGGCCAGTTTGTCGTCTACATAGGCCGAATTCATCCCCACAGACGGCTATCATTACAGTCGGAAACTATGAGCGATCCCATTCCTCAACTTTTACAGGACGCGATACAAGCCCACAAAGCACGCCACCACGAAGAAGCGGCCACCCTGTATAAGGAGATTTTAAGCGTCCGTCCTAAGCATTTGGAAGCCTCATTTCTTTATGGCATCCTAGCTGCCCAAACCGACCAAGAAGATCTTGCGATCACTCTTTTGCAAGACGTGACGCGACGAGATCCCAAGAACTTTGAAGCCCACCGTTGGCTAGCCGGTGTCCTATCCTTTCGAGAAAGACATGATGAAGCGGAAAAACATGCTCGGGCTGCACTTCACCTACGCCCCGACCAAGTCGATGCGATCTTCAAACTCGCTACCGCCCTGTTTGGGCAATCCAAATATTCGGAAGCTGGGCAAGTATTCGGTCACATCATTCGAGCGTTCCCGACTCAGATGGACGCTTATTCCGGCTTGGCATCTACCTACCTTAAGATGGGTGATCCATCATTGGCCCGAAATGTCTTGAGGGAAGCTGTTCACCTAAGCCCAAATAGTGAGAACTTGCTTAAGCTTGGCGAAGTCTGCCTTGCATGCGAAGACGCCCAAGAGGCGCTCGACTGTGCGGAACGTGTGCTTCAGAAGTTTCCGGGTGATGTGTCAGCAATTATCCTTAAGGCACGTGCTTACCGCAATGGTCAGATGGAACAGGGGGAAGACGAAGCTCTTGCCCAACTTCGATCGGTAAGCCCTGATCATCCGCTCGGACATACGCTCTATGGTCGCCGGCTTCAGTCGCTCGGTGAATTTGACCAGGCCGAAAGAGAGTTTCGATTATCGATCGAGCTTGCGCCCAATCAAGGCGTTGCCTATTACGGTGTTACAGCTGGAAGAAGACTCAATGAAGGTGATCGAGATTTCGTTCACCAAATGAAGCAAGTTGCCCTAGAAGGCAAGATGATTCAGGACGAACTGGCACATCTACATTTCGCCCTCGGAAAAGCTCTTGATAATCTTGGTGAGTACGGAGAAGCGATGGAGCACTTCGATCAAGGAAATCGATTGATGCGCGAACTTCGCATGGGAACGCGTCGATATGACAGGGATGCCTCAAAACAACACGTTGACGGGATCATCAAGCTGTTCACCAAGTCATTCATCGAAACCCAATTAGAGAAATCCGCGACTCAATCCAAGACCTCGCCTGAGCCGATCATTGTCGCGGGCATCATGAGATCAGGTACGACCCTTGCCGAACAGATTCTCACCTGTCACCCTCAAATTGGCGGAGGAGGGGAACAAGCCTTTTGGAGGCCGGCCGAATCACTATGCGTGAACTATCGAAAAGGGGTGATCGATCAGTCGGTGCTTAGGAAGAAAGCTAAAGAATATTCAGATCTCCTGGCTGGGTTGGCACCGGGTTATGAATTTGTGACTGATAAGAACCCGGCCAATCGGTTGGTGTATGGACTGATTCACCTTGCATTTCCGAGCTCCCGGATCATACATATGCGGCGAAACCCGGTAGATGTTGCGATATCCATTTACACAACCCTCATCCGGACGGGAGCTCCTTTTGTGGGGAATAGGGAAGATATTGTTTACGCTCTTCAAGAGCATGAAAGATTGGTGGATCACTGGCGCGAAGTGCTCCCATCGGATCGGTTCTTGGAAGTGCACTACGAATCCCTCGTCACTGATCGAGAAAACGAAACAAGGCGAATGATCGAGTTCTGTGGATTGCCTTGGGACGATGCATGCATGCGCCCGGAGGATAACCTGAGAACGGTTGTGACGCCGAGTTTTTGGCAAGTTAGACAGCCTGTCTATTCCGGTTCACTGAATCGATGGAAACGATACGAACCCTGGCTCGGCGCCTTCAAAGAGCTTGTCAAATAGAAACAAGCCCCCAAAGAACCGAGGTTCTTGAAGGGCTTGTTGAGTAGTTATAGTGCGCTAACTACCGATCTTTTCCAGACGCTCCCGGAGCGCCACCAGCCGCTGATCCGGTCGGACCGGCAAGAGGGTCGCCCGAAGATGCAGCACCCGCATTTTCCGATGCTTTCTTCTCCTCAGCTAGCTCTGCGGCCTTCATTCCTTTCCCAGGTGTACCGTGACCCATTTCATACGCCTTTTCAAGCGGCGGTTCTTTGGTCATGGTGAACCCTTCAAAGATTGCAATGGCTGCACAGGCAACAACCACTACGATAAGGATAACCTTCTTTGTCGTATCGTTCATGATTGGTGGAATGCCGAATCCCAGTGAATGAGATTCTTAGCGTTAGTGGCGATGGCTTGAGTCGGATTCGTCATCCAAGTTCGATCCATCGTTTGCTCACGAGGCATTGATTTACAGTGTCCATCTCCGAATAGCCAGTTGGTTTGACCGCTAAAGGACTCAACTGACAAAGCATCGTTCGGGCAGCACCAGCAATAAGGGCAGGTTGCCACCTTGGGGTAGCTGGGAATGTAGCCAGGAAGCAGAGGGTCATTAAAGGCCCACTGACGTTGGTCCGTTCTTTGTTGGACAATATCTGACCAGTAGCTCCAAGAAATGAACATTGGGCCGTAGATAATGGTCGAAGCAGGGGCTCCGAGTTGGCTGGAATTCATCGACCCGGTAGCAGTGGTGTACCAACTATTGGTCGTACCTGTGTGGCTCCTCGCCCATCCAAAAACACCGAACGAGTAGGGGTAAGTTGTCGGGCTGGCGGGCGTGGGCGAACCTAAGTCGTTCATCTGCCAGTTCAGTGTCGGTGCGTAGCTGACTGGACCGCCAGTCTGCTTGTCCGTACAACCGCCTGGCTCAGCGCTAGAAGAACTGTCGCAGTGGGTTAATGTATCCTGCGGAGATTTCCAGACCGCATGACTCTTTACGTAAGGGTCGAGATCACCTACGATGCTTTCTGTTTGGTGACAGTTACCGTAGGGAGCGGAACAACTTCCGTAGGGAGGGTGTTGACTATAGCCTGCGCGAATCAACGGCAAAACGTCGTCGGAATCGCCTTGATACATTGCTAACGACAAACCGATCTGCTTCATGTTTGAAAGATCAGCTGTCTTCTTGGCAGCTTGCTTGGCTTGGGCGAAGACGGGGAATAGGATGGCTGCCAAAATCGCGATAATCGCAATGACAACCAAGAGCTCGATCAGGGTAAAGCCTAACCGAGGAGTCCTCGGGGACGTATGAACATTATGCATGAGAGGTCCTTGGGCTCCGGCCGAATTTTGTGATTCCGTGGCAGGTCCTCGGGTCGCATTATACAACGATTGGTTTATTTTGTCCTAACAAAAACAAGGTCTAAAACCATAATAAATTGCGGCATTTCTGGCAACACCTACCAGCTTGCAAAGATTGATTCGAAAGCAGTATTGCCAAGTACCTTAACATTCCATAGGTTGAACCGGCAAATTACATTCAAGATATTTGTCAAGGGAAGTCAATTAGGTGAGTGATTCAAATCAAGAATTGGTAACCTCTAGGGGCCTATGAACTATTGGTTGATGAAATCCGAGCCTGACTGCTATTCCATTGATGACTTGGCAGCGAATAGTCCTGCCATGTGGGAAGGATGCCGAAATTACACGGTTCGCAACTACTTTAGGGACACCATGCAAGTCGGTGATCTGGCATTTTTCTACAATTCAAACTGCGATATTCCCGGCATCATCGGAGTGATGGAGATCGTGAGTGAGGCGTATCCAGATCCGACTCAATTTGATCCATCCAGCAACTATTTTGACGAAAAAAGCCCTAAAGAAAATCCCAGATGGGTGTTACGCGACGTTTCTTTCCGCGAGAAGTTTCTTCGAACGATATCGCTTGCCGAATTGCGAACCGTCCCTCATTTAGCCGATATGCATGTCCTCAGGAAAGGACAGAGGTTGAGCGTTATGCCAGTTACCCCTGATGAATGGGAAATCATCAACCAAATGAGTGGGATAAGAGCCTAAGTTCAGCGAGGGGTGTTCATTACATCCCTTAAAGTCCGAACAGGCAAGCCAACTGCGTTCGCGAGATCGAGCAGCTCTCTCAAGTAGACCATTTTAGGGTCCAGGCGGGCCAAAACTTGGGGCCGAACCGGAAACGTTATTCCGATGTTACGACTTGCCGCTTCTCGAACTTGAGCCTTAGTTGTATCGACCCAAGTTCGCGCGGTTACTCCAGTTCGGGCGATATCCCGAATCGATCGCCCTTCTACCGGAAATAACTTAAATTGACTCGGCACTTTACCGTTAGGAGCGCTTATGAACTTAAGCTTTTCCATGCCGTCAAACGGCATAACTCCTTCGGGCCACTTCTCTCGCAAAGAAAATCCTTTCGGTTCATGACCGAGAGTAGCAAACTCAGCCATGGCTTCCTCGAATCGAGCTCCAGGCTCGTCGAGATGTTTGCAGAACCAATCAAGATCGTGTCCTTCGTTCAAAACCGCATCTGCGTTCGTCGGAAATGCT
This sequence comes from uncultured Armatimonadota bacterium, assembly GCA_903899015.1. Taxonomy (GTDB): domain Bacteria; phylum Armatimonadota; class Fimbriimonadia; order Fimbriimonadales; family Fimbriimonadaceae; genus Fimbriimonas. The sequence goes on along the minus strand of CAIUHP010000048.1, from coordinate 71,887 downwards.
CTCAGAACGCGATTGGACGCGAAGAAATGGAACTTGAACCCGGTATTCCGGGCAAGTTCCAAGATTCGCAGGAGCATCGCAGGTTCACCATGGCCAAATTCTTTGGCGTCAGGTGTGTCCCACGGTACGTAGTCCAGATCAACACGAAGGCAGAAGTACATGGACTATGATTTGTCTTGCAAAGCCGCAATGCCAGGCAATAACTTGCCTTCGAGAAATTCAAGACTTGCGCCGCCTCCGGTGCTGACATGACTCATTTTGTCTGCCACGCCAAACTTATCGACAGCGGCCGCGGAATCTCCACCTCCCACGATCGTCAATGCATGACTCTCCGCTAAGGCTTCTGCAACTGCGATGGTGCCCGCCGCAAAGGCGGTCATCTCGAACACGCCGACTGGGCCGTTCCACAGGGAAGTTCCTGCCTCAAGAATGATCGATCGGAAGAGTTCTCTTGACTTGGGACCAATGTCGAGCCCCATCATATCTGCTGGAATCGAATCCGCAGCAACGATGGCAGTATGAGCATCTGGGCTAAAAGCGTCTGCCACTACAAAATCAACAGGCAGCACGATCTTCTCTGGGTTATCTTGGAAAAGCTGCAACGCGTAATCAACACTCGTCGTGTCGAGTAAAGAGCTACCAATCTCATAACCTTGAGCCTTCAGGAAGGTGTACGCCATTCCTCCTCCAATGATCAACCGGTCTACTTTCGGTAGAAGGTTGTCAATGAGGGCGATCTTGTCTTTAACCTTGCTTCCTCCCATAATCGCGATGAACGGGCGTTTGGGATCTTCGACGGCTTGGCCGAGGTAATTGATTTCCTTCTCAATGAGGAATCCTGCAACTCCTGGCAAGATATGAGCGACTCCTTCGGTAGAGGCGTGAGCTCGGTGAGCGGTGCCAAAAGCGTCGTTGACGTAAATGTCCGCGAGCGATGCTAGCTCTTGAGCAAAAGCAGGATCATTCTTTTCTTCTTCCGGGTGGAACCGAACGTTCTCTAGTAACAAAACTTGTCCACTTACCGAAGCGGCCACCTGTTGCTTGACCACATCTCCTATACAATCAGGAAGCAGCGGCACATTTTGCCCAAGGAGCTCACTGAGTCGAGCCGCGACCGGAGCTAACGAAAACTCGGGCGTGATTCCTTTTGGACGGCCTAAGTGACTCGCGAGAATAACGGTAGCTCCATTCTCAAGGAGATACTTAATTGTTGGGAGCGCTTCAGTAATTCGTCGATCGTCAGTGATCTTTCCTTCTTCAAGCGGTACGTTAAAATCGCATCGTACGAGAACCTTCTTCCCGGTTACATCGATGTCTCTGACTGTCTTCTTATTAAGGCTCATAGGTTGTCGTTTCCTTTCAGAGTTTACCGGTTCATTACTTCATCAAGGATCGTCATATCGCCGCCTCTCATTAAGTGCGAACTGACTGAGGCTATGTCAAAGAAATTCGGGCCAACTTTACTGAAATGCCCCCCGTTTGGCCCCGAAAATATCAACTTGATCCTGGTCATGCAAACGGATCTTCAACTTTGCAGGTTCCAGTCTCAAAGATTCTGACGAAGTCCAAGAGAAATATAGTCAAGCCCAGCATCGAACTGCTTTGGTCTGACAGAATCTTTACAGTGTCGACTTTAGCTGAAAGATTTGAAGCTCTGAAATTGCGCAATGAAAAAGCGCTCGTTCTCTTTGTGACCGCAGGAGATCAGCCCCTTTCAGAATTACCTGAAATGATCTCGGCTTTCGCCGAAGGAGGAGCTGATGTTATTGAAATCGGCATCCCATTTAGCGACCCGTTCGGAGAAGGTCCGACGATTCAAGCCAGTAGCCAGCGGGCGCTTGACAACGGCGCAACCGCGATCAAGATTCTAGAGGCGATCTCCAAGGTTAAGACAGAAATGCCGATCGTCACGATGGGTTACTACAACCCCGTCCTACGATATGGGCTTTCCGAGTTCGCAATGGCGAGCAAGCGGGTCGGAGTGAGCGGAACCATCGTTAGCGATTTGGTTCCGGATGAAGCTGAAGCATGGTGTAAGGCGAGCGAAGCGGCTGGAATCGACACGATTTTCCTCGTGGCTCCAACAAGCACCCCTCAGCGCATTGATGAGGTTTGCGCACGATCGACAGGGTTTGTCTATGCCGTTTCTCGAACGGGTGTGACAGGAGCTGAAAACTCAGTTCCATCGGATGTAAAGGGTCTTGTCGATCGCATTAAGTCAAAGACTAAGAAGCCAGTTTGTGTTGGATTCGGAATTTCTTCTCCAGAGCACGTTCGAATGGTTTGTGAAGTCGCTGATGGCGCGGTTGTTGGCAGCTATCTTGTGAACTTACTTCACCAAGAATGGAAGGGTGGTCAGGGCCGACAAAAAATCGTAGAAGCAGTTCGTGCGCTCAAAGAAGCCACGAAGTAATTTCATGCGCAAAGTTCTTCTTACGCCCGGACCGTGTATGACGAGTGACACGGTCCGGCTTGCGTCAGCCCTCCCAGATCTCAATCATCGCGATCCAGAGTTCTTAACTCTCGTTCAAGAAACAAAAAGCCGCCTCCTAAGCGTTTATCCAGACACCCAAGCCGGTTGGCACCCCTATCTACTTGGTGGTTCGGGAACGCTAGCCGTAGAGTCGATGATTAGCTCCTGTGTTCCTCCTAATCAATCCGTCTTGGTTCTGGAGAACGGGTATTACAGCGGAAGGATCCGCGATATCTTGAAAGTTCACGGGATAACTTTTCAATCTATCGAGCACGACTGGCTTTCTGCCTGGAACTTTGAACTCATTGAAGAATCCCTGAAGCAAGGATGTTTTGCCGTCCTTGGAACTCATAACGAGACGACAACGGGTCGGCTCAACGATATTAGCCGACTCGGCAAACTTTGCCATCAATACGGTGCCTATTGCTTCATCGACGCGATGAGCAGCTTTGGAGCAGACCCAATCGACTTCACCCACATTGACGTTGTTTGCGCATCGGCAAACAAATGTCTTCATGGGATCCCCGGAGTGGCCTTTGTTCTTGTTAAAGACGGTGAGTTACGCGAGTCATTGAAAGACATCGCTCCTCGAAGCTACTACATGAACCTTCCAATGTATGAAGGTGATCAACCACCGCTGACACCGCCAGTTCCAGCGTTACAGGCTTTCCGCCAGGCGTTGAGGGAATATCCAGCTAGTGGGGCGTCAGCAAGGTTCGATGACTACATGAGCAAAGCCAATTTTGTCCGAAAGGCTCTGTTGGAAAGAGGCTTCCAGCCAGCGATTCCCATTGACGAGACTTCATCCACTTTAACGACTGTATCGTTACCCGAGGGGCATACTTATGAAAGTTGGTTTGACGCCAATCGAGAAGCCGGTTTCATCCTTTATGGTTGCAAAGGCGAACTGCATAATCGGTTCTTCCAGGTGAGCCAAATGGGAGAGACATCCCTCAGCGACTTCGAAGGATGGATTTCAGCCGTCGATACAATTCTGGGTTACTAGCCTATCGCCAGTTCAGATGATCGTACGTTAGATTTGAACCTGGCCTTGCTATAATCGGACACCATGTTCGGCTTCTTTGGCTCGTTCGCTCCTGTTGCTCGACAAAACAACGCCCTTGACATTTTAGTCATCCATGCCAAGATTTGGACCGACGGTCACCTCATGACAGCGAACCAGTTAGGGGTGAGAGATGGCAAAATCGTCGCAATCGGATCGGGGCTCGAGAGTCGAAAAGCACCTTCGACTCTTGTTATCGATGCCAATGGTCATTGGGTTCTTCCTGGAATCGTTGATTGCCACACCCATATCGTAGAGAGCTGTGTTAAGTTTGCTTTTGGCCTAAAGCTTGAGTCGGTTACTTCGAAGTCTGAATTTCAAAAGAAGATCTCCGATCAGGCTAAGTTGCTTCCTCTCGGGCAATGGATCCTGGGTGGTGGATGGTCAGCGGATCGATTTCATTCAAAAGAGCCACCCTCTAAAGCGTGGATTGATGCAGTATCTGGAGATCACCCTGCTGCCCTTTCCCGCATGGATGGGCATAGCATCCTTCTGAATTCTGCGGCACTGAAGCTCTCAGGCATCACAAAAGATGGTCCCCCAGATCCTGACGGTGGACGGATTGAACGGGACTCAATAACTCACGAACCAACGGGCATCCTTGCTGATCGTGCACTGATTTTTGTCCGGACACCTCAGCCGAGCAGCGCAGATTACGATAAAGCACTTTTACTCACGATCGACGAGGCACATCGACAAGGCGTGACTACAAGCGGGGACATTGTGAGGAGACCCCTTGACTTCGTATGGCGCAAGTATATGGAACGTCCCGATCGAAATTTCCGGGTGGCGATGTTTTGTCGGGTGACTGACGTTAATTCGGTAAGGGCAGTAAAAAATATCCCTGGTATTCCCGGATGGTTTGAGCCACGCGGAATTAAATTGTTCATGGATGGGAGCATGGGATCTCGTTCAGCATTTATGGACGATCCGTATACGACGCCGCTCCCAAGTCAACCTCAAGATTGGCACGGTCTGGAATATCCCGGGGCGCGGAATGGCGCCTATAAGGAGATGATCGATGCCGCCGCTGAGGAGCAACTGCAAGTCGTTAGCCATGCAATTGGGGATCGATCCAATCACGACATCCTAGATCTGTACTCTCATGTTGAAGGCTTGAAATCGCGTCGTTTCCGAGTGGAGCATGCTCAGCACTTACGACCGGCGGATATTGCTCGATTCGGGGAACTCGGAGTCATTCCTTCGATGCAGCCGTTTCATAAATCGGATGACGGCCCTTATGTTGAATCCGTTATCGGTAGTGTTCGAGCTAAGTCTAGTTACGCCTTTCGCTCGCTTCTCAATTCAGGTGCAAAACTTGTTTTCGGGAGTGACTTTGACGTGGTTACGCTCAATCCCTGGGTAGGCATCGCCACCGCAGTCACCGGCAGAATAAGCAATGGAAAGGTTTGGATGCCTGAACAGAACATTTCACTCGATCAGGCACTGAGCGCATATACCTGTGATGCCGCGTACTCAATGTTTATGGAAAACGAGGTTGGCAGCCTTCAACCTGGACATCTCGCCGATTTTATCATCCTCGACCGAGCCCTCAAGCCGGATGGATCTAACGTTAGTGGTGCAAAGCCAGTTCGAATCTTTGTTGGTGGGAAGGAAGTCTCTGTGCCGATTAAAAAGTAACAGGCACGGATACAATTTTCGGAATAAGCCACTTAAAAGGTCAGATTTGGATACTCGCCGATCAATGGAGTTTGGCTAGTCCAAATAAATGTTAACCGCATTTCAAATAGTTGGCAGGTAACGTACTCATTTGATGCCACAATTCTCGGTTACCGACCAGGCTCTGCCAGGATCTCTTTTCAAAAACCTCGATTTATCTGATTCGAAATTTGATGATATCAATTTCGCACGGACCACGATCCAAAACGTCAATTTGGCGGATTCGAAAATATCTGATGTGAACTTTTCAGGCGCATCTTTCGATGACGTGAACTTGTCTCAGGTTGTCATCACAAACGCTCGAATCACCGGATTCACTGTTTTGGGATTTGACATCGAAGAATTGATTCGATTAGCTCAATCTAAGTCCAAGGATTAAACGAACCGGGTCGCCAAAGAAAAGCGAATTGGTTAGTAAGCGATAAACAGTCGCCCATGTCTGGGCTTTCAGACCTTCTCAATTCGCATCGATCCATCAGGAAATATAAGACTGAAGAAATTGCCCCGGCACTCCAAGGACTCAAAGAGATCAACGAGGCGAACGGTATTCAATCTCTTGCCGAATTCTTTACGAGCAAGTTCAAGGTTGACCTTGACGAACTTGAAACCGACTGGGAGAAGCTCCAGGCCATTCTGATCGAAAAGGGGTTCCCTCGCCCGCCTAACATCTATTATTTTGAAGCGGGAAGTGACGTAAAATCAAAAAAACACCCAAGCCGTAAAGCTTGGGTGTTTGATCTTGTTTTCTCGAAATTAACGAGCGTAGTATTCGACGACTTGCTGCTCTTGGAAGAACTTAGGGAAGTCTTCTCGCTCAGGAAGTGAGCTAACCTTGCCGCGGAAGTTCTGTACGTCCGACTCAAGATAAGCTGGAACGGCGGCTCCTTCGAAGTGGCTGCTTCGAGCCATCGTTCGGCTAACTTCTCGATCACGAACCTGGATTTCATCTCCAACCTTGAGCTGGAAGCTAGGGATGTTGACAACTCGGCCGTTAACCAGAATATGGCAATGGTTAACCATCTGGCGAGCTTGGAAGATTGTCTTCGCGTAGCCAAGTCTCCAAACTGCAGTGGCGAGTCTCAATTCGAGAAGTCTCAAGAAGTTGAGGCTGGTGTTGCCGCTCATTCGCTGTGCCTTCTTGAAGGTGTTTGCGAACTGCTTCTCCAACATGTTGTAGTAGCGCCGGATGACCTGCTTGGCCAACAGCTGCTCACCATACTCTGACTGGCGTCTATCCTTTAAGTTTGGTCCGTGCTGGCCCGCGGGGTACGCACGCTTAGAGGCAGGGCTCTTCGGTCGGCCCCAAATGTCGTAGCCGACGGTGCGGCAAATATCGGTTTTTCTTCCTCGGTAGGTCGCCATGTGTTCTCTATGCGAACCGGGGGCGCGAATATGCCCTTCCGGAACGATTCAATATACCTTATTCAAACACAAATCTTGCCAGCAATCGCGAATAAGCTTCAAAGCTCCTCGTGAACTGGCCAGTTCATGCCGTAGAATTCTACTAGATCGAGTCCACCTCCGTGAGATCAACCGATGAGCGTACTCTTAACTTTAGCCATGACTCTAGCTGCCGGCCTCCCTCAATCTCGCCTGATTTCGTTTGAACCGAAGTTGCTATTCCCGCACGCGGGTGAGCAAAGAGTTGAGATGTTTGAAAACATCTCTCCAAAGCTCAATTTCCACGAGATGATCGCTTCTTGGAACATCGAGCCTGCGAATACTGCCGCGTTCAAGCTTGAAGTTCGGGTTCATGGAACCGACTTTGTTTCGAAATGGTTCACGATGGCAAATTGGTCACTCGACTCTAAATTAGCCCCAAGAGAAAGCGTGAAAGGGCAGCATGATGACGATGCCTATGTCGATACCGACACGCTAGTTCTCAAGAAGAATGCCGTTTCATTGGATGCCAAGGTGACGCTGCAGACGTTGGGTGAGGGACCGAGAGCCAACCTGAAGCTCCTTACATTTTCATTTCGAAGCGCAGAGGCTCCTTTGCCATCTCCTAATCACCCATCTCCAGCTTGGGGCAAATCAATCGCCGTTCCTGAAAGAGCACAAGGAAACTATCCAAACGGCGGGGTACTTTGCAGCCCAACCTCGATGTCAATGATGCTCTGGCATTACTCAAACGTACTCAACCGTCCGGAACTCAACCAAGATGTGCCCGTTGTTGAATCGCACGTCTGGGACCCAGTTTATAAGGGGGCTGGAAACTGGCCCTTCAATACCGCATATGCGGGATCATTCCAAGGAATCCGCTCATATGTGGCTCGATTCGAATCCATCTCAAATCTTGAATCGTGGATTGAAGAAGGATTACCCGTTATCTGTTCCGTGTCGTTCGATATGCTTCGCGGACTTCCGCTGTCACCCACTGAATCGGGGCATCTCGTAGTTCTGGTTGGATTCACAAAAGATGGAGATCCGGTCATCAACGACCCAGCCTTCAAACATCAGGTTCACAAAACGTACAAGAGATCCGATTTTGAGAAGGCCTGGGCATACTCAAAACGCACGGTCTACCTGGTTTATCCAGAAAACGCAAAAGTCCCTAAAGATGCGGAACATCTGTGGATGACATCTAAGTAGTCTCTAAAACGAGAGAATTTAGAAAAAAAGTGGGAATTGGCGCAACCGAACCCCTCTAATTTGCGATACTCCCGGCGGTTCTATGAAAAAAGCGATAATTCCGCTAGTCGTCGTGTTGCTGCTCGTGTGCGGCTTCGGCGGTTATGCAATGAAAGCAATGTCCGCGTCGAAGGCGGCACAGTTGGCTCTGGCAGCAGACGCCAACAATAAGGCGGTCAGCCGAGGTGACCTTCTCGTTCAAATTGTGGAGACCGGTACGGTCGACGCAGTAAAGTCCGTAGAAGTGAAGGGGCTTGTGACCGGACGTCTCCAAAAGTTGTTTGTCGATGAAGGAGACAAAGTGACCCAAGGTCAACTCATTGCTCTTATCGACCCCCTCGAAACCAAACTCCAGCTCCAACAAAATCAAGCTCAGCTTCAAGGAGCTAGAAGTGCGGCAGAGAAGTCGACGATCTCAGTAAAAGAGAGTCGAATGCAAGTTAAGGCGGCTTACGATCAAGCACTTGCACGCCTGGCGCAAATGGAATTGGCACTTAAGATCCAGCCAGGACTTACTACTGATGCGATCACGCAGGCTCGAATGGGCCTTGAAAGTGCTCAAGAAGAAAAGAGAAGGCTTCTTAACAGCGCTCATCCAACTCAGCTTGCATCTGCCCAAAGCACTCTCGACGAAGCAAAAGCAAACTTAGCCAATGCTAAGAGCGACTATGAGCGACAGGTTGAGCTTGAAAAGAAGGGCTATGTATCAGGCAAAGTTGTCGAAAATGCATACCTCGCTCTGGCACTTGCCCGAACACGACTTGAAAGTGCTCAAATTGGTTTTGACAAGCTTGATTCTCAGTTCAAATCTGAATTGACGAAGATCGAAGAGCAAATTAAGCAGTCACAGGCTTCGCTCAACACTGCCAAAGCTAACTCCATTCAAGACGAAGTAAAGCGCCATGACTACGAGTCAGCTCTCGCAGATGTCGAGCGTGCCAAGGCTAGCCTCCATGATCCCGACGTACTTGAAAAGGCTCACCAACAGGATCTCGCGACAGTCGCTCAGCTTGAGTCGGTTGTCGGGAACGTCGAGCGCGAGCTTCGTGAAACCGACATTCGGGCTCCTATCAGCGGCATTGTTACCAAGAAAGCGCTCCAAGTGGGTGAACTCGCAACAGGTCTTAGCCAATTTAGTAGTGGCACGACGATTGTCAAGATTGAAGATCGAACTTCGATGCGAATCAAGCTCGATATCAACGAAATTGACGTCGCGAAGATGACACTTGGAATGGCTGCAAATATTGATGTCGATGCGATTCCGAATCACACCTTTACGGGAGTCGTCAACAAGATCGCACCTGCAAGTAAGGATTCTGCGAACTCCACCGGAACCACATCGACTACTTCCACCGACTCGGTCGTAAAGTATCAAGTCGAGATTCTTCTGAAAGATGCGACTCCTGCACTCCGTTCTGGAATGTCAGCAAAGTGTACGATGACCGTTTTCAGCCATCCCAAGGTCCTGCTTCTGCCGCTGGAATACATAGGTAAAGATGGTAAGAAGTCGTTTGTAGAAATCCCATCCAAAGATCCGAAGGTTCCTGCCGAGCGAAAATACATCGTGATCGGTGCATCTTCTGGTTCGAATGTTGAGATTCTATCGGGGGTCGCAGAAGGCACCAAGGTTCAGAAGCCCCAGTACAAGGGTCCAGCTCGAAAGGGCGCGATGCAGTTCGGGAACGACGAGTAATGAAGAATATCGCCCAATCCTTTCTGATCGCCATCGGAATGCTCCGGCTGCATAAGCTTAGAGCGTTCCTGACGATGCTCGGAGTGATTATCGGCGTTATGAGCGTGACGATGATCGTTATGATCTCAAGTGGATTTCAAGCCTATATCAATGGCGAGTTTAAGAAGCTTGGATCGGACACAATGTTCGTTTTCTTCGATCCGGGTCGACGCGGTCGTGGTCAGAACTTAGGGAATATCGCCAAGTTAAAGAACGAAGATATCAAATTCGTCATGAACCGCGTGCAAACCCTCGACATCGCAACCGGCTTAATGAACATCCCGGCCCAGAAGGTTCTCTACGGAGAGAAGAACGTTGATAACCCTCAGATCTACGCAAGTGACGAGAACTTCCAGGAACTCAATCGCTTTACGATGGTCGAGGGGCGAACGCTTAATAAGCAGGATGTAGAGACACGAGCTAACGTTGCGGTTATTGGCGAAGATATTCGGGATCGACTCTTTCCTGACAAGCACGCGATAGGAAAACTCATCATGCTTCAAGGTATTGCCCTTGAAGTTATTGGGATCGTTGAGAAGTCAGACTTCATGGGCGACAACACCGGACGAATGCTTTTGGTGCCCATTACCACTGCTCAAGACAAATGGATTGGCGGCGATCGCATCGACATGATGATGCTTCGAGCCAAGCCAGGCGTCAAGGTCGATGACGCAATGGAATCGGTGTGGGAAGCCCTGATGATTCGCTCGAACAACAAGCCGATTTATCGACTAGACTCTCGCGAATCCATCCTGAAGGTCTTTGGAGGCGTTGTCGGTGCAGCAGGAGCGATTCTTGCCGCAGTTGCTGCTCTCTCCCTCCTTGTTGGTGGCATTGGCATCATGAACATCATGCTGGTGTCGGTCACGGAGAGGACGAAGGAAATTGGTCTGCGGAAAGCGGTTGGTGCCAAGCGAGGCTCCATCCTAACTCAGTTCCTTGTTGAAGCGGGCACGTTGAGCTTAATTGGTGGACTCATCGGCATGGGTATTGCATGGCTGATCGGGCAAGTCGTCACTCTGGCAACTGCTTCGATGCATTGGCCAGCGAAGTCAGGCTTAGAAATGCCATTCCCCTTGGTAGCTGCGATCTTTTCCGCGATCTTCTCCGCGATGATCGGTATGGTGTTCGGACTCTATCCCGCTATGAGTGCCTCACGTCTCGATCCGATCGTGGCTCTTCGACGAGAATAGCGAGTCCCAACATGATCCGGTGCTTTGCCTCCATCACGTGCTAGCATGCAAGTGATGAAACCAGGAGACAAGGCACCGGATTTTTCGTTACCGGACCAAGACGGCAACCTATTCAATCTCTATGAAAACCTAGGCGCGGCTGGGGCAGTTGTTTTCTTCTATCCCAAGGACAACAGTCAAGTCTGCACCGCTGAAGTCTGTGCCTTTAGGGATAACATTTCCTCCTTCGAAAGTAAGAACGTCTTGGTTGTTGGAATTAGCAATGACAATCAAGAATCGCACCGGAAGTTCATCCGGAACAACCAACTCAATTTCAAACTTTTGAGCGACATCGGAGGCAAAGTTCGAAGCCTTTGGCAGGTTCCGAAGTCCATTGGAATCATTCCTGGCAGGGTCACCTACGTTCTCGATCAAATGGGTGTCATTAAAGGCATTCATAGCGACATGCTTAGGGCCGAGACCCATGTCCTTGAGGCGCTTAAACTCCTGGATTAAGTCAAGTGAATAACTTTCAAGAAGGTGTACGCTTTCATCAATGAGATCTGTACACTAAAAAGTAGGTTAAAAGTGTTATCCCTACTTCCCATTTGAAATCTGTACACTTCCTGTCTCGTAGGAGTTTTTATGGCATCACCTCGGCCGGAAACAAAGTTATACGAACAGATCGCGGCCCGTGTCCGGGGCATGATCCTTGATCGAATCTATCGTCCCGGAGATCGATTGCCATCCGTTCGTGAATTAAGCCGTCAAAGTGGCGTAAGCGTAACGACAGTATTGGACGCCTATCGATTACTGGAAGACCAAGGCCTCATCCATCCAAGGCCACAGTCCGGTTATTACGTTCACGCATACGCCAACGTCCAGTCTGCAGAACCCGTTTTAAAGGCCCCTGCGACCTCTCCCGCACACTTCACGCGTGATGAGATGCTTCAGTCCATGACTCACGAAGTGGACCGCCCAGGACTGATTGAGCTCGCTTTTGCCAACCCGAATCCAGATTTATTACCTCTCGCAAAGCTAGCCCGATTGGTGAGTACCGTTGCGCGAGAACACCCGGAGGCGAGCTATGGCTACGGCCCTCCTTCGGGACACCGAGCGATTCGTGAGCAAATTGCTCAACGCGCATTTGCAGCGGGAGCGGTGATTTCACCAGATGAGGTGGTTATTACCATGGGTTGCCAGGAGGCGATGTGCCTGGCACTTCGTGCGGTCTGCAAACCAGGAGGTGTTGTTGCCGTCGAGTCCCCATGCCATTACGGCGTGTTACAAGCTATCCACCTAGCGGGATTGCGAAGCCTGGAAATAGTCACTCGGACACGTGAGGGCATTAGTTTAGACGCCTTAGAACGGACCTTGATCGAGCAACGCGAACTGGGATCTCCGGTGGAAGCGTGTCTCGTAAGCCCAAATTTCCAAAATCCTCTTGGCAGCAGCATGTCAGATGATGACAAGCGTGAGCTAAACGAAATTGCTAACCGACACGACTTGGTCTTGATTGAAGACGACGTATACGGTGACTTGGCATTCGAGGGAGGACGTCCCAAGGTGCTGCGAGCTTTTGAAGGGGGTGAGAACGTCGTTCTTTGTTCGTCTTTCTCAAAGACGATTGCTCCTGGCTATCGGGTCGGATGGGTGGTGGCAGGGAAGTGGCACACTCAAATTGAGAGGCTCAAGCACTCATTTACCATTTCAGCACCGAGTTTGCCTCAGTTGGTGATTGCTGATTTTCTGACGAATGGGGGCTATGACCAATATCTACGACGAGCGCGCAAGGCCTACGCATCAAACGTCGGTCGAATGTCAGAAGCGATCGCACGATATTTCCCTCCGGAAACCAGGGTCACCCGACCCTCCGGCGGCTACGTTCTGTGGGTTCAGTTACCGGACCATGTCGACTCGGTGACGCTTTATACGCGGGCACTTGAACAAAACATCTTTATTTCGCCCGGAGTGTTGTTCAGTACGGACGACGGATACCGGCGCTTCATCCGACTCTCCGCAAGCAGATGGTCTCCTGAAATCGAAGGAGCCATTGCAAAGCTAGGAAAGATGGCACATCAATAATAAATGGTGGCCCCAGTCTCAGCTTGTGCCACCTTTTATCATTGATGAACAGTTCAGTTAGGCGGTTGCCAGTTCTTCTGTCTCTTCGGCAACTTCTACAACTGCACTTGGGTCGTAGACTTCGACCTTCACTTTAGCATCCACGTCCCGGTGAAGATCAACTTCAACTTCGTGGGTACCAAGCTTCTTGATCGCTTCGATGAGAGCAATGTTCTTCTTCTCAAGCGAAACACCAAGCTGAGATTTGATCGCATCCGCAACGTTCTGGGATGTGATCGCACCGAAAAGCTTGCCTTGAACCTTACCGACTTGGCCGGCGATTCGCACTGTCTTTCCGTTGATAGATTCTTTGAGAACTTCAGCTGCCGCCTTAGCATCCGCTGACTTAGCGGCGAGGCGAACATTTCGAATCTCGAGACCCCTCAACTGATTTTTGTCGGCGACGATGGCCAACCCACGAGGGAATAAATAATTGCGTGCAAATCCGTCTGCAACGGTAACAACCGTGCCTTCTTTGCCAACCTTCGGCACTGTCTGGTTAAGAATGACCTTCATTTCTTGTAATCCTAGTTTGTACGGATGGGGCCTTTCGCTCCTCCATGCCGAACTCAAATTTTATCTTCGTACTCCGACTCCAAAGGTTAGGGCATTGTCTTTCATGACTCGATCGACACCCAACCAACCAATGAATCCGTTGCCGAATTCGTAACTTGCGCGAAGGTCGAGCCTAGGATTATTGATGTCCCATGCGTCCCCTCTTAAGGAGAACCTTGGCGCAAGACGGAAGTCTACCCCAATTGCAGGCTTGCTCGCGTACACACCGTAGCGATATCCAAACGTGGATGTGACAGTTTTTCCTAACTGGGCGGTTATTTTGTCCGATTCAAACGCATCGTAGATCCCCAAGTGAAGGGTTGAGTCGCTTAAGGGAAGACTTACGTTGAAGTCCGTTCGCCAGTATCCCGGCTTGTTGGACCGCATCAAATCCATTTCGGTGGAAAGCTTCGGCAAATCTTTCGTGCTCGGAGTCTTATTGAAGAAGCCGCCCACTTTGTCGAGCACGCCCTTCAACTGATCCTCAATTTCACTTGCTTTGGTCGCGATTTCAGTCGCCTTATCGGTTAAAGCGATTGCTTTCTTGCTAACGACCGAAACGTTCTTGGTGATCGCAACGCCATTCTTCGTCATATCCGCCGTGTTAGCTGCGATTTGCTTGCCAGTATTGGTGATGTCGGCTACATTCGCAATCGACTTATCGATCGGATTGCGTAGTTTGGGATCGTTAATGAGTCCATTCATGCTCACGACCAATTGGTCAGCATGCTCCGTGATCTTCTTCACTCGATCCATGATGACCCCTGCATCGTTTTGCAGCTTGCCACTCTGAATCAGTTCGGCAACTTTGGCAGTCATCTTGTGGACATCTTGAATGGCCGCGGTCGCTGCTGCCAGCGACTTTCCGAGGTTGCCTTGATTTGCCGCGATGAGTCGGCTCGCATCGTTAGCCAATGTGCCAAATCGTTCAATCGTTTTGTTTGAAGACTCCAGCAAGTCGGCCACTCGACTATGCATCTTTTCATCTTCGAGCAGTTTGCGGACCGCAATCATCGTCCGATTTAACTCAGCGATGGTTTGCTTACCCTCAGGCAAAAATCCATCCAGCGCGGAAGATTTTTTCCCAACGAGCGTTTGTCCGGGAACACAGAATCCCGATTCGCCATGATCAGGAGGAAGAATTGTGACCGGACTATCTCCAAAACCGATAAGAGATGTCGGTAATAAGACGGTGCTGCCGATAGGTAATTGAGTGCCTTTTTTGAGGCCAAGTGCAATGTGAGCAACCGTTGGCGATTTGAGTGAGATCTTGGTGACTGTGCCGATATCTACGCCGGCCATCAGGACTCTTGTGCCTTCCGTGATACCGCCAGCGTCCGATAGATCCGCATAATAAACGTCCAGGGGTGGAGCGAAAAGGCTCTTACCTAAAACCGCGTATCCAGCAACCAATAACCCTACGAAAACCACTAGGAGGAGTCCGACCTTCGCAGCGCTTTGCATGACATAGTTTAGCGCGGATGCCAGCATTTCCAAATTGACAAATTGCCTAGGACTTTTTTGGCCTCGTGAACCGTCTTAGGGCTAGGTGCGTTGAACCCTTATGTGTAGCCATATTCATGGTTTCACTCTCGATTTAGTCGTTGACTGAAAAGTGTTATTGGGAACAATTCAACCATAAGGGTACTCTCCATTAATAGCCGTTTCAATCGCAAGGATTTCGAACCGAAGATTGATGTGGGACTAACCGGGAAAATCAAACGGAGAACACGACGATTACGTAGAAAAATTATCGATACCCTCCCACAAGGGAAATGGGTCGATAAGTAGGTGGATAGCTAACAATGTGGCAACGCTTTACAGAACGCGCTAGAAAAGTTGTCTTCTATGCGCAAGAAGAGGCACAGAAGTTTGGGGAGGGTTACGTTTCAACGGAGCACCTTCTCTTAGGACTCGTGCGAGAGTCAGATAGCGTCGCCGCACGTGTGCTCGAAAAGTTAGGTGTCAGCCTCAATCGGATCCGAGCTGAGGTAGAAAAGCAACTTCCAAGAGGAGATGCTCGACCCAGTCAGGACATGACACTAACTCCTCGAGCAAAGCGGGTCATTGACCTGGCGTACGACGAAGCTCGCAACCTCAATAATAACTATATTGGCACTGAGCACTTGTTGCTTGGCCTCATCCGAGAAGGAGATGGCCTTGCAGGACGAGTTCTTGCCAAATTAGGTGTCGATTTGGAAAAGGCGCGAAAAGAAGTTATGTCGCTCCAAGACAATGAGACTCAGACTAAATCGGGCGGAAGAGCACCAAGCTCCGCCGCTGCCGGTACAACAAAAACGCAGACTTTGGACGAGTTCGGCAGAGACCTAACTGAACTTGCCCGTGAAGGTCGACTCGACCCTGTCGTAGGTAGACAGAACGAGATCGAGCGAGTCATGCAAATTTTGTGCCGCCGTACAAAAAACAACCCTTGTTTGATTGGAGAACCAGGCGTCGGTAAAACCGCAATCGCGGAAGGATTAGCCCTTCGAATCGTGAGCGGAGACATTCCTGACCTGTTGCGCAATAAAAGAATCGTTGCGCTCGATCTCGCTGGACTCGTCGCCGGAACAAAGTATCGCGGCGAATTTGAAGAGCGAATGAAGAAGGTTATGGAAGAAGTGCGCAAGGCAGAAGGCCAAGTCGTGCTCTTTATCGACGAACTTCACACTTTAGTTGGAGCAGGCGCGGCCGAAGGTGCCATCGATGCTTCCAACATCATGAAGCCAGCTCTAGCACGCGGAGAACTTCAATGCATCGGCGCGACAACTCAAGACGAGTTCCGCAAGTACATTGAAAAGGATGCCGCTCTCGAGCGCCGATTCCAAGCTGTAAAGGTTAAAGAACCTAGTGAGGAAGAAGCAATCGACATCATGAAAGGATTGCGAGAGCGATACGAAGCTCATCACCAAGTTGAGATAACTGATGACGCTATTATCGCGGCCGTTACCCTCAGCCAGAGATATATCTCTGACCGGAGCCTTCCTGACAAGGCGATCGATTTGGTGGACGAAGCTGCTTCACGTGTCCGACTCCAGCAAAGCTTGCCTCCCGCTGAAGTTCGATCTGATCGAGCCCGACTTTCGAAGCTACGCGCTGAAGTTGAGCATCTCGAAAAGAGAAGCACAAACGAAGAGCAGCTAGTCAAATTGCAGCAAGAACGCGACGAGCTAGAACTCAGCGTTCAGCAGCGAGAAGAAGAGTGGCAGAATGCGCCAAAGCCAGAACCTGTAGTAGGGGAAGCTGAAATCGCATCCATCGTTCAGAGTTGGACCGGTATTCCGGTTACGAAGCTTGTCGAAGCAGAGAGCCAGAAACTTCTTCGAATGGAAACCGATCTCCACGAGCGAATCGTTGGTCAGCATGATGCGGTAGTCGCCGTTTCACGAGCTATCCGACGCGCGCGTTCGGGCCTCAAAGACCCTAAGCGACCGATGGGTAGCTTCATCTTCCTGGGACCTACTGGAGTTGGAAAAACTGAACTTGCCAAGGCACTTGCTGGTTACCTTTACGAAAAGGAATCGAGCATGGTCCGAATCGATATGTCCGAATATATGGAGCGATTTGCAGTCAGTAGACTGCTAGGAGCCCCTCCCGGATATGTAGGTTACGATGAGGGCGGTCAGTTAACCGAACAGGTCCGACGAAACCCTTATTGTGTAGTTCTTCTTGATGAAATCGAAAAGGCTCACCCGGAGGTTTTCAATATCCTCTTGCAGGTGATGGAAGACGGACAGTTGACTGATAGCCAAGGGCGAACGGTTGACTTCAGAAACACCATTATCATCATGACGTCGAACGTCGGAGTTAGACCGATCGAGCAAGACAAGCCACTTGGCTTGCGAGACGTTAAGTTGGATTTGAGTGACCCGAAGACTTACGAATCCATGAAGAACAAGATGGTTGAAGAAATGAAGAAGCTCTTCCGCCCCGAGTTCCTCAATCGTGTTGACGAAGTCATCGTGTTCCAGCACTTGAAGCGAGAAGAGATTCTTCAAATTGCCGACCTCTATCTGAAGCGAGTGAATCAGCAGGCAACTGCCATGGGTATCACCATTCAGCTAAGCGATGCAGTGAAGAGCATGCTCGTAGAGCAGGGTTACGACGCCAACCTTGGCGCTCGACCACTTCGACGAGCCGTTCAGCGCTTCATCGAAGATCCTCTCAGCGAGGAGCTCTTGCTGGGTCGATTCCAATCAGGCGATCTCATCATGGCCGATCTGGTTGACGGTACCGTGATCTTTAAGAGACAAGGTGCCGAAACCGGTGGTGCTCCTGAAAAAGAACTCGCCTCAAAGTAACCCTTAACGATCACAGCTCTCCGACCAGACGGTCGGAGAGCCTTTTTTTGTCAATGGCCACTGAGTTAACCGGTTAACTAAGATATTTTATGCGCATTGTTAAGGGCCGACTAAGGTTGTGTTAAGGCAACGTAAGGGGATGATCTTAACCTGCACAATTCCCTATCATATGTTCCGGGCCTCGTCCGTGGGGGCAGTTGGAGTCTATAAACATGAAAAAAGCCTTTACCCTTATTGAACTTCTTGTGGTTATCGCAATTATCGCGATCCTCGCAGCGATCTTGTTCCCAGTCTTCGCACAGGCCAAAGAAGCAGCTAAGAAAACATCCTGCTTGAACAACCTCAAGCAGCTTGGACTAGCATCCATTATGTATGCCGGTGATGCAGACGACGCCCTATACGCTCACCGATGGAACTGCGGTGGAAACGCAGCCAACAACTACTCAGCAGTTCAGACATGCTCCGAGTACCTCGACGGAAACGGCAACTTGAACTCAACCGCTCCTGACCAGGCCGGTGGAGTAGGAAGCGCAGTCAACCAGAGACTCTACTGGGCTTATACGCTCTACCCATATACAAAGAACTTCAACCTATACAAGGATCCAGACACAACAAGTCCATTCTATCCAGGTAGCGGAACCGCGGTTGGCTTCCAAAATGCCAACGGTGCTAAAGCTGGCAACAACTACGGTGGACAGAACAGCTACGGTCACAACGACTTCTGGCTCAGCCCAGGCGCAAACACAAGCGGTGGCTCAGCGAACCTTCCTTCACCTCCAACACTCACATCCGTTCCACGTGTTGCAGGCACGATCATGATCATCGACGCCAGCTACTATGGTGCAGGTCCTGACATTTCAGCGAGCAACGACTCGGGTGTTCAAATCACGGCTAACCTCAACGGAAATGAGCTAGCTTACGTGACGAACCAAAACTCCAACTACGTTGGATATTGGATGAACCAAGGTGGTTCAAACTGGACTCAGTCTGGTCAGAGCTACAGCAGCTTCCTTCCATCGGCAACGACTCTCATTCAGAAGCGACACAATGGCAAGCTGAATGTTCAATGGGTTGACGGCCACGCGAAGAACCTCGACTGGCACGCTACCGTTGGCAACATCTGCTACTGGTCAACCGACGTTGAGGGTGCTCACCCTAACTGCGGCAACTAAGGCTAGCAAATCAACATCGACGCCTCCATCCAGAGATTCTGGATGGAGGCATTCTTCATATCAAAGGCACTTCTTGAGCAACTTCCTCAGCGAGGACAATCTCAGAAAGGGTCGGCACATGCTCATTGTCTACCGGTTGAACGAGACTTCTTGGTAGCGCAAAACACAGAGGTAGGAGAACGCAATAAGCAAGACTGGTTACGATGGCACAGCCAGCAAATCCCCAAGCTGAGTAGATGTAGCCACCTAGGACATTTCCAACCTCGATGACAATCAGCGCGATGCTTCCCGCGACCAGCATTCCAGTGCCCGCCAAACTCTCTGGGCAGGCACGGAAAAGCAAACCGTAATACGCAGTAGAAGCTAATCCACCGCCAAGGCCTATCAAAGCCGCCACGATATAAGACTGGAGCGGAGTGTGGATAAACATCACTGGTAACCACTGAGGAATGCCAATCACAGTAGAAATGAGCAACAGGCGCCAGAGGCTGACTTTCTTGCAAAGAACTCCGAACAACATGATCGTCGGAAGCGCTGCGCCATTAAAAATCGCGTTGAAGGTCGAGTATTGGAGAGGCCTCATCTTCAATGTATCGGTCAAGAAATACATGAGTGGAGTCGGTCCGGATGGCGAGAACGCCCATACCCCCCACATGGCGACCGCAATCCAAAATCCCCGATTTCTCGCTAACAGTCTGAGATCTCTTGTTATCTGTTCAAAGGTTTGATTGCCATAGTCCCCGAGCCCATGAAAGACCACTTTCGGCTTCCAAAGCGCTACGAGCCCGAGTGCAAAATAGGTAAAGCCGATCGTCAACAAGAGAGTCCGCCAATCGAGCTTTTCGGCAAGCCATCCACCCCCGTAAAGAGCTAGCATGGGGATTCCCGCTCCTAAAAGATTGTAGGTGGTGCTCATTCGTCCGCTCATCATCCGAACTTCAGAGATATTGCGCATGATTGCCTGATAAGAGGCCCCAACCATTCCTAAAGCAATGCCCCAAAGGATCAGCCCTGCTCCAAGCGTATAGACCGTTAGTGGAACCTGAGACAAGGCAATAAAGACAAAGGCACTCAAGGAACCGAAGATGAGGATAAAACCACGGTCACCCATCTTAAGGGGATTGAATCGGTCTCGGCAAATTCCGAAGAGGAACGCAAAAAATCCCGGTAGATTGATGATCAGCTTAAAGATCGCAGTTTGGGAAGCAACCAAGTGTAGTTGGTTCTTATAGATGAACTGAAGCGGGGTATTGACCAGATTTCCTGGCGAGAGGAAAAGAAACGAGAGAACTGAAATGTAAATGTAAACCGATGGGTTAGCGCGTAGGTTTAGAGGACTTTTAACTGGCTCCAATCCGTGCCTGTTCGCCATCGGTTTCATCACTGATTCCTAGAATCAGGAAAGCAAAATTCGCTGTGAAATTGCCTCACCCATTTCAGAGGTGGATACCAGTTGGCATCCTTCCGACATGATGTCAGCGGTTCGAATTCCGGCGTCTAAAACGGCATCCACCGCATTCTCGATCACGAGTGCAGCCGCGTCATCGTCAAAGGAGTAACGAAGCATCATCGCGGCGCTCAAGATCGTGGCAATCGGATTTGCTTTTCCAAGGCCGGCAATATCCGGAGCAGAACCGTGAACCGGTTCGTAGAGCCCAAAAACTCGACCCTCTTTTGGATCACTTAGCGAAGCCGAAGGCAACAATCCGAGGGAGCCGGTAATCATTGAAGCCTCGTCCGAAAGGATGTCACCAAACATGTTTTCGGTAAGAATCACATCGAACTGCGATGGGTCTCGGACCAGTTGCATCGCGCAATTGTCAACGAGCA
The DNA here is from genome assembly GCA_903899015.1 of uncultured Armatimonadota bacterium. GTDB lineage: Bacteria > Armatimonadota > Fimbriimonadia > Fimbriimonadales > Fimbriimonadaceae > Fimbriimonas. Next base: position 51,154 of record CAIUHP010000048.1, on the reverse strand, counting down.
TGTGAGAAACCTTCACATCGGGATAGGAAGGTGCCATTTCAGTCACTACTTCTCGCCATAGCCTTGATGTTTCAAGCACGTTCGCCTTGTCGACGCTCACAATCTCGCGTCGCCGCTGGCGTGCGATTTCAAATGCTCGTTCGGCAATCCGTACGACCTCGTGTCGACGATAGATGCAGGTATCCACGGCTGTATTGCCATCATCTCTTCGTTCGCGTGGTCGAGCAAAATAAATCCCACCCGTAAGTTCGCGCATGACAACTAAGTCCATGACTCCTCGATCTCCACGGAGAGGGCTGGAATCCTTAAGCGCGTTTAGAGTTTTCGCAGGTCGAACATTGGCGTACAAGTTGAGTTCGGAGCGCAATGGAAGGAGAGCACCAACTTCCGGGCGCATTTCGGGTGGTTGGATCTTATCGTATTTGGGGCCACCCACTGCACCTAGTAGAACCGCATCGGATGCTCGACAGAGATCCAAAGTCGATTGCGGCATCGGATGCCCACCATCGTCGTAGGCAGCGCCGCCCACAAGAGCATGTTCAAACTCAAATGCGCTACTGATACGCTTGAGGACTTTCACGGCCTCGCCGACCACTTCGGGACCGATCCCGTCACCTGCTAAAACTGCAATCTTTCTCGACATTGAGGCTGATTATGGCCACAGAAACGACGATATCGCTGAAGTTGGATTTACTTATCCTTTCTTCGTGCGTGCAAGAATAAAAATCGATCCGAGAGAGGGGAAGAGGACCGCTCCCGTACATGAACTAAGAATAAAATAGGGATAGTGGTGCACTAAGAGCAAAAAGCCTAGCCCTCCACCAAAGAACGTCAAAATGATGCAACAAACTCCGTAGAGGCATCCGTCATTAGGATTACCGATTTGGTTGCCATACTTTGCACCTTGAATATAGAAGAAGAGGGCAGTTCCTAACCACACGAAGGCCAGAACATAGTATGTGCCCCCTCTCGCTAACCAGTCTGTACTTTGAACCAACTTTCAAATCCTCAATCGGCATGGCTTCCAAGACCATCTTTTGGAGTGTCCCCGATAGCTACTGACTGAGTGTGAACGCTTTTAGACTAAAAGACCGCTATTATTGATTGAACCCTTGCAAGTTTTATGGACACATACCTTGAGAAGACGTAAACAGCGCTAAGTCAGCCCATGCTTTGGAAATCAAATGACCTGGACATGGCTAGCATTGCACGGCAACATTACGATGCTGTGTTTCGGTTCTGTGCGCGCCGAGTTGGAGTTGATCGAGCATCTGATGTATCACAGGAGACATTTTTGACGGCACAGAAAGTGCTTCATAAGTTTAGGGGAGATTCCACCCTCTCGACATGGCTTTTTGGTATTGCTCTCAATGAGTGTCGAAGAGCGACTCGAAAATTCGCGATCGAACCCGTGTCGTTGATCCTAGAAACCGACCAAATTCAACAGTCGAGCGGTGAGGACTCAATTGTTGACCGGCATGCCTTATCGCAGGCTTTGGCAAAACTTTCGAGCGAGCATCGAGAAGTTGTCATTCTTCATGAGATTGAAGGCTTAACTTATGAAGAGGCGGCTGAAATCCTCCAAGTCCCAGTAGGAACCGTAAAGTCGCGGCTCCATCATGCTTTTCAACAAATGAGACGATCGCTATTCGTTGCGGAGGAGGCGACTCGATGAACATGCACGACGACCTCAAAGCATATCTCGACGGGGAACTCGATCCCGCCAGAATGTCGGAAATAGAAACGGCCCTCAAGCATTCTCCTGAGCTCCAGCGAGAAGCAGATGAACTTCGAGCGCTCTCAGTGGCCATTTCTCAAGCGGCTCAACAACTGGAACCGATGGGATTGGAGAACACTCTTAAGGCACTTCAAGGTCGTCCAAAACCAGTGCGACTTAACTGGGGGCGCGTCGTATGGATCGGGGGATTAGCGGGCGCTTGCGTCCTAGCAATATCGGTCATTCGCCCAATGATGAGTTCATCCGATTCGGCTGACTCAAGCGCAAGTGCCGGCACAATGGCGGCAAATTCGTTTCAGGCCGATGCCAAATCGCAGGCAGAGGTCATGGCAAAATCAGCGGCACCCGCCGCGCCTCATCAAAGAGTCGCACTCAATAGCAAAGCTCCAACCACAACATCACCCATTAACCAATCGCCATCCCCTACGATCGGCTCCGTATCAAGCGAACCAACTCCTCCTCCCACAGCAGGTAAGCGGGCACGTGAAACAAATATGGAGTCGCTGAAAAGTCGCGTTGCATCGAATGTTTCAAAGCGTCCTCTTTCACTATCACTCGCACCCACTTCCGTAACAGGAGGAGCTTCGTCAACTGGAGCGGTCACTCTATCTGCAGTTGCGGCCAAGCCAAATTCCCAAGTAATCCTGTTAGGATTTGAGTCTGCGGAATCTGGTCAAAAACAAGTTATGGCTCTCGTTGGCAAATATGAAGTTGCAGACTATGCGCCCGCAAATGTCTCGACTCAGGAGAAATCAGCGAAAGAAAAGACCATTGTCATCGATGTTCCGGAGGACATGGCTGAACAAACGATTCAGTCCCTAAAGAAGCTAACGGAACCACTACCCTCTGTAGCGCAGAATTCATTTGCGGGAGCCGCTTTCGGTGCGGCCAACAATGGTGGGATGGGTGGCGGAGCCGGTGGAAATGCAGGACGAAATGCACGAGGTTTTGGAGGGGGTGGTGGAGCTGCACCCAACAATTCTGCGAACACGAAGAAATTGAAAGTTAACGATTCATTTTCGACGTTAAGCGCTAAGGATTCGAATGGCACGAACGTGAAGCTAGGCTCCAACCCGGCCGCTGATAAGGTCAAACCCGAAACGGCTTTCACCAGCCGCTCGAAGTTTGCTGAGACACGTCGTTTGAGTGATGCAAATTCTAAGCCTGTCAACAGATCGACATCGGAGATGGCTGGCGGAAAAATGGCGAGCAGACCGGGCGTCATCGCCCCTCAAATGGCCAAAGATCAAGAGCAACCCAGACGACTGGATCCGACCCGTCAGACGAGAATGCGCAGAATCACTATCGTGCTTACTGAGAAACCCAAGGCCAAGTCGGTACCCTAGTTAAAGTGGATTGGGTTTACCAGCTAGATCACGAACTCTTTAATGCGATCAACCTCGGGTGGCATCGGCCGTGGCTCGATCCGTTCTTCGCGTTCTTTAGTTACACTGGCCTGGGTCTGTTCCCAGCCCTTGTTCCGTTCATCTTTTTGGTGAGCAAATCGACTCGACATTTTGTCTTTCCGTTGATACTGAACGTGATCGTGTCCGGAATTATCTTTGCGGATGGAATCAAGGAGCTAACTCCTCGAGATCGTCCCAGCATGCTGAAGATCGCCATCGTAGAAGAGCCTATTCATACGCGCAGTTTTCCAAGCGGTCACACGACAACCGCATTCGGTTTTGCGATGATGTTGACCCTTCTCACATGGAATTCACGATATCGTTGGGCGGGAGCATCATCCTTCATTTGGGCGATACTCGTCGGTCTCAGTCGCATCTACCGCGGCGTGCATTGGCCAACCGATGTCCTTGGCGGAATCGGACTTGGCATCGGCTCTGCCTGCCTAATCTCCTTACTGATCCCAAAACTACCTTTCTCAAAGCCGCTGTCCAAGGCAACAGGCTCGTAGTCAGTACCCCAGTGAACGCAGGATTCTGAAGGGCGAAAAGAGGTTTGCGTCGCGTAGCAGAATAGCTAGCCTTAGCCTTTGATAGCGCCGGCAAGCATTGTTTCGTGGATCTTCTCTCTAAAGAACCAGTAAACGATGAGGACGGGCACCATAACGATCACGAGACCTGCAAAAAGAGCCCCCCAGTCACCCGAATAGTGCATCACCATCGCAAGGTTTGCAATTCCGAGAGGCAAGGTTTTGTTTTGCTCGCTGTTGGCCAATACTAAGGCCAGTGAGTACTCGTTCCACAATCCGATGCCGTTAAAGATCCCCACTACGATCAAACCGGGTTTAGCCAACGGCAACATAACTTGCCAGAAAGTGCGTGAATGGCTGCAGCCGTCAATCATCGCCGCTTCATCTAAGTCCTTTGGCAAGGTCTGGAAGAACCCTGTCAAAACAAATATCGTGAACGGCAGAGAATAGGCAATGTAGACGATCGTCAGGCCGATCTTCGTGTCGAGCAAATGAGTGTTACTCATTAACGCAAACAGAGGAACGATGATCAGGAATTGGGGGAACATCATTCCGCCCAAGAAGGATCCAAAAAGTAGCTTCGAGCCAGGGAAGGGATAACGAGCGAATATATAGGCCGCCATCGCCCCAATTGGAATCAAGAAGATCAACGTCGCGGTGGTAACGATCAAACTGTTCGCGAAGTAATGCGCTATTCCGGCTGCTTTCCAAGCATTCGCAAAGTTATCCCAGTGAGGAGTTGTCGGCAAACCCCACGGCGAAGCGAAGATCTCGGGACTCGACTTCACAGACGTCATCGTCATCCAAAGCAGAGGCAAAACGACGGACAGTGTGAACAAGGCCACGAAGGCAAACGTCATCGACTTCTTGGCAAGAACAATTAACTGGGCTAAAGCTTTCATCGGGTTGCTCCGGTGGGATCATTCTTCGTCAACTTTAGAATGAGACCACTAACTGCCATGACAATGACGAAGTTGGCAACGGCAAGAGCGGTTGCCGCACCGTAATCGCTGTTTACGAAAGCTTGCTCGTAAAGGTAGGTGAGCATCACTTCTGTCTTTCGATCAGGGCCTCCTGTTGTCATCAGGAAAACCAGCGCAAACACGTTCAAGGTGTTGATGACCAAGTAAACAAGAGCAATCCTTCCGACCGACCAAAGGAGGGGAAGCGTGATCTTCTTAAATCTCACGAATCCTTCCGCGCCGTCCAACTTTGAAGCCTCAACGACCTCTTCGGGAATCTGCCGAATACCGGCGGAGAACAACATGATGTAAAAGCCGGCAGCAAACCATACAAAGGTGATGATCACGCCCGGAAGCGCCGTGCCGGGTGTACCTAAGATATCAAGTCGATGCTTTTGCTTTCCGAATAAGTCGGCTACCGCATTGAAGAGCCCCATCCGAGGGTTGTAAAGAAATTGCCACAGGACCGCGACAACTACCAGCGACATGATGTTGGGGAATAGGTAGACACTTCGCAAGGCGCGAGTAAAGCGTCCATTTCCTTGCATTGCATGCGCAACTCCTAGTCCCAGAATAAGAATGATGGACCCGCCAATAGCAAAAATCTCTGCGTTGTGAAGCAGGGCCATCCAAAATACGTTGTCGTGAAATAGGTCCTTAAAATTGTCGAAACCGACAAACTTCTTGTTCTGGGAAAGCCCACTCCATTTGAACATGGAGAAACCGAAGGCTTGTATGACCGGCCATATCACAAACACTCCGTAGATGAGCACGGCTGGTGCAAGGTAGGTGACGATAAAGGCGGTCCGGGCTCTATTCCTGATCAAGACGGCATCACTTTCAATTTCGGTGTTCTAACTGAATCAGTAGGCCTGATGACACTTCACAGATGTTTGTGACATCAGGCCAGATTCGACCGTTAGCGGTCAACTATTGTGACTCAAACGTTTAGCGAGTCATCTCGTGAATCGGCTTGGATTTATCCTTTCGGACTTTTTCAGCTTCATCTTCACATGTTTGAACAAACTGTTCAGGTGTTTTAGAACCGTTGAGGAGCGATGTCATCGCGTTCTTAACCTCGTCGCCAAACTTGGCATACCACTGATCGTATTCGATCGCGTAAACCGTCTTCGACTCTCGGAACAACCGAGCTGGTTCTTTGAGATGTTCGGGAAGCTTGGCTTGATCGCTGCCCTTGATCGCCATGAGCGTGCCTTTCTCTTCAACGAACTGCTTCGCCTTGTCGAGTGAGGTCATGTATTTGAAGAAGTCAATCGCCAGTTCGTGATTCGCACCTTTGGTTGGTACGATCCATGGCTCAATACCGATCTGAACCGCGCTGGGATCACCCTTTCCGCCATCCGCAACGGGAGGAAGCATGTAAGCCATCTTTGCGCCTGCAGGCATCGTCTTGCTCATCTCTGAGAACAGCCAAGTACCGCAAGGAATCATCGCAGCTTTGCCCTGGAGGAATTCCATCTGAGATTCGGTGTGGTCCAATCCATTTGCGCCATCCTCAAAGTAGCCCGCATCGGCGAGTTGCTTGATCATTTGCGCTGCCTTGAGGAAGGCCGGATCTTTCCACGCGCCTGGTTTGAGACTTTGCGCATCGTCTAAGACTTTTATTCCACCAACACTGGCAGCCCAAGGGAAGAGGAATCCTTGAACCATGTAGGCGGGATATTTGCCCTGGTAAGTAATGGGGGCCATGCCGGCCGCCTTAATTTTCGCGCTTAGCACCAACAATTCATTAAAGGTCTTCGGCACCGTCCAACCGTGTTTGGCGAAAACGCCTGGGTCATACCACCACCCTAGCACGTTGTAGTGATAGGGAAGTTCATACTGCTTGCCTTGATACTGACCCAGCTTTAGAAGTGTCGGTTCAAATGTGTCTCCCCACGTACCTTTGCCATCATAAGCAGGGGTTTTCAGAGCATCGTCCAGCGGCAGAACTTGATTGTCATAAATAAGCGCCCAGTAGTCCATACTCCAGCCTGGCCAAGTGAGCCCGGGAGGGGTGCCATTTGCGAACTTAGGTCGAAGTTGCTCCCAAGATCGTGGGCCACCAGTTACCGCAATATTCACACCTGGATGCTTCTCTTGGTATTCCTTTGCTGCCTTTTCGAAGAAATCAAGACCATATCCACCGGAGAAAGAAACGACATCTAGGTCCTTTCCGTTTCCGCCTCCGGCAGGAGCTCCCGCCCCATCAGCCGTCTTCGATCCTCCATCGCCACACCCAATCAAGGCAAAACTAACTGCGGTAAGCACCGCCAAGGAACCAAGTGTTCTTTTAATCATGAATCAACCTTATGCTGCCAAACCTTTCGTGCTCAAATTCTAAGCGATTTGAGCTTGTTGCGTGAATTGTATCCTTAAACTTTATTTGATCTGAATCTCTCGAATAACGAGCCAATTGCCCTGTGTTCCACTTACCGACAATCGAATCTTCGAGATTAGTTTTGAACTCAACGAAGCATGAGCAACCCCGTTATGGAAATCAGCTACTTTCTCATACTTTTCCGAGCCGTTTGAAACTTCAACTGCCCCGTAATGAAGATAATCCTCTTGGTGATCGGGATGTCCGGTGACAACATGGATCTCGGACACTTCTCGCGGTGTTGCCAGTTGAATCTCGAAAAAATCACCCTTGTAAACGTTGCCGCTAGACCAAAAGAAGGTGTTTAGGTCGCCATCAAAGGCTTTTATGGCCGAGTGGTCATCGTATGGATTCAGGTTGGTATGAATCGTACACGGTAGGACCGGTACGTAGACCATTTGAGACTCGATGGGCGAGTTCATACTTCCAGGCCAGATTCCAATTGCCTTGACAGTTCCGGTCTTCGTTATAAGAAACGGCTCGGTATATCGAGTTGAACTTGAAGTTGGATTGGATCCATCGACGGTGTAATAAATCTCGGCCCCAGGAGAAATCGGGCGAATGGAGATTGGAGCGCTACCATTTCCTGGAATCGTTGACTGAATCAATACTCGGTGAGTGAACGAACGGAGTGTTTTGATCATTCGGTCAAAACGTGCCAGGTTGCCATCAAGCCAGTACGGTCGATTCTCCAATGTCCAGAGCACTTGGTATTCATTTCTAAGTGACTGAAGCTCCTTAGCAATGGGCTCCATCGCGTTATCATCACCCTTCTGAAGCGATTGAACCGCTAGGAGTACGTCGGCCAGGTATTCAATCTCTTTAGCCGCAAAGGCCGCAAATTTGAGCGTCTCCGCAGAGTGACTTGCACTTGCAGGAGTCGTTTCGAAGATCATTCGAATGGCATGAGCCTTGGATTTAAAATCCTCCACAGAAACCGTTGAAGGGATGCTCTGTAGCGTCTGAATCGGATCTCGCCAAAGGGCTGCATTGCCGAGTCCACCCGAGATTGGGTTGGTTCTCAATAGACTCAAATCGTTGATGGCATTGGCGACCTGATCACCTTGAATTCCATAAAAGACCGCTGGGAATGTCGCGTTAAAGACGCGGACTCGATTAGCGGTGACCTTATCGGGAGCGGTGCCAGAAACGAGTTTGACCGGGCTCCACGAGCACTCTCCGCCCCAGGCAAATTCGTACCAGTTGTCGTTGTAAAGGTTTTGTCCGTCGTCATCCCACGATGTATTGAGAGCGCCCATCGCTCCGAGCCGAGCCCCATCTCGAATGAAGTTTGAAATATTTACGGACGCGCTTTGAGTATCGGGCCAAATCTGACTCCAGCAGGAAACACCGGGGCAGACCATAAATCGAAGTCCATATTTGGTAAATGGCTCAATCTGGTTTTGAAAACTTGGACGGGGGTCGTAAGCCCAAGGCAGGACGATAAGGTCCTTAGGAAGTTGAGGAACGATCGCGGGATAGTTCAACGCGATATCTCCCCACATCATCGCGGTCTTGCCGTAAGGTCTGAGCAGGGAAGCGATGCGATTGATGTGTTTGGCATAAACACCTGCAACACCGAGTTTCTTCACCAAATCCTTGCTCGGACCGTCACCAAGACCCGAAACTTCGTCGCAATTAATCGTGAATAGGTGGCTGTCGTAAGCAGGCGCAATCTCAGAATAAACGTCGTTTAGGAAGCGATAGCTCGCTTCTTTTGCTGGGCTAATGACATCAGAATTCTCGCCGAGTTGACGATAACCTGGCACTTTCAGGATGTTGGTGAAGTGACCAAATGATTGGAAATTCCCAACCACTTCAACGTGATATTTACGCCCGTAGGCACATAACACTTTGATTTCATCGGCTGTGATTCCGTCTGCTGGAGCAATGGTCGGATGCTTCTTGAGCTTAAAAACATGCTCCGTGTACAGCGTGAAGAGATTCAGTTTGAATTCAGATAAGAGCCGAATTTCCTTTTTGAGGAATGCCAGAGTCGGAATGGGACCACGGCTAATGTCATGCTGCCAGCCACGGTAATGTAGCTTTGGCCAGTCGATGATCGTACAAGCCGGAATAGCGACACGATTCACTCGGTTTCCGCGAATCAGCTGTTTGAGAGTCTGCACGCCATAGAAAATTCCATCGTCAGTTGCCGCCGAGATCGTAATCTTTTGCGACTCAACATCAAGTCGATAGCCTTGCCCCTGATCCTGAACCGAAACTGGTTGAGCGGTTCGTTTGAGTTCGATAATTCGCGGACGAGAAACGCGGCCAGTTCCGATCTTGATTCCCAAATCGGTGAGCACTTCTTCCTTAATTTGCTGACCCGCATATTGGTCGGAGCTGTTGCCGACCTGAGAAACAATCACGGTGTTGTTTCCAAAGGAAAAGAATCCTGATTTGCGCGTGACTTGGTTTGGAATGGGGCTGAGTTTCAACTCAAGAGAGGACTTCTCACTATGTTGAGCACCGGTGACCAACAGAAAACAGGAGATTAAACTCAAGATCATATTCGTATTGGCAAGTATGCCTGGAAATACTAAATTTCTCCTTAACCGATATCAAAACCCGGCACGGAGCAGCCTCTAGACGTAAAAAGAGGCTGTTGCCCAAATGAGCAACAGCCTCTTTACCTTAGACAATTACTGCCTAGTTACCGCCACCATTTGCGGCTCGTCGTCCACCAGCACCACCGCCGCCAACCGTTGGAGCGTCAGCAACGAACTTCTTGCCTTCCATCTCCTTCAACTTAGCTTTTTGAGCATCGGTAAGAACCTTGTCGACCTCTTCGCCAAGAACCTTGGTGTTCTTCTGCATTTCAGTTCGAGCCTCAGCCTGATCGATCGACTGATCGCGAACCTTAGCCTGAATCTCCTGGTTGGCCTGTTGCTGTCTCTTTAGAAGGTCAGCTATCTTGGTCTTCTGGTCATCAGTAACCTCCAGAGCTTTCTGGATGTCGGCATTTAGAACAGCTTGAGTGCCCCGAACCTGAATGAAGATCTCGGTAAGTCGCTTCTGCTGGTCAGCTGTGAGAACAGCGAGCTGCTCCTTCGTGACTTCCTCGTTTACCTTGGTCATGGCTGCTCTCATTGCTGCCTGGTCATCTCCAGCAGCGGTTCGCGCATCCGTCATCTTCTGTCGTGAGTTGGTTCGAATCTCAGTGAGCTTGGTCTTCTGATCTTCGGTGATTCCGAGATCCTTCTGAACGTCTGCTCGATTGATCAACGACATTGGACTATTGGGGTTACCGCCACGTCCACCGCCTCTCTGGCCACGACCGCCGCCGCCGCCCTGTGCCATTGCGCTGCCCACGAGAGCAGCGACTGCTACGATTACTACTAATTTTTTGAGAAACATTACGCTAATTGCCTCCTTTCTTGACCGGTGGATTTGCACCACCCTTCTTTGGTTGTAAATTATTGAAATCGTCTTGAGTGGTTGAGCTCATTTCTTTCTGAGTCTGTTCTTTGAGCTTCTTTGCCTCGGCTGGATCTCGAATAACGGTTGGCGTTAGGAATACGAGAAGCTCAGTCTTCGAAACGTTCTTCGTTTTGGACTTGAACAGTTCACCCAAGAGAGGAATATCTCCTAACAGAGGAATCTTGTTCACCGTCGCGGTAACTTGGCTCTGCATAATGCCACCAAGAACAATTGTTTCTCCGTCCTTCACTGAAACCGTCGTATCAGCCTGTCTCTGGTTCACGATCGGAGCATTAAAGTTGGTGTAGCCCTGGAGGTCATTGGCCGTCTGGGTTACATCCATGTTTACGTAGCCGTTGCTTGTAATTCGGGGAGTTACCGTCAGAACGATACCGACGTCTTGGAAGGCATAGTTGAAGCTGTTGGTCCCGTTCGTGTTCTGAATGGTGCTAACAATGTACGGAATGCTCTGACTGATATTGATTTGAGCTTGAGTGTTGTTCGAAGTAAAGATCCTCGGGGTTGAGAGAACTTGAAACTTCGTATCCGTCTGCAGCATGTTGAAGAAGCCGGTCACGTCTCCGCCGGTCAAGGTGTACGTAAAGCCTTGCAACGCTGGATTTGCTCCAGCGAGCCCGAACGTGTCGCCACCCGTGTTCGTCGTCTTGCCTTTCTGGTGCGAGTACTTCCACTCAAGACCGAACTGCTCAGCTTTTCCGATGGTCGCCTCAACAATGATCGTTTGGATCATGACTTGCTGAGGAACTTTATCAAGTTGCTTGAGGATGTTCTGAATGATCTCTCGATTTTCGGGAGTGGTTACCACGATGAGCGAGTTCGAATCCATATTCGGAATCACGGTTACGTTTCCAGTCAAATCTCGAAGGTTGACGATCTGACCTGAAGCGTCTCGGGTTTGAGTTACTGAGTTTTGGGTACCAGCTTGGGCACCACCGCCTCCACCGAAAGCACCACCGAAGCCGCCTCGACCACCGCCGCCGCCGCCGCCAAATCCTTGGACGACTCCAATGGATGTGAGCAAGTCCCCACTTCCAGCATTTGGATCTTGGAGGTTAATCGGTAGCGCGTTTTGCGCCAATCCGTTATCACCTACTCCAATGTCTCCACCTGGACGTGCAGCGCCGCCAGCACCACCGGCACCAGTTGTTCGGCCATTTACCGAAGAGTTGCTACTTGTATTCGCTCCACTGAATGTATTGCGATTAGCTGCGGAAGTCGTCGTTCCTTGCCTTTGGCCAAATGCTTGCAAGAAAAGGTTAGCAACCGTATCTGCGCGGGCGTTTTCAAGAGGAACAACAAGTGTCGTGCTTTGGAAAACAACTGGCTGGTCTAAAGTGCTAATCAGCTTATCAACGATTTGGAGGTTTGCCGGCGTGGTCGTGACGACAAGAGAGTTCGTTCGCAAATCCGATACAACGGGTCCCGAAGCAGCTTGCCCCGTACCAATTCGAAGTGCGTTCTGGAATGTTGACTGCAGAGACTGTGGTCCTGAGCCAAATTTGCCCTTAGGCGCATTCGTCTGGAGAACGTTGAGCACAACTGGCTGAACGTCGTTCACAGACGCATATTTGAGAGCAAAGACATGAGGCTTCAGCGGCTCTTCGGAGTTCTTGTCGAGCTGCTTAATTAAGTCTCCCACCTGGCGCTGATCTTTGTCGGTGGCGCTGATAATGACGGAGTTCGTATAGTCGTCCGACGATGCTTTCACGACCGGTTGGTTTTGGCCGCCTCCAAACATCTGGCGCATCATGTTGGCCGTGTTGTTGTTGCCGCCAAACTGAGCAGCTCCGCCTCGGCCACCGAACTGCCCCCCACCGCCACCGCCACCGAATCGTCCTCCACCACCAAAGGGATTGCCGCCGCCACCGAAGGGGCTTAGCGAATTGCCTGAGTAAACGTCGTTTACGACCTTTGCAAGCTGAGCCGCGTTTGCGAAGTTGATTGGATAGACCTTCAGGTTGACGTTGTTGCCCTGATCGCCACCAGCGCCGCCGCCCATCATGGATGAGAAATCTATTCCCCCACCGTTGCGTCCGCCACCAGGACCACCTTGTGTTCGATTCTTGATAACCAGGAAGTTGCCATCCTTAGTAATATCGAAACCCTTTAAATCGAGGTTCGCCTTAAGAATCGCGAATGCATCATTCAAGGTTACGGGCTTGGCACTCGTGATCGTGATCTTTCCGGTAAGAGTTGGATCTTTTACAATCGTGACTCCGGACGCCTTTTCGTAGAGACCAATAATGCTGTCAACGTTTGCATCACGGAAGTCAAGCTTAATTTTCGTCTTCGTATTGAGCTTGAAATCCATCCAAGGTCGTATGGAATTAGGAGAATCGACTCCGCTACCAGTAAAGAATTGGCCGAATGCTAGTCCGGGGAGCAGCATTGCCATACACATCCATGATCTCTTAATTTCCATCAGTCGTTCCTCCAGTTCCATTTCCGCCACCGCGACGTCCACCACCATTTCTTCCGCGTCCGCCGCCTCGTGTGCGTCCGTTACCGCCGCCCATCATCGTGGCTCCAGTTGGATCGGGTTGTATTGATAAATCTTGTGCTCCAATTGGCCCCGTCATTGCCGCCGGGTTAAATGGGCCATTGGGTGTTGGTCCCGCCGCCGCAGGTGCAGCCGATGAATTCGAGCTACCGGAAGTGCTCGAACCCACTTTGAGAACCGTATCTTCACCGACATCATTTCTAAGGTCGATCTGTTCTGGTGAAACAGAAACAACCAGCCATTGTTGATGCCATCGCTGGCCCGGCTTGACGAAGTCCCCTTCGCCGGTCGTACTGTTTTCAAGGAGACCGTTGGGCTCGTTGTTGAGCAACGCCATTCCGCTGTAAGTAAAGTTGTCAATGCTCGGGTTTGCTCCCGGACCGCTCGTCGATTTCATAATCAACGGTCGAAAGGCATCTTTAGGACTACCATGGGGAAGGGAAGCGAACTGAGCGGTGTAGTCTTCCTTCGTGTAATCGACATCGGTGGTCTTTTTGGCCGCAACAGGTGGCTTCTTGGGTTTTTGCGCAATCGGCTCAGGGCCCTGTAACGCACCCATGACCAGATAGAGCGCAACTCCGGCCGCACCAAGCAACAACATCGGATGAACTTCTTTTCCAAAGATCTTAGGCACTCTTTTTCGCTCCCACGGCTGGCTTAGCAGGCGTTGTTCCTGATTTAGGTTGAGTAGTTGACTCCGCCGGAGCATCTTTCACCGGTTGATAAGCGATGATGCCGATACTTGCCGTAATCTTGTTTGACTCCTGATCAGCCGTCGCATACTGCATAAGGTTGACTGCGAGGTTCGTACCTGGCGACTCGATGTCCTTCTGAAAAGCAACCACATTTACAAACGGGCCATCCACGTTAACCACACAAGGGATTAACGAAATATTCGGAGCAACGATCACATTCTGCGGGTGAAATCCAACGATTTTCAGGTGATGCGCCTGAGCCATCGATGTCACTTTTTGCAGAGCTAGGGGAAGTACTTCCTCGGCTGTTCCTGGCCACGTTTGACTAGCAATTACACCTTTCGCAACATCGATCTTTTTGAGGGCATCCTTGATCTCGATGTTGGCCTTCGTTTTAGTCTTGCGAACTTGATCGGCTGTTTGATTCGGTATTGGCGCCGGCGCAAAAGCGATGAACAGACCTGCGCAAACCATGAGCACTACCGAACCAATCATAACCATGCTAGATGATCGATCGTCTTGGTCCTTTAGATTAATCATTTGCGCTTCACCTGATTCAAGTCGACTAGTGGAACATTTCCTACTGGAAATGCCGATATGCTGAACTGTACTACGGGCTTTAGGTCAATGGAACCGTCGTTAGCAAACTCTAACCGGACATTGCGGAATCTAGGTTCAGAAGAGAGCTTATCTACGAAATCTTTAACCTGGCCATTGTTGAAGGCAACGCCTCGAAGAACCATTCGTTTACCGCGTTCAACACTTATTCCGCCTAACCAAACTCCAGACGGCACATCGTTGGCAACTACTGTTACTAGATCGGAATAGTTCTGGCCGTATTTAAACGCGATATCAAGCGCGGTCTGAGCGTCCGTGAGATTGGCTGCCTTTGTTTGAGTAGCCTTCTTACGTGCATCCAGCGCCTTAATATCTTTCTGTGTTTTTTGATCGGCCGCGTTTACGACCGCGACTTTGGACATGTAACCGGTGTAGGCAACTGCACAGAGGCCTAAAGCTCCAATCATCAAGACGACTGCCATACGCTGGCGCTGGTCACGAACCTTCTTGGCCCTGAGCGCCACAACTTCCGGCAGCTCGATATTGATGGCAGGAATATCACTGGATGACGTGAGGAAGGACTCGAGGCTCGTGCCCTTAGTATTGATATCCGCATCCGCAAAGGTGAACCCGCCTGCCGCAATCATGTCTCCACATGGGAGTCCAGCTACAGTATAAGTCCGGCAAACTTCTGCCGACGGGTTCGAGATATTCGTGCTAACTCGGCTGTAACGAAGTGAATGTCCTTCAACGATATCAATACCGATTCCATCGTTGTCTCGGGTCACTACCGCGCCACTCGTCCGTCCGACTGATTCGGCCAATAAGACCGATCCCATCGCAACAGGAAGAACTTGAGCGACTTTAATGCCAGCGGAGCGGAACTCCTCCTGCATATTCCGCAGGTCCTGAGCTGACATTGCGGTAACGATCGCCAAACGTCCTTCTGAATCAACATTGTCAGTGAGGACAAAATCGTAAGCTAAGTCGCTAGGTGGGAGAGGGAAGAGGTCTCCTAACCGCATGCTCAAAACCAAGCGTACATCCGAGATGGCAGCATCTGGTACGCGTGTGGTTCGAACAAACATCATGCGTCGCGAGATTGCAACGATTGCGGTCTTTGAACCTAAGCTCGATGCAGCGGCCTGAATCGTATCGAATTGCCGGGTGGTTCGGGTGGCACCATCGAAGGTTGTAACACCTCGGGGCGACCACTCAATGACTAGGTTTGCTGCCTTGGGGTTGCCCTTGCTCACGAAGCCTCCTTAAGTACTGTTTCAGTTGATGTATCTGCGTTCCAATTCCATCTCCCAATTACGTCCGTGTAAGGAACCTCTGAGATGCGAACGAGTTGCGGTTTGTTGTTGATAATGTCGACCGTCGCCTCCATTGCTACTGAAGCGGAACCGCAATAGCCTATGACTCGAATGTTGAAGGTCGAAGACTCAACCGTAAAGTTGTCGATAGTATTAGCGAGGACATTACCAGTGAATCCCGGAATGCTAAGCACTCCAGAAAGGCTCGTAAGTCCTTGCTGTTGTTGCTGAATGATGGCTTGAACCATGTCTGGGGTCAGGTTTGGAATCGTCGCCAACACGTTTTGTGATGCGGTATTCAAATTGATGAGCCCCGGCCTCTTGGTTGCCCCAGAAGTTGTGAAGTTGTCAAGAATAATCCTTTGATCTTGAGGGTTGGTTACGACTCGAAGTAGTGCGCCTAGCGTCGTAAACGTTGGGCGCCTAGCCGGAGGGTTAGGAAAGAGAATGCTAACGGTTCGAGCAGAGAGTCCGAGTGCTCGAACCTGGGCTTGATTCGCGTTAGCGATATTGATCCTTGGCTGTTGCTGACCCAAAGCTCCAGGTCTTACATTTGGCGCATACGAGTAAGTCGTCAAGAGATCGGCTAGCGATGGCTGCTGTCCATTTGTTCCCGCTACAAAAGAAACCGTCGATACAACATTTGTTTGAGGCTGCCAAATCGATTGAGCAGTGAAATATCGAATATTCAGAAGTTCGTCGAGCGTGTCCAGTGGCGCAAGCTTTGCGTTGTAGGGAACTTGAAGCGCGTTGTAATACTGATCTTTACCGCCGTCCGGACGTGGCGTTTCTCCGGCGGATGTGTAATCCAAGTAAGCGTCAATTTGCTCCTGAGACACCGGCAGGTTATTCAACCAAGCCTGATTCAGGTTTGCGGTGTTGATATACGCGCTTGAATCCACGACCTGCATTCGGAACCATGTGTCCCCAACCGTGACCTTTTCGTCCCCATTTTGACCGAGCTGAGCCCAGTCATCTTGAAGTGTCGTTGCTCCGGTTTGCTGACTCGTTGTCGAAGTCGTGGTCGACGTGGTCGTTGCGCCACCGGTGTAGTCAGCCGCAACGGTTGCAATGTATCGCTGGATGGCACTATTGCATGCCATTCGAGCCTTCATCACTTCATTGCGATTTACAGCCGACTTAATGTCCAAGCGTGTCGTCGAGGCTACCGCCGCCATCACACCTACCAGGGCGGCCAAGACGGCAAGAGACACAACAAATGCGGTTCCGCGTTCTCTTCTCATTTAACTTGCCCCCGTTTGAGTTGCCGGACTCTGTGGCGTTACGTTGCTAAGCCAGACGCCGATGATCAATACGTAGTCGACTGATTCGTTGGTCAGACCATAGGTCACACGGATCGCATTCGGCAGTTGACGCGTCGTCTGATTAAATGTGTTCCAACCTGTTTGCCAAGTCGTGCCATCAAAGAACTCGAAGGTGATATGAGTAATATCTGGCTCGATGATGGACTCGTAGCCACCCTGAGTGGCATCTTCGTCCGCAGGTAACTGCTGACGATAAACAAGTCCCTGTTTGCCTTTGGAGTCTCCAACTGGACTCAAACTTAGGCTGCATTCGGCAACTCCACCTTGAGGTCCAAAATTCTGGTTGTTGGTTTCGAAATCATCCGTGGACGCCAGCGCCGCAGCAGATGGTTTTCTTCCAATCGTCGTGAACAGTAGCGAGTCCGAGTTGCCGCTAGAACTACTAGCTCCCGCTGGCGCTCCAGTTGCGCCACCAACTCGGGTTCCAGTGTTGTTGGCGGCCGTCGCGCTGATTGTTTGTCCGGGCTGAACAGTTTGTCCAACTGGCATTCCCATCCCAGTCTGGCCCACAAAGTAAGTTCGGGCGCTCGTGTTACTGTTCGGATCGATATAGATGCGATGAATTAAATCGGTCAGCTTTTCTTCAAATTGCTGACGATTCGTTTCGGTCGTGCGACCGGTTCGGAGGTGCTCGTTAAAACCGATACCAATGCTAAGCACTTCCACACAACCGAGGAGCACTGCAACCATGATCGTTACACTGATCAGCAGCTCGAGCAAAGTGAATCCTCGATGGTTCTTCACTGGCCGCCTCCTGCCGTGGTTGTGCTCGTCGTCGGCGGTTGATAAAGAAGACCGCTCACATGGCCCGTGGGGCTACTCGCACTTGAATCGGACGAGGAAGTCACTGTCACCGTTAAAGCGACGAGGTTGGTGACTCCTGTTTGGTCAATCGTCGCGGACCAATTGAAGTTTTGAAGGTTTTGGTCGCTGAAATCGCCACTTTGGTTTCCCGTTAAGCTTGCACTCGTAGCAACGAGTTCGTCGTATTTGTGCTGAGCAAGTGAGGTCATCTTCTCGACCTGTCGAATTCGAGACTCAGCACGGGCCATTGCACCCAGGCCTCCCATCACCGCAACAATTCCGATCGACAGGATTCCGATCGAGGCAATAGCTTCGACCAGCGAAAATCCCCGAATTCGTAATCGCTTTCTATTGGCGATGGACATAGTCTCCTGCCACCCATCCATCCTGAGAAGTATCGGGAAGCGTGCCATCAGTGAGCGAAGCTCCACCTTTGGTATTCACGACCACCGACTTGGTAATTCCGCGATCTACCAATTCCAAACCACCGCCATCCGTTGTTCCATCCGCATAGAAATGCAACTTCCAACTACCGGAGTCAGAGGAAGTGCCAGCGAGTTGGAAATTTCCAAACTGTACTCCTGCGGTTAATGGTAGGGTCTTCACGGTTTTGTCGTTGCTATGGTCGAGGGATTGAGTTCCGATATTCGTCTTCGTCCGAGCACTTTGAACGTGACCATTTATCACTAAAGTGTCACTTGTTGTGCCGGTTCCGGTTGATGTGTTTTGGTACGTGCTAGCGTCGTCTTCCTGCTTCAAGACGAGGGCGTTTGAGTTCGCATCGATCTGTAGATACATCGTAGTGCTCTTCGATATCGCCATCTCTCGGGCCGAGCCAACAAGGTCGGCAACTCCTGTATAGAGCGCGCGTCTTTGTTGGCCGTCCCGCATCGAGATGTAGTTCGGAGCAATCAATGCAGAGAACAGAGCGAGTAGCACCACGATCACCATCATTTCGATGAGCGTGTAACCTTTTCGTCTATGTGTCTGATCCATTCGTAAGGTCTGTCGCATCGTTCGTTCCGCCGGGAGCTCCGTCTGAACCATAAGACTCAACCTGGTATCCACCACCGTTGGGTCCTGGGGCCTCATAGATGTAAGGATTTCCCCAAGGATCGTTCACAACCTGCTGCTTTAGGTATGGACCGCGCCATCCATTCACACCACTCGGCTGAGTGTTGAGAGCACCCAAGCCCTCTTGTGTAGTTGGATATCGGTCACAGTCGAGTCGAAATTGATCAATCGCACTGCTTAGAACCGATAGGTCAGCCTGTGCCTTTGATACTTTTGCCTGACCAGTTCGCCCAAGGACGTTGGGAACGATCAAGGCCGCGAGAATGGCCAAAATCAAAATGACGACCATTAACTCGATCAACGTAAACGCTCTATTTCTCTTGTTCATATTCCTCCATCGGAGTTTCGACTTCGATTCCATCTCTTTCATAAACTCCCGTTACTCAGTCCCAAACTTTTCCTATCCTGTTACTTAACCAAGTTCTCAGCTTGGAAGATGGGCAACAGTACCGATAAAACCACGAAGCCGACGATGACGCCCATTGCTAAGACGATGATCGGTTCAACCATGGCGGTTAGACGTCTCATACCATTGTCGACTTCAAAATCTAAGCTGTCCGACACTCGACCGAGCATCTTCGGCAAGTCACCCGTTTCCTCACCAATGGCTACCATGTGAGTCAAAACAGGCGGAAAGGCTCCGGCGTCTCTCATCGCTTCGGCGATGGGATGTCCGTCTCGCACGTCGTGCGTCACCGAATCAGCGCTCTTCTGGAACAACAGATTGCCAGCAGCCAAACCTGACAACTGGAGCGCTTCCAAAATCGGGACACCACCATAAAGGAGCGTTCCCAATACTCGGGCAAATCTTGAAACGGTCGCCTTGGTGATAACGGGCCCTAAAACAGGTGCTTTCAACAAAAGAGTGTCTCGTTGCAACGCACCCGATGGGGTAGACGCCCAAGCTCGGTAAGCAACGATTAGACCGATGATCGCTGCGATGATCATCAAATAGTTGTTCTGAATGAAGTCAGACGTCGCGAGCAGTAGCTTTGTCGATGAAGGCAGATCGTTTCCCAAATCGTGAAAAACGCCTGATAGCTTTGGCACGACAAAGGTTAGCAAGAACACAACAACCCCAATTGCGGTTGTCGCCAAGATGACCGGATAGATCAACGCTGAAACGACTTGGCTGCGTCGCGTTACTTCGCGCTCTTGAAAGTCGGCTAGTCGCTGCGCAACTTCACCGAATTGTCCGCTAGCTTCACCAGCACGAAGCGTCTGACAAAAAACGGGAGGGAAGAGTTTGGGGTGCATCGCGAGCGCTTCGCTCACGGGCTTGCCTCCCCGAACCTCTTCCAGGGCTTGCTCCGCAACATTTGCGAGCGCCGCACTTTCTGACTGCTCAGCAACAACCTGCAAGACACGGTCGAGGGGTAAGCCTGCTAAAGCGAGATCGGCCAATCGTCGACTAAATAGTGAAAGGTCACTTTTGCTCGCTTTGCCTTTTCTTTTGGCCGTATCGTGGCTCGATGTACCCTTCTGAACTGCTTGTTCGCGGATATCAACAACAAATCGTCCCTCAGCAGTTATGATGGCGACCGCTGCATCTTTCGATGCCGCGTCCACAAATCCAGTCCGCTTCTTTCCAGCGGGATCTAAGGCGGTATAGGCGTAAGTAGTCACGTTCTTTTAACTTTCCTTAGAAGTCTTCTCGCTGCGAGACTCGGAGAACTTCTTCTGGAGTCGTTCGCCCTGTCAAAACCATCTTGCGTCCATCGCCAAGAAGTGTCCGCATTCCTTGACCTTGAATCGCGTGGGCCTTCATGACTCCCGAAGATGCTCTTTCAACCGTCATACGTCGAATCGGTTCATCAACTGTCAATAGTTCGTAGAGGCCTTGGCGTCCTTTGTAGCCGGAGCCTTGGCACTTATCGCAACCTTTACCCTTCTTGAACGAAGCTCCTCCATGTTGAGAAATCTCATAATCGGTAATTCCGATTGCCTTGAGCGATTCGGGACTGGGTTGATATTCCTCTCCGCAGTTCGTACAGACTCGACGAACAAGTCGCTGTGCGATGACTCCGACCAGGGAAGATGCAACCAAATATGGCTCTACACCCATATCGAGGAGTCGAGTGATCGCACCAGCCGCATCGTTGGTATGGAGCGTGGAGAAAACAAGGTGACCGGTCAACGCTGCGTGGATCGCGATTTCAGCAGTTTCATGGTCACGAATTTCACCAACCATGATGACGTCAGGGTCCTGACGAACTATCGAACGTAAACCAGATGCAAAGGTTAAGCCGATGTTTGCTCGAACTTGAATCTGGCTGATTCCAGGAACCTGGTACTCAACCGGATCTTCAATAGTCAGGATGTTCGTAGTTGGCGACCAAATTTCTTGCAGGGAAGCATAGAGTGAAGTGGATTTACCGGAACCGGTCGGTCCTGTCGCAAGAATAATTCCGTGGGGAAGCGAGATGACTTTGCGGAATTTTTCAAGAACATCGTTCTGCATTCCCAACTCAACAAGACCGAGCATGGCCGTGCCTTTGTCGAGAATACGCATAACCGCGCGCTCTCCGTATACGGTAGGAACAATGGAAACACGAACGTCGATTTGTCGGTTGGCGATCGTGATCTTAATGCGACCGTCTTGAGGCAATCGCCTTTCCGCGATGTTCATTTCACCAAGAATCTTGATGCGCGAAATGAGCGCAGCATGCATTCTCTTGGGCGGGCGCATGAGGTCGCTCAACATGCCATCCACACGGCATCGGACCTTCACATCTTTTTCGTAAGGCTCAATGTGGATATCGCTCGCTCCGTCTCGAACCGCTTGAGCAAAGATACCGTTCACCATTTGAACGATGGCCGTTTCGCTGGCCATCTTGGTTAAGTCGTTTAAGTCGGTCGTTTCGTCAATCTCGATGACAGAACTTTCGTCGACCGCCATACCCGTGAGCATTCTCTCAAGGAAGAAATCCTTGATCCGCTCTTCGATGAGATTCTTATCCGCTAGTACCGCACGGACGTGACGATTAATTAAGATTCCGAGATCGTCAACCGACTGCAGTGCTTCGGGAGCCGACATGGCAACAATGAGCGTTTCTCCATCAAGGGCCAAGGGCAAAACACTATGCTTCAGTGCAAAATCACCAGGCGCAAAATCCATTGCCACCGGATCAGGTTTGGTTTCGCTTAGGTCGATGAATTCAAATCCATCTACCATTCGAGCTGTTTCATCTAGGATTATCGGTGACATAGTTTTTTGCTTTGGATCGGTTAACGCTTTTGGTAAGTAGACTCAAGGTTCTAAACGGGCTTGGTTCTAGAAATGTTCATTAAGGTGAATGTTCTCTAACCTATATTTAGTTTAGTTATCCAAGTCGCACTCAGGATATACGGTTCGACTGGTTAACTTGGTTCGCTAATATTCTTCTCGGCCTCTCCCAAGAACCCAAAGCTCAGAAAGAACTCGTTTGGCTCTTCCATCCGCTAAGGATCTATTCAGATGATGAGACACGAACTTAAAAATAGGATGAGGATTCGGTGAGAGTTCTCTTACTTCAAATGAACCTAAAAATTTACAAGCCAATTAGCCCGAATCCTTAGCACCTCACGAAGAATTCAATCGAGTTGATTGAGCCAACCTTAATATCTATTAAGACTTCGGCTAACGAGATAGCTATTACTGAAATTCACGGAGATTATTTGAGATAGACGAGCGCCCCATCTGGCTTCAGTTATTTCAACCGTAATAGTTCCTCGGTCGTGCTCAATATCGAAAGAATTATCTAGTTATGCCGAACAATTCAGTTCGTAGAAACCCGAATGCGACCAGGTAATAACACTAGGGCGACCCTAACTGTTCTTTGGTTCCCTCATGTGTATCCCGTGCGACAACGTTTACTTCTCCATCAGCCTCAAGGACGGCAAACCGTACCGTTGAGAGATCGGCATGCTCTCGAGCTCGAATGGATTGAAGAACGTCCTCGTGAGTGAGCCCGACTCGCTTCAGATGCTCTTCGACAAACATGCCGTCGTGTACAAGCAGAATTGGGCCGTTACCGCATGCACGACTGAGTCTCTTTGACTTATTGACGAATTCACTCAGAATCTTGTTGGCAATGAATAACGTAGTCGCTGAGACAAATCCTGCTCGAAGCAACGTACTTCCATGAACCATTGCCGTCTCAACTGCGCTGCCGAGTAAGATAAGCACCAGAAGGTCAAGGGCAGTTAGCTGTCCCAGTTGACGCCGACCCAGTATTCGAATGGCGATAATCAGAAACAAGTAGATACAAAGGGTGTTTCCGGCGACTATCAACATTGAAATGACTTGTGCGTTCATTGCTACGTGAATGTTTCCAGGGGATTATTGATATTACGATGGCAGAATGGCTCAAGCAGGTTTTTGATCATCCGAACCTCGTAGGTTCTCTGATTATAGCGGCGAAGACATTCGTCGTTTACGTGTTCCTTATCATTGGCCTTCGCCTCCTTGGGAAGCGCGAGCTGGGTCAAATGAATATTTTCGACCTCGTTCTCATCATCGTTCTCGGAAATGCGGTTCAGAACGCGATGATGAACAATGACAATTCGCTTTTTGGCGGGCTCATTTCTGCGACGACGTTGCTCGTGGTGAATCGAATATTCAACATTGTTCTTCACCGGTCAAGGCACGTCGAACGAGCGATGGTCGGAGAACCCATGTTGATTCTGAATGACGGCCTTCCGCTCCAGGATCGGATGAAGCGAGAAGGAATAACCCACGATCAGCTGATGACGGCTCTTCGCGAGCACGGACTGACTCGCCTCGACCAAGTGCGAATGTGTGTTCTTGAAGTCGACGGTTCCATAAGCGTTGTTCCCACCGACACAGAAACGCTAAAGACGAGGCGCCACTTCAAGGCGATTCGTATGCCATGAGCAAGGAACTATTCGACCTATCTGTCTTGGCGGGCAAGTCAGCGGTAGTTATCCTCTATCTTTTCCTTCTGTACCGTCTACTAGGGAAGAGGCAATTAGCCCAATTTAACTTGTACGACTTGGCAACCATAATGGCGGTCGCGAACGCGGTCCAAAATGCCATGACCAGCGGTAAGGGAGATTTGGCGGTTGGTTTTGTGTGCGCGGGGACGCTCTTGTTGGTTGGGTGGCTTATCACCCGAGTCATTGTTCGAGCCCCTAAAGCACAGCAAATCATGTTTGGAACACCGACCATCATCTTGGCCGACGGTCATGTTTTTGACGACCGAATGCATCGGGAGCGGGTCACAAGCGAAGAATTAAGTGCCGCTTTGCGACAGCATGGATTGTGCGATCCGAAGGAAGCCAAATTGGCAGTGCTCGAAGTCGATGGGTCGATCAGTATCGTGCCCAATACTCCTCACGGTTGAAAGCAGAGAAGTTTGGTGCCGTCGCTCGGACTCGAACCGAGATGCCTCTCGGCACCAGAACCTAAATCTGGCGCGTCTACCAATTTCGCCACGACGGCACGTCGAAGCCAAAAGATAATACCTCTCGGCCCGTTGTTCGCGCACGAGCTTCCTCGTTAGAAACGATGGAATTTGAGAAGCGGCTCAGTTTGAAGGCAGTTATCGCCTTGCTTTGACGGCTAGAACCAGATAGAGTAGGCAGGCCGAAAGACCGATTCCGATGACGAATGGCTTTGCATGCGGGAAGTAGCCTGAAGCGATGGAACCGCCCAGGAAGATGATTGCCGCGATCTCGATGGATGTCGGCTTACGCAATCGTTTCACCCGATCAGTTTACTGATGAACCGGTCCAGGAATATCCGACGGTTATCAGGTTTACTGAGCTTTGATGTCAACTTTCGATGAAAGGTTAATTCAAGCAATTCAATTAAAAAACAGCGCAGCTTGCGTCGGTCTGGACCCAGATCTAGCCCTCATGCCGAAATGGTTCACTGAACCCTATGACGAGGATGTCACCTCACTCATCTGTGACTACAATCAAATCGTCATCGATTCGGTTGCCGACCTGGTTCCGATCGTCAAGCCTCAGTCTGCTTTTTATGAGCGCTTTGGCGTGCGAGGCATTCTCGCTCTCCAAAAAACGATTGAATATGCTCGCAAAAAAGGCCTTCTCGTTCTGACCGACGTGAAACGGGGGGACATCGGCAGTACCAGCAAAGCGTATGCCGAGGCCTACCTGGGTGGCGCTGAGAGTTGCCTGAAATCAGACGCTATGACACTGATTCCGTATCTTGGACCGGACGGTATGGAGCCCTTTGTTCAGGTGGCCCAGCGTGAAGGTGGCGGACTCTTCGTATGCGCGATGACTTCAAACCCCGGAGCGCCTGTTCTCCAACAACTCATCGCAGATGGCAAGCCGATCTACCTTCATGTCGCCGACATGGTTCGTTCTTTCTATCCTGGAACCATTGGATCAACCGGATACTCATCTGTTGGAATTGTCTCGGGTGCGACTTTCCCTGAAGAGGCACAAAAGCTTCGAATGGCACTTCCAAACTCCTTTTTCCTCGTTCCCGGCATGGGGGCTCAAGGCGGATCGACGGAGACCTTGACCAGCTTCTTCGATAAGGATGGGCTCGGAGCAATCGTAAGCAGTTCACGCGCGATCATGTACCCTGGAAAGCCAAATCACAGGGAAGAGTTGTCGGCCGCTATTCGTGCGGAAACGATTCAATTCAACCTCGCCATTAACTCAGCGAGACTCGTCACTGCTACCGCCTGATTTAGGCCGGAGGGGAGATTCGTCCGCGGAGGAGAATTCCCCCTTCAACCACTTCAACCGTTTCCAACTTGGAAGAAACAGGGAAGTCAGTGGTGTCAATGATCGGATTAATTTTATCAATCTGAGATTGCATCAACTGCTTGGTGCCGACTCCCATCACATCTACAGATTCCAAGTCGACAAAGAGTTTGGATTCACCGACGATTCTCAACGAGCAGACTACATAAGCCTTAACGTCAATGATCACGGTTTTGGTGGCTCGAACGTGGAGAAACCCCGCCATCGCTTCCACCGTCACGTTTTTTAACCCAGCGGGAGCGGTTTGGTTGAGAAATCCTGCAATGTCCTCTTGCTTAACAAACACTTCAAGTCGACCGGGATCTTCGAGAGTGGCTGAGAAAGGTTCATGGATAACGGTGGCATCGGCGCCGGTGATGTGAACTCTTTCGACGCGCAACCCCATCGGAAGAATAATTCCAAACAGGTTGGCTTCAAATCGGGAAATGTCAACCGACCGCTTATGAGTCACGCGAAGCATCCTACCATCATTAAGAATCGGAAAACGCTATTGGCAAAAGATCGCCCTCATTCTTCCGTATTTGCCACGGAAGATCACAACTATAGGTTGCGAGGCTCTGCCGATAATAGGGATATCATCTAACTATTCATGGTTTCACTTCTCTGTCTTCTCGGTGGACTCGCATCAACTGTCGCAAATCACATTGAAGAGCCTCCAGAGATTCCCCGTGAGTTTCGTGCCGCTTGGGTTGCGACAGTCGCAAATATTGATTGGCCGAGCCAAAAATCTCTCTCGACTGAGAAATTGAAGTCAGAAATGATTCGCATCCTGGACACTGCGGTCAAGCTCAGACTCAATGCGATCATCTTTCAGATTCGCCCTTCTGCGGACGCGCTCTATGCGTCAAAACTCGAACCTTGGTCGGAGTATCTTTCCGGCACTCAAGGGAAGGCACCAAGTCCATTTTTTGATCCGCTTGAGTTTGCAGTGAAGGAGGCTCACACAAGAGGATTAGAACTTCACTGCTGGTTCAATCCATACCGAGCCGGACACCCAATTCAGACTGGCCCCATGGCCTCCAACCATATTTCGAACACCAACCCTAATGTGGTCAAGAAATATGGCAAATACCTGTGGATGGATCCCGGCGAGAAGGTCGTTCAGGAACATTCTTTGGCGGTTATCAAGGATGTTGTCCATCGTTACGATATCGACGGCGTTCATATCGACGACTATTTTTATCCTTATCCAGAAGGAGGAAAGGATTTTCCCGACGACCCGAGTTATCAAAATTACATCGGGAAGGGAGGAAACTTGAGTCGATCCGATTGGCGACGATCCAACGTGGACCACTTCGTTCATTCCATCTACACCACGATCAAAAAGGAAAAACCATGGGTCAAGTTCGGAATAAGTCCGTTTGGAATCTACCGCCCGGGCATTCCCGAATCCATTAAAGCCGGCATCGACCAATATGCGGAGCTCTACGCAGACTGCAAAAAGTGGCTCAACGAAGGCTGGTGCGATTACTTCTCCCCTCAGCTTTATTGGCCCATTTCCCAGAAGCCTCAGAGTTATCCGGTCTTATTGGATTGGTGGATCAGCCAAAACACGATGAAGCGCCATATTTGGCCCGGCTTATACACGAGTCGAGTCGGTGGAGACGAGGGCAAAACATGGAACCTAAAGGAAGTTCTCGATCAAATTGAACTCACCCGTACCAGAAAAGGGGCCTCCGGTGTCGTGCATTTCAGCATGAAGGTCTTCCTCGACAACAATCAGCAAATAACGTCTGTTTTGGAGAATGGCCTCTATCAGGAGCGTGCCATCGTTCCTTCTTCTCCTTGGTTAAGCAAAACCCAGCCCTCAACTCCTAAAGTTCAGATCGTTAAGGATGAGCAAGGCAAATGGGTTGTGAATATGAAGCCGGACGGAAAGGATCCTGCTCGCTTCTTCGCCATTCGAGTTCTAACGGATCGATGGCTCATGCCGAGAATTACCTCGAACGACAAGGTAACTCTCGGACTGGATGCCGGCGTAGAGCCAAAAGAAGTTTCCGTCTGCGAAATTGACCGCGTCGGCAATGTCAGCAAGCCGTGCATTGTCGTCGTACAGGCCGAATCTATTCGCCAATAGGCAAGACAACCGTAAAGGTCGAACCATTATTCAATGAACTTTCGACCTTTACCGCCCCACCATGAGCCTCGACAATGTGCTTAACTATACTAAGGCCCAGACCCGTCCCACCGGTTGACCGATTTCGTGCACGGTCAATTCGATAAAATCGTTCGAATATCCGATTAATCTGGTCGCTGGGGATGCCGATACCCGTATCGGTTACCTTGACGCTAACGGCCGAATCCTTTTGCTCAACGCGGACGGTAATCGAACCTGTGGCCGTGTAATTGATAGCGTTATCGACGAGGTTCAGCGCGACTTGAGTCATTTGAGACGAATTTGCTTCGATGATCGCTGACTTCGGGCCTTCAAAGCCTAGTTCCAGGCCTTTCTTGGCTGCTTTCGGCTCAAGCTGCTGAACGACTCCCCGAAAAACATCGCATAAATCGCACCTTTGCTTGCGGACTGGGTTCGACTCTGCCGCGCTCAGGACCAAAAGGTCCTGCGAAATCATCGTTAGGCGATCAACCTCAGTAATGATCTTGTTGAGATACTTTGAACCTCGTTCGGTAAGGTCACTTCCATCGTCAATGAGTGTTTCGGCCATCGATCGTATGATTGTAAGTGGCGTTCGCAACTCATGAGACACGTTCGCAACAAAATCTTGGCGTATTCGCTCTAGCCGGCGTAAGTCTGTGATCTCGTACACCGAAAGAAATACTCGATCACCACCGTCCGTAATGGACCAGGTTTTAGCCAGTCCCACCCGCTCAGCAGGATATGAAAATGCTATTTCCGCATGCTGTGGGGTGCGATTTCGCCCCGTCTCTACAACTAATTGCTCTAAATCGTAACTCAACGTAACCGCTAGGATGCTTCTACCAGCCGGGCGGTCAAATTTGAACAACTCAATCGCTCGTCGATTTGCGTACAGAATGTTTGCCTTGAAATCGCAGATGAAGATTGCGATATCGAGGCCGTCTGCCATGTCATCAACGGCATTTCGCTGTTCTTCAAGTTGAGCTTGGAGAAGTTCCGAACGGGCCTGGCGTTGGCTGGCCATTTCTGTTGCTGAATTAATGGCCGCCTGGACTTGAACACCCGCAACGCACAAGCAAACCCCGCCGAGAATCATGCCCAACCCTGGACCGATTGAAAGGATATGCAACATAGAAAGAAGGGCTAAAACGACCAAGATCGCTGCCCCTCCAAAACAAATACCAATTGCCCAAATCCCGAAACGCTGTGACACCTAGGCTTCATGACGGTTCGACTGGACCATCTGCGTCATCTGGCTTAGAAGGTGTGTGTTAATTTTAACAAGCGAGACGATTCGGCAACAATTGAGGATTCGGCGGTACGATATTTCGGCGTCGGTGGGTCCGGTGCAATGGAGCAAATGAAACGGATCGAAGCATTCATTCGAGTAAACAAACTAGAAGATGTTAAACAAGCGTTGGAAAACGCAGGAATCGCAGGAATGAGCTGTGGTCCCATTCGCGGTTATGGACGTCAAATGGGTCGGACGGATAAGTATCGAGGAAGCACCTACGCGGTGAATTTACTTCCTAAGATGCATGTCGAAGTGATCGTCAAAGACGAGGATCTTGAAGAGGGCATTGATGCGATCATTAAAGCCTCACAAACCGGTGAAATTGGTGACGGCAAGATATTTGTGACCGAAATCGTCGATGCAGTGCGCATACGGACTGGAGAACGGGGAGATGCGGCCCTTTCATAGGCCCTTTTCAAATTGCCACCTAAAATTCCGTTGAGTTGAATCAAAGATGGCATTCAAGAATTTCAGCATTTGGAGAGGTAGGTTGCCTCATTGGCGAGCAAGTGACGTAACCTACTTTGTCACATTCCGATACCGACGGCCTTTAGACGCAACTGAGCGCAACTTACTACTCAGACAACTCATCAAGCCCGATGGGTTGAGATGGGATCTCCTGATTGTATGTGTCCTTCCAGAAAAAACAGACTTGATCTTTCGGGTTAAAGAATCACCACGAAGTGGTCCGTATGAATTGTCAGAAATCGTTGAGAAGGCGAAAACAAAGTCTGGAAAAGCAATCATCAAAAAGACAGGGGAGCGATTTAGCCCGTTTTACAACGAAAGCTTTGATCGAATTCTGCGCGACGAGGCGGAACTTGAAGAACGCTGGCAGGAACTCTTTGAAGCTCCCGTGAACCTTGAATTGGTTGACGATCCCGAAGACTACGATGGTCTCTGGGTGGCCGACGCCCCGTCGAGCGTGGAATAGAGATGTAACGGGCAGGCATTTCCTAGTAATTTCTTAAATTCCTCGAAGGATTTGCCTTCGTAATGCAGTCTATATACTGTGAATGTAAGGCGATGCCTTCTTGCTTTTGGACTGATTGCTTGTCCTATCGTGATCTTTGGTCAGCTGAGTACCCAGCGAGATATCGTGACGACTCCCAAATCAGCTTATGTGCTTTTGCCTCCCCAATTTGTGTGCGGCCCGCGCATCACGGAGAAAATTTGGTCTTCGGACGGTAACCATCTTGCCGTTTTGCGGAAAGTCTCAAACGAAGCAAGCATTGACTTGGCTAGCTTGATTTCCGCGACTCCTAGTGAGTCGACCGATGGGGAAGATCAAATTGTAGTCTGGAACACCAAATCACAAAAATCTTCAACGGTGTTTCGACTCAAACAGTCGGTTGGCACAATCGACGAAATGGCTTGGGTCACTGGTTCCTCCCAACTCGTTATTCGAGCGGCGATCAACCCAACTGAAGACACCAAGATGAGTCACATTTCTATCTTCTTAGTCTCAACGAGCGGAAATGTCACCCATGTTCTTGATTCTTCTGATACCACAGGACTACAGATCGAACCCAATCCCTATCGCCCGCAAGTCGCAATCACTCAATATCCCGCCGCAAGCGCGGCGGCTCCAAACTCAGCGCCCGTGGAAAGACAAGCACCCGTGTTGAGAGTTTTTGGAGTTGACGGCCATTTGAGCCCACCTTGCCCATTACCAACAAATCAATCGAGTCTTTTTTGGGCGGCAGATGGGCTGCCTTACGTTTTAAGTTTCGAGAGAGATTCTCGTTCGAAAGTGCGAAAGAGTGTTTGGTATGGCCTTAGCGCAAGCACCGGAAAACTAACTTCAAGCACGGCTCCGCTGGGCTCTTCAACTCGTCCAGTAGATGCTCCCGAATTAGAATTGATGGTGATGAACTTTCCATCGAAAGTGATAGGACCAAAACAAGGGTTAGAAGCACCGACCGTTTTCGTAAGTTCCAAACAGCCTAAAGATACAGAAATAGCGATCGCAACGACTGACGGCATCAAAGGTCAATTGAGCCCCCTGCTCAATGCGATTTCCTACGAATCTCAGGGCACGGTGATGGTGCGTCCCATGAGCAAGATATCTCTAGAAGCCTTTCGCCTCGCAAAACTAGAAGAAGAAAAGGCGAAATTAATGAGCAAAGCGAAACAAGTCGCTCTGGGCCTCATCATTTGCGCGTCCGATTTAGACAATGCGTTTCTTTCCAACAAGGGCGATTGGCGGGCACAACTCGAGCCGTATTTGAGAAATAAAGATTTGATGAGCGGATTCGAATACACGTTTGGAGGGGGTACTCTTTCAAACGGTACCGATCCCGCAAATACCGCACTTGGCTTTGCAACCGGCCCTGGCGGAAGAGCAGTTGCCTACGCAGATGGACACGTTCAATGGGTACCCAATCCATGAAAAACCGAACATCAGTGAGATATTTGAATCGCTTAATTCCTCTTTTAGCATCCTTGCTGGCAGCCACGGTTTCGGGAGCTCAAAGCGACCCGATCAAGGACTTCGTCACTACCGCCAAAGACGCTTATCTGATGTTGCCTCCCAGAGCAATTTGCGGACCTCACATCAGTCAAATGGTATGGTCGCCTGACGGAGAGAAATTAGCGATCCTCAGGATTGTTTCTCCCGAAACCGCCGAGTCGATAGCGGCTGCCTACCAGTCCAAAACGACTCCAACTACTTCGCCTGAAGACCTTATCACTCAAGTATTAACTTGGAATTCCAAATCGGAAAAATCCACAATGATTTTTTCGGTAAAAGGCTCTGATGGTCAGGTCACTTCGATAGATTGGGTAGCTGGGTCGTCGTCAATGATTGTCACCGCCCTTGATACCACTCAGCCAGCAACACCGATCTCGAAAATCTTATTGATCAACGCAAATGGTCAGTCAAAACTGATTGCGACCGTCAAAGACGACGAGACGACTCAGGCACAAGCATCCCCAACTCGTCCCGTTGTTGCGTTGGTCAATTATCCGTTTAGCCGCAGAGACCAAGTAAGCGATGCTACGCAACCTCCTTCAACAGTCAGGTTTTTCGGAGTTGAAGGAGTGCTGTCCAAACCAATCAGCTTGCCATCCCCTCAATGCCATTTCATGTGGTCACCCACCGGTCAGCCGCTGGCGATGATGAGGACGCGGGCCCAAGGAGCGAATAAGTCGACAGTGACTTGGTTCAATATTAACCGGGAGAATTCCACCGTAACGCCAACGGTCCGTCCATCCAATATGGGTCAGCCCGTTCGACGATTCTCGCCTGAAGATGAACTACAAGTTCAGGATTTGAGCCGGAGCCTAGCCGTCAAGAAGGTTGGCGTTGAGGCACCCACCATTCTAGTTTCATCATCCAAAGCAGCGGATGACGCCTTTGGAATCATTACGACCGATGGCAAAGGTGGCGATCTCTCACCCAATCAATCGGCGGTTGCCTATATCAGTCAAGGAACAGCAATGGTTCGGCCCTTGGCAAAGGTGCCTCTCGAAGCCTATCGCCTAGCCAAGGTTGCGGCCTTAAAGCGGTCTCTTCTCAACAAGGCAAAGCAAGTTGCGCTCGCCCTCCTTATGCATGCCTCAGATAATAACGACAACTACGTCTCAAACAAGAGTGATTGGCGAAATGCGATCAACCCATACATCAAGGATTCGAACATTTACGATGGCTTCAACTATGTGTTTCCAGGAGGCAATGCGTCGTCGATTGCTGAACCAGCGTCCACGGTCTTGGGTTATTTTGAGGGGCCGGGGGGAAGGGCCGTTGCTTACACTGATGGTCACGCTAAATGGATCAACAACCCATAGGTCGAACGAAACGGGTACGTTTCAAGCATGCGCTCTTGTATCGTGATTCCCGCCCGTATGGGTAGCACGCGTTTTCCAGGCAAGCCCCTATGTGATCTTCTCGGTAAGCCCATGCTTCAATGGGTAGTCGAGGCCAGTCGGGCTGCGAACTTTGCTGACCGAATTGTCGTGGCAACTCCTGACCCGGAGATTGTGTCGGCATGTAAAAGCTTTGGAGCAGAGGCAATTCTAACGAGTCACACGCACCCGACGGGAACGGACCGGATCGCAGAAGTAGCTCAATCCGTTGTTGCCGATGTCTATGTGAACGTTCAAGGTGATGAACCCCTGATTCACCCCGAGACAATCTCGATCTGTGCTCAGCCTTTGCTTAACGATTCGAGCATTCAGATGGGAAGCATCTTTAGCGCCTGTCCCGATACGGAACGAGAGAATCCCGCTGTTGTGAAAGTCGTGACCGATCTGAACGATTTCGCGCTGTACTTTAGCCGATTTCCGCTGCCTTACCCTCGCAATCCAAACGGTATCGAGACTAAGAAACACGTCGGAATCTACGCGTATCGCCGTGAGGTGGTCGAAGCATTTTCAACCTGGACTCAAACTCCACTTGAGATCACTGAGAGTCTCGAGCAACTTCGATTTATGGAGCACGGAATCCGTATCAAGATGTCGCGTGGCCAGGGAAGTGCGCTTGCCGTCGACACTCCTGAACAAGCCGAAGAAGTTCGCGCCATTCTTCGCTCACAAATGAGCTAGAGACCGAGACGTAGCACTGTCCTTAAAGCCAGGGTTACGATATACTTTATTAAGGAAGCAGACATTAGGTTCAAGCAGCGTGGCTTGACCGATGCGATGCCGTTTATGTTAGCGGCCTACGAAATAAGCCACGATTGGGAAGAGCCCGAAGACCTCCATGCAATGTTGCAGGTCCTTCGAGCACAGCGCGACGACGCGAACGTCCGCAGAATTCGTTACGCATACTATTTGGCTGAAAAGTGGCACACTGGCCAATTTCGGCGCTCTGGCGAAGCCTACATTCATCACCCTTTAGCGGTTGCGCGCATTGTGGTAGACCTTCGGATGGATGATGACACTATCATCGCAGCCCTTCTTCACGACGTATTAGAAGATTGCCCCGATGTAAAGCCCGAGATGATCTCCAAAGAATTTGGAGAAGACGTTCTCGCGATGGTTGAAGGCGTTACCAAGCTTCGTTCAACTCCCCAAACCGATCTTACAGATCGCCAGCAAGTTGCCGCTGAAACCACTCGTACCGCTGAGACGCTTCGCAAAATGCTTCTTGCGATGGCCAAGGACTTCCGAGTCATGGTCATCAAACTTTCCGATCG
The DNA here is from genome assembly GCA_903899015.1 of uncultured Armatimonadota bacterium. Lineage (GTDB taxonomy): Bacteria > Armatimonadota > Fimbriimonadia > Fimbriimonadales > Fimbriimonadaceae > Fimbriimonas. The sequence goes on along the minus strand of CAIUHP010000048.1, from coordinate 17,151 downwards.
ATTGCATAACATGCAAACGCTCGATTCGATGCCTCCACCGAAGCGAACTCGCATTGCGACTGAGACTCTCGATGTCTACGCCCCTCTTGCGGCTCGTTTAGGTATCTGGCAGATCAAATGGCAACTCGAGGATCTCTCGTTCCAAGCTCTCCATCCTACTGAATTCAAAGAAATCAGCGAGCTAGTAGCGAAATCCCATCCTCAACGAAGCAAAGAACTAGATGAGTCGATTCTGGCGCTCAAAACCAAATTTGAGCAGCGCGGAATGAAGATTCAAGACATCCGTGGTCGGCCGAAGCATCTCTATTCGATCTTCAACAAAATGGTTCGGCAAGGTATCTCTTTCGACGAGATCTACGACCTTCTGGCTTTGCGAATTATCGTCGAGACGGTTTCCGACTGTTACGTGGCGCTCGGAATTGTTCATGAGACCTACGTTCCGATTGCATCGCTTTTCTATGACTACATCGCTAAACCCAAGCCAAACGGCTATCAGTCACTCCATACCAAGGTAGTGAGCGCAAGTGGTTCGCCGCTCGAAATCCAGATTCGAACCATGGCGATGCATGAAATCGCGGAATTCGGAGTTGCCGCTCACTGGACTTACAAAGAAGGCAAAATGCAGGTCGACGAGACCAAACGACTCGGCGCCCTGCGTGAACAGCTTTTCGACTGGAACTCCGATCAGCGACTCTCGAGTGACTTCCTGAGAACGGTCTCGACCGACCTCTTCTCAGAACAGACCTTTGTTTTCACTCCAAAGGGCGATGTCATCGACCTGCCCAAAGATTCTTCTCCGGTTGATTTTGCATTTCGAGTTCACACCCAACTCGGAATGACCTTGGTTGGCGCCAAGGTAAACGGTTTGATTGTTCCGCTTAGCACCAAGCTGAATAACGGCGACGTCGTGGAGTTGATCAACCGCTCGAATGCAACCCCTAGTTTTGACTGGTTGGAGTTTGTTAAGTCTGCTCACACCCGTAGCAAGCTTCGAGGTTACTTCCGCAAGCTGTCTAAAACCGATGATGCTCAGCGGGGAAGGGAGACTCTCGAAAAAGAGTTCCGCTCACTGGGCCTGGATCCAAAGCAGTTCTTAGGGGAAGACAATCTTCAAAGAGTGGCCGACTCCATGGATTCAGCCGAGAATGCAACGGACGTTCTCGCAAAGGTCGGATTGGGCCTTGCTTCCGTTCACAGCGTTGTTACGAAGCTTCGAGGAACCGTCACCGAGCATCAAACTGCCGACCGGATTGAAGTTACCAAGACGAAAGAAGGCAAGTTGGTGCTGGTCACCAGCGGTCTCGATAACGTCATGGTGAATCGTTCGAAGTGCTGCAATCCGATTCCCGGAGACGAAGTCGTCGGCTACGTCACGCGTGGACGGGGCATTATGATTCACCGCAAAGTCTGCCCCAACGCTCTCCAATACGCCTCTGAAGAGCCCGAGCGACTCATTCCGTATACCTGGGCAACTGATGGCAGCGTTTATACCGTGAGTCTCAAGATCGTGTCCGTAAATCGGACCGGCCTATTGATGGATATCTCGACCATTCTTGGCGAATCAAAAACAAATGTTTCAGCGCTGAAGGTCAAGACAATGGCAAACCATACCGCCGAAATTGACGTCACTGTGGACGTAAAAGACACCGACCACTTGTCTCAACTGATGACGAAGATTTCTAATTTCAGCGACGTGATTTCGATCCTGAGAATGTTCGGCCGAATCACGAAGTAAGGTCACAAACAAAAAAACCGTGCGTTTACACGCAACGGTTTTTTTGAAGGTCTACAGAAGACCGAACTTAGTCTGTAACAATCTTGACGAATGCTTTCTCGCGTGACTTTGCAGCGACTGCGCTGACGACACAACGAATGGCACTCACAACCCGACCGCTCTTGCCAATGATCTTGCCTACGTCATCAGGAGAGACTCGAACATAAAATGTGCGGGTGCCCATCTCGTGCTCTTCATCAATCTCAATCTGATCAGGGTTTTCAACCACGGATCGTACGAGGGTCTCTACAAATGGACGATAGCTCATTAGGCGTTCTCTGTCGGGGTAGTAGCGGCTACCGAGATTGCGGCAGTTCGCTTATCGAGGAAGGAGTAACTCTTCTTCTGCTGCGGTCTTAGCTCAAGGAACTTCGGCAAAATGCCAACCTTGTTGAGCAAATAGGCGGTTGTCTCAGATGGCTGAGCACCCTCCATAAGCCAGTGAATCGCGCGCTCCTCGTTAATTTCAATTTTCTTAGGCTGCGCAACTGGGTCGTAAACACCAAGTGTTTCGACGAAGCTACCATTTCGGCCACATGCACTCTCGGCGACAACCACGCGGTAGAACGGTCGGCCCTTGGTGCCGATTCTCCTGAGTCGGATCTTTACCATAAATTCTTAAATTCCTTACCTATCGACGGCCACGCTTGCCCATTCGTTTCTGCATTTGCATCATCTGCTTCATGCCACGGCGGCTACCATAGAACTGTTTAAGGAGATTATTCACCTCTTCGACAGTTGTACCGGCGCCAGCTGCAATGCGCTTCCTTCGCGAACCGTTAATTATATCCGGATTTGACCGCTCTTTTAGCGTCATGCTGAGAATGATTGCTTCAATACGGCCAGTATCTTTATCATTTATGGCATCCAAAGCCTCTTCTGGAACCGCATTTGCCAATCCAGGGACCATTTTAAGCAGATTTTTCATGGGTCCCATTTTCTTCATCATCCGAAAAGTTTGAAGCATGTCGTTAAAATCGAGGTTTCCGGAGGCCATTTTGCCCTCGATTCCTTCTGCTTCTTCTTTATCGATAAACTGTTCAGCTTTCTCGATAATGCCCATCACGTCGCCCATACCGATGATTCGTTGGGCCATTCGGTCGGGATGGAATGTGTCGAGAGCTTCTACTTGCTCACCAACACCAATAAAACGGACGGGAACTCCGGTCGACGACCGGACACTTAGGATCGCGCCGCCACGTGTGTCACCATCGAGCTTCGTGAAGATCGCACCCGTTAGCTGCACTTCCTTGTGGAAGGCCTCGGCAACATGGACCGCTTCTTGACCAGTCGTAGAGTCGAGAACGAGAAAAACTTCGCTAGGCTTGGTGTTGTTGTAGATCTGGTGGAGTTCTTCCATCAAGCCTTCGTCGATTTGCAGTCGTCCTGCGGTGTCGACGATCAAAACGTCCAGCATAAGATGCTTGCAACGAGCAAGCGCCTCATTTGCAATTTGAACCGGGGTTGTTTTATCCAGCTTTACGTAGACAGGGACGCCAACCGACTCACCTAACACTTCCAACTGCTTAATCGCCGCCGGTCGTTGGGTGTCGCAGGCCGCGAGCATGGGTTTCTTCCCTTGATTGATCAACCAACGGGCAAGCTTTGCGGCAGTGGTTGTCTTTCCTGAACCCTGGAGTCCGCACAAAAGGATAACCGTAGGTGGGGAAGGGTTGTAGTTGAAGCGGGGAGGTGCCGTTCCCAAAAGCTCGGTCAGCTCATCCCTTACAATTCGAATGATGGTCTGGTCAGCGGTTAAGCTGCCGTAAATATCTTCGCCAACTGCTTTTTCGCGAACCTTTGCGATGAAGCCTTTGGCAACGGCAAAGTTAACGTCCGCCTCAAGAAGTGCGACTCGGACTTCGCGGAGCATATCATTGACGTCATCTTCGGTCAGACGCGCCTTGCCACGTAGTCCGGTCAGAATGCCGGCAAGCCGGCGGGTAAGGGAATCAAGCATTGGAATCTCTAAGTTACCCAGTCCGGGCAGCTTTCAATGAAACGTCTGAAGGAATCACGTGGTTTCAGCCTCGCCCAAACAGTAACTTCTCGGTATGAGTCACGCGAAGCAATCGAATCAATCCAAATACAATCGCGAGCATGATTGCGGGAGACAGAATCGGGCCTAGGTGAGTCAACTTGATGAGACTCACGATCCGCGGACGCTCAAGCATTTGCATGATCGCGGGGTGCATCAAATAGATCTGGAGAGAATTCTTGCCCAAAGATTCAAGCAATCGACCCTGACCAGGTTTTAACGTGATCTTCATGGACAGGACAAGGACCAGCACGGCTAGACAGCTTGCGTAAATCGTAAGCGATCCGTTGGAAAGGTAGTTGTCAGCTTCAATGTGGTGGATGACATGCCATTCTTCCCGTAAGAACAATCCTCCCGTGATTAAGATAAAAACCGACAAGGGCCAAACATACCGCTTACATTGCTCCTTAAACAGCTCCCAGTTAGCACCAATCCAAGCTCCAGGTAAAAGCGAACCAAGATACCAAAACGCATTGCTGCCCGGGAAAGGCATGAAAGCGGTGTAATGCTGAACAACCATCACCACACCTTGCAGGGCAAAAGCAGTGACGAGAACCTCCCAAAACCCTGGCTTCCGCCATTTTACGTACGCGACCGCAAGGGGTAGCAAAAGGAGAATCTCAAACAGAACCACCATGAAATACATGTGGAAGAACGCTTTGCCCCAAAAGACATCAAGCAGACGCTCCTTTACATGTACGAACATCGCGGGGCCGTTTACGGGAATCCCAAAAATGCTTCCCGGAACGATCAGTCGAGACTTTGGGTCAATAACCATGCGCGCGATCCAGTAAATGCCCGTCCAAACTAAATAGGGCCAGAGAATCGCTGGAAAACGCTTTCGATAAAACGGACCGACTGCGGGATTTTTGATCAGTCCTCGTGCAGAGAGAACGGCACTAATCAGCAGAAACACAGGAACTGAAAAACTCAGAATTCGATTGGCAAGATTGAGTCCCCACCAAAGCCAAGAATGGGATGTGGAGTACAACCGCGCAGAATTACTAAACGAATGGTGTCCTAAAACGAGGAGAATTCCGATTCCTTTAGCAACATCAAAGAGTGCATCTCGCTGTTTAGGCGGCGAAACTGCAACTTCTCCATCCGTGACGACGTTCTCCACGATGCATAGAATGCCGAATTGACGGGCCGAATTGCATTAAAAATCGTGCCGGATATGAAAACATTGGCCCCTTCAACCTCGTCTGAACATATAGACCTACCTATGAAGAAAACCGATTCAGGCCTCGTAGTCGTTAAATCTATCGCCACCATCGCATTTATTGGTGGTGCAGTCGCGGCGTTTATTTTATGGGCACGCAAGCCAAGTGTCCGTTCGCACCGCCTTATGGACCGATGCGATGAAGCTCTTGATGAGTTGGAACATCGTTCGCCCCAGCTTGAACTTCAGAAAGGTTAGTGGGCCCTCAAAATGCTTCTTTTAGCCTCAGCTTTCCTTTATACAAATATACTTGCAATAAGCGAGACTCCGTATAAGCTCGTCTGGTCTGACGAGTTTAACGGACGGGGGCGACCAGACCATAAGAAATGGGACTACGAATACGGCAAAGTCCGTAACAATGAGCCTCAGTTCTACACTCGCAATCGAAGAGAAAATGCTCGAGTTGAAGGTGGCAACTTAGTCCTTGAGGCGAGAAAGGAAGAATTTGAAGGCTCTCACTATACGGGTGCGAGCTTAATCACCCTCAACAAGTTCCACTTTCAATACGGAAAAGTTGAGGTAAGAGCCAAGCTGCCAGGCGGGATGGGTACTTGGCCAGCGATTTGGATGATGGGAGCAGATCGTCCTCAAGTCGGGTGGCCCAGGTGCGCCGAAGTGGACATCATGGAGCATATCGCGTACGAACCATCCACCATCTTCGGAACGCTCCACCAAATAAGCCCAGACGGAAAGGGCCATGTGAGTAAAGGCGGGACGACAAAAATTCCAGATGCCACCGAGCAATTTCACGTGTACGGTCTTGAATGGACACCGAAGGCGATGAAAATGATGGTGGACGACAACGTTTACTTTGAGTATCCGTACCAAGGCCCAACAAGCTGGACATTCGATCGTCCGATGTATCTCCTCATCAATTTCGCAATTGGCGGAGCTTGGGCAGGAAAGAACGGAATCGACGATAGTTGTTTTCCACAGAAATTTCTCATTGACTACGTTCGCGTCTACCAACGTTCATAGAACCCGATCCAGATTCAAATGCCGGAGAAGTGATACAAAAACGGATTACAAGCTTTCTGATAATCATTATTATGAAATCGCCGTCCGAGGCTTCTCACGGAAAGTGGGATTTGCGAGGTCTTTTAGAAAATTGCCCTGTGCGGCCGTTTTGCGACTGGTAGGTCATCCGAGAACTACCGATTCGCGAGAAATCGCGATTTTGACGGCGCAGCTAATCGAATTCTTCAGGAAATTAGAGCTTGATTCGTGACGACGATCATTTTCGGCAAACGAATCGACTTCTAGTGGGACGTAGTCGTCAGCGCGTTTGTGACTGAGAACACGGGCCCGCTCGCACCTTGAAGTGCGGACGTTAAGACCCGTAATCGGACCAACCTGGCGTGCAGCTGGTCTTGACCGCTACGCTATCGAGTTGCTTTCTCTAGAACTTGAGCCAACAACTTCTCGAGTTCGTCGTTCTTGTCTTTCGCGATGAACTCGTCCTTTTTGAGCATAACCGCCATGCGGTTAAAATTTGAGCTTACGACGACTCGCGTGACCGTGTATGTGTGCTCGTTGTGTTCGACTTTGAGTCCTGGGAACGGATACGACCCAACCCATTTATCAAACATAATGGCGGCCGCTTCTTCGTCAATGAAGATTGCTGGTAAGGGAAATTTCAGTAATTCAGCCATGTCTCGATCACTATACAGCGGATTTGACGAGGCACAAAATGGAATGTTTCGTGTGGCTCAACTTCCCTCCATTGCTTATTGCAATGTGAATGTTTCACTTAAAAATGTCGAAAATTTGCACACCCAGCCCATACCGTTAATTTCCCCACCGTTTAACCAAATCGAACCTGAAAAGTTGGATCATCTCCAAACACAAACCGCCCGAGAAAGCAAAGTTTCTCGAGCGGCTGAGGCAGACCGTTTCTACCAGTAGATTGAAGTACTAGGGGCTGACGATATTGAATGTGGTCGGAGTCCAAGTTCCGCAGTTAGTGCCTGAGCTGGCAGTAATCGCCGCGGTCGTTGTGGTTGCGGTGATCGTGTAACCAGTGTTGTTTCCAGTACATGGATTCTGTGGAATCGCGCCACCCATGTCAGTTGCGTAGTCAGCTAGCGTGGTGTCGAAACCGCCAGTTCCTAGCGACTTCGCCATGACGGCTGATGCGAGGGCTCGTGCATTTGCGTTGGCAGCACCTTGGCGACCCGTTTGAACTGAGCTCAAGTAAGACGGTAGAGCGATCGCTGTCAAGATGCCCAAGATCAAAACAACGACGAGTAGTTCGATGAGGGTGAAACCCTTTCGGTTACGGCTGATTCGGTTTACTGATTTCATGGTATAAGTCTCCCCCTCTTTATCGGCCGATTCCAGTCCCAACTTTAGGGTCACATGAACAGGTCCTGCAGAATTACCAGGATCAGACTTCAAGATTAGGTTCAACAGTGCGGTAGTTTTGTCCATTAATCTTTTAAACCATTCGAGATTCCCTTACAAAACATCTGACAGACCGGCTTTGATAAACCGAAACGGTGTTCCAGGATTCCTGCGGTTTGTGCCACCGGAACATAGGTGATTCTCGTCTTCGAGATCGAAAAGGGTATGGCCCAACAACCAAATTTTCCAAAATTTGGCGCCTGCATGGAATATTTCGTTACGTTCTGTCTCTTCCTAGTTGACTAGCTAAGAGATCTGAACAATGAATGAGATAAAACCGATTGCGCTTTTGCAGGATGACATTGACCGACGCGGATTCTTGAAATGTATGGCTTGGGCCGGAAGTGGCGTGCTGTTTTCAATGATCGGAGGCATTCCCCGATCGTTCAATCTATCACAAATCTCCCAGAATCCGGACGTTGCAGACGAGGCAAGCAACGCGATTCTTGCTGGATCGTTCAGCTTCGTTCAAATCAGCGATAGCCACATCGGCTTCGGCAAGGAAGCTAACAAGGATGTGCTCGGAACCCTTGGTATCGCAATTGACAAGATCAATAGTGCGAATGCTCGCCCAGACCTTCTCATCCACACCGGAGATCTTAGTCACCTGTCGAAAGACTCTGAGTTCGACGCTCTAGATCAAATGCTTAAAGGCGTCAAGACCGGCGGAAGGTTTTTCGTGCCTGGCGAGCACGACGTTCTCCAAGACAACGGCAAGAATTATCGTGAGCGGTACGGCAAGGAGTCCAAAGGAAATGGGTGGTACAGCTTCAATCACAAGGGTGTTCACTTTATCGGACTCATCAATGTGCTGGACTTAAAGCCAGGCGGTCTCGGGAACCTAGGAGACGATCAACTCGCTTGGCTTGCTGACGACGTCCGGTCCCTATCGTCGAGCACTCCAATTGTCGTCTTCGCGCACGTTCCTCTGTGGGAGGTTTATCCAGAATGGGGATGGGGAACTTCCGATGGAGCACGCGCACTGGCACTTCTCCAGAGATTCGGATCCGTAACGGTTTTGAATGGCCACATTCACCAATCGATTCAAAAGGTCGAAGGAAACATGACGTTTCACACCGCCATGTCAACCGCCTTCCCTCAACCACAACCAGGAAAGGCAAAGGGTCCAGGACCGATGATTGTGCCCGCTACTGAACTTCGTTCGCTACTCGGGTTAAGCTCAGTCCACTACATGGAACATGACAGTCACTTGGCGATTGTGGACTCAACATTGGCTGGTAATTCTGGCCGTACCTCGGAAATGAATATTGGGATCGACAATTTCACCTTTAATCCCGCAACCGTCAATATCGCAGTTGGCCAAAGCATTAAATGGACGAATCGTGACGACATTCCGCACACGGTTGTCGAGAACAATAAGCTCTTCAAATCCGCGGTTCTAGATACGAACGACACATTCACACACACGTTTGACAAGCCTGGAACCGTCGATTACTACTGCTCGATCCATCCCCACATGACTGGCAAAGTTGTAGTTGTCTAACGATCAATTCTGGATCTAGCGTCGTACACTTCAGGCAACAGAATATGTAGGTCCCTCAATATAGATGCTTAATACCGATGAATAACCGGGCGGAAGCAGATCGATTTGAATCGATGGTGCTGGTGCATCTCGGGTCAGCCTTTGCGTTGGCCCGCTGGATTCTCGGAAATGATCAAACTGCAGAAGACGTGGTGCAAGATGCACTTGTTAGTGCCTACAAGTCGTTTTCTACTTTGCGTAGCCCCTACGCCAAACCCTGGTTACTTCAGATCGTGCGAAATCGGTGTTTGAGGCATATCGAAGAGAAACGTCGGTTGAGCTACGAGCCCCTTGATGAATCTTTTCAGGAAGATACTTCCCTCAGAAATGAATCGGACCCTGAAGGAATCCTCCTTCGAAAGCTTGATGAAGAGGACATCCACGATGCAATTGAAGCGCTTCCAGAATACATGCGAGAAATAGTGATCATGCGGGAGTTTGAAGACATGTCGTATGCCGAGATCAGCCAAGTCATTGGAAGTCCCATTGGTACCGTCATGTCTCGTCTCTCGAGAGCCCGAAAAGCGCTTGCTGATAACTTGCGAGAGAAATTACAGGAGTCACCGCTATGACTTGTAGTGAAGCAAATCAGGCCATGAATGCCTATATAGACGGTGAACTTGGACCAGTTGAGGAAGCTGCCGTCAGGAACCACCTTAGCACCTGTAAGCTTTGTCAAACCGAATATTCCACTCACCAATCTCTGAAGTCCTCAATCCGTAAGACTTCAAATTTCTCGCCTTCTCCAGAATTTGAAGCCCGAATGCGAAAGAGTTTCGGGACGCCGCCAAAGAAATCGCGTTGGGTCTTCCCTGTCTGGAGTTTTGGAGGCGGAGCTATTTGTGCCTCTCTCGTGTGGGGTGCTATCTTGTTGCTTCAACCAAGGCCACAAACGATTGAATCGGAGATCCTAACATCCCACATCCGTTCACTTATGCCTGGCCATATGGTCGATGTCGTTTCCAGTGACCGGCATACGGTGGGTCCATGGTTTTCGGGCAAAGTGCCTTTGGCTCCTCAGGTGATTGATCTAAAAAATCAACAGATTCCGCTTTTAGGCGGCCGACTGGACCTTATTTCTGGTTCGCCGGCGGCGGTTTTAGTTTATGGTTTAAGAAATCACGTTATTAGCCTTTATGTGCTTCGCGACAATCAAGTTCCTACCCATCGATCGACAATTCGAGATGGTTTTAACTTCCGTTATTGGGACGCAAAAGGGCTCCACTATATTGCGGTTTCAGACTGCGATGCAAATGCTCTTGCGGCCTTTCAAAGTCTCTATGAGAGCCGCGCTCATTCTTAACAAATGGGGAGTCATACGATCGTAGCGCAACATTCCCCAAAGTACTGAGGGCGGGTTTACGCAGTAAAAGGCCCCACACAGGATCTCATCCTGTGTGGGGCCTTAAAAATGTAGCTTAGTTAGTTTCGCTAAAAACTAGGGGCTAACAATGTTGAACGTTGTTGGCGTCCATGTACCGCAACCCGTTCCTGACGTGGCAGCAATCGCGGCCGTCGTTGCAGTCGCAGTGATCGAATATCCGGTTGTTGTTCCTGTGCAAGGATTCTTGGGAAGAGATCCACCCATATCAGTTGCATAGTCGGCGAGCGTCGTATCGAAACTTCCTGTACCAAGCGATTTCGCCATGACTGCGGAAGCAAGTGCCCTTGCATTCGCGTTTGCTGCACCTTGGCGTCCTGTGTTTACAGAGCTCAAATATGATGGCAAGGCAATTGCGATGAGGATGCCGAGGATCAATACGACGACTAAAAGCTCAATGAGAGTGAAACCCTTTCTAAAATTGCGAGAACTAACTGGCGTGCTCATATTAATATTTTCGCGTTCACTAAACCTGTATGCCAGTCCCGACTTAGGGGTCACCCTTTTCCGTATAGTTTCCTTACCCTATTCAACTGGCCTCAAACGTGCCTCCCTTCAGCAAAGAAGTCCCCTGAGGTTCTATCCTCAGAAGACTCCTTATGGATGGTCTCAACCGTTAGAAAACTAAGGGCTAACGATGTTGAATGTTGTAGGAGTCCACGTACCGCAATTTGTGCCCGAATTGGCGGTAATTGCAGCGGTCGTAGTGGTAGCGGTGATCGTGTAACCGGTGTTATTACCCGTGCAAGGATTCATGGGAATCGCGCCACCCATGTCGGTGGCGTAGTCGGCAAGCGTCGTGTCGAAACCACCGGTTCCGAGCGACTTAGCCATAACTGCCGATGCCAATGCTCGAGCATTTCCGTTTGCAGCACCTTGACGACCCGTCTGAACACTGCTGAGGTACGAAGGCAAAGCAATCGCAGTTAGAATGCCCAAGATAAGGACGACGACGAGGAGTTCGATGAGCGTAAAGCCCTTCTGGGTTCGACGAATTGCGTTTGGTTTCATCACGTTATGGAGTTTCCGCTTTCCACCAAATAGGTAAAAGTCCCCATTTATGGGTCACGGATTTCCGGTACTCAAGCCAAATATTCGTGATTTTATGCTAGCTGTAATGGCCATCCATTGCACCTTCATACGATGAAAAGAACCTATCGAAATTAGCGCTCAAAAATCTCCACGTCCTAAGCAAGAGTCAGCAGATTTGACCGATACTGAATATGTAACAGGCGAAACAATGACATGTCGTCACAGTCAAATTTCATGGCTGAATCGAGAACGGATTCGAGGCACCGTTAAAAATCTTAATTTCAGGATTGGTTTCAATCGCAAGCAATCATATTCGCCAAAGGAACAAGGATGGACCCACAAAACACCCTCTTTAAATCTACATTTAGCGCCTTCTACTTCGACCGCACGGGCAACCTTCTCTTCAAGGGGGAACTTGATTCCTTGCCAACGAGAGGGCAGCGACTCGTCATTCATGGCAAGCTTTATAGCGTTCACGACGTTGCAACCGATGTTGAAACTCGCGACGCATTGATCCGCCTTGACTCACTCGCTACGACCGGTATGGAAAAGGTCATCGATCCAAGTAGCCGAGTATAAGGAGTAAAAAAAGCTCCGCCTTGCCAAGAGCAAAGCGGAGTTTTTTGGTCTATTTGCCCATTCCTCGAAGATTCTTTAAGCAAGCTTCCACCGCTTCAAGAGGAGTCATCCCTTCGTAGGATTCGTGCTCGACGACATACCATTGGGTTCCACCAACCGTCTCGCAAGCTTCAAACACCTTGGCCCAAGGAATCATTCCTTCTCCAATGACCTTCGCACCATGCTCTCCTGACCATTCCTTTAGGTGCACAGTGATTCCTCGCCCTGGGAAGTCGAGGATCGGCTGGACCGGATCTGCACCGCCCGACATTCCGTTTGCAGTGTCGTACTGCATGATGAATTCAGGAACGGTGAGTTCTCCAAGAAGATCCCAAGCACTCTTTCCACCCTCAAGTGGAGTCATATCGCCCTGATGGCAGTGGAAGCCAGTTCGCATCCCGTGTGCCTTCAGCTTTTCAGCTACGACGTTCAATCGATCAGCGGTTTCTTTGCAAGCTTCGGGAGTCGCACGAGTTGATTCTGGTAGCCAAGGCACCACCAAATTGGAGCAACCTAAAACGGAATGGAAGCGAATCGTCTCTTCGAGACGGTCGTCCTGCAAAGTGTCGAAACCAGCATGGGTTCCTGCACACATGAGACCGTTATCATCCAGCACTTTACGAATATCTTCGGCAGACGCTCCGTGATATCCGGCAAATTCGACGCCGGAATATCCCATGGCAGCAACTTTGGCGATGGTGCCAAAAAAGTCTCGTGCGCAATCTTCGCGCACCGAATAGAGTTGGAGAGCAATTGGGATGGACATTACTCTCGAAAGTTACCTTGAGCCAAGCGCATACCGCCTTATTCGTCGCAACAATTTAGGCCGCTGTTGAGCAGGATACAGAGAAAATTCGACTATCTGCCACAACAAGAACTTGATCGCGGGAATTCGGAGACACCGTTGCGCAGCCCGTAAATTCTCCGAACGCTGGCAAGACTCCGTACTTATCACCGAACCAGAAGCACGGAAGCTTGATCGCCTGGCGCCCCGAGCCTTCTAGAACGACGGCCGGATGCACATGTCCCGCCAACACATAACCAGAAGGATCCTCCTGTGGGTAATGACATAACACAAAAGGATGAAGAAGAGTTTTCTCGGCGACCTCTTCAATTCGAACGTTGCCGGTTAGCCTTCCACTTTTGACGTCGTGATTCCCTTCCACCAGCACAACTTCGACATCGGGATGATCTTCACGCCATTGTATGAACTCTCCGTAAGCTCGTTCAGATCGACCTTGCTTTGCGTGCCACAAATCGCCCAAAAGAACAAGCTTTTGAGCGTTGGTTTGATGAAGAATCTGTGTCAGTCGACCGAGCGTCTCGGTTGTAGCTCCAAAAGGAACCGGGATTCCTGTCGCTAACATCGCTGAATCTTTACCCAAATGCACATCTGCGACAAACAAAGTGGATTGGGATGGCCAGTAGAGGCCCTTACCTGCCACAGCAATCAGTCGTTCCCCGGCTAACTCAACTTCGTGTGATTGACTCACGATTGATTATGCGCATCAGATGTCTACATATTGAGCAGACAAGCAAGAATTGCGTCAACTGTCTGCCTCTTTATCCAATTTGAGCGACATTTTTTGGATTCGATCTCCAATATTCTCACTTGTAACCGTGCCTCGCAGACGATCGACAAGAATTGGAAACGCCATGGGAGTGGGTTTCGGGGGATACGTCATGAGGATATTGGCTTGCTGAAGGCGAACCAAAGCTTCCCCAAGGCGAGACTGCTCCAGTTGCCGTTCGAGCACTTCCCTTTCTGCTTGTCGCAGAAGTAAATTTTGTGGGTCATAGCGTGCGAAAACATCAAAGAAAAGTCCGCTCGTAGCCTGAACTTGCTTGGTTGATTTGTTCATCCAAGGAAACCCTTCAAAAACCAATCCCGCGATCCTGGCAATTTCTCTGAACTGCCGCTTGGCCATTTCTGCGGCGTTCAAACTTGCAACAATATCAGCAGCCAAATCTACGGAGCTAAGTAGTCCATTTACGAGTGCCGCGTCTAAATTCGCCTCCTCAGGCGCCAATAACTCAAAGCCATAGTCGTTGCACGCCATGCTAAAGGTGATGGATTGATTTCTAGATAATCGGTAAGCAAATAGAGCCGCTAACCCTTCATGTACAAGCCGACCTTCGAATGGGTAGACAAAGAGATGATGTCCCTCGGAAGTTTGAACACGTTCGATCAGAAGCTCATTTTCAGCCGGAATGGCTGACCATCGAGCCTGCAGTTCTAAGATCGGCGCCAACGACTTCATTTCGGGTGAACGGAGCTCACCAAATTTAACGTGCTCGAGTTCCTGACGAATGGCATGAGAAAGTTCGGTCGTTAAAGGTACACGGCCACCTGCCCACCTCGGAACAATGCCAGTTCGCTTGGTAGCTTTGCGGACCCAGGCTGTCATATCTCGAACACGTACAAACTCGACTAATTTGCCGCTAAACAAGAATCGATCACCCGGATTGAGGCGAGTGAGAAAAGACTCTTCTACTGTTCCCAAACGAGAGCCATTCACCATCTGCACGGTCATGGCTGAGTCACTTACGATTGTGCCGATAGTCAGACGGTGCCGCTTGGCGATATCCTTATCCACTACTCGGTAGACCCCATCATCCCCCTTCACTACCCGTCGATATTCAGGATAAGCCCGCAATGACTCGCCGCCACGGACCACGAAATCCAGAACCCACTGCCATTCTTCGTCGGTCAGTGTTTGATATGCATCCGTCGAGCGAACTTCCGCTAGGAGATCGTCGGAGCGGAATCCCGCACCAACCGCAATGCTAACCAGATGCTGTGCAAGCACATCGAGAGGCTTTGATAAGTTCTTCCTTGCCTCGACATGCCCAGCCAGCGCGGCTGCTCGAGCTGAAGCAATATCGACCAGCTCAAACGCGTGAGTCGGAACACACGTGACTCGGCTAGGAACACCGGGACGGTGACCACTGCGCCCCGCTCGTTGCAAAAGACGCGCCACGCCTTTCGGGCTTCCCACCTGCAAAACTCGATCGACGGGTGAAAAATCCACTCCGAGATCCAAACTAGAGGTGCAAACGACCGCTCGCAACTTCCCAGACTTCAGATCCGATTCGACTTGGTCCCGAACAGAACGATCGAGCGATCCGTGATGAATCGCCACTTCGTCTTTCCACTCAGGCCGACTGTCAAGGATTTGCTGATGCCAGATCTCCGTTTGCGACCTTGTGTTGGTAAAGATAAGGCAGGAGCCACCTCCTTCAATGGCTTCAACAACCGCGGGAACCATGGTTACTCCAAAGTGACCAGACCACGGAAACCTGGCGATATTTTTCGGAAGGACACAATCGATGACGATTTCCTTTTCCAAGTGTCCTTGAACGGTGATTCCATTATTCTTGGGGCCCAGCAGGGCATCCAACGCGCCGCCTAGATTGCCGAGTGTCGCACTTACCCCCCAGGTACGTACTTCGGGTCTTAAATGCCTTAAACGGGCGAGAGCGAGCTCAGTCTGAACTCCACGCTTTGTTGACAGTAGTTCATGCCACTCATCTACGACGATACAACGCAAATCACCGAATAATTCTTCTGAATCACTCCTCGTTAGCATGAGCATCAGGCTTTCGGGGGTTGTAATAAGGGCAGTCGGCAGTTGTTCGTTCTGTTTCTTGCGTAAGCCCTGGGACGTATCACCCGTTCGAATCTCTACCGTCCAAGGAATCCCAAGGTCTTCAAGTGGAAGTTGAAGTGATTTCTCGGTATCCGCCGCCAAGGCTCGAAGTGGCGTGATCCAAAGGACCCTCAGGCCCGGTGAATCCTTTCGCAGTGTTGGTCCGAAAGTGCCTTCAGGGTTCTCTTGAAGCCATTCTGCCAACGGTCCCATCCAGGCAGAGAGCGTCTTTCCGGTTCCCGTTGCCGAGTGAATGAGGCCACTCTCACCGTTCAGGTAAGCGTTCCAAACGTCTTTTTGAAAAGAAAATGCCGACCACCCGCGAGAGTGGAACCAAGCCTCGAGCTTCGAAATCATAAGTTAAAGTGGGCTCTACTATTCTATCGCTCGAAAGATCAACCTTGGCAAATCGTTCGTTCACCTAATCAAGCGAGTGCTGTGGACTTGTTTGTGACGGCCAACAGGGTGCAGGTAAACTGTTGTCTATGTTCTTGGACGAAGCGGTTGTTACGTTTAGCTCTGGCCGCGGCGGCTCGGGAGCGGTCAGTTTTCACAGAGAAAAACACGTACCTCGTGGCGGCCCCAATGGAGCGGACGGCGGAAGAGGTGGTGACCTCATTCTCATCGCTGACCGAAACCGACGAACTCTATACGATTTAAAGCTTCAAGTACATGTTGAGGCTGGCGACGGCGGCCATGGTGTCGGCAACAAGCGCGGAAAAGATGCGAAGAATGTTGAAGTAAAAGTTCCGGTCGGCACCGTTGTAACCGACACTTTGACGGGTGAAGTTGTCGTCGATATGGCTACCAACGGAATGCGATACGTTCTCTGCCAAGGTGGCAAGGGCGGATTTGGAAACTCGCACTACACCAGCAGTGTCCGACAAGCTCCCAATTTCGCACAAAAAGGAGCTCCTCCAGAAAAGATCGTTGCCAAACTTGAGCTCAAACTATTGGCCGATGTTGGACTCATTGGTTTGCCAAACGCTGGGAAGAGCACTCTCATCTCACGTGTGAGTGCAGCCAAGCCCAAGATTGCAGATTACGCATTCACGACCATCATTCCGAACCTTGGAGTCGTGTACTACCAAGAAGACACGTTCGTGATGGCGGATATGCCTGGGCTCATTCAAGGAGCCAGCTTGGGAATCGGGCTCGGTCACCAATTCCTGAAACACGTCGAGCGGAATCGAGTGCTCGTTCATGTAGTGGACTGCTATCCCAATGACGGCTCCGATCCGGTCGCGAACTACCACACGATCGAAGACGAAGTTCGCCTTTACTCGGAGGCAGTGTGGCAACGCCCTCGAATCATTGCTCTCAACAAGGTGGATGTCATTCCGTCGGGTGAATTCAATGAGCTGAGAGAGCGATTCGAGAAGCTTGGCAAGCCGATGTTCCCCGTTTCTGGTTTCACCGGACAGGGCTTGCCTGAACTCTTGAGGCAGATTTCAGAGACGCTTGCGGCTACCAAGCCAGAAGATGACATT
>CAIUHP010000047.1 GCA_903899015.1 uncultured Armatimonadota bacterium | reverse complement strand
TCCACTCGGCTACACTACGACTCTCCTCTACGACGCCGCGAGCAACCAAATTGCTCGAGTTGATGCGAACTCGAACCGCACAACATCGGTTTACGATGCTTTGAACCGTGTTCAAGCAGAAGTGGATGCTCTGAGCAACCGTGTTACTTACACGTTCGATGCGAACGGAAGACGCACTGTTATCACTGATCCGCGAGGCGGACTGATAACGATGACGTATTCCAAGCGAAACGAGCAGATAGCGATCGCGAACCAGATTAACTTTGCAACGACGTTTGCGTTTGACGCAGATGGAAGAATGGTAACGCGAATGTTCGCATCAGGTGATGTCACGACGATGAGTTATGATAACGTCGGGCGTCAGACGCTCAGAGTCTATGCGGATGCAACGAGAGTCACTCAGGCTTACGATGTGGTTGGAAACTTGACGACCATGCAGGACTCGACAGGCACAACGACTTACGCTTTTGACTCGGTGAACCGAATGACGGGCAAGACCGATCCAGGAGCGCTTGTTCAGGGTTACACCTATGATCTGGCAAGTCAGCGAACGAAACTTGTCGATCCTGACGGGGGAGTGAGAACATACGCTTATGATGCGGATGGACGACAGACGACTCTCAGTCTTCAGGGAGGAACAGTAGTTTCCCGTATCTTCGATGCCGCCAGTCGCCTAGTGTCGATTAGCCAAACCGGGCCGAGTTACCTTCAGAAGGTCACATACGACAATGCAAACCAAATCGTGTCGATCATCCGAACGGTCGCTGGAAGCGAAACTTATCGTCAGACGCTGACTTACGATCCCGTCGGCAACCGAACGGTTCAGAAGCTTCGAAATGGGGCGAACACGACCTATTCTTATGACGCAAAGAACCGCTTAACTCAGGACAACACAACTGGGTTCAACACCCACACTTACAACTACTCGTACGATTCAGTGGACAACATCCTGACCAACAATGAATCAGGAGCATTGACAACGAGCACCTACGACCTGGCTAGTCGCCTGGTGACGGCGCTAGCCGGAGCCACAATAAGCACATACACGTTCGACGCAAACGGAAACAATACCGGTGTGAATGCGGCAAGCGCTCTAACGACAATGGCGTACGACAAGGAGAATCGCTTGTCGAATTATTTGGCGACTGGGCAATCTGTTTCTTACACTTATTCGGGAGACATGCTCAAGCGAGCGGAATGGAATGCTGGAGTTCCAACTACGCTGGTTTGGGATGGCCAAGACTATCTTCAAGGAAGGGCATAACCATGGCGGTAACGAACTACATCTCGATGGATGGCATGCTCATGGGGGAAATGACGTCGGGTGTCATGCGGAACTACGGCACGGATGCGCTTGGTTCCGTGGTGGAAACGGTGCTCAACGGGGTTGAAGAGAACACGTATCAGTACAAGCCTTACGGCGGCTTGTTGGCGAAAACTGGAGTTGCAGCTGACCCTAGCTTCTTGTGGAATGGCGTACGCGGGGTTAAGTGTGCTTATTTATTTAAAGATGCAGAAATGTGGGATGATCTTTCAACCTACAGCCCAGCTAATTGTCGTCGCCTTGCCTCTGCACCGTCTTATGTCATTGGTGCAGAATTATCATCTTGGTCTCCGTCAAATCCTACATCTGGAATCGGTGGGGTAGCCATGGGAATTCAAGGTTGGATCTCATGCTATGACGACGATACCAGTTGCGGCAAATGCCACACGGGAGGAGTCACCCCAATTTCGAGCACCCACTGTCCTGCGCCTTTTTGCTGTACTAGGTACGTATGGCAAGAGGGCAGCTCTCAAAATATTGGTGCCGTCAAAGAAGATCACCCGGCTTTTCGGTGCTTTGATATTGTGCAAATTAGCGCCCTAGGTTGGAACAAGATAAGTAAGACGTGGATACCGACTGGTAAATCTGTTGTGGTCACAATTGTCGACATTGGCAGGTTAACGCGAACGGATGGGAAAGACGACCCACCTGCAGATGATGGACTCAGCTATGAACGAGTAGTGGATATTCGTGGGGATAACATTCGCCGACTCTTTGCAAAGTCCTGCGATGCTGCTCTCGGTATGGCCAGAGCTACAAGGATCGGGCACGGATTCCCTCATGAAAGAATTTGTTGGCGTAATGCTTGCCACGATGATCAAGAGAACCGGCCTCCCAGTGAGTGCGGTCAGATCAAGCATGAGCCCGTTCCATGCACCGCATATTGGCCGGATAACTAAAAATGATATCAATCGCCCTTTGTGCTTGCTTCGTCCAAAGCAAACTTTCCGTTGAGCCAATCGTTTACTTTGAAAAGAACGGAGCGATCTATCGAAGACAGGGCAGTTCTAGTTCGCACCTCGTTGCTGGCCGAGGCACGTTACCATCAGTCTCTGCCGACGGAAAGTACATTGCTTACCTGGACAACCGATATGTCTGCGTTCAGAAATCAAATGCGGATCACCCGTTCTTTAATCAAAGGGTGTTGCCAGACTCATCTGGGAACCATTCATACGATAAGAGGTTTTTCCCCGATTGGCTCCCCGATGATAAAAGCTTGCTAGTTTCGAAGTGCGACATCGTAAAACTTTCCTTTGAATCTGGACTCCCGCCAGCAGCAACGTTTTCCTTCCCAAGTGAGAGGCACGTGTGGTCAATCTATCGCGTTCCAATTCCCGGGAGAGGGCAACTACTGTATCCACCCGAGATCTTGTTTGGCCCTAATACGTCAGGCCCTGCAGCCTACGGCTTAACTTCTACTGCAGCGCCCGCAATATCCCCTTCAGGCAAATTCATATGCTTTTGCCGAAACGGTGATTTGTGGTTTGCAGAAGCGGGCGAGACAGACGGCTTCGTAACCAGGAGCCCAAGCTGGAGCGAGCAACGCCTTGCCGCGAATGCGAATCACGAAGGTGGCACTGGAGGCTCGAATGAAACTACGTTCATAAGCAGAATCTCGTGGTCTCCCTCGGGCAACCTCTTGGCTGTTTCGAGCGACAGGTATTCAGGTTCAGGTGAAGCCTTGGTGGAGATATACCGCTTGAAAACGGCAGGTAAAGCATATGCAACCGTCAAAAAGGTCACTTCTTTCATTGGGGCTAATGCGACGTTTTATTCAGAATCCTCAGTGTTATTTAACAGTATGTACATTACCGAGGATTCTGGGATCTGGAAAATTGACATCAAGACTGGCCGGAAGCACTTATGGTTATCTGGAGCAAAAAATGCAAGTGTCTGCATCAAAGGCGTAACCTCTCAGGAATGACAGGAATTTCGTAAAGAGACTATAACAGTCGTCTGGTAAGCGTGTTAGCGGGTCCAACCACCGCCAGACCAACACCTTTTGTCAAGATAAAGCCGTCGATCCGAAGCTGCGATCTTGTCAGAGAGTTCGAATGGCTTTTCCTCATTCCCCAAAGTCAATTGTGATAGAGAGTTCACCATCTGCACTTTCTAGCTTGATTGTATCTGCTAAATATGGTTACTGTAAGCATGGAGAATTAGCGATTGTACTGTGCTCAGAAACGATGTGTCGTCCGGTTTAGGCTCTTGACAAATATGTTCGTCTTTTGGAGAAAAGGCACGCACTGGGAAGATCCAGAACGAGCTTTATCGTAATCAAGCCGCCCAAAAACTTGCTCGAAATCTTGGAGCGAGAGGCACCACCTGATAAGTTTTCACTGTACGTGAATGGCATACGGTCGTTCAGTAATGTGAATTCCAAAAAAACGTGGGTAGTTCTAACTAGCAAGCAAAAGATAGGGAAAGCAACCTGTGTGATTAAGGTAGACCGTGTCTTGGCTGCGAAGAAGATTGTATTGAACGATGTGCTTCAGATTAAGTATTGGCAACGAACTTATTTAGGACGTGACCTTGAAAGCCATTCTGGCTATGAACTTATGATTGTTTTGAAAAGGAAAACATATCACATTCAGCTATTTGAGCTTCAAGGCAAACCATATCTGGTAGACGAAGATTTTATAGGTAGCAGTTTTGCGGCGTACTGATGCTGATTAAATACGACAAGGGACACCGTGCGTGCTCCGCGTGAAGGGAAGGTCCTTTGAGGAAATCCATGTCGAATAAAAATGCCGTACCCTTGGAAGGCTCATAATCTAGGCGTGAAGATCATCGCGGTTGGAAGAAATTACGCTGAGCATGCTCGTGAATTGGGGAATGAGATACCGGAAGAGCCCGTTCTTTTTTTGAAGCCGAGCACGGCGATTCCGGCTGAGTCGGGTGTGTTCGTTTATCCTTCATTCTCTTCCGACGTCCACTTTGAAGTTGAGATTGTCTTGCGAGTTTGCAAGGAAGGGAAGTCGGTTTCGCTGGAGAACGCAAGAAGTTTTTATGATGCACTCACAGTAGGCATCGATTTCACGGCTCGGGACTTACAATCGAAGCTCAAAGCGAAGGGCCTTCCGTGGGAGATTAGCAAGGCGTTTGACGGTTCGGCACCGGTTGGACGGTTTGTCGACGTGCCGGCAAGCATGCCGCTCCACTTCTCACTAACCCAAAATGGCGAGTTGCGGCAAACCGGAAGCACCGATGACATGCTCAACGGCTTCGATTCGATTATTCATCACGTAACAAAGTATTTCACGCTTGAACCAGGCGACCTGATCTTTACGGGTACACCAGCCGGGGTTGGACCCACTCAGCGAGGAGACACGTTTGAAGGATTTCTCGGTGACGAGAAGTTGCTGACCTGCGTTGTACGTTAAGGGCGAGGAACAGGGGGAATCCAAGACGATAATCGTCTCACGATGATGAGACCAAAAACCATCGAGCAGATTGTAAGCAAACACCCGACACGTGCAAGGGCAGTCACGGACTGAATCGTTTCCATCCGAATGATCGATCCATTTTTCTGATGGAGCGTTTCGACATCGATCATGGGTAGGCCCAATGGAGTTTTGTTCTTGAGGAACGGCCGATCATCTTCGACGATCAAGAGAGCGGGGAGTCCAACGTCAACCGTTTCTTGGCCCAATGGGTTTTTTGCTTGGTGGTCGATTCGGACCATTTGGACCTTCTGTGCTTTCGCTTCGTAACTCTTTTCAAGGATGGTCGAAGCGAAAAATCCGAGGCTCGAAGCGATTAAGAAGATCCAAAGGACAACTTGCATGAATCGCATTTAAATGATCCGACGAAACCGAAATCCCTGACTCAGTCAGGGATTTCGGAATTTGGCTTAGACTCTGGTCTTGACGAAGTCAATTACTCGGCTGACGGCTTCCTGGAGGTCCTCATCAGGGATCGCGTAGCAGCATCGAATATGATTCAAACCGGTCTTAGAATCACCTGACCAGCCGGTGAAAGCGGTTCCAGGAACCACGAGCACCTTCTTGGCATGAAGCAACCCTTCCGTGAATTCTTCGGAAGTCAGTCCCGTTCGAGCTACGCTTGGGAAGGCAAAGAACGAGCCCTTGGGAGCATTGCAATCCAGGCCAGCATCGTTCAAGCTCTTCACAAAGAAGTCGCGCTTCTTTTCCATGGCCGCAACCATGGTTTGGACATGCTCTTCGCCCTGCGTGAGAGCTGCCTCGCAGGCAATCTGGCTGATGGTTGGGGCGCACAGCATGGTGTACTGGTGGATCTTCATCATCGACTCGATGACTTCGGGAGGAGCGCAGGCATATCCAATTCTCCAACCAGTCATCGCGTAACCTTTCGAAAATCCACCGAGCAGGATCGTCCGTTCCCAAGCACCTGGGATTGACGACAAACACGTGTGCTCGACCCCGTAAACCAAACGGTCATAAATCTCGTCCGAAACAAGCCACAGATCGTTTTCAATCGCAATCTTTACGATCTCTTCGAAGACTTCGCGGCTAGGAGTTGCACCCGTTGGATTGCACGGATAACCCATGATGATCGCCTTTGTCTTGGGGGTGATCGCTGCGCGAATGGCATCGGGATCAGGCTCAAAGTTGTTCTCTGCGGTCGAAGAAAGTGCGACCGCCTTTCCGCCAGCAAAAGTAATCGTCGGGCCGTATGAAACATAGGTCGGCTCAACGAAAATGACCTCGTCGCCTTGCTCTAATATGGACCGAAGGGCAATGTCGATCGCTTCTGAGACTCCCGTTGTCACCAGGATCTCATTTTCTGGCTTGTACGTGACTCCGTACAGTTTTTGGAGGTTCGCGGCGATCGCCTGTCGGAAAGAGATGCGACCGAAATTGGAAGTGTAAGCATCGTTGTCGCTTTCGATTGCCGAAATGGCCGCCTTTTTGGCAGCAGGGGGGCATGGATAGCGTGGCTCGCCAACCCCCAAAGAAAGAACACCGTCGATGGTTGCAGCAAGGTCAAAGAACCGACGAATTCCCGAGGCGGTAACCCCAGATACGGTGCGGGCAAGAGGCTTCACACCTCGATTATGGCACCGTTCGGGCCAACGCGGGTTTGGCAGATTTTAGGGTTTGGCAAGCCTTGAAAGGATCGCTCCCACCACTGATTCAAGGGTAAACGGATGATTCTGTGTCATGAACGGGCAACGGAATGCGTCCGCCCGGTACCCTTTGAAGCATGGCCACACCCAAGGTAGGCGAAGAAATCGCCATTCTCCAAACGAATCACGGACGCATCGTCCTTCGGTTCTTCGAAGACAAGGCTCCTAATCACGTTGCTAACTTTAAGAAGCTCTCTCGAGACGGATTCTATAACGGAACTAAGTTCCATCGTGTCATTCCTGGATTCATGATTCAGGGTGGAGATCCTAATTCTGCGAGCGACAACCGAAGCATTCACGGCACGGGTGGTCCTGGCTACAAGATCAACCAGGAGTTCAATGACATTAAGCACGAGCGAGGCATTTTAAGTGCGGCACGTTCGAGTGATCCGAATTCCGCTGGGTCACAGTTCTTCTTGATGCATGCTAAGTCCACTCACCTCGATGGTCAGTACACGGTGTATGGAGAGATTGTTGAAGGGTTGGATGTGGTTGATAAGATCGTTGCCCTTCCAAGGGATTCGCGAGATAATCCACTTCCTGCAAATCCCGCGATCATTGAGTCAGTCACGATCGAAGCTTACGCTGAGTAAGAAACTTTTCTCGAAAGAACCTAACTTGCCCCGCATGTTCCAATGTGGGGCAAGTCTCCTTTTTGGACATGGCAAAGAAGAGGGAACCCAATTCCTCATCCAATCGTTTGAAGAGAACTAGTTCGGTAAACTTTCCCGAAGACCACGAGTTGTTGCTCGTTTGAAAACACCCTATGAAGACTTTTAGAATTGGCCTTGGACTCATCGCCGTCATGCTGATGTCCGCTGTCGCTTTTGGCGCAGGTGGACAGAAACTCAAGACCGCTGCCCCCGGAGCCACCGCTCCAAAGGTCGGCGAGAAGGTAGCAGTTATCGATACCAACTACGGTCGCATCATCCTGAAGTTCTTTTCAGACAAAGCCCCTGGCCACGTCAAGAATTTTGAGAAGTTGGCTGGAAAGGGTTTCTATGATTCCACCACGTTCCACCGCGTTATCCCAGGATTCATGATCCAGGGTGGAGACCCGAATACCAAGCCAGGCGCAAATTCGGGCCCTCCAGGAATGGGCGGACCAGGGTACACGATCCCAGCTGAGTTCAATAGCCGACACCACTCACGCGGCATTCTGAGCATGGCTCGATCACAAGATCCTAATTCCGCCGGTAGCCAATTCTTTATCACCGTTGCGGACGCTGGTTCACTCGACAATCAGTACACCGTGTTTGGACAGGTTGTTCAAGGCATGGATGTTGTCGATAAGATCGTGAATCTTCCTCGAGACGGTCAAGACATGCCGACACCGAATTCTGCGGTCATGAAGAAGGTCCGAATCGTCGCTTGGCCAGTTAAGAAGTAACCCTTCTTCGAATCGCAAAAAAGCCAGTCCCCGCCATGGGAACTGGCTTTTTTGCGTTTGAAACCAGATTAAGCGTACTTAGACGGAGCAACGTCCAAGCTGAAGAATTCAAGGACATCGTCGAGTCGATTGGATTCCTTTGTGCATGCATCGACCATCGCGGCTTGCTTGGCTTTTGCATCTTCGATCGATCGTTTGCGCTGATCAATTTCTGCTAGCAGGGCGGTGATTTCGGCTTCTGCTTTGGTGGTGTATTGGGAAGCTTGATCCGAATAGCTTTTTGCGTATCCGGCGAGAGCAGCCAACTTTCGAGAAGCATCTGCAACGATGGACTCCGTTGTGACACCGGTAGCCTTTGCCATTGCGCCTACCGTAATTTTGACCGTAGAGCGTTTGGTTTCCAGGGGCAAGTCCGGCGGCAAAGTTCCGAGTAATTCAAGAACTTGCTCGGCCGTGAATGGAGAAGTTGGTAACTTGGCTAAATCGTATATCGCTGCGAAATTGACGTTTCCCGCGCTATCAATCACAGGCAAGGATGGATTCGCAGTCGGTTTGATTTCATCCAGGTTCGGGCCGGGAGCCTCTCTCACCACCTGCTCGATGGTCTTGGTTGGGGCGGCCGGCGCTGGGGTTGATGGCACAGGGTCAACACCATCCATAACATTCCATGCCTTGGTCGGTTTCGGCTCTTCAGCTGGCATCTCAACGACCAAGCTCATGGCTTTTCGAAGTGTTTCGTCGAATCTCATGGTTATCTCAAAGCTCGATCAAATTATCTGGGTTCGTCATATAGCTTAGCCGCTCCGGGAGCGACCGGCATCTGGTCAAAAGGCGAAACCTCTTGCAGGGCTTCCGTAAGCGAGTCGGTTTGGAAGACAACATCTTCGATATCGGCCAAAACCTGTTCGGGCGATCGGGCCCGAATTTCATCGTTGATCAGACCAAACGTATCTTCCATTAAGTGCAATTGGTGATTGAGATTCGTGAGAATCTCACCAATTTGACTCACATACTGGCGACGTCGGTTGAGGATATCCTTTCGCTTATCGAGGACGGCCTGATTGTGTAGGTTTTCATCCTTCTTGATAAGCTCATCGATTCCGTCAATCTCTTGAGTGTAGCGTTCTTGAATCGTGGCTACGGTTGATAGAATCCACTTTTCGTCAATTTCTCCAGTCGGATCCGGTCGTCGGATCATCTTTCGGATAGGCGTCGGAATGGGCGGTGGAGTAACAACCGAACCGCTATCCGTTTCTTCCAGAACCGACCGTAGGTAAGTTTGAAATTGAACTTGCTTGCTCGCAAAAAGGAGAAACTTCTCCATCAAGTAATCCAATTTGCGCAGAACTTCTCGGAACCACTTCTTTCCTTCGAAAGTTTGGCTACCGATTTGGTTCCGCATGGATTCGAGGCGTGAGAATCTTGCCATCACCGTCGAAGGCAAAGTGGGGCCGATTTCCTGCTTCAGTTTTTCACGGCGTGCGACAACTTCTTTGTCATATCGAACCGAAAGTCGGTCGGTGTACCACTTAGAGTCCGGCACAAATAGCAAATAGATGGTCTCTGCAACCAACCCTGCAAGCAAAGGCACGGGATTAAGAAGGGCAGCCGAGACAGCAACTAGCGACGCCAATCCAACGGCGTTGTAGCTCTCTTTAAAGGCTTCTAAATAGCGGTTTGTACCTGGCATAGGGACGGTTGGTAGTCAATCACCGAGAATCTACCCACAAACGGCATCAAAGCCTTGGGAAAATGTCCCGAATCTCCTTTAAAAGGGCAAGGAAAGCTGAAGTTGATGTGATTTCTTTATGCCAAGCGAGGTCCCGTTCAATTAAATCGTAGGTCGCCTTGATGCTTGCACCGGGAATAGCCTTTCCATCGGCATCACGATCTCGGCCGAGCAACCAGATAGTGTCACATACTTCAATCGCTGCTGCAACGTCGTGAGTGACAAGAATGAAGGTCTTGAGTTCGTCCGTCAGGGCGACCTCCGAGATGAAATCGCTCACTTTTGAGACGGCCACAAGGTCCAACCCTGAAAAGGGTTCGTCCATCAAAATAAAGTGTTCGCTACACATGAATTGCTGACCGATGGCAATGCGTTGCCGTTGGCCACCCGAGAGCTGAGCCGGATACTTCCCGCCGCAATCTTCCATGTCGAATCGCTTCAAAAGCTCTTTCGACTTTTTAATGGCTTCTGCTTTCGAGAGTCCTGCCTGAAGTCCGCCGACAATAAGATTGCCAATGACTGTGCGATGGGCGAACAGAGGGTAATGCTGGGCAACGACTCCCACACTGCCACGCTGGATTTGGCTCCCGTCTGACAGCAGAACTTGACCCGATTCAGGTTGCATCAGACCCGACAGAATACGGAACAGGGTTGTCTTGCCAACGCCAGAAGGACCAAGTAGTCCGACAACCTGCCCTTGTGATAGGCCAGGGCGAACGATATTTTTGATCTCTGCGGAGACATTTTTTAGAATCGGAACGCCGTTATAGCTGAAGCAAATGTTGTCGAGTTTGAGAAGCGTTTCGTGCTTTTCGTAGGCTTCCTGGGACATGTTAATTTCGCTCCGTTACCAAATCGGCATAGGGGCAGACGATTCGTCTGATAAGGCCGATCATGGAGTCTTGAAAGAGGCCGACGACCAAAATAACGATCTGAATGGCAAATACTTCGGCAAGGTGAAAGTATTTGTCTTGTGCGATGAGCATCGTTCCCACTCCGCCTTCAGACTTCACGATGCCTTCCACCATTGTCAGCATCATCCATCCCATAGCCGCATTTTGCCGAAGAACCTCAAACGCTTTGTCAGCCGTTCCAAGGATGATGACTTCCCAAACGACTCGCCATTCACTCATTCTCAAAGTTCGAGCGTGATCGAACTCTGACTTGGGCACGCTCACGATGACAGACGCCATTGAGGTGACGAAGAAAACGGTGATGCCGTAGACCAGAAGCCCGACCTTGAGATGGTGGCCCCCTAGGCCGATCAACATGAACACGGTGGTGAAACCGATCATGCTCAAAAATCGCCCCTTAGAAAGAGCAGCCACAATCGGACGAAAAACTGGAATGACCGTTAGGTAAGCCAATATCAGCGAGAGAATTGCCGAATAAGCTAACGCCTCAAGGTTCAGTGTGAAACTTGTCTCTAACTCGGTCAGCAGCCCTTGAGAAGTCCAAAGTTTTCCGAGTGCTCCGAAAACTTCACCTGGTCGAGGCAGGATCTTGAAGGGCGAGTTGATCCAGATGATCAGGGCTATCGCCAACTCCACCCCAATGATCAACTTGAGCGTATTTGGTGATACGACTCGGTTGGGAAGAAACACCCCAAACGGATCTTGACGTTGCTTTTTATGATGGGAGAGGTCTCCGAATCGGAGAGCGTCGCTGCCATGGGCGCCTGCGACAACTCTTCGACTCGGTTCGGGTTGGGGCGTATTGGGATCCATAGATCGTACTACTTGATGCCTTGAATGATAACTTCTACCCTTCGGTTAGCAGCCCGTCCCGCTCCCGTGGAATTTGGTTCCAACGGTTGCTCTTGGCCATGAGAGAAGACCTTGATACGTCCGGCTGGGAAGTTGAGAGGGAAGTTCTTTTCAAGCCAAGCTTTGACCGCGAATGCTCGTGCTTCTGATAACTGCATGTTGGCGGCTGGGTTGCCAACATTATCTGTATGTCCGTGAATCTCAACCGTCGTGTTGCTCGCAACCAGTAGGTCTTGACGAAGTCTCTCAAGATCATGATTGGCGGCTGGAGAGAATGACGCTCGACCACTGTCGAAAGGAATGTGCCATGTCTTTTTGCTTACGACGTAGCTCTTAGTTGCCTCAGTTGCCGTCGGAACTTTCATCGTCGGCGAAGCCGCGGTTGTGTCCACGTTCTTCTTTTGCAAATCGCGATAGTACGATGTATCGAGAACTTGGTCGAGAGGGTCGATGCTCGGTACGAGGTTGTGATACTGCTCGACAACTAGATTTCCGAACAACTGATAAGTGGCACCGAATAGATTCGCACCGCCGCTTACCATTCCAAAGGAAACGAAACTATCCGATAGACTGCTTGCCTTCGATCCACCGAGGCTGACGGTTACGCCAGTTTTGTCTCGTTGGTCCATACCTTTGTAGTATTTCATCCAGTAGCTAGCGTCCGCATCTTTCTCGTTATAAAGCTGTGCGCTGACCTCTGACGCCTTCTTTAAAGCGGCGTCACTTGCCTTAACGGCCTCTCCGCCCTCGGCAATAGCAAGGAGCATGCCGTCAACGATGTCCCGATGGGTCTTCATCCACTTGTCGATGCCGATCACCACGCAGGGCATTTGAGACGCATATTCCTTCGTGGAAACGATTGGGACAATGCCACCTTTCTGGGTAGCGATGTTGACGTCGCCGGGAGTCCAAGTTACGACGCCGTCAACGGTTACGTGCTTTGTTTCGCCCGTGAGCTTGCCGTCCTTGACGACCTTTCGATCTTCAGAATAACCAGTGATGTACTTCTTAGCCGCATCCAGATAATCGTCGGCATTGATCCAGTTGAGTGCATCTGGGTCCCAAGTCTTTTCATTAGGATTGGTCTTTAAGCTGTTGTCGCCTAGCCATTTCTGGGTAATGTTCCAGTCGCCGTCCCGAATGACGCCAGCAACTACGCCGCCTCGGCTCGAAGTCGGATCGATCTTCCATGAAGCTGGACCAAGGAATTTATCCTCTCCGCGCGAGTAACCGATGGAACCGACTACCTTGGCTCGATAATCAGGCCCGAGCTTCTTCAAAGCATCGTTTAGACCCTTAAGGAATGTCGCACTACCATCGCCCATGATGGTTACAAAATGAGCGCCCTTGTCTGGATTGGAATTGCCTTGGCTCAGGTCGGTTGCGAAGGCTACTAGGGCATCCGTAAGCTTGCCGTTGTCGTCTTGTCGAGACCATTTGAGATTGACGCCGTTTTGGCACATCAAACTGCCTTGGGTTGCTTGAGGACCACCAATGGAGAACATGAGTCCCATCTGAGCGTTCCACGCGTATCCAAGCATTCGAACTTCAGGTTTGTCTGAGCATCCTGCAGAGCCATTTTGTGGCAAGGATACGGACATCGAGCTACCCGTTGCCGGATCGACCATTGTTGGTAGGTCAATCTTTTTGACATCTACTGAGTTGGCTTCGGTACTTCCAGGCATTAAGCCCGAAAATGCGCCACTGCCTTTCCAGATTCGGAATCCGCCGACGGCAATTCCTAGAACGACGAGAAGGATGATTAACTTACCTAACGGTTTGACACGCATTTTTAGCTTCCTGGAGCGACGTAATTAATGGACGTCTTAACATCATAAATCGAGCCGTAACAATTTTGACTCATCATTGAAGAATGGGGGTGGTTTTGAGCCAGTTGTAAATGCGGTTGGCTCAAGGGAGTGCTGAACTCACCTTTCTTCACGGTAAAAAAGCTTAGGCAACGAGTACTTGTACTCATATCAATGAGGCCATAAAAGTCTCACGCCTATCTTTACATTTTTGGCTTAGAATAGGTTGCAGACGATGATTGATTACGAAATTCGATGACTCTCCTGGGTTCGCTTGCAACGATGCAATATGTCAAATCCTATTAAAATCTTATTGGTTGAAGATAATGCAGATGACGAACACCTCGCCCTGCGCGCCCTACGCAAATGGGATCAACAGATTGAAATTGAGGTTGTTCGAGATGGTCAGGAAGCTCTCGAACGTATCTTGAACGCCGATCTTTCACTTCCCAATGTCGTCTTATTGGACATCAACCTTCCCAAGATTAGCGGCATTTCGGTGTTGACTCAGGTTCGAGAAGTCCCAAGAACGGCAAAGCTTCCCGTCATCGTGCTGGTGTCTTCTGACGAGCCAGCTCAAATGAAGGCAGAGTACGAGTTTTGCGCAAGTGGAACGATTCAAAAACCGCTCTTGCTAGAATCGTTTTTGGCTGCCATCCGCTCTATTGGGCTGAATATACCGACCTGATTAAGTGGCCGTCAGTCTCCATTTGAGAGGTTCGTTTGCTTAGCGCGGTAGAATTAGGGGTACCTTCCCCCTCCTATGGATCAGTCGCACATCCGTAACTTCTGCATCATTGCCCACATCGATCATGGCAAGAGCACCCTCGCCGACCGCTTGATTGAGCGGTGCGGAGCAATTCGCGGCACTGCCCAAGAGCAGATGCTCGACTCGATGGATATCGAGCGTGAACGCGGAATCACCATTAAGATGGCGGCGGTTCGGCTGACCTACACTGCTCGTGACGGTCAAACTTATCAACTTAACTTGATCGACACACCAGGGCACGTGGACTTCACCTACGAAGTCTCGCGCGCTTTGGCTGCCTGTGAAGGTGCTTTGCTCGTCGTTGACGCAAGTCAAGGCGTTGAGGCCCAAACCATTGCCAACGCAAGCATGGCGATGAACCAGAACCTGGAGATCATCCCGGTTATCAACAAGATCGACTTGCCTCATGCAGATGTCGATCGAGCCAGAGAAGAGATTGAAAGTGCAGTAGCGATCGACGCTTCGGATGCGATTCCCTGTTCAGCTAAGGCGGGTATCGGGATTGACGAAATCCTAGAAGCGATCGTTCATAAAGTTCCTGCGCCAGGTGGAGAGCCAAACGCAGCGTTCCGAGCCCTCATTTACGATTCTCACTTTGATATGTATCAAGGTGCAGTCGCGTACATCCGAGTCAAAGACGGAAGCGTGAAGAAAGGGGACAAGATCATGATGATGTCCACCGGGTCAAAGTTCGATATCGACTCAACCGGACATTTTAACCCTGGCTTAGAAGTTGATGAAGGTCTTGCGACTGGTGAAGTAGGCTTCATTACTGCGTCGATGAAGAGCATCGGGGACGCCCGCGTGGGTGATACCGTTACCCTCGCCAACAATCCTGCGACGCAAGCTTTGCCTGGATATCGAAAAGCTCTGAGTATGGTCTACTGCGGTCTCTATCCGACCGATGGAGACCAATATCAAGACCTAAGAGACGCAATCGACAAGCTGCGGTTGAACGATGCATCTCTCGACTTCGAGCCTGAAACGTCGGCTGCGCTTGGATTCGGTTTCCGATGCGGATTCCTCGGTCTCCTTCATATGGAGATCGCTCGAGAGAGGCTAGAGCGCGAATTTAATCTCGACCTCATTCTTACCGCTCCGTCGGTTGATTACAAAATCACCTGGAAGAATGGGACAACCGAGCACATCTCAAACCCAACGGAGTTTCCTCAGCCCCATGAATTGGAGTTGATTGAAGAGCCCGTCGTCAACGCGACAATCATGGTTCCTGCCGAGTACGTCGGTGCGGTCATGAACCTGTGTCAAGAGCGACGCGGAGTCTATCGAAAGACGGACTATCCCACGCCTCTACGCGTGATTTTGTATTACACGCTTCCTTTAGGCGAGATCTTGATGGACTTCTTCGATAAGCTGAAGTCTCACACACGAGGCTATGCGTCGTTCGACTACGAGATATCGGGCTACCAACCAGCCGACCTCGTAAAAGTTGACGTTCTGCTCAACGGAGATATCGTTGATGCGCTCAGCTTCATCGTTCACCGCGATTTCTCCTATAACCGAGGCCGAGGAATTGTTGAACAGCTAAGAAAAGTCGTTCCGCGCCAGCAATACGAAGTGCGCGTACAGGCAGCCCTCGGAGCAAAGGTAATTGCAGCCGACACCATCAAGCCGTTCCGAAAGAACGTTATTGCGAAGTGCTACGGTGGAGACATCACTCGAAAGCGAAAGCTCCTTGAGAAGCAGAAGGAAGGAAAGAAGCGAATGAAGCAAATCGGCTCCATCGAGCTTCCTCAGGAAGCCTTCCTCAGCGTTCTCAAGGTCATCGACTAGGCTACTTCGCCTTCGGAGTCTGCTCGTAAAGCCGTTCAATCTTGGCGGTTTTCTGCAGATTCTGAAGGAAAGTCTGCTTTGCTGATTGTTCGTAGATCGCCTTGAGCTCGGTGAGATCTGATCCGGTCGCCTGAGATCCAATTCCCTTGATTTGGAAGAGTTGGAGGCCATTTTGTGTCTGAACTGGCTTCGTGAAGGATCCAACCTTAGCGGTCTTGAGCTCGGCCTGAGTAAATGCCGGGAATGCATCGATGTTTCTCCAGCCCAAGAGTCCCTTGTTCTGGATAAGAACCGCTTCTTGTCCGCTTGAGTTCATAACTTTCTCCCAATCTTCACCTTTGGTGAGTCGGTTGTAAGCGTCGGTAGCCTTGCCGACCGATTCTGCAAGGTCGGACGCCGCCTCAGTTTTGGGTTTGAACACGAGAGTCGCAATCTTGACGAACTTAGTGGGATCAAATTTGGCGCTCACGATCTTTGAAAGCAAGAAGTTCGTCTCTACCTGCATATAGAGTCGTGACTTCGGCAAATGTTGTTGCTTAAGAACCGAGTCAAAGTCTTGACCCGCTGGTAGGGTTTTCTTCTGTTCAGCGACAAACTTCTCGTATTCCTTCTGGATATCTGCCGGAGTGGCAACAATTTTGAGCTTGGACGCTTGCTCGTGAATCAACTGGTAAGAGATGAGATCCTGAGTGACTTCGTAGCCGCGCCAATCCCACAAAAGTCGCTCAACGTCACTTGCCTTTATTGGAACCCCATCCACGCGAGCCAAAACCGTTTCAGGAGTCGGCTTGAGTGGCAAATAAGTGGTGGGGATCTGCACCATTTGGGTGGCGGCAGCGTAGGCGAACAGCGCAGTGATTATCATAGTCTTGTTTTACGTTCGAAAAGGTATGCGTTGTGCTTACCGAGGCACGACTTGATTGTGAATGATGCTGGTTAAAACTCGGTCCACGCTCAGTCCCTCGACTTCCGCCTCGGGCCTGAGGATGACGCGATGTCGAAGTACTGGCAAAGCAAACTCTTTCACGTCGTCTGGGATCACAAAATCACGACCTCGAAGGGCCGCAATCGCTTTACTGCAGTTGAGCATCGCAATGCCAGCACGTGGTGATGCGCCTACTTGTACGTCGTTCGAGTTTCGGGTCGCCTTGACGATCTCGTAGATGTAATTGAAGACTTTGTCTTCGACACTTACCGCCCGAACCTCGTTCTGCATCTCCTGAAGCTGTTCATAGCTAACAACTGGCTGGATGCCCGATTCGTCGAGATTCTGAGGGCGAAAACCTGCGTGATGACGCTTCAATACTGCGATTTCGGCTTGATCCGTTGGGTAGTCGATGAGGATCTTGACCAAGAATCGATCTTGCTGAGCTTCCGGCAAAGGATAGGTGCCTTCGAAGTCAATCGGGTTCTGGGTTGCGAAGACGAGAAATGGCGGCGGCAGAGGATGAGTTTCACCATCGATGGTGACTTGCCGTTCTTCCATTGCTTCCAACAGCGCAGCTTGTGTCTTTGGTGGGGTTCGGTTGATTTCGTCAGCGAGAAGGATGTTGACGAAAACAGGGCCTTTTCTTAATTCGAAATCTCCCGTCTTCGGGTTGAAAACGTTCGTTCCCACAACGTCAGTTGGCATCAAGTCGGGTGTGAATTGAATGCGTCCGTACTCTAAGCTGAGCGTCTTAGCGATCGAGCGAACAAGGAGGGTTTTGGCTATGCCTGGAACACCTTCGAGTAACGCATGCCCATTCGCAAGGATCGCCACAAGCGTTTGCTCGATGGTGGCTTCTTGTCCAACGATTGCCTTCCCGACCTCAGTTCGGATCGATTGCGCGAGGGTCTCTACACTCATAGTAATGGGGGCGAGGTTACCCCGTTCTCGTGGTTATGAATGACCCCACCCGGATGGGAATGGCAACGAACCCATTCTGAGTAAGTGAGCTCATGATGCGTCCATCGTAATCTCGACCCTTCAGAGGTTGGAGTGAAGGGTTCTGCGAGCCACCCGTGACTTCCTATTCTTATCCTACGACATGATTCCACGCGTCGGACGCCGATGACTCGGTGAATGTTTGCTGTTACTCTGTTAGATTCATTTGCTGCTTCCGGAGTTAGGATCGCCTAGTCGATTTGAGGGAAGTTCGGCGCGATTTTTGGAGACTCGATGCGGAGAGTATCAATCTTTGAATCATTAGAGGTATAACATCCGTCTGGGACAACCCTGGCACGTTTGCCGTTGACTGGAGCTTTTCAAGAAAAGCTGCACTGAGCGGCTAACTTAGGCCATGTCCCAAGAATAACGAGGCTTAATACTTCACGCATGCCGCTGAATCCAGAACTCAAAGCTACCATAATCTCAGACAACGCCCGGGAAGACGGTGATACCGGATCGACCGAGGTACAAATTGCGATTATGCAGGGCCGTATCCTTCAAATTACGGACCACCTTCGCACTCACAAGAAGGACTTCCACTCACGTCGTGGGTTGTTGCTCCTCGTGGGCAAGCGACGCCGCCTAGAGGGCTATCTCCGAAATAAGGATGTTGTCCGCTACCGCGAACTGATCAAGAAACTCGGAATCCGCGAAGTCAAGCCCCGTTAACGGAGGCTACTAAATGATTCACTCCCATGAATTCGAGGTAGGGGGCAAGACCCTCTCCATCGAAACAGGACGCGTCGCCAAGCAAGCTGGCGGCGCTGTTTTACTAGGAATGGGCGAAACCGTAATACTCGGTGTCGCTACAATGTCAGAAAATCCACGCGACGGGGTCGATTTCCTTCCCTTGACGTGTGACTATGAAGAGCGCAAGTATGCCGTAGGGAAGATCCCGGGCGGCTTCATGAAGCGCGGCGGTCGACCTAGCGAAAAGGCGATCTTAACCAGTCGGTTGATGGACCGACCTCTTCGCCCAATGTTCCCTAAGGGTCTTCGAAACGACCTGCAAGTTATGGCGATGCCATTTGCGGTTGATCAGGAATGCCCGCCCGACGTTCTCGCTATTTGCGCGGCCGGTGCTGCGCTGACCGTTAGCGACATCCCCTTCAAATATCCAGTTGCCGGCGTGCGCGTAGGCCGACTGAATGGAGAGTTTGTACTCTTCCCATCCATTAGCGAAATCAAGCTGAGCGATCTCGACTTAGTCGTCGCTGGTCACAAAGATGCCATTTCGATGGTGGAAGCGGGCGCAAGCGAAGTTAACGAAGAGGACATGATCGCCGCTCTCAAGTTCGCGCATGATGCCATTAAAATCATCACTGCCGAGTTCGAGAAGTTCGGCAAGATGGTCAACAAGCCAAAGCGCGAAGTTAAGCTTTATACGATCGACGAGAGCCTGAAGAAGGCGATCGAGAAGTCATACGGCAAGGATATTGCCAAGACGCTTCTCGGTTCCAAGGACAAGGCGATGCGCGAGAGCGCACTCACCGACTTGGTAAAAGAGATTGTTGCCAAGCTCAAGCCTGAGTACGAAGGCAAGCCAGAGCTTCTCGCTCAGCTTTCCGAAGCGGTCGACTACGTTGTTAAGGGCACGGTTCGAGAGCTGATCATCAAGAAGGACACCCGTCCTGACGGTCGAAAGCTCGACGAAATTCGACCGCTCGAAGCAATCGCCGGTCTGCTGCCTAAGGTTCATGGCTCTGGACTGTTCACTCGTGGACAGACTCAGGTTATGACGGTTGCCACGCTTGGTTTGCCAAACGATGCTCAGACGATGGACGGCATTGAGGAAGAAGAGCCGAAGCGCTATATGCACTTCTACAACTTCCCAAGCTACTCAGTCGGTGAAGTTCGACAGAACCGAGGACCAGGACGACGAGAAATCGGTCATGGCGCTCTTGCTGAAAGAGCTCTCCGAAGCGTTATTCCTCTCGACGATCCTCAGTTCCCATACACTCTCCTTCTGATCTCAGAAGTTCTTGAGTCAAACGGTTCGACTTCGATGGCATCGGTCTGCGGTTCAACCCTCGCTCTGATGGACGCCGGAATTAAGATCAAGGCTCCTGTAGCCGGTATCGCTATGGGGCTTATGTCCGACGGTAAGGTCTTCAAGGTCCTCACCGACATCCAAGGCATGGAAGATTTCTGCGGCGATATGGACTTCAAGGTCGCTGGAACACGAGACGGTATCACCGCTCTTCAGCTCGACACGAAGCTTGACGGTATTCCTGACGAAGTTCTCGCCCGAGCACTTGCTCAAGCGAAGGACGCTCGATTCAAGATCCTCGACGTTATCTTTGAAGCAATTCCTGAACCACGCGAAACAGTCGGTGCGACCGCTCCGACGGTTACGACGATCCACATCAATCCAGAAAAGATTGGTGCAGTCATCGGACCAGGTGGCGCGGTTATCAAGAAGATCACCGGAACGACTGGTGCATCGGTTGACATTCAGCAAGACGGAAAGGTCTTGGTTGGTGGCAACAATGCTCAAGCTGTTGAAGATGCAATCGGAATGATTAAAGCCCTGACCGATGAGGTTGCCGTCGGCACCGAATACACCGGAAAGATCACTCGAATCATGGGTCGCGGTGCGATGGTGGAGTACATTCCTGGCCGAGAGGGTCTTGTTCCTAAGGAGCACCTTACGGTTAAGGAGATTGGCCGAATCGAAGAGGTCGTCAACATTGGTGACGAGCTAAACGTCAAGGTCTTTGAAGTAGACCACATGGGTCGAATCAACCTCACCGCACTCGGCGTGAAGCAAACTCTGGCTGGGCTCGAAGAGAACGAAGGCGCAACGCCTCCTGCATCGCAGGGTGGTCGCGGTGGAGATCGAGATCGAGGACGCGGTGGTGACCGAGACCGTGGAGGACGAGGCGGAGACCGAGATCGCGGTGGCGATCGTGGTGGACGTGGCGGAGATCGAGGCGGCCCACGCGGCGGCGGAGATCGAGATCGCGGCCCTCGCGGCGGCGGTGACCGACCCCCACGACAGGAATCTGCTCCTGAAAGCGACAATCGACCTCACCAAGAGCCGATTAGCGCTCCGCAAGTACCAGACGCGTTCCCCAAGCGAGAGCGCGGCGGCGATGACGAAAACGTCAATGCCCGATTCCGACCTCGACGCTAAGTCGAGCTAGGGAAAAAAAGTCGCCACCTGGAGCATTCCAGGTGGCGACTTTTTACTTTGTGGAGGCCTCAAAACCCCAAAAATTCTATCAAGATAGTCCTATCAACATTCCATCGGATATAAGGTTGTAATAACCTTGAGTCGTTCACTGAGCGAACGAATGCTCCCGGCTCCAAAGCTTGAGGTTGTTCGCGCCTGGCCAAGAAAATTTGTGGGGCGATTCGAGGAATTCCCCTCGGTTGGCGACTCATTGACTGCTCATTCGGTATTGTCGGTATTGTCTCACTCGTCATTTGTCATGGTTGGATTGAGAAGCTGGAAGTGCTAAGGGGCGAAAGTGCATGAGTCAAGATCCGTACAATCTCGCTCGATTTGTTCAAGCTCAAGAATCGATCTATTCCGATGTTCGGCTAGAGCTACGTGCTGGTAGAAAGACTAGTCATTGGATGTGGTTCATTTTTCCTCAGATCAAAGGGCTCGGTCACAGCGCAACGGCAGATCTCTATGGGATTTCTTCTGAAGGAGAAGCAGAAGCCTATCTTGATCATCCTATCTTAGGGGAACGACTGATCGAATGCGTTAAATGGGTCAATGAAGTTCAAAGCCGGACCGCGGAGCAGATCTTCGGCTATCCCGATTACATGAAATTTCACTCGTGCCTAACGCTCTTCTCTCAAGTCGCTCCAGACGAGAAAATATTTGAAGAAGCCCTGATCAAATACTTCGATGGACGACTCGATCCCTTGACGCTTGGAAATCTTTGAGCAAATCAGTAAGCGATCTGGAAAGGTGACCGTTGCCAATCGTCGTCTGATAAATGCAGAGTGGGGTCCAGATTGGCGCTGAAGAAACCCGTATACGCCAAAAACGTGTCATTGATTCCGATAACGTACGGGGTTCGTGCCAAGACTGCGGTCCTTTGGGAGTGAGTTAAGGTAAATTCACTTCTGCAAATGGCGGATTTCGTCCAGCATCTTCACCCGGTGTTGCAGGCTCTTATTAGAGCCGTGCTCCTTGTGATTCCTTCTTTGTTGCTCCTACCCATCATTATTTGGTGGGAAAGACGTTTGCTGAGCTGGATGCAAGATCGTATCGGGCCCAATCGCGTCGGAAATATCACTTTTTCTCGGACGAGCAAGCTGGTACCCAGCTTCCTTCAGGGAAAGAAATTCCGATTGTTCGGATTGATGCAGCCGATGGCGGACTTTGGCAAGCTCCTTTTCAAAGAAGACATCACCCCGACCGCGATCGATAAGCTTATCTATCTGACGGCACCGGCCTTGGCACTTTTCCCTTCTTTTGCGATCGGTGGAACGATCCCTTGGGGGCCTTACCGGTTCTTGACTCCGGTTGGGGACGTAAATATCGGGGTTCTTTACATCATGGCGATCTCTTCGCTTGGTGTATACGGAATCGTTTTGGCTGGTTACTCAGCAAACAACAAGTTCTCCCTAATGGGCGGCTTGCGGTCTTCCGCGCAGCTCATCAGCTACGAGCTTGCGATGGGTATGTCTTTGGCGTGCATCGTCATGGCGACTGGCTCACTCAAGCCAACCGAAATCGTGACGGCCGAGCACGGCCCACTATGGGGTCTTGATGTCGCACCTTTTAACCTGATCGAGAACTGGAACATCCTGACGCCTTACGGTTTGGTTGCTTGCATCGTGTTCTTGATCTGTATGGTCGCAGAAACAAACCGGGCACCTTTTGACCTGCCGGAAGCTGAAAACGAACTCGTCGCGGGTTATCACACGGAATACAGTTCCATGAAGTTCGCCGTGTTCTTCATGGGTGAGTATGCGGCGATGTTTGCATACGGTTTGATCCTGTGCACGATCTTTGTCGGTGGTTGGCACCTTGTTCCGATTCGATTCGCCTACATGTCACACGCGTTCCCAGCTTTTGGCGATATTTGGAACGTTCTTGACACACTGAACGGCAGTTCAATCTTGGCTCCAGTTTGGATGGTCCTCAAAGGACTGTTGATCATCACTTCCTACATTTGGATCCGAGCAACTCTGCCTCGCCTAAGATATGACCAGCTTATGTCCCTTGGTTGGAAATCGCTGTTGCCATTGGCAACGGTGAACCTGGTTGTCGTGGCGATCTGGATTGTGGCAACGAAAGTTTCGAGCCCTTGGATTGGTTGGGCGGCCGTCGCAGTCTCTGCGGTCATTCTTTACGTGCTCTATCAAGCGATCAATCGGTTGAATACTCACGATCGAGTAGATTTGGCGAGCCGAGAGATTGTCATGGTTGATGAACCCCCACAACGGAGGGAGTTGGATCTTGTGGATCCGGCGCCAGCGACAACGGTCTGATTTGGATTTTGAGGTGGACGAACCTTCGCTCCACCTTTTTTATGAAAGGCAACGGTAAGTAGAACGATGAGGGATACGGAATGAATCAAACGATCGGCGGAGTTACAGTAACGCCGGAACTATTGCTCTTTGGGGCAGTAGCGGGCGCGGCCGCACTTTGCGCGGTCGGCGTTGTGGCGTTTAATAACGCGATCCGAAGCGCGCTCTGCTTGGTGGTTAACTTTTTCCTCCTAGCATTTCTCTACTTCACGCTGAACGCAGAAATGCTTGGCATTACGCAGGTGGTTGTTTACACCGGCGCAATCATGGTTCTGTTCCTATTCGTGATCATGCTATTGAACTTAGGGGCACCTCAACTTCTGGTTGAAAAGCGAGATCCGAAGAAATACATCGGTGTTTTGCTGGGCGCGGGCATGTTTGTTTTACTTGGCTCGCAATTGCTTCCGTCCCTGGTAAAGATCAATGCGGCGACTCTCACACCCAACTTGGCTACATTCGGTGGACCCGAGGCCATAGGAAGAAGTTTGTTCACGAGCTACGTTTATCCATTTGAAGCGGTAAGCATTCTCTTGCTCATCGGAATAGTCGGCTCAATCTTGCTGGCAAAGAGGCGTGTATGAACGGAGTACCTCTCGCGGCCTATATCGGCTTAGGAATGTTCATGTTCACGACCGGCGTTGTGGGTGTAGTGATCCGCCGTAACCCGATTGTGATCTTTATGTGCATCGAGTTAATGCTGAACTCGGTGAACCTTACGTTTTTGACATTTGCTCGCTATCAAATGGCCTCTATGCCCGATGACCGGTTAGCAATGCAAAACAGCATGATGGCGGGCCAAATGATGGTGATCTTTGTGATGGCAGTTGCGGCGGCGGAAGTCGCGGTTGGACTCGGCATCATCATGGCGATCTATCGTCTACGTGACAACGTGGACATCGACGAATTGAACCTGCTTCGGGGCTGAAATCGAAATGAATTACGAATCGATCTGGCTGGTGCTTCTCTTCCCGATAGTTGGGTTTCTTGTTCAAGCCCTCTTAGGGACACGAATCGAGAAGATGTTTGGGCGAAGAGTCCTGGGGGCTCTCGCAGTGTTGCCCATTTTGCTGTCCTTCGCGGTCGGCCTCATGATTACTCTTGGCACAAAGGGTGGACCTGAGGCGAGTGCGAGCATTGCTCAACTTGGGCATTGGATAGATGCCGGCAATCTGCGCATCCCGTTTGAATTCATTGTCGATCCGTTGTCGATGACGATGGTTCTCATCATTACCGGTATTGGCACCCTCATTCACCTCTATGCCACCGGCTACATGAGTGAGGAACGAGAATACGCTCGTTTCTTCACCTACATGAACCTGTTCATCTTCTCGATGCTCATCCTGGTTCTGGGAGCCAACCTACTTCTCCTTTTCGTGGGCTGGGAAGGTGTGGGACTCTGCTCCTACTTGCTCATTGGCTTTTGGTACAAAGACATCGCGAACTCGAAGGCGGCGAACAAAGCGTTCATCGTCAATCGAATTGGAGACTGGGGCCTTACGCTGGGGCTCTTGCTCATCATCGCTTTGCTGATGTCGCAGCACAATCTGATTGCAGACGGTCGGTACTTGAGCTATGACTCGATGCTTCCTGCTCTCAAATCGGTCCTGCAAGCGAACCCAATCATGGCGACTGCGATTGGACTGCTGCTTTTTGTCGGCGCGGCAGGTAAGTCGGCACAGTTCCCACTTTATCTCTGGCTGCCAGACGCGATGGCCGGTCCGACTCCCGTTTCGGCTCTGATCCATGCGGCGACGATGGTGACTTCAGGCGTTGTGCTCCTCAACCGAATGCACATCGTTTTCGAGATGTCGCCCGTTGCAAGCGCCGTCATCTGCGTTATCGGAGCATTTACTGCTTTGTTCGCGGCACTGATCGCTTTCGGGCAGTCAGACATCAAGAAGGTCCTTGCCTACTCAACGGTTTCTCAGTTGGGCTTCATGTTCATTGCCTGTGGCTCCGGTGCTTACTGGGCTGGCATGTTCCATGTAACGACCCACGCTTTCTTTAAGGCTCTCCTATTCCTTGGTGCAGGTGCGGTCATCCATGCGATGGCTCACAACCAAGACATGAGGAACTACGGCAACCTTAGAAAGTATCTGCCGATTACCTTCTGGACAATGATTCTTGGCACGCTCGCGATCTGCGCGGTCGGCATCCCGGGTGTCTTCGGATTCGCTGGCTTCTACAGTAAAGAAGCGATTCTAGGCGGCGCGCTTGCCAATACCCACGCTCAAATCGAGGGTGTCCAGCTTGGACAGATCTCAGGTTGGATCGGTCTAGGAGTTGCAGCACTTACTTCGATCTACATGACTCGCCTCACATGCTTAACCTTCCTCGGTAAGGAAGAGCGATGGCGAAATATTCCCGCGGAAACACACCATGGAGACGACGATCATGCCGATGAGCATCATCACGTCCTCGATGCGAACCATACTCCAAAAGAAGTTTCCCCAAGCATGTGGATTCCACTCGTCGTCCTCGCGCTACTTTCGGTGGGTGGCGGATTTATGCTGGCGAATAACGGAGTCTTCGAGCATTGGCTGTATCCCAACGATCTTCCAGTCCTCGGCAAGGTCTCTACTGAGCCCTCAAATATCCCGCTTGCGCTGTATTCAACCATTGCCGCTGTCGGCGGTATTTTGCTTGGCCTCGCCTTTTATGCGAAGGGGCTGCCTAAGAATCAAGACTTCGATGAATCGAAGTGGAGTGGCCTACGCCGAGCCGAGCGAGATCAATTTGGTTTTGATAACGCGATGACGGTGGCGACAGTTGACGGTGGTGGTGATATCGCCAACGGGCTTTGGCAATGGTTTGATATTGGACTTGTCGACGGTATTGTTCTCGGCTTCGCCAAAGTTTCCGGTGGTATCGGTTTGATACTTAAGCGGTGCCAAACCGGCTACATCCGGCTCTACGCCCTCATGATGCTCGTCGGATTCATCGGCTTCCTCAGCTACTTTGCTTACGCGCTCACACAGGGAGGTCGCTAATGATGCTACTTTCGGTAATAACGTTCCTTCCATTAGCAGCTGCGCTCCTTTTGATGTTGCTTCCAGAAGGCAAAGCCAAAACGATCAAGCAAGGCGCTTTGGTCGCCACCGGACTGACTTTCTTGGTCAGCCTCGGATTGCTGACCAAATTTGACTCTGGAAGCTATGCCTTTCAACTGAGCGAAAACCACCCGTGGATTACCGCTTTGGGCGTGTCTTACCATTTAGGTGTCGATGGAATCTCGCTATGGCTGGTTTTGTTAACCACGTTCCTAAGTGTGATTGCGGTTGCATGTAGCCTCAAGGTGGAAACCCGAGTCCGAGCGTTCATGGCGTGCATGCTCATGCTTGAATCGGCGATGCTGGGTTCGTTCCTATCGCTCGACTTAGTTCTCTTCTTTGTGTTCTTTGAGATGACACTCATTCCGATGTGGCTGCTCATCAACATTTGGGGAGGAGAGGGCCGTGCAAAGGCCGCCAACAAGTTCCTGATTTATACGTTTGCCGGCTCGATTTTCATGCTCGTCGGAATCGTTGGACTTGGATACCTCCAGTTCCAAACAACCGGTGAACTCAGCTTTGACCTAGTGAAGATTCAAGAGCAGGTCGCAACGGGCAAGTTCTGGGCCGGAGCCCTGACAACCGAGCCATTTATCTTCTGGGCCTTTGCAATCGCTTTGCTGGTCAAGACACCCGCCTTCCCACTTCACACTTGGATTCCAGATACCTACGCTGAATCGCCAACTGCCGGTCCGATTCTTTCGAGTGTGATGGTTAAGATGGGAACGTACGGACTGTTGAGATTCTGCCTTCCGCTATTCCCCGACACCTTGCCGAACCAAGTGCCGATCATGGTCACACTTGCGGTTATCGGAATTGTTTACGGCGCAATTATTGCGGCGGTCCAGCCAGATATGAGACGAGTGATGGCTTACTCCTCGCTCTCTCACATGGGATTCATTCTGCTCGGAATCTTCTCGCTCACTCGAATCGGATTGTTG
This sequence comes from uncultured Armatimonadota bacterium, assembly GCA_903899015.1. Taxonomy (GTDB): domain Bacteria; phylum Armatimonadota; class Fimbriimonadia; order Fimbriimonadales; family Fimbriimonadaceae; genus Fimbriimonas. The sequence continues at coordinate 3,031 of CAIUHP010000047.1, read as the reverse complement.
GGAGGAGCCTATCAGCAACTCAACCACGGTATCACGGCAACGATTCTGTTCTTGTTGATCGGATTCCTCTATCAGCGAAAGGGCTCAACGTTGTTCAAGGATTACGGCGGGCTCAAGTCGCAGATGCCGATTTTCGCCGCGCTGTTCCTGATCGCGATGCTCTCAAGCGTCGGTCTTCCGGGAACGAACGGATTCGTGGGTGAATTCCTCGCGATGGTTGGTGGCTTCAATGCTGCTTACAATCACCAGTTCAGCCTTGGATTGATCGTGGTTGCGGTCTTTGGTGTCGTTCTTGCCGCGGTTTACATGCTCTATATGTTCCAGAGAATGTTCTACGGCGAAGTCAAGGAAGACAACAAGACGCTTCTAGATTTGAAGGGCCCTGAAATTGCTTTGGCGGGCGTCCTCGTCGTGTTCATTCTGTGGGGTGGACTTGCTCCCAACACATTCATGAATCCGATGCAGACAAGCTTGAATGCAACCCTCAAGATGTCAACCGGAAAAGCCGGACAGAGACCTGTCTGGACCGATACTGATGCGTTCATTGAAGCGAAGAAGGAAACCACTCATCGACTAGCAATGACTGCCAAGGTGAATCCTTGACTTCGAGAGAACGAGTTATTGCGGCATCTCGTGGAGGTGCCGTCGATCTCCAACCTACGTTGACGTGGCTTGGTGGCAACGGATCTTCGGATGCCTCTGTCGTTCCAACTTCCGAGATCGTGGTTCGGCTCGACGAGAATCAAGTCGTTCTTGCCGAAGTGCCTAACCCGTTCGGATTGGCACTCGGAAAGGGAATCGACCTTAATCGAGCTTTGAAAGATGATCCATCGGTTGGCAGTGTCGTACTCGATGGATTAGTTGAAGAGGTTCGGACTCAAATTCGCGAGAGCTTAGAGTCTGGGGCCGACGGAATCTTCTATCGCTTGCACGGAGCCTCTCCCGCGCACTGCACACCCATGCAGTACGGCGGACATTATCTGGAGCGCGACCGAGAGCTTCTCAGCGAAGCAAGTGGAGCCACATGTAATGTGCTCTTCGTTGCCGGGAAGGAAGAACTTTACATCGATTTTGTCAGCGACTTACCAGCGACACTCTTTGCTTGGGATTACGACCTTAGCAAGATTTCCGCTGACGAGGTTCGACAATCAAGACCGGGTGCAACCGCATCCTCTGATCCGAGCAGCGAATTTAAGCTGGTCATCGGCCAAGAGAAATATCTAGAGACTCTGGAGCAATCTAACATTGGATAAGGCCTTCCACTTTGCCATACCGTCGATCGAATGGTCGGCTCTTCTGCCGATCATCATCGTGGCGCTTACGGGCATCTGCGCGTTCGTCGTCGAGATGTTTCAGCCGAAGCGGGAGAACAGTCTCATCGTTGGAATTAGCGTTGGAGGATTAATCCTTTCTGGCGTTGCCCTATTCCTTCAGATGGATCAGCCGGTATTTGCTACCGCTGGAGAATTGTTCCTGAGAGATCCCTTTGGGACCTCCATCCAATTCATTCTCGTTTTGATTTCTGCATTAACCATTCTGTTCAGCGAAAGCTATCTCAGAGAAAAGCGGATTCCGTTTGGCGAGTTTTATCCGCTGGTCCTTTGGTCCACCGTCGGTGCCATGATCATGGCCACGACATCCAACCTCTTGGTGATCTTCCTTGGGTTAGAAATCCTCTCCGTCTCGCTCTACGTCATGGCGGGAATGAGCCGAAGCGAAGAGAAATCGGAAGAATCTGCACTCAAATACTTCCTTCTCGGAGCCTTTGCAAGCGGATTCCTCCTTTACGGGATCTCGTTTGTCTACGGATCAACCGGTGGCCTCGACCTAGATTTTGTGAGCACGACCTGGGCTCATCACACCGATGCTACCAAGCCAATGCTACTTTTCGGCTTGGCATTGATGCTCATCGGACTCGGATTTAAGACAAGCCTTGTGCCTTTCCACCAGTGGACGCCGGACGTTTACCAAGGAGCCCCAACCAACGTTAGCTCTTTCATGGCTACCGCAAGTAAAGTGGCCGCGTTCGCAGCGCTCTGGAGAATTCTCAACGCTTTCGGTCCGCTTGCCAGCTACTGGGTTCCTGTCATCAGCGTGCTCGCGATTCTGACGATGTTCGCAGGCAACTTTGCAGCACTCGTTCAAAAAGACGTAAAACGAATCCTCGGCTACAGTTCGATCGCTAATGCAGGTTACGTGCTTATTGCCTTCATCGCTCACTCGAAGGATTACAAGGTCGGCGCAGGCAGTCTGCTTTACTTCCTCCTAAGCTACTCGCTGATGACAATCGGGGCTTTCGCTGTTGTCTCACTCGGAGCGAAGAATGGCAGGGAAGGTACGAAGCTTGAAGACCTCAACGGCATGTGGAAACGCTCTCCATTTGCGGCGGTGGCCCTATTCGTGTGCATGGCTTCTCTCATCGGACTTCCGCCAACCGGTGGATTCGTTGGTAAATTCCTTTTGTTCTTTGACGCACTACGCACAGGCTTCTGGCCTCTGGCACTGGTGTTGGCCGTGAACTCTGTAATCAGCGTTTACTACTATCTCGCTATCGCTCGTGCTGCATTCGTCGCAGACTCCGACGAGTCCGAAGCCAAGCTTTCGAAGATGAGTCGTTCTTCGACAAGTGTGTGTGCGATCTGTGTTGCTGGCGTAATCGGCATTGCAATCCTCTACACACCGGTTTCATCGTTCCTCGCGGGAAGGTAAAGCTTCCATTTCATACCGGCTCAAAAGGGGCCGTCTCATAAAGGCGGCCCTTTTTCCTGTTTGAGCCTGTTGTTTTGGACGTGCTGCGTCGCAATTGCGTAGTTATTGCCTTAATCGACAATAAATGGAGCCCATTGCGAACCAATATCGATTCCCGTTAGCTTCCGAGTTGCTTCAGGCTGCAATTTTTGAGAGATTGTGGGCAAGGAGGAGCAGTCCGAGTTCAACTTGGACTTTTTCTTTGCTCTTGAGCAGTAACCGTCGAAATCCTTTGTTCTGTTTGACTTGACCGAAGACGGTTTCAACTTCGCAACACCGGCGT